>CAZIVW010000008.1:0-74461 GCA_964542975.1 uncultured Sphingopyxis sp.
ACCGCGAGCCTGAATCACAGCCGTCACCGCAAATCAATGGGTCCTGACCCTAATGCACCTGGATTTGTTGGCTATGGATGGGCATTAACCAATTGCGATCTTGGTAATGAGGACCGTGAATGTCCTTATGTTGATACCAATCCAATCGATAGTTTAAATAATCAAGGTCACAATTATTTCCTTAGCCAGAATGGTGTTCGCATAAAATCGAGAGCAGTTTTTGGTGAGCTGTATTGGAATATTAATGAAGACCTTAAGCTGACCATTGGCGCACGCTACACCAATGACAAGAAACGTGCAGATCAGATACCCAGTCAGCTGTTGCTGGGTGGCGGTCGAAATAAGCCAGATGTAATAAACGCTATCAAAAACGGTAATTACGATCTCGCTAATCTTTTTATCGGCGACATTACGGGTGGGCGCGTCAACAGCGGCTATCCAGCGCAGGATGATATAAACTTGTCTTGGGGCAAGTTTACAGGCCGCGTGGTGTTGGACTGGAAACCCGATATCAGTTTCACCGACGACAGTCTGATCTACGCATCAATGTCCCGTGGTTATAAGGGCGGCGGCGTGAATCCGCCCAGAATTGATTTTAACCCCAATGTGGTTCAGTTCCAGTTCTTGCCGCAAACATTCCGTCCCGAATATGTCAATGCGTTTGAAGTCGGCATGAAGCATAGTTTGAACGGCGGTCGCTTTACGTTGAATGCAACCGGATTTTTCTATGATTATAAGGATTTTCAGGTTTCTCAAATTCAAGATCGTATTGCCTTTAATGAAAATTTCGATGCGACCAGTTGGGGGGTGGAACTAGAGGCGGCATGGCGTCCCTCGCGTGCGTTTCGGATGGATGGGAATTTGGGCTATTTGCGGACAAGATTGGGCAAGGGGGCACAATCGATTGACGTGATGAACCGCACACAGGGGGATCCTGACTGGGTAGTCTTACGGCCTTGGTTGCAGGTTCCGTCCAATTGCATTGCCCCGCGGGCCTTAGTCGAACAAATATTGATCAAAAATGCAGGAGGGTTGCTTCCCAAGACCCCAGGTGAGACTGCGATAATTTTGGCCAGTCTGTGCCCAGGCGCAGACCGTTATGGAACCTGGAATCCGGCGAGACCCGTAAGGGTTGGCAGCTTAAATTATTGGAATCCTAATCGAGGTACTGCTTTACTCAATCCGGCTTATGGATTTACCTATGATCCAACGGCGCCTTATAACCCTGCTACTGTAGGCGCACTTGTGCCTTATGATCCTGCCAATCCGGATGCGTGGATTGGCGGTTCCAGCGGCGCACCCAATGGCGGGCGTGGTTTTTATGCGCAGCTAGAGGGGAATGAATTGCCCAACGCTCCGCGTCTGACGATGAATATTGGGGCGCAGTACAGCTTCTTGCTGGACAGTGGGGATTGGGAGCTGACCTTCCGCGGTGATTATTATCGCCAATCCAAAAGCTTTGGGCGGGTGTATAATACGGAGTTCGACCGTCTGCGCGGCTGGGACAATATGAATATTGCCGTGACGCTGGCGCGCCCAGAGTCCGATCTGACGTTCCAGCTTTATGTGAAGAATGTCTTTAAGAAGATGCCGATTACGGGTTTTTTCGTGAACAGCGATGACAATGGTTTGACCACCAACGTCTTCACACCAGACCCGCGCATTTTCGGTTTTAGCGGGGCGTTGAAGTTTTAGGGGGCGCTGCGGGAAGGGGATGTCCATTCCCGCAATGTCGCTGAAATGCTGACGGTCCCTGTGCAGGCAAAGTGTATAAGGGGGGCTGCACAGGGACCGTCAGCGTTTTGCCATTCTTTACCACGGACGGCGCGTATTGATTTGCGGGGGCCGTAGCACGGCGCGCGCAGATGGGGGCGCGGAGATATTGGCTAATCGGTTTGGCGGGTCGGGCGCAGCAAAAACCAGACGATGGCGGCCAGCACGGTCAGCATCGCGGCGGATATGCTCAGCACCCACATATGCGCGCCGGAAAAGGCCAGCCGCCCCGCCGCCTTGAGCGGTTCGGCGAGCGGCTCGCTTAGCCCCTGTGCATAAGTGAAGGTTTCGCCGATTGAAGCTTGGGCATGCAGCGGGGTTCCGGTGGGGGCATCCATGCCCAAGCGATAGAGCGCGGTTAATATCCCGCCGAACAAGGCAATGCCAAGGCCCATGCCGAATTCATAACCTGTGCCCTCTAACGACCCTGCGGCCCCTGCTTTGTCGGGGCTGACATTGTCCATAATGGCAATAGAGGAACTGGTCATTCCCATGCTGAGGGCGATGCCCAGCACAAGGAAACACAGGATGACGAACAGGCCCGCCTGTTCGAAATTGGTCATCGCCAACCCAAAGAGCGCGGCCCCAGACGCCAAGATCGACAGGGACATCACGGCGCGCAGACCAAATCGACCGACCGCCCAACCCGCGATGGGGCTGCCAACGCCCGAAGCGATCATCAGCGGAAGCATGAATAGGCCAGCCTGTAGCGGCGACTTGCCCAGCACAAATTGCAATTCTTGGGCGATGGTTAATTCCGTGCCCGCCAAGGCCGCGCAGACGATCACCGCGACGCCGATGCCAATGGCCAAGGGGCGAATGGAAAAGAGCGACATATCCAACATCGGAACCGGATCGCGGCGTTGCAATTGGATGAAATAGACGATGAACATCATGCCGGACCCGATAAAAGCCAGTGATTGCCACCACAGGATTTTCGCCCCGATCAGGGATTTTAAGCCATATACGGCTGCCAACAGGCCGATGATAAGGATGATCGCATGACCGATTTTCCACGGTCCGTGCGCGTGTGTGCGAAATTCAGGCACTTGTAAGGCGATTAACGGCAGCAACAGCAAGATGATGGGAAGGTTGATTAAAAAGACCGATCCCCACCAAAAATGTTCCAGCAATGCTCCGCCTGCAATCGGGCCGATGGCCGCCCCCGCCGACGCCACCGTTCCCCACAGGCCCAGCGCGATGCCGCGTTCTTTATTGTCGGTGAACAAATGGCGGATCAGGGCGAGGATGGTGGGCATGACCATCGATCCGCCAATCGCCTGAAGCGCGCGGGCGGCAATTAAGACCAAGGCGGACGGCGCAAAGGCGGCCAGCGTTGAAGCGATCATGAAAATGCTGAGGCCGATCATCAGCATCCGTTTTGGGCCCACGCGGTCGGCGAGGGTGCCCATCGGGACCAGCAATCCGGCCATCATCAGCGGGTAAATGTCGATGATCCACAATATGTCAGTACCGCTGGCTTTTAACGCCAGCGTGAGCGACGGGATGCTGATGTGCAAAATGGTCGCATCCACCACAATTGGGGTGAAGGACAGGAGGAGGGTGGCCAAAATCCACCAACGATGGGTTGTTGGCACCGATTATATCTTTCTGTTCGTTGGCCTGATTTTACATTTTCGGCGCGATATGGGCAAGTGGAGCATCAAAGGCCAGTCTGTGTGGCACATGATGCCCGTGCGGCCGGAGAGTGGCCTGTCGGGTTGATGAACGATGGCCAGACAATGCGACATTTTGCGACAATTTTTGCGATTTACGGCAACGTCATGCTACAAAGCGGGGCTAGAACGCCATTAACGGGGCAGCGCCTTCCCCCCTTTCCGCTGTCCCGAACGGAGTTTCGATATGAATAAGATGATCACCCTGTTGGCCTTGAGCGCATCGGCGATGGCGGTTCCTGCTTTTGCGATGCCAGCCGATGTTGCCAAGCCGGCGGACATGACCCGCGCCCAAGCGCAAAGCCACGCCGAAGCACGTTTTGACAAAATGGACGTGAACAAGGATGGGAAATGGGACGCGGCGGACCGTAGCGCGCGTCAAAATGCGCGGCATGAAGCCCGCTTTGTTTCGCTGGACGCCAATAAAGATGGCAGCGTGAGCAAGGCTGAGTTTGACCAAGCACGCACCCAGCGCGAAGCCCAAATGACCGAACGCCGCGCCGCTTTTGCTGCCCAGCGCGCCGAACGTCTGGCGGCGAACCCTGCGCCCACAGCCGGTGATGCGGCGAAGGGGCCGCGCGGCGAGCATCGCTTTGCGGGCCGTGACGGGCGCGGCGGTGGCCGACACCACGGCATGCGCGGTGGTCGTGGTGGCCATGGCGGGTACGGCATGGGACCGGAAGCGACGATCAGCAAAGCCGATTTTGTCGCCAAATCCCTGACGCGGTTCGACCAAATGGACGCCAATAAGGATGGCAAAGTGACCGTCGCTGAACGACAGACCGCCCGCGCCGATATGCGCGCCAAGCATGGCGAGCGCCGGGCCGCCCGCGTGGCACCACCGGCCCCGTCTGCGAAATAATCGGCCTTGCCACCGATGAAGCGAGCGCCCACCCCGGAAAATGGGATGGGCGCTTTGCGGCATTTTTAACAACCAGCTTTGCAGATTTGGGACATGATGACCGATATGGACATGCCGCGTTTGTTGGTGATTGACGATGAACCCTCGATCCGTGAACCATTGGGGGAATATTTGGAATCCCAAGGTTTTTGGGTTGCCACGGCGGCCAGCGCCGCCGAAGCGCGCTCCGTGCTGCGCGCGCAATCGGTGGATTTGGTCATCAGCGATATCATGATGCCCGGCGAGGATGGCCTGTCCCTGACCCGTCATTTGCGCGAAAGCGGCGAAATGCCCGTCATTTTGCTGACCGCGCGGGCGGAGGATACCGAACGGATTATCGGGCTGGAAATGGGCGCGGACGATTATGTCGTCAAACCCTTTAACCCCCGCGAGTTGGTGGCCCGCATTCGCACGGTTTTGCGCCGAACCCAGCAAAGCGGACGGGCGGTGAGCAGCAGCGGCGTTAGCTATGCCTTTGATCGCTGGTTATTGCGCGAGGTGGAACGGGTGTTGGTGGACGAAGATGGCGTGGAAGTCGCCTTGTCGTCGGGCGAATTTCATTTGCTTAATGCACTGGTCCGTCATCCGCGACAGGTGATGAGCCGCGAACGTTTGCTGGATTTGGTGCGCGGGCGCGAAGCGGAGATTTTTGACCGCGCGATTGACAATTTGGTTAGCCGCTTGCGCAAGAAAATAGAGGTGGACCCCGCCCAACCGCAAATTGTGAAAACCGTATGGGGCGGGGGCTATACTTTGGCCTGTGAAGTCAAGCGCATGGGACCGGCGACATGATGAAAGGCTTGTGGCCAAAGGGCTTGGTTGGCCAGTTGGTGGTCGCCATCGCCTTGGCCTTGTTCGTCGCGCAGGCGGTGAATTTTACGCTATTGGCCCGATCACAGCAGCAGCGGGCCATTGCACATGGCAGCGGCATGATCGTCGCCCGCATCGCCGATGCCGTCGAGCGGGAGCGGAGCGGGGATGGTGAGCCATCCGCCGATGAGCGGGACGATAGCCGATGGATGGAACGCGGCGCGCATCGATCTGCTGATCGGCCAGATGATGCAGAGCGACGGGGCGTGATGCACGCGTCTGACCATGGTCGGCCCGCGCCGAGCCTATCCGACCATGGGCGAGCGGATATGGGCCGACCTGATCAGGGGCGATCTGATCAGGGGCGAGTTGATCAGGGCATGCGCCTGCGGATTACCACTGCTCCGGTGACGGTGCCGGCCACGGCGGAATTGCGGACCGATTTGGGCCAATATGTGTCGGACCGGCTGGCCGAAACGGGGGTTAAGGCCGCGTCTGTGCGCGCATGGGCGATGCCCCGCCGCGCGCCCGATGGACCCTATGATATGCGTGGTCCGGTCATTTATGTGTCGGCGGCGGTGGATGGCCAATATTATACGGCGCGTGGTCGTTTGCCTTATGATGGCGGTGGCTTGCAGGGCTTTTTATTATCGCAAACATTGATGCTCTATTTGCTGTTGCTGGGTCCGATTATGTGGATTGCGTGGCGGGCCGCCAAACCCTTGCGGGAATTGACCCGCGCCGCCCGCACCACGCCGTTGATGCGCGATATGGAACCGGTTCCCGAAGCTGGTCCGTCGGATGTGCACGAATTGACACGGGCGTTTAACATGTATCGCGCCCGCATTGACCGCATGTTGTCGGACAAGGACCGGATGTTGGGCGCGGTCGGCCATGATCTGCGCACGCCGTTGGCCAGTTTGCGTGTTCGGGTGGAACAGGTGGATAAGGATGTTTTGCGCGAAAAAATGATCGCCAGCATTGATGAAATGACCGCGATGCTGACCGATATTCTGGCCTTGGCGCGGTCCGGCGCGGGGACGGAGGAACCGGACAATCTGTCGGCGCAGCAAGTCATGCAGGAATTGGCCGATGAATTTCGGGAACAGGGGCAGGATGTCCAAATGATTCCGGTATCACCAAGCGATGATGGCATTATACGGGTTCGGCCCTTGCTGCTGCGCCGTGCGCTGCGCAATTTGATCAGCAATGCTGCGCTTTATGGTTCGCGCGCCCGCTTGTCGGTGGTCAGCGGCAAGGACCATGTGGAACTGATCATTTCTGACGATGGGCCAGGGCTAAGCGATGCGCAAATTGTCGCGTTGATGGAGCCATTTGCGCGCGGGGAGGTCAGCCGTAATCGGGCCACTGGTGGGTCGGGTTTGGGCCTGTCCATCGCGCGCGACATCGCCGAAGGAGAAGGCGGGACGTTGGAGCTTCGCCGCCGCGATGCGGGCGGTTTGGACGCTATTATACGCTTGCCGCACGAGCGCGTTTGACGATGGATTGATGACCAATCGGCCCGGCTTCTTCCGCTGCGGTCAAAGAGATGCGCAGCGGAAGGCCCGAGGTCAATGCTAGGGTTCGGGACCTAGGCGTTATGCCTAGGCATAGAGCGCGACGGCTTGGCTGCCGGATACAATGGCGTCGCCAGCGCGGTTCCAAATGGTCATATCCTGCACCGACAAGCCGCGCCGTGTGTAGTGGGAAACGGATTTCAGCAACCACCAGCCGTCATCCGTTTGCGGATGGCTGGACAGCATATTGACGGTCCAGTTCATCGAACTGATCGGTCCCATTTGACGGAACATATGCAGCGCGGCGGGGGGCAGGGCATCGCCCATCGCCAGCAAGGCCACCACAGGGTCACAGCTGGGCTGTTGGACGAAGCGCACCCATGTCAGCATTTCGGCATTATCTTGGGCCAGCAAGGGCTTGGGGCCTGTCGTGGGGCGCATGTCGAAATGAGCGGTGAAGCTGGGCCGTGCGGGGTGCGGCGGCATGGGTTCCAAATCCTCGGGGGCGGGAACGTGGGGCATCGACAGGATATTATAATCCAAATGGCTGTCCCGCTCCGGCGAAAAGGCGAACAGGCCCGTGGTGCCAACGCCTGCATCGCTGGACACGACCGCATCGACAAATAGGCTGGATTTGGATTGCCGCAAAACGCGGGTGCTGGTGCTGCATTCGCCGCTGACAGGCCCGACAAAGCTGATTTGGGCATAGCGCAGCGGCGCGTCAAAGGGGTGCAGCGCCTTGACGGATGCCAGCGCCACCGCGCTGCTAATCCCGCCATAAGCGGTGCGTCCCTGCATCCAACTGGGATCAATATGGGCCGCAGCGCTGTTGCTGCTGGTATCGGTGGTCACGCTATTCAGCAAATCATCCAAGGGAGAAGTGGTTGGTTTTTCGGTCATTCTGTCGTCAGCCTATTTGGGTTCAATGCGTGTATTCTTCATTCTTCGATGGAGAAGGTCAGGTCCGCCTCGCGGGTTAAGCGGTCGATCAGGGACTGGCCCAGCAAAGCACCGGGGGTCCAAATTCCGCCTTCGGATTTTGTGCGCTGGGTCAGAGCAATGGCGGTTTCGGCGATCATCCGTGATGTGGAGCCATAGCCAGGGTCGCGCTTGCCCTTGACCGATGCCTTGATTTTGCGGCCATCGGGATATTCGCCGGTAAATAAAATATCGTAAAATCCGTTTTCCCGTTCATCCTTGCTGGGGCCTTCGCCCGGTTGCAGCGTGGACCCGCCAAAGGGCGACCCGCTGGCCAAGGCGTCCGCCATCGCTTTTCCGGCATCGCCGATGCTGGTCAGCAGCATTTCGTCATAGACAAAATTCTGGCCCCACCGATGTTTCAGCAAGTAATTGGTGCGGTGGACATTTTTGGTGTTGATCGGGGCCATAACAAAGGGCGCGGCCCAGCGGCCACTATCGTCGTCAAATTCCGGTACCAAACCGCTGGGTTGGTCGGGGCCGTTAAATTCTGGGGTGAGGGCAAAGCTGGATTTCAGCAGCAAGGCCAGCGAAGGCTTGCGCGCCACGGCCTTTAATGTTTCGGTCAGGCTGGCGATGGTGCCGCCCGATGCGCCGCCTTGCATGGCGCGGACGCGGCCTTTGACGCGGGGGGCGGGGCCGCCGAAACGGCGGATCGCTTCTTCTTGCAGAAAATATACCCCCAGATCAAAGGGGATGGAATCGAAGCCGCAGCTAAAGACAATGCGCGCGCCCGATGCAATGGCGGCGGCCTGATGCTGGTCGATCATGTCGCGCATCCAGCCAGGTTCGCCGCACAAATCGGCATAGGCTGTGCCCGCTTTGACGCAAGCAGCGACCAAGGCATCGCCATAAAGCTGATAGGGGCCAACGGTGGTCAACACGGCTTTTGTCCGGCCCGCCATATTGGCCAAGGATGCGGGATTATCTGCGTCGGCAGCAATCAATGGCGTGTCGGCGGGCGCGCCGATCAGGTCCCGCACTTCGTTTAATTTGTCGATGCTGCGACCCGCCATTGCCCATTTGGGGGCGTCGTCACGATCCGCATAATGATGGGCAAGATATTCAGCGACAAGGCGACCGGTGAAACCTGTCGCGCCATAGACAATGATGTCATATTCGCGGGCGCTGGCCATAGATGCTCTCCCATTTACGTAAACGTTAAGTGGAAGCTAGTGGCGCATGGCGGCGCGTCAAGGGGGCGTGCAAGGGCTGATCCGCCGCCCATGCGGCGGATCAGCCATAATATCGGGAATATCTGAGGTTTATCTGGTGGTTATAGGCGGGGCAGGGTGACGCCCTGTTGCCCCATATATTTACCAGCGCGGTCGGCATAGCTGGTCTCGCACGGTTCATTGCCCTGCAAGAATAGAAATTGGCACGCCCCTTCATTGGCATAGATTTTGGCGGGCAGGGGGGTGGTGTTGGAAAATTCCAACGTCACATGGCCTTCCCAGCCCGGTTCCAGCGGGGTGACATTCACAATGATTCCGCAGCGCGCATAGGTGGATTTGCCAAGGCAGATCACCAACACATCGCGCGGAATACGGAAATATTCGACCGTGCGGGCCAAGGCAAAGCTGTTGGGCGGGATAATGCAGACATCGGTGGTGCGGTCGACAAAGCTGTTGGAATCGAAATTTTTCGGGTCCACCACCGCGCTGTCCACATTGGTGAAAATCTTAAATTCCGGTGCTACGCGGGCGTCATAGCCATAGGATGACAAGCCATAGCTGATGCAGCCATCGCGGCGCTGGGCCTCGACGAACGGTTCAATCATGCCCTGCGTCTGGGCGGCTTCGCGAATCCATTTATCGGAAAGTATGGCCATAGTCGCTTGTTGTTCCCCCTCACGGCCTTGTTGACAAGGCCGGATATTTCAGACGCGGCCTTGATAGCAAGACCGGATGTTTCCAATAGCACGCCCGAACAGCGGCCAGAAGTTGGTGCCTGCTATGCGGTCAGGATCAATCGTTGATCAAGCCCAAATCCTTTGGACCAAAGGCGGCGGGCAATAATTGGCTGAGGGGATAGCTGTTCACGCTGCTGCCATCGCCCGACACACAATGCACCGCAATGTCGGTTTTCGACCGTTCGGCAGCTTCGTTCAAAATTTGGCGGCAGCGACCACAAGGGTTCACGGCATCGCTGCCCAGCAATTGGTCGCCGTCGGGACGTCCGCCGATAATCGCCACTTCGGCCAATTCGCCGATCAGCCCGTCATTGGCCAATTTGGCGACGGCGCTGGTTTCCGCGCATAAGGTCAGGCCATAGCTGGCATTTTCGACATTGGCACCGGTGACAATGCGCCCATCCTTCAGGCGCAAGGCCGCGCCGACATGAAAGCCGCTATAGGGCGCATAGGCGCGGCTGGCGGCATCGCGGGCCGCCGCGATCAGGCTGAGCAGTTCGGGCGCGGTGGATAGGGCGCTGGTCACATATTTTCTCCTTCGGGGCGGACAACATTCCAGCCCACGGTGCCGCTGGCCCCCGCCAAACGCACATGGCGGTTCGCTTGCCACATCGTCCAAGCATGGGCCCCATAGCTGGGTTCAAAAAAGTCACGGCGCAGCCAGATGGTGCGGGCTATGCCGTTTGATACATCATATTCTTTGTCAAAGGCTGGGCCGGGGGCAATCAGGCTGCGTTTGCCTGTATGGGCCTCAATCTGCGCCAAAAATGTGGCGAGTTCGGATAATAAAAGCGCGCGGCTGGGGCGTTCGGCACAGCGATCATCAAAATCCAGCCACACCACGGCCGGCAGGCTGTCGACGCGGCGCGGCACGTGGCGAATGAAATTGGCGGCCTGATCGGCGGCCAATTTGCACAAATCATAACGGTGCATCGCGCCCACGCGCACACCTGCTTCGCGGGCACCGGCCATATTGGCCTTGAAACGGGCATCGGTGCGTTCGCTGCCGTCGGTGGCCATGACATAAGCGAAATCGGCGCCTGCCGCCTTCATCCAACCCCAATGAATTTGACCATTGCTGGAATCGACATTGATGCCCTGCACCGGATAATGTTGGCGGTCGGGCGTCCAACGCGCCGCCCACCACAAAATGAGGGCGAGCGCCAGCAACAGCGCCAGCAGCAACGAGCCGACGCGCATGGCCAGCCGACGAAAGCGATCGGGCATGGCGAAACTGGCCGAAACGGGCCGCGAAGATCTGCCCGAGGCAGGAAGGCGTGACATATTTATCCCTTGATGTGCAGGACGCAGATCAGGGTGAACAGGCGGCGCGCTGTGTCGAAATCGACCGCGATTTTTCCGTCCAACCGGTCCATCAGCATTTCTGCAGCGTCATTATGCAACGCGCGGCGCGCCATGTCGACCGTTTCAATTTGTTGGGCGGTGGCGGAACGAATGGCCTGAAAATAGCTGTCGCAAATGGCGAAATAATCGCGAATGGGGCGTTTGAACCGCCCCAGACCCAAGATGATGGCTTCGAGGGCGGAGCCATCTTCACGAGAAATTTCAAAGATTAAGCGGCCGTCCTCGACACGTAACTTTAAGCGATAGGGGCCAGCATAGCCGTCCGCATGGCCGCGTTGGGGGACGAATTTATTCGCCTCGATCAGATCGAAAATGGCGACCCGCCGTTCCTGTTCAATGTCCGGATTGCGCCAAACAATCGAGCCTTCGTCAAGCTCGACAGAGATGATGCGCTGTTTCGATGGGTCTGCGTCGGTCATGTCGCAACCCTTTCTAGCCGCCCGTTTCAGAAGGGCAAGGGAGCAGATGCAATCACCGCATATGGCCTGCTTGCTTGGCTATCCGCTCGCCCACCCGCTCGCCTGCCTGTTTTGCTGTTCACGCGGCGGGAATGTGGCTTGCGACTTGCACAAATGGACGGACCGTCGCATGACATCATCCATGTCTGACATAGTTGCATTTCCGACGCTGGCTGGTGCCGGTGAAGCGCGCCAATTGCCGCGCAATATCGAAGCCGAAGCGGCCTTTTTGGGCGCGGTGTTGATCGATAACCGAGTCGTGGAAGATTTGCCGGTGCAATTGCAGGCCGACCATTTTTTCGAACCGCTGCATGGCCGCATTTATCAACAGGCCATGACCTTGATCGAACGCAACAGCATTGCGACACCGGTCACGCTGAAGCCCTATTTCGAGCATGACGAACAGATGAAGGCGCTGGGCGGCGTGGGATATTTGGCGCAATTGACGGGCAGCGGCGCGGGTTTGATTGGTGCGCGCGATATGGCACAGCAATTATTCGATCTGGCCTTGCTGCGTGAATTGGTGGGCGTGGGCCGCAATTTGGTGGAAAATGCGCTGGATACCAGCGAAAGCGTCGACCCACAGGCGCAGATTGAGGAAGCCGAAACCTCCCTCTATCGCGTGGCGGGCGGCGATGCGGCGGTCGGTTCGGTGAAAAGCTTTGCACAGGCCAGTTTGGTCGCGCTGGGCACGGCGGAAAAGGCGCTGAACAGCGGCGGCGGCGTGTCCGGAATCACGACAGGTATCAACAGTGTGAACGCCAAAATCGGCGGCTTGCACGACAGCGATTTGATGATTTTGGCGGGCCGTCCGGGCATGGGCAAAACATCATTGGCGACCAACATCGCTTATAATGCCGCCTCGCGCTGGCAGCGCGACCATGAGGATGGGGTTGCACCGAACAAGAATATGGGCGCGAAAGTGGCCTTTTTCAGCCTCGAAATGTCCGCCGATCAGTTGGCGACCCGTATTTTGGCCGAACAATCCGGCGTGTCTGGCGAAGCCTTGCGTATGGGCAAGATCAGCAAAGAACAATTTCAGCAACTGAGCCGCGCGGTGACGGAATTGCAAAGCCTGCCTTTGTTCATCGATGATACGGCGGGTCTGACCATTGCGGGCTTGCGGACCCGTGCGCGCCGTTTGCAGCGCCGCCACGGCATTGGTTTCATCATCGTCGACTATTTGCAATTGCTGCAAGGCTCGTCGAAAAGCGGCGATAACCGCGTGCAGGAAATTTCAGAAATTTCCCGTGGTTTGAAGACGCTGGCAAAGGAATTGAACGTACCGGTGATGGCGCTGTCGCAGTTATCGCGTCAGGTGGAAAGCCGCGAAGACAAACGCCCGCAGCTATCCGACCTTCGTGAATCCGGGTCGATCGAGCAGGACGCCGACATGGTGCTCTTCGTGTTCCGCGAAGATTATTATATGATGGCCAAGGAGCCGAAACGCCCTGTTGAGGGCGATAATGTCAAAATCCATTCGGACCATGAAGAATGGGCGCGCGACATGGAGCGGGTGTTTGGCTTGGCGGAATTGATCGTCGCGAAAAGCCGTCACGGTTCGACCGGCAAAGTGCGGCTGCAATTCGACGCGAAGACCACGAAATTTCATGACTTGGCCGATGATAGCATGGCTTATGAGGATTATGAGTGATGGCTATTCCTCTGCCGAATTTCGGTTCGGCAGAGGAAAATATATGCGGCGCGTTTAGGCGTCGACTTTTTTCCATTCGCCCAAATTTATGCCGTCCAGCGACCATGGTCCCACGCTCCAGCGGATCAGGCGCAGGGTGGGCAGGCCGACGGCGGCGGTCATGCGGCGGACTTGGCGGTTGCGCCCTTCGGTGATGGTGAGTTTTAGCCATGCGTCCGGCACGCTTTTGCGCACGCGAATGGGCGGGTCGCGGTCCCACAACATCGGATCGTCGATGCGTTCCGCCTGTGCGGGCAGGGTCATGCCATCCTTCAGCATCACACCTTGGCGAAGCTGGGCGAGGGCTTCGTCCGTCACAATCCCTTCCACCTGCGCCAAATAGCTTTTGGCCGTTTTATAGCGCGGTTCGGTGATGCGGGATTGCAGGCGGCCATCGTCGGTCAGCAGCATCAAACCCTCGCTGTCACGGTCCAGCCGTCCGGCGGGGTAGACATGGGGCACGTCGATATAATCTGACAAAGTGCGGCGCGGGCTGCCCTCGGTGCCGCGATCGGTAAATTGGCTCAGCACATCAAAGGGTTTGTTGAAGAGGATCAGGGTCATGCTGCGCCTTTCTGTTCGGCTTCCCATGCGGACATGATGGATTTGGCAACGGCTTCGGCCACTTTTATGCCATCGACGGCGGCGGACAAAATGCCGCCTGCATAGCCTGCACCTTCGCCAGCGGGGAACAGGCCGTGGGTGTTGACGCTTTGGAAATCCTCGCCGCGCGTGAAGCGGACGGGGGAGGATGTGCGGGTTTCGACGCCGGTTAACACCACATCGGGATGGTCATAGCCTGCGATTTGCTTGCCAAAGGCAGGGATGGCTTCGCGCATCGCCGCGATCACAAAATCGGGCAAGCATAAAGATAGGTCGGTCGGCGTAACGCCGGGTCGGTAGCTGGGTTCGACTTGGCCCAAGCTGGTGGACGGGCGGCCTGCCATAAAATCTTCGAGGCGCTGGGCAGGGGCTTTGTAATTGGACCCGCCCGCGACATAGGCCAAGCTCTCCAATTTTCGCTGTAATTCTATGCCCGCCAAGGGATGACCCGGATAGTCGCGTTCAGGATCAATGGCGACGACGAAGCCGCTGTTCGCATTGCGTTCATTGCGGCTATATTGGCTCATGCCATTGGTCGCGACGCGCCCTTCTTCGGATGTCGCCGCAACCACCGTGCCGCCGGGGCACATGCAAAAGCTGTAGACGGTGCGGCCATTTTCGCAGTGGTGCGAAATATGATATTCGGCGGCCCCCAAAATTGGGTTGCCCGCATCTTGGCCAAAGCGGCTTTTGTCGATCCAGCTTTGCGGATGTTCGATGCGGCCCCCCACAGAGAAAGGCTTGGCCTCGACGAAAACGCCCAAATCATGCAGCATTTCAAAAGTATCGCGCGCGCTGTGGCCAATGGCCATGGCGACATGATCGGCGGCAATATAATCGCCATTGGCGATATGCACGCCTTGGATGCGGCGGTTGCCATCGTCGTCGGTGACGATATCCAGCTTGTCGACCTTATGCTGCCAGCGATATTCGCCGCCCAAGGCTTCGATGCTTTCGCGCAGGCTTTCGACCATCGTCACCAAACGGAAGGTGCCGATATGCGGGTGCGCTTCGGTCAGAATTTCGGGCGGCGCACCGGCTTTGACAAATTCGGTCAGCACCTTGCGGTCCAAGTGGCGCGTGTCTTTGATACGGCTGTAAAGCTTGCCGTCCGAAAATGTGCCTGCGCCGCCTTCGCCAAATTGCACGTTGGATTCAGGGTGCAAATGGGATTTGCGCCACAAATCCCATGTGTCTTTCGTGCGTTCGCGCACCACCTTGCCGCGATCCAAGATGATCGGGCGGAAACCCATTTGCGCCAAGATCAGGCCGACGAACAATCCGCAGGGACCAGCGCCAATCACCACGGGGCGCTTGGCTTTGTCTGTGAAATCATCGGGCGCTTTGGCGACGAATTTATAGCTGGTGTTGGGGGTGGGCTGGACGTTTTTATCCTTTTCAAACCGCCGCAAAATCACCGCTTCGTTGCGCAAATTCATGTCGATGGAATAGACAAGCTGGATATTTTTCTTGTTGCGCGCATCGGCGGCGCGGCGCGCCACGACATAGCGCACCAGATCGCGCGGGGAGATTTTCAGCCGCTTGCAAATGGCGGCAGGCAGTTCATCGGCTGCGTGGTGCAGCGGCAAAGATAATTCGGTAAGGCGAAGCATGGGCCGTCTGTAACCAGATCAGCGGCGCTGCGCTAAATAAAAGCGACGGCGGCGGGGCAGCGCGCATAAAAAAGGGCGGGGCCGCATGATGCCGCCCCGCCCCTTTTGATAATTTTGTGCCGTTAGAAAAAGGGTTCGTTGGCCGGATCATCGGCGGGATCGGGGCCGCCAATGGGGGTGACGGCGCTGTGGATGCCGCATTCTGTTTTATCCCACCCGCGCCAGCGGCCCGAACGGGGGTCTTCGCCCGGTTTCACCTTGGATGTGCAAGGCGAGCAGCCAATGCTGGGATAGCCTTCGGCCTCCAGCGGGTGGCGGGGCAGGTTATGCGCCTCGAAATAAGCGTCCAGCATGTCCCGCGTCCAATTGGCGAGCGGGTTCATTTTCAACCGGCCTGTATCGCCATCGGGTTCAAAGCGCGGCAAGCCTTGGCGGGTGGACGCCTGAAATCCTTTGCGGCCCGTGATGCTGGCGTCATATTTCGCCAATTCCCGTTCCAGCGGCTTGACCTTGCGGATTTCGCAGCAACCATCGGGGTCGTAGGACCAGCGCAATTCCGTGGCGTCCTTGGCTGCCAGATCGGCGGGGTCTGGCGTGAGGTTGATGATCTTCAACCCCAATAAGTCCGCCAACTGATCGCGATAGGCCAAGGTTTCGGGGAAATGCTTGCCCGTGTCGAGGAACAGCACAGGCACGTCTGGCTTGGCCTGTGTGACCAGATGCAGCAATACGGCGCTTTCCGTGCCAAAGCTGGAAACAATCGCCGCATCGCCGATCAAATGGCCGCCCAATACGGCCGCGACCATATCTGCCGCTTCATCGCCGCGAAACAGATTGTTGAGGCGAATGACATCGGTTTCCGCAAAACGCGGAGCCGTATCAATCACATCGCGGACGCGGTCTTCTTGGGCGGTCGCATTAGCCATGGCGCAATTTCCATATCGGCACCGCTTTGTCGGCGGCGGTTTGATAATGTTCTGGCCATGTGTTCAGCGCGGTCGCTGCATGGTCGGGGTTCAGCGGCACATCGGGCGCAAAGGCGTCAAAGCCGCAACGCTTCATATGGCTGAGCTGGTCGATCAGCACATCACCTTGCGCGCGCAGCGTGCCGGTGAAGCCATTTTCGCGCAAAATACGGGCAGAGGAAAATCCACGTCCATCACGGAATTTCGGGAAGGCCACTTCGACCAAAGTGATGCGGTCCAAATGCGGCAGCAGCAAACGCGCATCTTCGCCCGGTTCGATACGAACGGCGATGGCGTTGGATTCCGACAGAAATTCTTCCAGCGAGACGACGGGTGTGTCGGACTGGTGGTTCAGTTGATCAACCATAGATCGCCTCCTTAAACGGGGCCATGCCGATGCGGCGATAGGTGTCGATGAAGCGTTCGCTATCTTCGCGGGCTTCGATATAGAGGTTGGTGGCGCGTTCAATGGCATCCACCACGCCGTCTTCGTCGAAACCGGGACCGGTGATGGTCGCCAGACTGACATCCTCTGCGCCCGAACCGCCGAAGGACAGTTGGTAATTTTCCTTGCCCTTTTTATCGACACCCAAAATGCCGATATGGCCCGCGTGGTGGTGGCCACAGGCGTTGATGCAGCCCGAAATTTTCAGCTTCAATTCGCCCAAATCGCGCTGGCGTTCCAGATCGGCGAAGCGATCGGCAATTTTCTGCGCCACAGGGATGGAGCGGGCATTGGCCAAGCTGCAATAATCAAGACCAGGGCAAGCGATCATGTCGGTGATCAGGTCGAGGTTTGGCGTCGCCAAACCGGCGGCCACCAGCTTTTCCCAAATGGCGAACAGATCAGCCTTGCGCACATGCGGCAGCACGACATTTTGCGCATGGGTGATACGCAGTTCGTCATGGCTATATTGTTCGGCCAGATCGGCCATCAGGTCGATTTGTGCCGAGGTGGCGTCGCCAGGGATGCCTTCGATCGGCTTCAAGCTGATGGTCACAATGGCGTGGCCAGCCGCCTTATGCTCGGCGACATTTTGCTTTACCCAAGCTGCGAAATCGGTGTTCGACAGGTCGAGATCGTCCGATGCGTTGCTGTCCAGATCGGGCAGCGCAAAGAAAGCGGCGATGCGGTCAAATTCCGCGCGGGGCGGGTCGATGCCCAGCGATTTTACATGCGCAAATTCTTCTTCCACTTGGGTGCGATAGCTGTCGGCCCCAATTTCGTGGATCAGGATTTTGATGCGCGCTTTATACATATTGTCGCGGCGGCCATAGCGGTTGTAAACGCGCAGGCACGCTTCGAGATAGCTGAGCAAATCTTCCAGCGGGACAAATTCTTTGATCAGCGGCGCGATCATCGGGGTGCGGCCCATGCCGCCGCCCACATAAATCGCCGCGCCATGCACGCCGTCTTTTTCGACAATCTGAATGCCAATGTCGTGCAAACGCATAGCGGCGCGATCTTCCTTGGCGGCGATCACGGCGATTTTGAATTTGCGCGGCAAATAGCTGAATTCCGGGTGGAAGCTGGACCATTGGCGCAGCAATTCGGCCCATGGACGCGGATCGGTGATTTCGTCAGCCGCCGCGCCAGCAAATTGGTCCGAACTGATGTTGCGGATGCAATTGCCGCTGGTTTGGATGGCGTGCATTTCGACGCTGGCCAGATCGGCCAAAATGGCGGGCGCGTCGTCCAGCTTAATCCAATTATATTGCAAATTCTGGCGCGTGGTGAAGTGGCCATAATCGCGGTCATATTTGCGCGCAATATGCGCCAGCATGTGCATCTGCTTGCTGTTCAGCGTGCCATATGGAATGGCGACGCGCAGCATATAAGCGTGCAATTGCAGGTATAAACCGTTCATCAGGCGCAGCGGCTTGAACTGGTCTTCTGTCATGTCGCCCGACAGGCGGCGCTTCACCTGATCAGCAAATTCGGCCACGCGGGCGTCGACCATCGCTTGGTCATATTGGTCATATTGATACATATCAGATCACCCGTTCGGCGGCAGTGGGGTCATTGGGCTTCAGCGTCAAATCGACGCGCACCGTGGGACCAAGGGCGCGGATGCGGTCCTTGATATGGGCAGGGCGCGGACCTTCGGGCGTTAATTCGCCGCCGATCACATAAGGGCCATTGATACGGCGCGCGGCTTCTTCGGCGGCGGCGATGGTTTCGCCATCATCGCCCACATCCACGGCGTCTTCGATATGGATGGACCAGTCTTTTCCGGTCCACCATGTGACAAGTCCTGTGTTCAGGTCATTGCCCGTCAAAAGCTTCATATTTGGTTCCTCAAAAGAACAGCGTCGATTTGGGTCGCGATTCCCGGTGCGCCAAGGCAGTCCAGCGCATCGGCGCGTTTGGCGACTTCGCCGACGATAATCAATGCAGGGCTGGCAACTTGTTCGCGGATGACCAAATCGCCAAGGTCGGTCAGCAGCGTGCGAAGGGCGCGCGCCTGCGCCGTTGTGCCGCGTTCGATGACGCAGACCGGCAAATCGGGCGATACGCCGTCATGGATCAGCTTATCCGAAATCGCGGCGGCGGTGGCGAGGCCCATGTAAATGACCAAGGTGCGGCCCTTGCCCGCCAAACCCGACCAATCTTGATCCGACAAATCTTTGCACTGGCCCGCCACAAAGGTCACGGCGCTGGCGTCTGCGCGGTGGGTGAGGGGCAGGCCAGCTTGCGCCGCACAGCCTGCCGCAGCGGTGATACCGGGCACGGTTTCGCAAGCCACACCAGCGGCGCGGGCTGCGTCCAATTCCTCGCCGCCGCGCCCGAAAATAAAGGGGTCGCCGCCCTTCAGGCGCACCACTTGGCGGCCCGCCAAAGCCTCGCGGACGATCAATTCATTGATCAATTCCTGCTTCATTGTGTGGCGGCTGCGCTGTTTGGCGACGCTGATACGTTCGACATGCGGGGGGATTAAATCGAGCACGCCTTGGCCGACCAAACCGTCATGCACCACCAAATCTGCGCTTTGCAGCAAGCGGGCGGCGCGCAGCGTCAGCAAATCAGGGTCGCCGGGACCAGCGCCGACCAGCCACAGCTTGCCTGTCGGCGCGCCAGCCGAAGCCAGAGGGGAGGGGGACGAATTTATTTCCATGTTGGCCATATGGGATTTTCTGTCCCCAAGCGCAAAGCAGCGTTTTTTTGGTTCGGCCAAGCTAATATTTCATGCCCTGCCAATCAGGGACGAGGCGGGGGCTGGGCCGATAGATTTTTGGTGACGAGAATTGCGGGATTATCGGCGGGAAACTGTGGCTGCGCGCCGATTGTAGGGGCTTAGGGTCCTGACCCTAGGTGTATCGCTTGAGAATCAGTTTTGGCGCATCCCGTTCGTCCGCGCGCAGGCCGATGCCAATGGAGGCGCGCATTGTGTCAATTTCGGCGCTGGCAACCGGATAAGCGCAATAATCCGCCGCGTAAAAGCTGGTCGGGCGATGGTTGCCCGACAGGCCCAGCCCGCCAAAGGGCGATGTGGGTGATGAGTCGTTGGTCGGGCGGTTCCAGTTGATCACGCCCGCACGGATATTGGCCCAAAATTGGTCATAATGATTGGGCGAACCGCCCAGCAGCGTCGCCGACAGGCCGAAGCGGCTGTCATTGGCTTGGTTGATGGCGTCTTCAAAGCTATGGGCGCGGCTGATTTGCAGCAAGGGACCGAAATATTCCGCGTCCGTGCGATCCGTGACCGATGTCACGTCGATCATGCCGGGGGTCAGAAATGGGCGATCGGGATCGGGCCGTGTCATCGGGCGGATGACTTGCCCGCCCTTGGCCATCAGGTCCAAAAAGGCACCCGTCAATTCATCAGCGGCGGCATTGCTGATCACCGGTCCCATATAGGGGGCGGGGTCGGCGTGGGGATGATCGACGATGATACGGTTGGCCAATATTCTGATCTCTTCGATCAAGGTATCGGCCAGCGAATCTTTGATAATCAGGCGGCGGGCGCTGCTGCACCTTTGACCCGCGCTGAGAAAGGCGGATTGAACCACCAAAGTCGCGGCGGTACGCACATCGGCGGTGTCCCATGCGACAATCGGGTTATTGCCGCCCATTTCCAGCGCCAATATTTTGCCGGGATTGGCGGCATACATGATATTCAGCGCCAATCCGGTGCGGGCCGATCCAGTGAACAACAGGCCGTCGATCATCGGATGGGCCGCCAATTTCTTGCCGACATCGGGCCCACCAACCACCAAGCGCAGCACGGATTCTGGCAGGCCAACTGCGCGGAATAGCTCGACCAATTTGGCCCCGACGGCGGTCGCTTTTTCGGACGGTTTGAACAACACGCTGTTGCCCGCGATCAGCGCGGGAATGATATGGCCCGCGGGTATCAGCGCTGGCATATTATAGGGGCTGATCACCGCCAATGTGCCATGCGGTTTGTGGCGCAGCGCTTGGCGCAGACCCAATGCACCTTCGATCCGGCGGTTGGGGGTGCGTTCGCTGCTGGATTTGATCGATGCTTCGACCCGTTCGACCACCGACTCGACCTCGGTTCGCGATTCCCACAAGGGTTTGCCGGTTTCGCGCGAAATCAGGTCAGCCAAAATATCCCGTTCGGCTTTGACTTGGTTGGCGAAACGGCGCATCATTTCTGTGCGATATGTCAGCGGCTTAGATGCCCATTCGGGCCACGCCTGACGCGCAATTTCGACATCGGAATCGACATCGCTGATCGGACCAGACCATAATGCTTGGCCGGTCGCTGGTTCAGCAATGTGCAGATAATCCGTCATATCGAATGCATCGTAATCCCAAATGATTACCAATCACAATCTTGTGTGAATGGCGGTAAATGGCGGTTCTGAACTTTGCCACTAGGCAAGGTGAGCGAAAATTACCAACCAATGGTAAACGCGCAGTCAAAAATTTTTATCCCCTAATTGGGGGATGTGGGACGAAAAAGACTCGCTGGGCTGGTATGTGATGGCACGCATTTCGACAAGTTCACGACTTTTCATTGACATGGGGACGGAAAAAGGGCGTAAAAACCGCGCTTGTTTGGGCGGAATTTGGCGTCCGGCATTGACTTTCGCTGCCATGTCCCGCTTACGCAACAGCAGAGGGTTGGCTTTGGTAGAAAGCTGATTTGCAGAAACGAGGTTCTAACGTGTTTAAAGGTTTGAGGCCCATCCTGTATGGCGGACGCGAAGTCTGGCCTCTGGTCGAGGGTGGCAAAGGCGTGTCTGCGACAAACCATCTTTCCAGCGGCGCGTGGGCGGCGGCGGGCGGTATCGGTACCGTGTCGGCCGTGAATGCCGATAGCACGGACGCCGATGGCAATATCATTCCTCAAATCTATCATGGTGCGACGCGCCGCGAACGTCATGATGAACTGATTCGCTATGGCATCGCTGGCGGTGTCGAACAGGTCCGCAAAGCGCATGAGATTTCGGGTGGCAAAGGGGCCATCAATATCAACGTGCTGTGGGAAATGGGCGGCGCGCAGGAAATCCTTGAAGGCATTTTGGAACAAACCCCCGGTTTGGTGACGGGCGTCACCTGCGGCGCGGGTATGCCCTATAAGCTGAGCGAGATCGCCGCGCGTCACAATGTGCTTTATTTGCCCATCGTGTCGTCGGGTCGTGCGTTTCGCGCTTTGTGGAAGCGCGCCTATAGCAAGGTTCCGCACCTGCTGGGCGCGGTGGTTTATGAAGATCCTTGGTTGGCGGGCGGTCATAATGGCCTGTCCAACGCCGAAGATCCGCTGAAACCGGAAAATCCCTATCCCCGCGTGAAGGCGCTGCGCGATGTGATGCGCGCTGAGGGTATTTCGGACGACGTGCCGATTGTGATGGCGGGCGGCGTTTGGTTCCTGCGCGATTGGCAGGATTGGATCGATAATCCGGAATTGGGCCAAATTGCCTTCCAATTTGGCACCCGTCCGTTGTTGACCGCCGAAAGCCCCATTCCGCAGGTATGGAAAGACCATCTGCGTACCTTGGACGAAGGCGATGTGTTGTTGCACCGTTTCTCGCCCACCGGTTTTTATTCCAGCGCCGTGCTGAACCCGTTCCTGCGCGATTTGCAGGCGCGTTCGGAACGCCAGATTCCCTATAGCAAGCAAGAAGCGGGCGACCATGTTGTCCAATTGGATGCGGGCGTGAAGGGCAAGAATTTCTGGGTCACGCCGCATGACCGCGACCGCGCCCGTGCTTGGGTGGCCGAAGGCTATGTCGCTGCGCTGAAAACGCCGGATAATACGGTGGTATTTGTTACCGATGCCGACCGGGATGTGATCCGCAAGGACCAGACCGATTGCATGGGCTGCTTGTCGCATTGCGGTTTCTCGTCATGGAAAGACCATGATGATTATACCACCGGCTATTTGGCGGACCCGCGCAGCTTCTGCATCCAAAAGACGCTGCAAGATGTCGCGCACAACGGCAATTTGGATGAAAATCTGATCTTTGCTGGCCATGCGGCGCATAATTTCAAAACCGATCCTTTTTATTCCAACAATTTCACCCCGACGGTGAAACAGTTGGTGGATCGGATTTTGACGGGCGATTAATGGCTTAGGTCCAATAGACGCACAAAAAAGGCGCTGTCCCATCGGATAGCGCCTTTTTTATGATCGGTGTGGATTTTAAGGGCTGGCGGACCGAAATCGCGCGGCTTGGCGCTCTTATATCCAGCCGTCCAGCACTTGGTCGGCAGGGCGGTGTCCGTCCACCCATGCGCGAATATTGGTGATGACCTTGCTGCCCGATGCCTCGCGCCCCTCGATGGTCGCGGAACCCAAATGGGGCAGCAGCACGACATTATCCAGCGCCAGCAAATCGGGATCGACGGCTGGTTCATGGGTGTAGACGTCCAGCCCAGCCCCCGCGATACGGCGTATCTTTAACGCCTCGATGAGTGCGCGTTCGTCGACAATCTCGCCGCGCGCAGTGTTGATCAAATAGGCCGTGGGTTTCATGGTCGCGATACGCTTGACATTGACCATATTTTGCGTTTCGGGCGTGTGCGGACAATGAAGTGTGACGACATCGCTGATCCGCAGCAAAGTATCGACGCTGGCATGATAGCTGGCGTTTAATTCTTCTTCGATCGCGGCGGGCAAGCGCTTGCGATTATGATAATGAATGGACAGGCCAAAGGCGCGGGCACGGCGGGCGACCGCCAAGCCGATGCGGCCCATGCCAATAATGCCCAATAATTTTCCGCCAACACGGTGGCCCAGCATCGCGCTGGGGGCCCAGCCTTCCCATTGACCCGACCGCATCAACTTCTCCCCCTCGGCCAAACGGCGGGGGACGGATAAGATCAGCGCCATGGTCATATCCGCCGTGTCTTCCGTAAAGACGCCGGGGGTGTTGGTGACCATGATGCCGCGTGCGCGCGCGGTGGCCAGATCAATATGGTCCACGCCAGCGCCAAAATTGGCGATCAGCTTTAACCGTTCGCCTGCGGCGTTAATCACGGCGGCATCAATGCGGTCGGTGACCGTGGGGACCAAGACGTCGCAGTCTTGGACAGCCGCGATCAGTTGTTCCTGTGTAAAGGCATGGTCGTGCGCCGACAAAGCGACGTCGAATAATTCGGCCATGCGCCCCTCGACGGCAGGCATCAATTGGCGGGTGACGATGACGCGCGGGCGCTTGGGGGGTGTTGATTCCGACATAAGTCGGGATAGAGCGCGCGCAGGCGCGGGCGTCAAGACGCGGTGCACAGAATATGGCGGAAATTCTTCTCAAAGCAGATGTTCCGGCGGTTGATAAATCCCCCGATTTTTGACACAAGTGGTGCATGTATTTCCGGAAAATAATTGGCGCCCTATTGTTGACCATGACCAGTGTTCCTGCCTTTGCACAAGCAGAGCGCGAGGTTCCTTATTGGGCATCGATCAATGTGGACGAAGCGCGTATGCGCAAAGGGCCATCGCCTGCGGTTCCTGTTATTTGGGAATATAACCGGAAATATCTGCCGGTTAAGGTGGTGCAGGTGCATAATGAATGGCGCAAAATCGTTGACCCTGATGGGGCCGAGGGTTGGATGGCGGCCCGCTTGCTGAGCATTGCACGCACCGCCATTGTGACGGGCGGAACGCGGGTTATGCGGACGTCGCCAGAATCGGACGCCAGCATCGCTTATCGTGTTGAGGCAGGCGTGGTTGGCCGATTGGGCGAGTGCCGCAAGGGATTTTGCATGTTGGACGTTAAGGGCCGCAAGGGCTGGATCGCGGCGGCGCATATTTGGGGCGACTAAGGTCCCGACCCTAAGGCTTAAGGTTGCGGCGCGATCTGTGTGATGTAGCTTGCTGAGCAGAAACGAAAAAGCCGGAACCCATCGGGGAACCGGCTTTTTCTTTGGTCAGCGCTGACGCCCTTAGCGGCGGCGGAACATGTCGCGATAGACGCGAACAACCTTGCCATTGCGTTCGTTCACCAGCAACAGGTCGTTATAGTGGCGGACATAGACCTGATTTTTGTTGGCGCGTGGCAGGCCCCAACGGCTGTCCCAGTTTTGGCGGTAATTATTGGTGTAATAATCGCGCCGCAACGTCGATCCGTTTTGGAAACGCTGATAGGCGAAGGGGGCGCGGAAATTATTATACCGCTGGTCCTGACGCCAATCGCGCTGGTTGCTGCGATTGTCATAGCGCGAGTCATTGCGATGGTCGCGCTCGTTGCGGTAATCGCGATCATTGCGTTGATCCCGCTGGTCGCGATGATCCTTGCTTGCCGTTGCGGCATGGTCGCGGTTGTAAAAATTGGGTTGGGGTTGCGCGCTGGCGACGGCCGGAACCAACAAAGCGGCCATGATGCCTGCGGTCAGAATATTCTTTTTCATCTTATGATCCTTTCAAACCGTCGCTGGAGAAACTGGGGGGAGGGGAGAAACCCGACGACCATTTCTGTCTAGGTGATTCGAGTTGAACGAAAACAGAATGGCGCGTTTATCTTGGGGACATAAGTGTCGCAGTTTGTCGCAAATAGTGGTGGCCTAGAATAGGCCGCGCAGACGCAAAAAGGGCCGCCACGGTGAAACCGGACGGCCCTTTTTATCGGTAAAGGATCAGATCAGATCAGATCAGTTCAATCGCCACCGCCGTGGCTTCGCCGCCGCCAATGCACAGGCTGGCAACGCCGCGCTTTTTGCCGTGGCGCTTCAAGGCGGCGATCAGCGTGACGATGATACGCAGGCCGCTGGCACCCAGCGGGTGGCCCAATGCAGTGGCACCGCCGTGGACGTTGATCTTTTCATGCGGAATGCCGATGTCCTTCATCGCGAACATGGCGACGCAGGCAAAGGCTTCATTGACTTCGAACAAATCAACATCGTCCACGCTCCAGCCAGCTTTGGCCAACAATTTGTTGATCGCACCGACGGGGGCAATGGTGAAGTCCTTGGGTTCTTGCGCATGGGCGGAGAAAGCGACCAGCTTGGCAACCGGGGTCAGGCCCTTGGCTTCGGCCACCGACTGGCGCGTCACAACGGCTGCAGCGGCACCGTCCGAAATTGACGAGCTGGTCGCCGCCGTGATCGTGCCATCCTTGGCGAAAGCCGCGCGCAGCGTTGGGATTTTCGCCGCATTGCCCTTGCCGGGTTGTTCGTCGGTATCCACGACGACTTCGCCCTTGCGGGTCTTGACGGTGACAGGCGTGATTTCGTCTGCAAAAGCACCAGCCGCGATGGCGGCTTGGGCGCGTTCCAGCGAGGCGATGGAATAATTGTCCATATCTTCGCGGGTCAGGGCATAATCATTGGCGGTGTCTTGTGCAAAGGTGCCCATCGCGCGGCCGGCGTCATAGGCGTCTTCCAGACCGTCCAAGAACATATGGTCATAGATGGTGTCATGGCCGATACGCGCACCCGAACGATGCTTTTTCATCACATAAGGCGCGTTGGTCATCGATTCCATGCCGCCAGCAATCGCCAGATCAATGCTGCCAGCCATCAAGGCTTCGGCGGCCATGATGACGGTTTGCATGCCGGAACCGCATACTTTGTTCACCGTGGTTGCTTGAACCGACTTTGGCAGGCCAGCCTTGATGGCAACCTGACGGGCAGGGGCCTGACCCAGACCGGCGGACAGGACATTACCAACATAGATGCGTTCAACATCGGCGCCGTCGATGCCAGCACGTTCGACAGCAGCTTGCACCGCGACAGCGCCCAAATCGGTTGCGGAAACGTCAGAGAATACACCCTGCATCCCGCCCATAGGCGTGCGAGCATAAGACAGGAAAACAATGGGATCGGCTGCAGACATGGTATCGGACCTCCAGAGACTTGGTTTATTTTGGACGCCGATTAGCAGCTTTTGCTGCGGTTGCGAAATAGAAATGCGGTGGACGGCTTTCAGTTTCGCCTTGAAACGAAAGGCTGGGCATGATGTTGTTCGGTTTCAGCGACAGACAAGTGATGGGGAGAGGGGAAATGGCAACATTAGCCGTGAACAATGGCGCAGCGGAAACCGCGCGCATGCAGCAAATTTTACTAAAGCAGCGGGTCAGCTTTACCGCCGCTTTGCCCGAGGAATTATCGGTTCGTGCGGATAGAATTGATCGCGCAATTGCCCTGTTGGTGGACCATGCCGAAGCCTTCGCCAAGGCCGCGAGCGAAGATTTCGGGCATCGCAGCCGCGATCAAACATTGATGACGGACATCATGCCGTCGGTCAGCGCGTTAAAGCATGCCAAAAAGCATATGAAGGCTTGGTCCAAAGGCGAAAAACGCAAGCCGACATTTCCGCTGGGCCTGTTGGGGGCCAAGGCCAATGTTGTCTATCAACCCAAGGGCGTGGTGGGCGTGGTCAGCCCGTGGAATTTCCCCGTCGGCATGGTCTTTGTGCCGATGGCGGGCATATTGGCGGCGGGCAATCGTGCAATGATTAAACCCAGCGAATTTACCGAAAATGTGTCGGCGTTAATGGCCAATTTGGTGCCGCAATATTTTGACGAAAGCGAAATGGCGGTGTTCACGGGCGACAGCGATGTCGGGGTCGCATTTTCCAAACTGCCTTTTGACCATTTAATCTTTACCGGCGCGACCAGTGTGGGGCGGCATATCATGCGCGCGGCCGCCGATAATTTGGTGCCGGTGACCTTGGAATTGGGCGGCAAATCCCCAACCTTCATTGGCCGCAGCGCGGACAAGGAGTTGGCGGGACAGCGTGTCGCACTGGGCAAGTTGATGAATGCGGGGCAAATTTGCTTGGCCCCTGATTATTTGTTGGTGGCAGAGGATCAGGAAAGCAGCATGATCGACGCGGTGACGCGCGGTGCGGCGGCCTTATATCCCACCATGTTGCACAATGATGATTATACATCGGTGGTGAATGGCCGGAACCATGACCGTCTGCAGTCCTATTTGGCGGATGCCCGCGAAAAGGGGGGCGAGGTGATTGAGGTGAATCCGGCGCAAGAGGATTTTTCCAGCGCCAATGGCCATAAAATGCCCCTGCACATCATCCGCAATCCCACCGATGATATGAAGGTTATGCAGGACGAGATTTTTGGCCCGATCCTGCCCGTCAAAACCTATCGTCAAATTGACGAAGCCATTGATTATGTGAACGCCCATGATCGCCCCTTGGGCCTATATTATTTCGGCACCGACAAAAGCGAGGAAGATCATGTGCTAAACCGCACCATTTCGGGCGGGGTGACGGTGAATGACGTATTGTTCCACAATGCGATGGAAGATTTGCCCTTTGGCGGCATTGGGCCATCTGGCATGGGCAATTATCATGGGCATGATGGGTTCAAAACCTTCAGCCACGCCCGCGCCGTATATCGGCAACCGAAAATGGATGTGGCGGGCATGGCCGGTTTCAAGCCGCCTTATGGTGCCGCCACCGCCAAATCCTTGGCGCGGCAGTTGAAAAAATAAAAAAATGACGCGCGGCCAGTTGGCCAGCGCGTCATTCCTGTCATGTGCGTGATGATCGTAAGGGATGAAATGATCGGCGGGTCGCTTATTTGCGGCCCGCTACATCAATGTCCTTGCCCAGCAAGCTTTGGACATAAACGCGCTGGACCAGCACAAACACCACCACGGTCAGTGGAGCGGCCAGCAACACACCCATCATTCCGAACAGCAAGCCGGCGGCGATCACCGCGAACAGCAGGACGGCGGGCGGCACGTTGACCGCCTGTTTCTGGATCATCGGCTGCAGGAAATTGCCCTGCAATTGTTGGATGAGCAAATAGAGCAGCAACGTCCACAGCGCGGTCATGGGCGATACGGTAAAGGCCAACAGCACCGCAGGCAGGCCGGCAATGATGGGACCGATCATCGGAATGACGTCCAGCAAACCGGCCAACAGGCCAAGGCCCGCTGCGGCGGGCACGCCCAGCAATTCCAGCCCCGCCCATGTAAAGGCGACGATGACCAGCGATGATACGGACTGACCCAGCATCCAGCCGCGCAGGCCGTGCGAAATGTCATCCATTGCCAATTCCCCAGTCTTGACCGCAGGCTTGGGCAGCAACAGCAACAAGCCCCGGCGATAGGTTGCAGGGTCGCTGGCCAAGAAGATAGCCCCGACCAGCACCAACACCAGATCGGCCAAGCTGCTGCCCGCCGCCAAGGCATAGCCACCCGCTTGGGACAAGATACGGCTGATATCATTGCTGCTGATCGACGTTAGTTCGCGGGCCTTTTCGCCCCAGCCAAAGCGATCCAAAAATGCTTCGACATTGGTAACAGCGCCAGGGATGCTTTGCTGTATCGTGTCAATCTGTCCGGCTAGCTGCGAACCAAATAGGGTGAAGGCCGCCGCGATAATGGCGACCAAGCTGATGACCGACAATGTCAGGGCGATACCCCGACCCAATTTCAAGCGGCGGCATAAGAAAGAGGCAATGGTGTCGAATATCGCGCCGATCACCACGGCGGCAAAGACCAGCATGAAGAAGCGGGTCAATTCGACGATGACCAGCGCGACGCCCAATATGCCCAGCACGATCAGCGTGGCGGCGGCGATTTGCCCATAAGGCAGGCGCGGGGCTGTCGGAATCGCATGGCGCGTGGATTCGGCAAAGGGGGAGGAGGGCGGAGCGGATGGGCGCGGTGGCAGTTCGTCGTCGATCATAAACAAGAGTGTATCGAAAGCTTGTCCGGTGACAAGCGGGCAGTTTGAACGCCTTCGTCCACTATGGAATGGAATGAAATGCGAATTTTTTTGCGTTTATGCAGATATTTGTCACATTTGGACTAGACGAGTCATTCGGCCTGTGGCAACGGCGTCTCACGACATCGAAACGGTGGAAACGCCAAACAGATGACCGTCCACGTGCCCCTGTGGTGAAATTGGTAGACGCGCCGCACTCAAAATGCGGTTCTGAAAGGAGTGCTGGTTCGAGTCCGGCCAGGGGCACCACTTCCGGTCAAAGATGGGCACCATCCCATTGATCGGATCTCCATCATGGATGAGAGCCCGTTCTAGGGCGTCCTTAGTTCCGAAAATATAGATTTCCTCGGACGATAGTTCCACCCGGCTTACGAAAAGGCGAACATACTCTTTCCTGAAGGGGTTTTTCTCATCGCGTAGAGCGTGCGCAATCTTGCGTGCGAACGCTGATACTATTTCCTCTCTGATGCGGATCTTCGAGCTCGAAAGCTGACGTTCAAGACTTTGCACATCGGTCTCGAGGTTGGCCTTGCGAGCCCTGTTATATGACATCCGCTCCACGAACAGCGGATCGTCAGGCCGCATGGTACCATTCTCGATCGTCATTAGCAGGTTGGTTATGGCCTTGATTACCTTGGTGAGTTCAGCTTTGGCCAGCGCTAGATCCTTTCGGCGGCGTTTGTTGATCTCCTCCGACCTGTCAAGCAAGTGGTGAAGAATCTCGGTAAGGCGGCGCTTGTCGAAAATGCGGATGGCAAGCTCATTCAGCACAATATCGTCTAACGTTTCGCGTCGGATGGCTTTGAGATCACAAGAAGCAGGACTGTGATTCACTCGGTGGTGGCACTTATAATAATGATAGCGCCCACCCTTGCCAGAGATGACCGTAAGGCCCGCAGAGCAGGCAGGCTGCCCGCATCGAGCAATCGAGGCGGGCAACATGGTCACGCCGTTGGTGACCCGAGGCGGAGTTACCTTCGGGGACCGTTTAGCCCGCAATGCCGCCGCGTTGAGGAAATCCGCTTCGGTGATGATCGCGGGGCATGGTACGGTGATCCACTGATCGTCGGGCAGCGGCTCTTTGAACTCGTTTTGCTTACCATCTAGGTAATAGCCGATGTAATGCGTTCGGCTCAGGATTGCGGCTGTGTTAGAGTTGTTGAAGCGACCTCCACGCAACGAATAGCCTCGATCCGTAAGCCATTTGGCAATCGCGCGAACACCCATGGGGCCGTCACCGTCGCCGAACTGAGCGAGGCGGAATATGCACCGCACGACCTCTGCTTCTTCCTCAGCGAGGACGAGCTTTTTCTTTTCTTTGTCCTTTCTTCTCTCTACCGCGACGGCCTGATAGCCAAAGGGAACGGGGCCGCCGTTCCAGAAACCGTCGGCGGCATTGGCATTCATGGCTCGGATCGTATTTATCGAGCAAGAATCGGACGTGTGTTGGTTGAAGGCCCCAACCACCGATCTCATCAGGTTCCCATCTGCGCCCTTTCCGAATGCTTCAGTCATCGAGGCGAGTTCCACGCCAGCCTTCTGTAGCTGCGCGAAGGTTGTGGTCTGGACGGCTAGGTTACGGGCGAAGCGGCTGAGCGAATAAACGATAATGATATCATAAGGGTGCGCAGCGGAGGTGGCGCGACTAATCATTTTATTGAACTGTGGCCGGCCCTCGTCTTTGCCTGACGCTCCAGGTTCCTCAAAAACTTCGATAAGATCCCAGTCTTTCTCATTGCATCTATCTTGGATTTTCTGAATCTGGCTGGGAATGCTCAGGCCATGTGCAACCTGATCGTCTGTGGAAACGCGGACATATGCGCAGACCCGCTTTCGTGTCTTGTTGAAGTTTGAGTGGGACATTTCAGATGTGGCACTCCTCGTGGAACACTGTGCGTTCCGCCTTCAGCTTGAGCTTGTCAGGGTCGACGTCCCACAGCAATTTCGGCGCACACCGGTGCCTGCAGCATTTCTTCATAATGTCTTTCAACTTGTTGTTTGAGGTAACCGGCGCGCTGCAGCCATTCTGTTACCAGCCAGAGCGCGCCATATTGTCAGAGAATCTGGGCTGACATGAACGGACGAGATTGGGCCCGCACTTCATCGAGCAGGACCAAGGTTACGCCGGCGGCGGCTAGACTGGCCTTGATACGTTGCAACGCCACAGCGTCGCGTGAAAGTATAGGGGCCGCGGCCGCGATGAGCAGGTCGAGCGGACGCTCTTCCGTAAGTGCTAGCTCCAGTAGTTTCTCGAGCTCTGACTGATCGTCAGTTGCTGGGGCCTCGATGATCGTCCGAGTCAACACATGCACGCCGGACGCGCAGAACGCGTTGATGCGCAGAGACTGCTGGAGAACGTCCGCATGGAGGCGGAGGCCGGTGGCACCACTGCGGATATAGCCATAAGCGCTGCGATATGTGGGGATATGCGTCATTTTACCTTTTCCTTGCTTGACCGTTAGAGCCGATGATTGTCGTTCCATCGCTGTTGCTCACGAAAAGGTCAGTGATCAGATCAGCCGCCCAGATTTCGATGAGGTCCACTTCTCCGGGCAGCACATCAATGCGCTCAGCCAGATCGCACCTCACGCGCGGCGGTTGAGCAGCCTCTTTGGTCGGCCTGACAATTCGTTGAGTAAGGGGTGATTGGATCGACATGGACCATTTGATAGGTCATGTGGTTTTCTGGGTTGGCGACTGGGTGCCTTACTACTTTTGACCGGCCAATCCTGAGCTGGTTGACGACAGTATAATCAATGCCTTGCTTGGAAGGGTGAGCCGTCCAACTCCAACACGATGCCGTTCGCCCATCCACCGCGTGTCAGGAATGGTGCCTCATTTTCAAGTTCGATTCCTGAAGCGAGCATTCGCAGGAATGGGCCGCTGCCCTCTGGTATTAGCCAGATCTCGCCTTCTAGGCGCCAACTGATTTAACGAAACTGCCACTCATTCCGTCGCTGGAGCCTAACGTCGAAGGTGACGCCGAGCTCAGCATCGAAGCGGAAGAGGAAGAGGTCCAGCCCACTATGCCGCGCCAGTGCTTCGCCTTCATTAAACAGAATTGGCCGGCGACAAGTGGTGCCTGCGAGGACTATGCCCGCCCAAGGCATCAATACGCATCCGGTGAATGCCGGATCGCGCGTAGCGGCGGACGGCTCGACAAGACCGGATATATCGCGGGCGAGCGCGTCCAAACGCAGGGTCATAGAACCTGTCGTAGGCGGCAGCAAGCAAGCACCGGTAACCGGATGCTCAAGCAACATCATCGTCATGGAAGTCTCTCTCGGTTTTGGGTAACTACGACGGCGGAGCGGGGTCGCAGTCACACCCTATTTCATATTTTTTCTCAGCCACTGGCCAAGTGTTTTTCTCTTTTGGGTGCAGCCCGCTGCGCCGTCAGCGCCCTTCCTTAAGTCTGAGCGAACAGCATCAGGTCTGCGTTAAGGAAGCCAAAGTTATACTCGGGCAGATTAGCCCACGGCGTCGTGACTGGCTCGAAGCCCCGCCTTGTGAGCGAGAAGAAACCACTGGCAGGATCATCGCTGTTGGGGTCCGGTACCAAATACAAATCGCCTGTAGGATTGGCCCACAGCCGCCAATCGGCATAACGGTGTATTTCTCCAGCAGAACAGTGATTGAGAGTGATATAGGCAGTCTCATGACCAGCGGTAGTGTTGTCGAGTTGAAACGTCAGCGTAGAGCACCGCGTTTCCTTCAGATCCGCGTCGCTTACATCGTAATTCCCATCAATATTAGCGATAAGGACTAAGTGGGCGGTCGGTACATAGAGATGACGGCGCAGAGCTGGCGCAAGGAGTATCTCGGGGCGGGATGCGAAGACCCAGCCCACTAAGTCCGCCAGCTTCATCGCACACTGACGGACATAATCCTCGTGAGCGCGATCAGAATTATTCATATACTTCATAAAGGATGTCTCGGGTCGTGCCGAGGCCTGGCTGATCTGCCCCCCGCTGAGTGGCCCAAAGACTATGATAGTCTGGACCATGAAAGGGACATTGAATGCCAAGCAAGAAACACAAGCCAGAAGAAATTATCGGCAAGTTGCGTGAAGCTGAGCTTGTGCTGGCGCAGGGGGCGTCGACGGCTGAAGCCTGCCGCCGGATTGGGGTCAGCGAACAGACCTATTACCGTTGGCGTAAGGAGTATGGCGGTCTGAAGACGGATCAAGCTCGGCGTATGAAGGATTTGGAGAAAGAGAATCAGCGGCTTCGCCGCGCGATTTCGGATCTGACGCTGGACAAGTTGATATTGCAGGAGGCTGCCCGGGGAAACTTCTGAGCCCCGCGCGTCGCCGGCGCTGCATTGATCATGTTCTGCGCGAGTTTCCGGTATCCGAGCGGCGGATATGCCGGGTGCTGGGCCAGCATCGATCGACACAGCGCAAGGTGCCGCGCGGGGCAGATGACGAACAAGCGCTGACCGACGATATCATTGCGCTGGCAAAGCAATATGGTCGTTACGGCTATCGCCGAGTGACGGCTTTGCTTCGCCATGCAGGATGGACGGTGAACCATAAGCGGGTCGAACGGATATGGCGGCGTGAGGGCTTGAAGGTCCCACAACATCAGCCGAAACGCGGTCGCTTATGGTTGAATGATGGGTCATACATCCGGCTACGTCCAGAATATCCAGGCCATATATGGGCCTATGACTTCGTCGAGGGGCGCACGCATGACGGCCGCAAGTTCCATATCCTGACCATCATCGACGAGGCCAGCCGGGAATGTCTGGCACTCATCGTTGCAAGGCGGATGCGTCATGAAGACGTGCTGTCAGCTTTGGCCGAATTGTTTATCATGCGTGGCCCACCAGCCAATATAAGGTCAGACAATGGCCCCGAATTTATAGCCAATGCCGTTCAGGCATGGCTCGGCCAGATCGGTGTGAATACACTCTATATCGCGCCGGGATCGCCATGGGAAAATGGGTATAATGAAAGCTTTAATGGGTCGCTTCGCGACGAACTACTTAACGGAGAGATATTCTACAGCCTCGCCGAGGCGAAGATGCTGATTGAGGCGTGGCGGCGACATTACAACACCGTCCGCCCACACAGCAGCCTCGGTTATCGACCGCCGGCACCAGAAACAGCTTCACCGCCATATCCGGCTGGAGGTGGAGCGAAGCGGAACTGGAAGCCGGATATGGCGGTGCCGAGCATTTTACACTAACAAACCAACTGGTCCACTCGGTGGGGGCTGATCAGGAACCTTTGCCCCGCTGTTCCCCCGACCGCTTACCTATAATGGCGATTTGGGCTATCAAAAAATCACGGTGCGGCAGCCGATGATCAGCCTTTTCCCTGCGACGCGCCTCAAGATGGATGCGTCCGTGGCAGGGCTGTGGCTTACAGAGTGGGAGGACGCGGTCTATGCCCTGTCCGGCGCGACAATTTTCGATAGCAATCAAAGCGATAAGTGCTATTTCGGTACGCGCTTGGTCTTGTCCGGCCCATATAGTGTGAACCCGTTCACCACGCTTGGTTTCTATGGAAATTATACCGAAGTGACCGACAATTTGGTTGGCGGGAAAAATCTATTTTATGCGGTGACCTATCTCACATTCCGTTTCTGAGCAGGCAAGTCTGAGTGGCCCCTAGAATTCTGGAGGCCGTCTATCCAAATTTTGGTGAAATAGGCTTTTGTTGCCGAGCAACGTATTCATTTCCCCGTCTGCGTGGATGTGTCGTTACCTGCACATCCAAGCGAGCGGCTAAGATGTATGGCAAAAGGCCCCGCTGAGCCAACGCGCAAGAGAGGGTGCCTGACACACCATATTGATACGGCAGGCCTAGAATGAAAGCTCCAAAGTTAATAGCTATTGTAAGTTGCATGGCGACCTGCTGGATCAGGGCGAGACCTGCAGCCTGAACCGCGTGGCTCGGTTGGCCAATTGGCGAGGTTCAAGGCGCAGATTGATTACAAGAGCCTGTGTTACATATGGTCGAAGGAATTTCTGTAAGCTGGCAAGCGCCATCTGGCCGGCGACACGGCTCGTCCGACCATCAGTGGCGAAGTGCAGGGTTTTCAAGGCAGCGTGCGCGCATTGAAAGAATAAGTAGCCGATCTGACCATCGCGAGCAGGTTGCTTAGAAAAAAACAGCATGATCGGTGATGGGCAGGCGACGCATAAAATAGCCCGCACGACGGCAAAATTCGCGGCTAAATCCCTTTGGGCATCGTTAAAATTCGATGCCCTTTTGCGCCTTCACATTTTGTTCGCGGAAAGGATGTTTTACCATTGTCATTTCCGTGACCAAATCGGCGGCCTCGATCAATTCGGCGGGGGCGTTGCGGCCTGTGATGATGAAATGTTTCATCGGCTGGCGCTGGGCGGCGAGTTCCAACACCTCATCCACCGGCAGATAATCATAGCGCATCACAATGTTCAGTTCATCGGCCAGCACCATATCATAGCTGGGGTCGGCGATCATGCGCTTCACTTCGTCAAAAGCAGCGCGGGCGACTTCAATGTCGCGTTCGCGGTTTTGGGTGTCCCAAGTAAAGCCTTCGCCCATCGGCTTAAATTCCACTTGGTCGGGGAAATGGTTGAACACGGCTTGCTCGCCCGTTTCCATCGCGCCTTTCACAAATTGCACCACGCCGATTTTCATGCCGTGGCCAATCGCGCGCACCACCATGCCAAGCGCGGCGGAGGTTTTGCCTTTGCCGGTTCCTGTGTGGACAATCAGCAGGCCTTTTTCTGTGGTTTTGGCGCTTAATTTTCTTTGATGGGCGGCCTGCCGTTTCTGCATTTTGTTGGCATGGTCTTCGGGGGTTCGTTCTTTCATTTTGGTTCACCTATCAAGCGGAAAAGGGTGGTTGCGGCGCTGTTGGATCGGGGTTTCCAAAGGCCGCGATCAATGGCTTCGGAAAGACGTGCGGCCATTTCGCGAAGGGCGTGAGGATTGGCTTGCTGCATAAATTCGCGCACTTCATCGTCGGTGATGAAGGCCGTATAAACGGCGTCGAAATGATGGTCCTGCACCGCATTGGTGGCGGCGCGAAAACCGAATAGATAATCGACGCTGGCGGCGATTTCGAACGCGCCCTTGTAACCGTGGCGCATGACGCCCGCGATCCATTTGGGATTGGTCAGCCGCCCGCGAACGATCAGGCCGATTTCATCTTCCAAGGTGCGGATGCGGGGGCGTTCGGGGCGGCTGTGGTCATTATGATAAGCGAGGGGGGCGCTGCCTTTGATCCGTTCCACCGCTGCCGAAAGGCCGCCTTCAAACTGGTAATAATCGTCGCTGTCCAGCAGATCATGTTCGCGGTTATCTTGGTTTTGGACAACGGCTTCGACGGTTTTCAGGCGCGTTTCGAGCAAATGTTGATCCGCCACGCCCTGCGCTCCGTCCCCATAGATGAAGCTGCCCCAACGCAGGTAATTTTCGGCCAAATCGCTGCGATCATTCCAGCATTTTTCGTCAATCAGTGCCTGTAGGCCCGCGCCATAGCTGCTGGGGGCGGAGCCGAAAATGCGCGCGCCAGCACGGTGGGCGGCCGTTTCTGGGCTTTGGCCATTGGCGATAAGTTCGGCTTGTTCCGCGCGTTGGCGGGCGGCGGCGGGATTATCTTCGGCTGTTTCGTCCAGCGCCATGACAGCGCGGGCCGCGCTGTCGAGCAGGTTGATTTGATCGGGAAAAGCATCGCGGAAAAAGCCCGATGCACGGAAGGTGACATCCACACGGGGCCTGCCCAGCACCGCCAATTTCAGCACCTCAAATCCGGTCAAACGACCAGAGCTTAGCTCCCACTGCGGCTTCACGCCCATCAGCGCCAAAGCTTGGGCAATATCATCGCCGCCCGTCCGCATATTGGCCGTGCCCCAAGCCGACATGGCGATGGAGGTCGGATATTCGCCGTGCCGTTGCAGATAATCGTCGACCAGCAATTGCGCGGAACGATGGCCCAAATCCCATGCTATTTGGGTGGGGATGGCGCGCGGATCGACGGAGAAAAAGTTTCGCCCCGTTGGCAGCACATCGGGCCGCCCCCGTGTCGGCGCGCCGGACGGGGCGGGGGCGATGAATTGGCCGTCGAGGGCGGCGAGCAAGGCGGCGATTTCCGATGGTCCGCAGGCATCGACGCGGGCGGCCAAATCGGTGATGATGGCGGCCACCACGGCGTTGCTAGCAGGGCCGATGCCTTGGGCGCCTTCGACCAAATCTATGGCGAGAATTTCCAGACGTTCCACCGTATCGCCCATGCTGCGCCAAGCATCGGTTGTGAGGTTCGATAAAATCTCTGGTCGCGGGCCTGTCCATGGTTTTGCAAATTCGCAGTCCAACGGATCGAAACCAAGGCCCAGATCGTCGGCCATCGCACGGTGCAGCGACGCATTGCCGTCTTTGCCGCGCCCACGGGGCGTGCGGGCAAGCGCGATCAGCAAATCGCGGCGCAGCCGCTCCGTTGGGCTTTGGGAAAAGATGTGCAAGCCATCGCGTATCTGCAATTCTTTTAATTCGCACAGATAATTGTCGATCGCTGCGAGCGCATCATCATCACCGCTTGCGCCAGCATCGCGGTCTAGTCCGCTGAGCGCGGCGAGGTTTAAAATATCCTTCTTCAACCGCTCCAATCGGCGGTGATCCATACCTGCGGCGAGATAATATTCATCCACCAACGCTTCCAATTGCTTCAGTGGACCATAGCTTTCGGCGCGGGTCAGTGGCGGGGTAAGATGGTCGATGATGGTGGCCGAAATCCGCCGTTTCGCCTGCGTTCCTTCGCCGGGGTCGTTGACGATGAAGGGGTAAATGGTCGGCATCGTGCCGCCGCAAATTTCGGGGAAACAATCGGCGGACAGCGACACGGCTTTGCCGGGCAGCCATTCCAAATTGCCATGCTTGCCGACATGGACGGCGGCTTGTGATTGGAAAATATGTTCCAACCAGAAATGAAACGCCAAATAGCCATGCGGCGGCGGTAAGCTAGGGTCGTGATAGCTGCTTTTGGGGTCGATATGATATCCGCGCGCGGGCTGCACCGCGACGGCAATTTGGCCGAATATATGAACCGGCAGATGAAAGGCCCCATCGCGGAAAAATGGGTCTTGGTCAGGGACGCCCCAGCGGTCTGTCATGGTCTGCGCGGCGGCTGGGCTGATTTGGGCGAAATATGTCTGATAGTCGGCGAGCGTCAGCATAGCGTCGCTGCGGCGCGCTTGGCTGGCGCGGCTGTTGGTGGCACCGTCATTGATCAGCGCCATCAGGGCGGCGGCATCATGGGGGGCATTGTCGATGACATAAGCAGCGGCCTGCATCGCCTGCAAAATGGCGATGACGCTGGCGGGTGTGTCGAGGCCCACGCCATTGCCGATGCGGCCATCTTGGTTGGGGTAGTTCGCCAATATCAGCGCGATCCGCCGGTCTTTGGCGGGGGTTTGTTTTAATCGCGCCCAATTGCCCGCCAATTTGGCGACGAAGGCCACACGGTCCGCCACTGGCTTGGGTGTGACGATGTTACACTGTGTGCGCTCGTCAAATATGGCGCTGGCCTTAAAGGCAACGGCCCGCGTGAAGATGCGGCCATCCACCTCTGGCATCACGACATTCATCGCCAAATCCCGTGGGCCGAGGCCGCGTGAGGATGTTTGCCATATCTCCTCTTGCTCCGCCGCAAAGGCGATTTGCAGGATCGGACAATTGGCGCGTTCCAAAATCGCGGGCTGGCGTGGTTCGGCGGCAGAGGAAGCGGCAAAGCTAGTGGCGTTGAGGATGATCGCGGGACTATGTTGGTCGATCAATTGACCGAGCAAGCGGACGCTTTCGGGATCGCGCAGCGACCGGACGCCGACAGCCAGCACGGCGAAACCTTGGCCGGTTAAGCCCGCGATCATCGCATCCACCGCGTCTGTCGTGCCTGCAACCATCAATGCGCGGTAAAAGCTGAGCAGGGCGACGGGGCGGACCTGTTCACTTGGCGTCACGTCCGCATAGATGGCGGCATTGGGCAGAATGATAAGCGGCTGGGGCGGCGGGGCTTCGAAGCCGGCTAGCCGCGCCGCTTGGTTCAAGAAACTGCGCGCATTGGGGACCCCGCCTTCCTTGATATAGGCGTTAAGCTGGGCGCAATCGGCAGCGGAAATATTGCAATAGGGGGCAAGGGCGGGGTCAGGATCGCCGCTGCCCGAAATGGCCGCAAAGCTTATGCCCAATTCCTGCGCCGCAAGGGCGATTTCGTCCAAGCCATAGGGCCAATAGCTTTTCCCACCGAGCAAGATGACACAGACGAACCGAGCCTTGCGGATAAGTGTTTCGACATAAAGATCAACGGAATAGGGGTGTTTGAGGGACAGCAGATTGGCGAGCCGCACGCTGGGACCGCTTTCACCCCCCTGTGCGGCCTCCCACTGCGCTGCCGCTTTGGATAGGCAGGCCAGTTCGCTATCCGCCACCGTCAATATGACCAAATCACCAGCCGATTGGCCCAGATCAATGGCTTCCTCGCCATCAGCGATGCTGCCGGGGGTGGCGGATAGCAAATGCATTTAGCGAAGCTCGGCTTGCAGCGCGGCGGTGATGGCGGCTTCATCCAGCCCCTTCTCACCGATCACGACCAACGATGTTTGGCGCTGTTCCTCGGCGGACCAAGGCCGGTCAAAGAAATGCTGAATGCGCGGGCCGACCGCTTGGATGACCAAGCGCGCCTGCTTGCCTAGGACCGTGGCAAAGCCTTTGATCCGCAAAATATCATGGTCCGCGATGATATGGGACAGGGCCCGCACAAAGGCCTGCGGGTCGGCCACATCGCCGCCGCGCACCACGAAGCTGTCAAAATCATCATGATCATGATCGTCCGCTGCGCCGTCATGATGCGATGGGCGGCTGTCCAAATCATCTTCGGCGGCGGCGGCATGGCCGAATAAGATGGTGGGGTCCACTGCGCCGCCGGATGCGTGAACAATGCCCGTTCCGGCGCGCATATCCTTGGTCACAATCGCTTCGACCGCCGCGATTTGTTCTGGCGTTAACAGGTCGCATTTGTTCAAAATGACCATATCCGCGCAGCCAAGCTGTTCTTCGAACAATTCCTCCAGCGGGGTTTCATGGTCCAGCGTGGGGTCCGCAGCGCGCACTGCCGCCAGCGCGGCTTCATCGGGGGCGAAGCGGCCTGCCGTCACGGCGTCGGCGTCGATCATCGCAATCACCGCATCCACGGTGGCGCGGGTGCGGACGCTGGGCCATTGAAATGCTTTGACCAACGGTTTGGGCAGGGCAAGGCCGGATGTTTCGATGATGATATGATCGGGCTTGTCAGCGCGGTCGAGCAGCGCTTCGATGGTCGGCAAGAAATCATCCGCCACGGTGCAGCAGATACAGCCATTGGCCAGTTCGACTATATTTTCCACCGGACAGGCAGCGTCATTACAGCCTTTCACCAAATCGCCGTCGATGCCGACATCGCCAAATTCATTGATGATGAGCGCCAATTTTCGCTGGCCTGCATTTTGCAGCAGGTGGCGAATAAGGGTGGTTTTTCCGGCCCCCAAAAAGCCAGTAATGATGGTGACGGGAATTTTGCTCATAATCGCTTCCTTGCGGATGAAAACAGGGGGATGGGTTGGTTCAAAGGGCGCGCCATGGCAGCACAAAGGCTTGGCCTTGATGGGCGGCATGATGTCCCTCGACGGCGTAATTTTTCGCCATGCCTTGGGGGGACAGCACATCATGGGGTGGGCCATCGCCGACCAATTCGCCCTCGCGCAGCGCAATCAGCCGGTCGCAATAGCGGGTCGCCAGCGCCAGATCGTGGATGACGGTGATGACCAACACGCCGCGATCGGCTTCTTCGCGCAGCAAGCCCATGATATTCAGCCCATGACGCGGGTCGAGCGCGCCAACGGGTTCGTCCGCGATCAAGATCGGTGCTTCCACCGCCAAGGCCCGTGCCAACAGCACGCGGGCGCGTTCACCGCCGGATAATTGCGTGACATCGCGCTGTGCAAAATCTGTGACCGCCGTGCGTTCCATAGCGCGGGCGATGGCGGCTTCATCAGCGGGGCTGTTGCCGCCAAATTGGCCCATATATGGCGTACGGCCCAGCGCGACGATGGCGTGGGCGGACAGCGGCCAATGGACCAAATCGCCTTGCGCCAAATAAGCGATTTTCTTGGCGCTGGCCTTGGGGCCAAGCTGGCGCAGGCATTGACCGTCCAGCAAAATCTGACCGCCGCTGATCGGCAACAATCCGGCAATGGCGCGGGCGAGGGTCGATTTGCCTGCGCCGTTCGGCCCGACCAAGCCGATAAATTCGCCGCTGTTGGCCGTGAAGCTGATGTCCTGCAAAAAGCTGCGCCGTCCGATGGGCACATGCACTGAATCGACGTGCAAGTTGGTCATCGCATTTGCTTTCTGAGGCTGAAGACCAAATAGAGGAAGAAGGGCGTTCCAACGAGCGAGGTGAGAACCCCAAGCTGCAATTCCGGCCCCACGGCAATCAAGCGCACGGCGATGTCGGCGGCCAGCACCAAAGCGCCGCCGCCAATGGCGCTGGGCAGGATGAGGCGGCTGGGCATTTGGCCGACAAAGGGCCGGATGATATGCGGCATCATCAGGCCAACGAAACCGACGGAACCGGACACGGCCACGCCAGCGCCAACCGCCAAGCTGGTGCCGCCAATGGCCAATATCCGAAGCCTCGCCATGTTGAGGCCCAAGGTGCGGGCGCTATCTTCGCCCAGCGACAACATGTTAAGCGAGGGCGCGCAGGCGAGTAACATGACCAGCCCTGCGCCGATAAAGGGCGCGGCCAATAGGACTTCGCGAAAGGTCCGGTCGCGGACGGAGCCGAGCAGCCACATGGCGATTTCACTGACCGCCCAAGGATTCGGCGATAGGTTCATGGCGAGCGACACGAGCGCGATGGAAATGCCGCTGATGCCGACGCCCAGCAAAATTAACGTCAGCGTTCGGCCATTTTCGCGGGCGACCAACAGCAAGATCAGCGTGGCAATGCCCGCCCCGATCATCGCGAAAATAGGCAAAGCGAGCGGCATGGTCGCCACAAAGCCGAAATAAATGGCGATCACAGCGCCGAGGCTCGCCGCGCCTGTGATGCCCAGCGTTCCCGGTTCCGCCAAGGGGTTGCGAAGCAGGCCTTGCAACACCGCGCCCGATGCGCCCAGCGACAGGCCGACCATCACGGCCAGCAACATGCGCGGCATCCGCAATTGTTGCACGATCAAATTGGTCGGTTCATCGGCCATGCCAAATGCGGCGCGGATGAGCGTTGTTTGCGACAGATCGACATAGCCGAAATTCAGCGACACCAGCATCAGGGCCAGCAGAACCGCGCCGAGCATAAGGCATAAGGCGCTTTGGTTGACGGTCTTGATAATCGGCGCAGTTGGGGGAAGGGCGGCCGTCATCGCGCGGCCCCTTTTGTGGCGGCGCGGCGGGCGACCATCGCGGAGCTGTGCATCAATTTCTGTCTTTCTTTCGCCAGCAATTCCACCGCGTCGACCAACAGCGGGCTGCCGCAATTCCAATATTTGCCAGCGACGATGATGACGGGGCGGCTGCGCGCTTGTCCCCACAACACAGGGTTGCGGCGCAGCACCGACGAGCCATTATTGCTGGTGTCAAAATAGCTGACGGCAAAGGCGTCGGGCGGCTGTCGGACCACGCGTTCGGCGGGAATGCCGCTCCACAAGGGCGGCCCCCATTCGGCTTGCACATTGCGGAAACCCGCCGCATTCAGGCTGATGTCCACAAATGTTCCGCTGCCCGCGCCGCCGCCATCGGGGCGGTAATAAATGATGCGCGGCCAATGGGATATGGGTTCGGGCGGGCGGATGGCGGCCAGCCGTTGGTGCATATTGGCGATCAGTGCTTCGCCGCGCGCAACCTGCCCCAATTCGCGGGCGATGTCGCGCACCACGGCGTCCACTTCGGCCCAGCTATTGGCGAGGGGGATTTGCACAACCTTCACGCCAAAACTGCGCAAGGCCGCTGCGCTTTGCTGGCTGACGGCATCGCTTTGCAGCAACAGCTTTGCGCCCGATGCGATCACTTCTTCGGCGCTGCCACGGTTGGTGGGATAGGCTTTGGCCTTGCTGGCATAAGCGGACAGCGGCCCCGTGGCTTGCGCCGATAGCGATGCAATCTGGCGTGGGTCGGCCAACATCATCAGCATCTGATCGGCGCATAATCCGAACGACGCCGCTTTGGGCCGTTCGGCATGGGCCTTGGCAGGAAAAATCCCCCCAAGGCCCAGCATCAACACGATCGCCGCCAGACGCTGCATTATTTGGCAAAGCCTTTGCCCAGCTCGTCCGTGCCGTCTGGCTGATACCCAGCATAGCGGACCAACACATCATGCCACAAAGCGAGGCGCGCAAAATCTGGCGTTTCCGCAATGCCATCTTCGTCGGTCAAAAAGGGATTGGGGAAATAGATGGCGAGGGTGGACTCGCCATGACCATTGGCCATTTGCAGCGACCAAGTGACGGGATGGCCATTTTGGTCAAAACCGCGCACAAACTCGGCCTTGGATGGGCGGCGATGGGCGACCACGTCCGGCGAGCCATTGCTTGTCCCGATGCACAAATGGAAATGGCCGTGCCGCCCCCAATGGACGGTGAAATATCCGCCGCCCACATGGATGGATTTCGGCGCAGACGGACAGCGCAATTCATAAGCGCCGCCCGCGATCATCGGGCCAAAGGTCAACTGCGACCAATGATTTTCAAACAAATCCCGCATCAAGCCTTCGAGAAAGGCTTCGCCGAGGGGGAGCCGCCAATATTCGGCCTTTACACGGCCATCATCATGATGCGCGGCGCGCTTTTCGATAAAAGTCATATGCGATTTTCCAAATTCGGAAAAACGCGGGAGTGGCGGATATCTGCCGCTCCCGCGCTTGGGGGGAGCCGATTAGAAGCTGAGGCGCACGCCGCCATAGGCGCTGCGGCCCAAGGTCTGTGTGCCGTAACTGACCTGATACCATGTATCGAACAGGTTCACGACGCGGGCATAAACCTCAATCTTGTCGGTCAGGGCCACGCTGCCGAGCAGATCGACCACCCCATAGGCCTTGGTCGCGCCGCCCCAGCCAGAAGCATTGCCGTCGGCATAGCGGGCGCGGGCGGTCAGGCTGGTGTGCTCCGTCGGCGTGACGGTCACCGCGGTCGTGCCATAATATTCCGGACGCTTGCTATCCACATAGGGTCCGTCACCGTTCAGGCTGTTATCGACCTGATGCTCGATGATGCTGAAGCTTTGGTTGAGGCGCAGCCAATCGAAGGGCTGCGCGCCCAAGCCCAATTCGACGCCATGCGCCCGCGAACGGCCAAATTGATTATAGCCGCCATAGGGTGGGCGGCTGCCATCCCAATTGATTTCATTCTTCTTATTGCTGAAGAAATAGCTCATTTGCAGCGTCAGGCCTTGGCGCAGGTCCAGATCAAAGCCGACATCGCCGCCGCTGCTGGTTTCCACCTTCAGGTTCAAATTGCCATAAAGCGGGTCGAACAATTGATAGAGGCCGGGGGCCTTTGCACCCGTGCCATAGCTGGCGCGCAATTTCAGCGGGCCAACCACATAGGCCGCCGTGCCGCGATAAGTGTCAAAGCTGCCGAAGCGGCTGTTGTCATCAAGGCGCGCTGCGGCAGTGAGGGTGAGGTTTTCAATGGGGCGCAGGGCCACTTCCCCATAGACGGATTTCGTATCAATGCCTTCGTTGAAATTTCCGGAATAGTTGGTGATCTGGTCGGTCTTTTCCCATTCCCAATTGCTGCCCGCCGCAAAGGTGATGGCATCGCTTGCCTGATATTTCAGGGCAAGGCTGAGTTCGTCCTTATAGCCTTTGTATACATCACCTTCGGGGCGGTTATAGGCACCGAAATAAAGGCGCTGGGTCACATAACGGCTAGCGGTTAAATCCGTCTGAATGCGCTGATCATCCGACCGATAATTGGCCTGTCCAGCATAGGCATATTCTTTTTTCTTCACCGTGTTGAAATTATCAGCCGTGGTGTCATCCAGATCAGAGAAGCTGTCTTGCCACAAGCCAATGGCTTGGAAGGACAAATTCTGATTGGCCTCCACGCCAATGCGTCCACTAAAGCCATAGCGCCAATATTCATCCTTTTCCCCCGCCGCGCCAGCAGGGGCCGTGCGCGGGTCCGACAGTGACGGGCCGTTGTGACGATAGCCAGTGGCGGTCAGCCGGAAATCGACCGCGCCCTTTTTGCCAATGATCGACGTTGAGCCAGACAAAGTGCCATGGCTGCCCGCTTCGGCGTCGGCATTCACTTCCAAGCCTTCGGATGTTGCGCGTTTGGTAATGATATTCACCACGCCGCCGATGGCGTCCGAGCCGTAGAGCGAGCTTTGATTGCCGCGCAAAACTTCGATACGGGCAATGTCGCGCGAGGTCAGGTGATCGGCGCGAAATTCGGTGCTGGTCGAGCTGGGGTCGCCCAGTTCAATACCGTCAATCAACCACAATACTTCGTCATTGTTCGAACCGCGAATGCTGACACTGCTATAGTCGCCGGGGCGATCCGTGGAGATTTTAACGCCCGGCAAATCTTGCAGCGCGTCTTTGACAAAAATAATCTGATTTTCTTGGATATTTTTTGCGGTGATGACGGAAACCGCGCTGCCGATTTCGCGAGCATCTTGGGTCACGCGCGATGCGGTGACGACGATGCTATCGTCTGCGGCCTGCGCGGAAAATGGTGCGGCCATGCACGCCGCTGCCATGGCCAGTGCCGAGCTTTTGTTCAAATATGTCATTTTGGGCTGCCCCCAAACGCCGAGCTGTTGGGCGGCAAATGGGGCAACCATGCGCAAGATTTTCCGGCGGGCATAACCCCACAAGAAGAGCAAACGAACAGTCGATCAGAACGAAGCGAATGGGCGTAATTCACCCGCCAAGCGCTGATCTCAAGCGGCCCCAGCCGCAACGGATTCGTCGCTCAGACGGAAAAAGACACCGTGCCACGGCCAACCCCTGGGCCAAGACAAAGAGCGACCCACGCTGGCAGGTCTCCTGGCTTGCGGGTCATCGCTCGGTGCACGCCTTCCCAGAACCGAAATTCCAGTGGCTGTTTCGTAAGCACGAAACAGTGCATCTCGCTCACCGCTCACAGTTGCAGGGACAGCCTCGGTTTAGCAGCAAAGCCGCATACCGCGTTCCCATTTTAAACTTCTTTCGAAGTACCAGCGCGATCATGTGAGAAACTTTCTCACGGAGCAGCCCATAGCGGGAATTCTGACGAAGGCAAGGGCATGAAGAATGTATAGCGGCCGCTCCAGCGTGGTTGACGGGCTACACTGACGGATAAGGGGGCGGCATTACTGATGCAAAGTATTGCATACGCACATGTCCAAAGTGTCGGGTTCCATATGCGTGGAAAATTTGTTGGCTATTGGGAAATTAAACCGAATAAGATTTTAGGAAGCTATGGACCTTGGACGCGAGTTCGGTTTCGCGACCGATATCCATTTTCCGGAAAATCGATTTGAGGTGCGCATGCACGGTTCCAGTGGATGAGCATCGGGCGAGAGCAATGGCGGAGCGTTCCGTCCCATTGGCAATCTGAATTGCTATTTGGGCTTCGGCATGAGTGAGGTTGAAGATTCCTCGTAAGAGAGGGATATTCTCATCACTGAGTGTGTTGGGAGGTTTTACCACCACCACCATTTTTGGCGCAAAATCAAAAGATCCAATTTCCTTGGGTAGTTTGTAAATTTCCAAAACGGTACCAGAATTGGGTACGCCTAAGTCGCCGATCCATAATTTGACCCTGTGATGGCCGGATATTCCCTTCGCGATAGATTGTAACGCGCGCTGTAAATTGGCGTCATCTGGCATTTTTTGGCATTTCAATCGCCGATGCGTCATCGCCAGACTTGCAGATACAGAGAGGATGTCATCGGCCTGTTTGGTCCAAGCGGATAATTTTCCGCTTTCATCGCAAATGAAGTCGGCGGTATTTAACCCTTTTAGGCTCAGGATCCATTGATTTTATGAGGTAATCATGATTCAGACAGGGCAAGGAGCCTGGCTGATGAGTGACCTATACTGGCTGACGGACGAGCAGATGGCTCGGCTGGATCCCTATTTTCCTAGGAGCCATGGGCGTCCTCGTGTTGATGACCGGCGGGTTTTGAGTGGGATCATTTTCGTTAATCGGAATGGATTGAGCCGGCGTGATGCACCCAAGGAATACGGTCCGGCAAAGACGCTTTAAAATCGCTGGAAGCGGTGGAGTGACAAGGGTGTCCTCATACGGATGCTGGAAGGTTTAGCTCAGCCCCAGTCCACGGATGGCAATACGATTATGATTGATGCTACCCACCTCAAAGCCCACCGCACGGCATCTAGCCTTGGGGTTAAAAGGGGGGCGGGGTCGCCTGATAAGTCGCACAAAGGGGGGCATGAATACCAAGCTGCATGCGCTAACCGATGCGAATGGTCGCCCAATCAGTTTCTTCATGTCCGCTGGGCAGGTCAGCGATTACACAGGCGCCGCCGCGCTGCTCGATACTCGTCCCAAGGCGCTATGGCTGCTTGGTGACCGAGGATATGATGCCGATTGGTTCCGAGATGCCTTGCAGGAAAAGGGCATCACTCCCTGTGTCCCAGGACGGAATACACGCGCGAGACCCATCAAATACGACAAGCGTCGATACAAAAGCCGTAATCGGATCGAGATCATGTTTGGACGCCTCAAAGACTGGAGGCGCGTAGCTACGCGCTACGATAGATGTCCAAACAGCTTTTTCTCCACAATCGCTCTCGCCGCTACCGTGCTGTTCTGGCTGTAATCAATGGGTCTTGAGCCTAGGGGCATAGGGATGGAAAATGCTTTACCAGCCCGTGCGGCGGTTAGGCGCGGCGAGTTCGACCTCTGACGGCCAATGGCCTTGGGGGTTTTCGGCCAATATTTCTTGCATCACCTGCTGCGCTTTCGTGTCTTGGCCATCGAAACGATATTCCATTGCAATGGCAAATTTGATCGTGCTGTCCTTGCTGTTGGCCAGACTTTCCGGCTTGATCTTTTTCTGCATCACCTTGACCGCATCATAATAAATATCATTTTCGATCAGTTGGAGATGGTCTGGCACGGCGGCGATCAGCGCGCGCGCTTCGTCATGGCGGCCCATTTTGCGCAGCGCCAAATAGGACCAATAAGCGGTGGGGACATGCATATCGTCCCGCGCAAAGGGGAAGGCGAGGTCTGGCGATGTCGCCATGCCCAGCAGGACAGTTGGATAATCGCCCGTCGCAAAGCTGGTTTGGGCGTGATAATATATGATATTGCCGCGATAAGTGCTGATCGTCAGGTGCAATTTATTGGGCAGGCCGTCCTGTTCAAAAATATCGGGCGTATCGCCCATCAGGCGTAAAGCCGTTTCATAATCAGCCAAGGCGGCGTCAAATTGCCGCGCGCGGGTTAGGTCGCGGGCGCGGAAGCGATAGAGTTTATAGCTGTTTGGAAATTGCGCCAATCCCGCATTAAACGCATCAACCGCCTCGCAAATGCGGCCCGCATAGTCCAAATGGCGGCCCAGCCATATATGGTGATCTTCGCGGTCCGGCGCGATGGCCAGCGCCGCGCGGGCGGCGGCGATATTTTCGTCCAAACGCTTTTGCGTGGCCGGCGCAAAGCTTGGCACCGACAATTGACGGCCATTCAGCGCGGTTTGGCATTGGCCGCTGATCGGGGCAGGGTGTGGACGAGCCCCAGTCCCAGTCCCAGTCTGAGCCCCAGGCTGAGCCATGACCGGTGCGGGCAGCGCAAGACATGCGGCTGCGGACAGCAGCGCTGGGATGATCGCGGCGCGGGTCATCCGATCACCTCTTGATAAATGCGGCGCACATTTGTGCCCATGATTTTTTCCACTGTGCCCGCCGGATAGCCGCGTTGACGCAGCCCGTCCCACAGCACCTCCATCCGGTGCGGGCCGTTCAATTCGTTAATGAACAACGGCCATTCGGCTTCGTTGAAATTGGCGCCTTCTTCGGCCTTTAACTCAGCGATATAGGCTTCGTCCATTTCCACCACGCGGTGGTCGCGGTCGCTGCCGATGCCGACATGATCGGTGCCACAAATTTGGACCGCGCGGTCGATATGGCGATAATATTCCTCCAGCGCGCCGTCGCGGACGTTGGTTAAAAAGGGCCGAAGCTGGCAAATTCCCGCGACGCCGCCGCGATTGGCCAATAAACGCAGATTTTCATCGCTGGTATTGCGAATATTGGTATGAACACTGCTGAGTGCGGTGTGCGAGATAATCACCGGCTTGGCGGAATGGCGGATGGCCTCGCCCATGGTTTGCATATTGACGTGCGACAGGTCCAACAACATGCCGCATTGGTTCATACGCTCGATCAATTCGCGCCCGAACAGGGTCAGGCCATTGGCGCCCAATTCTTTGCAGCCCGATCCCGCCCAATTTTGGTCATTATAGGTTAGCTGGGCCGACCGAACGCCCAATTGGTAAAATTTATCCACATTGCCAAGGTCGCGCCCAAATTGGGTCGTGTTTTGAAACAGATAGAAAACCGCAATTTGCCCATTGCGGCGGGCAATATCGATATGATCGGTCTTGGTGGCCTTGACCAGCAATTGGGGATGGGCGGCGATGAAGGCATCATGTTCGCGCACAGCCTTGAGTGCGTCGACAAAGGCTTGGCCCTCATAGCTTTTGGGGTCGCAGAGGGTGACGGTGATCGCATCGACGCCGCTTTGCTGCATCTGGCGGATCAGCGCGGGCGCATAATTTGTGCGCAATTCGCCCATGGCGTCAAAGCTGAGCGGGCGCAGGGCGGTGCGGCCATGGGCGGCTGTGGACAAAATGCCGCCCGCGCTGATGGCCGAAAATGCTGCGCTGCTTAAGATGAAATCACGCCGTTGCATGGATAACGCTCCCCCTGTTTTCCGATTGGAAAAAGATTAGCGTTTCCGAAATCTATTGCAAGAAAATTAACGCCGCCATGGTTGCGATGATCGGGTGACGGCCCGCCGCCTTTCTAGCCTGTGTTCACCCACAGAACGACGGCATCTTCTTCGCTGACGCTGTAACAGGCGTGCTGCATATTGCTGTCGATATAAATATTGTCCCCAACGCCCAGATAGGCGGGTTCATAATGTTCGGTATGGAAACAAATTTCACCGGATAAAACATGGACAAATTCTTCGCCGCTATGCTGGGACCAGACGGTGAAATCATCCAAACTGCGCGCCTTGATGGTGGTCACGAAGGGCAGAATTTTCTTATTTTTAATTTCCGATGCCACCAAGCGATGGGCATAGACGGGGGTTTCCATGGGGCGGCCTTGGCCCGCCAGAGTCACACTGCGCCGTCCATTGGCGTGGGCTTCGGCTTCCACGGCAAAAAGGTCGGTAATATCAATGTCAAAGCCGACAGCCAATTTTTGCACCACATCAAAGGTTGGTGACATTTGGTCATTTTCGATTTTGGACAAGGTGGACGCGGCAAGGCCGGTGCGCCGTCCCGCATCCTCAAGCGTTAGGCCGCGATCGCGGCGCAATTCGCGCAGTCTTTTGCCCAAGTGAAACGGGCCAGATTTCGTGCGCCGCGTCGCGCGCGATATGGCCTGAAAGGAGGTGTCTATTCCCTCTTTGGGCAACATAAACAGATGCTTCCTGTTGATAACATAGCGGTTGGATCGATGTGGGGGCACCGGTCCCATATGGTGAAAAAGGACCGATGACAGCGCATCGGTCCTTTCTATAATCCACAAACTTCCGATAGGCTATGCCATGAAAAACATTTGCCTATCGGAAGGCACGGGGGGGTGCATCAAAAGCGGACTTTGGCGTTGGCGTAATAGAAACCGCCGGCAATGCCGAAGACGCTGTGATTGTCATACATCATACCGGTGCGTTCCAAGGCGGGACCACGACCGGGAGGGAAGATGTTGAACAAGTTTCGCGCACCGATGCTCAGGTCGACATTCTCAATGCCCGAATAGCTGACCTCGGTGTCAAACAGGGTCACGGCCTTGCGTGGCAAAATCGTGCCTTGGCTGTTGCGCAGCCATTTTCCATAATGGATGGCGCGGGCCATAAAGCCAAAGTCACCCAATTTGGTGGTGGCGCTGATATTGCCGCGCCAGCGCGGCGTGCCGCGTTCAAATTCGGTCACAATGACGGGGTTAAAGCCCGGAGGCGGCGCACCGCGCAGATGCTGTTCATTATAGTTTACAGCAAGGCTGAAGTCCGTCGATGCTTGGTCCGACCATGTGTGACGATAGGTGCTGACCAAATCGAAACCACGCACGCGCGTGTCCATTTCATTTTGGAAGAAGCGCACTTGCTGAACCGAACCGCCGTTGGGGAAACCAATGGCTGCCAGCTCATCACGTTGTTCTTGGGTGGTGTTCGTCGATGGGGTCAGCAGCAAACGGTCGTCCACCTTGATTTGATAGAAATCAAGCGTGGTGGTGAAGTTTGAGGCTGGCGTAAAGACGATCCCTGCCGACATATTTTGCGATGTTTCGGGCTTCAAGGCCTTGGAACCGAAAATCTGGGCAGCGGGCGATCCGGGCACCAAAACGGCGTCCAGAACAAAGCCGCCTTGGCCATCCAATTGCGAGGTCAGGCTGGTACCAAATACTTGACCCGCCGCCGGAGCGCGAAAACCCGTGCTGAACGAACCGCGCAGCGCCACGGCTTGGTTCAGTTCAAAACGTGTCGCGAATTTATAGCTGAAATTGTCGCCAAATTGTGTGTAATCTTCATAGCGACCAGCGACCGAGAAATTCCACCATGGCGTGATGTCGGCGTCAATTTCCGCGAACAGCGCATAGCTGGACGAGTTAAAAGAACCCGCGATATCTGGCGAAAACCCTTGGAAGCCGTTGGAGCCAACGGGCAGATCGCGCAGCGCGCCTTGAATATAGCTGGCTTCGTCGCCTTGGCCGATTACATAGGTTTCTTTGCGATAGCTAGTGCCCGCGAAGGCCAAGATATTGTCGGTGAATTCATAAGAAATTTCACCGTCAAACTGCAATTCGCGCTGGGTCAGCGAGCCGGGCTTGAAGGATGTGGGCGAGGCATTGCCCATCGATGGGTTGATCGTGTTGGTGATCTTATAATCGACGGTGTTGGTGCCATAGCGTGCCGACACATCCCAGTTCAGCGAGCCCACTTGGTCGCGTAGACCAACCAAGGCGCTGAAATCTTCGAGGTTGCCAGAAAATTCTGGCGCGAAGCCGCCGGGATAGCGGGCCGCAAGATCAAAGGTGCCGGGGTGGGCGTCGCTATTGTCATAGGCGGATGGCGCAAAAGTGGCGTGCTGGCCCAAGCCTCCCGCTGCAAATGGCATGCGCATACCAAAGGTAACCGAGCTTTCGCCCGTCATATAGTTACCAAAGCTATAGGCTTCCAATTCGTCGCCCAATTCGACGCCCGCGTTCCACACTGCCTTAAATGCGCGGTAGAAGGGGTCCAAATTGCCGCCAGGATTTTTCGGCACGCCTTCGACGCCCAATTCGTTCAGCGCGGCTGCACCGACGTGCGGCGATTTTTTCAACAAGGCTTTGGCTTGGTCGGTAAATTGCGCCGCAATGTTGAAATAAGCACGGTCGCCAACAGGCACGGCAACATGGCCTTGAATGTCATAAGTGCGGCCGCCGGTTTCATAATATTCACCGACTTGCGCCATTAACGACCCGCCGGACTTGTCCTTTTTCAAGTCCATGTTGATCACGCCAGCAATGGCGTCCGAACCATATTGCGCCGATGCGCCGTCCCGCAGCACTTCGACATTGGCCAAAGCGATGGTCGGAATGACGTTGAAATCTTGGCCCTGCGAACCTGAAGTGGAGGCGTGGCCGGTGCCGATTTGCACAATGGATGCGCGGTGGCGGCGCTTGCCGTTCATCAGCAACAGCACATGGTCGGCGGGCGAACCGCGCAGGGTGACAGGACGCACAAAGGATGACCCGTCATTGCCTTGCAAACGCTGGGCATTAAATGCCGGAACCAAGGTCCGCAGCGCGTCATTCATGTCCGAATAGCCGGTCGCCGTCAGGCTTTCTGGCGAGATCACGTCGATAGCGACCGCGCTGTCCGTGACGGTGCGGTCTTTCCGGCGCGTTCCGATCACCACAATATCGCTGCGGCTGCTGTCTTCGGAATAGCCAGCGACCTCTTCAGCCCAAGCCATTGGCGTTGCCGACACGGTGAGCACCGACGTCAGCAACAGGCGGGATATAAGTTTCGACAATTTACCCTCCACTCTCGAAAATTTGTAACGCCCCCTTAACATCGACGGGAATTATTTTCCTATAATAAAATTTATTGCTGAATTTGGATAATGTTTATAGACAGCGCCTGTGTCGCCACGGCCGCGCGATCACATCGGAATGGCGGTATGTGTTTTGAAAACAGCTATAAATATAGTGAGATTTTTAAAATATGATGCCAAGCCGGACGGGAATGGGGGAGCTGTTTTGATGGAAAGGCGCTGTGGTGACATTTTTCCGATACGGAAATTTATGACGAATCGTGACAATATTGCAACAGCGGGCCGCCGCCTGTTGGGGGCGGCAGCGCTTGCCGCCGCATGGGCTGGCCTGACCCTAAGCGTGCCAGCCGATGCGCGGGCTGCCGTGTCCGCATCGCAGGCAGAGCCCGCAAGGCAGCCCGCACTGCGCCCTCTGGTCCCTCTGGCCCCTCCAGCCCCGTTGGCCGCAGACGCCGCCACGGCCCAGTCATATGATTTGCTAATCCACGCGGGGCAGATGATTGCCGTAGCTGGTGAACCGCTGCGTGGTCCGTCTACCATCGCGATCCAAAATGGCCGTATCGCGGATATATTTGACGGATATGTCACGCCGCCCGCCACGCATTTGTTGGATTTGACAGGCCAAACCGTGCTGCCCGGCCTGATCGATAGCCATGTGCATTTCAGCTTTGACCCATACACACAGATTTGGTCAGCAGCGATTGATCGGGCTGAAGATATTGCCTTTTTTGCTTATGCCAACGCTAAGAAAACATTGGATGCGGGCTTTACCACCGTTCGCGAAGTGGGGTCGGACGGGGAATCCATTCACGCGCTGCGCGATGCGATCAACAAGGGCCGGATTATCGGTCCGCGCATCTTTTTGTCGGGAACCTCGCTGTCGATCATCGGCGGACATGGCGATATGTCGGGCCTGAACCGCAAAGCGACCGAGGCCTTATATCCTTATGATTATACGGGGGCCTGCACAGGAGCCGTGGAGTGCACCATGCGTGTGCGCGAGGCGGCGAAATATGGCGCGGACCTGATTAAAATTACCGCCACGGGCGGCATTATGTCCCAGCAAGCGCGGGGGCTGGGCCAGCATTTGAATGACGAGGAATTAAACGCCATCGTCAAGGCCGCGCATGATTTGGGCCTGAAGGTCGCATCGCATGCCCATGGGCTGGCGGGCGTCGCGGCGTCGGTGCGGGCTGGGGGCGATAGCATCGAACATGGCACATATTTGGATGATGATACCGCCAAAGCCATGGCGCGGCGTGGAACTTATTTGGTGCCGACCTTGGGACTGGTAAACCGGACCGATGACGCCGCAAAATCCTTAAGCCCCGCTGTTTTGGCGAAAATGGACGAAGCGCGCAAAGTGTCGGGACAGAATATTCGGTTGGCCAAAAAATATGGCGTTAAAATCGCCTTTGGGACCGATGCGGGCGTTTCCCAACATGGTCTGAATGCACGGCAATTTTCGCTGATGGTCGAACAAGGTCCGATGACGGCTATGGAGGCGTTGCGGGCCGCGACGGTTACGGCTGCGGAATTATTGGACCAGTCGTCCAATATCGGAACCATCGAGCGTGGTAAATTTGCCGATATTATTGCAGTGGACGGTAATCCTTATGACGATGTGTCGCATCTGGAACGGGTGACGATGGTCCTGAAAAATGGTGAAATCATCCGCATGGACGCATCAGGCGGCCCTGCGCCGCGATAAATGACGATGAATTAAAACGATTGAATATGGCAGATAAAATGGAACATCATGTGAGCAATTGGGACGCAAAAATCGCATCCAGCTTTGATAAATTGGGCGTGTCATTATCCGGCTATGTCGGCGGCGATTTGGCCGTTCACTCGCCTATCGACGGCGCATTGTTGGCGATGCTGACCAGCCACAATGCGGGTGATATTGACGCGATGGTGGCCCGTGCAACCATGGCCTTTCACCAATGGAAATTGGTGCCGGGGCCCGTGCGCGGCGAATTGATCCGCCGTTTTGGCGATGTGGTGCGGACCCATAAAGAAGATTTGGCGCACTTGCTGTCGCTGGAAAATGGCAAGATTTTGACTGAAGCGCGCGGCGAAATTCAAGAAGTGATCGACATTTGCGATTATGCGCTTGGCTTGTCGCGGCAATTGTTCGGCCTGACTATTGCGTCGGAACGGCCCGAGCATCGCTTGACCGAATATTGGCACCCGATGGGTGTTTTGGGCCTGATTTCCGCTTTTAACTTTCCCGCCGCCGTTTGGGCGTGGGGAACGACCGTGGCCTTGGTTTGCGGGGATACGGCGATTTGGAAACCGTCGGAAAAAACTCCGCTGATCGCCCTCGCCATGGCGGGGTTGTTGGCCAAGGTTGCGGACGAATTTGACGCCGCGCCTGACCATTTGATCCAGACGATTGTTGGCGATGCTGAATGCGGCAAGGCTTTGGCCGATCATGCCGGTGTCGCCATGCTGAGCGCCACGGGCAGCGTGGCAATGGGCCGCGATGTGAATATGCGCGTGGCGGCGCGCTTTGGCCGACCGATTTTGGAATTGGGCGGCAATAATGCGACGATTGTCGCGCCGACCGCCGATTTGGACCTTGCGCTGCGCGGCGCGGTGTTCGCGGCGACCGGCACGGCGGGCCAGCGTTGCACCACCCTGCGCCGTTTGATTGTCCATGAAAGCGTGAAAGACGCCTTTTTGCCGCGCTTGAAGGCGGCCTATACCACGTTGAAGATCGGCAGTCCGTTGGATGATGGCGTGCTGGTTGGCCCGTTGATTGATGAACGCGCCTTTGATGCCATGCAGCGGGCGTTGGAAACCGCCAAGGCACAGGGCGGCACTGTCCATGGCGGTGAACGGGTGATGATCGATGGTTTGGACGGCGGATTTTACGTGCGCCCCGCCATTGTCGAAATGCCCGCGCAAACGGACATTGTGTGCGAAGAAACCTTTGCGCCCATCTTATATGTTCTGACCTATGGCACCTTCGACGAAGCAATTGCGCTGCAAAATGGCGTCAGCCAAGGCCTGTCCAGCAGCGTCTTCACCAATGATGTGCGCGAGGCGGAGCGTTTCCAATCGGTGAATGGCAGCGATTGCGGCATTGCCAATATCAACATTGGCACCAGTGGCGCCGAAATTGGCGGCGCCTTTGGCGGCGAAAAGGTCACTGGCGGTGGCCGCGTATCGGGCACGGACAGTTGGAAAAATTACATGCGACGCATGACCACCACCGTCAACTATTCCACCTCTTTGCCGCTGGCACAGGGCGTGGAATTCAACATTGATGCCTAAAGGCAAAAAGATAGCAGGAGGATTAGAGGGATGCTGAAAGGCAAAGGGACATATTGGATGGGCGCTGCCCTGTTGCTGTGCGCGGTTCCCGCCGCAGCGCAGGGCAGCCTGCAAGGCACGTCTTTGCTCGGCAAGCCGATGATTACCGAACCCGCCCGCAATGTGGGCGTAGCGTCGGTGGCGTTGCTGGAACGCGCGGCAACTGATGCCAAAGCCGATTTCGACCGCAATATGACGGTAGATTCCGCCACTTGGTATGGCCGCATTCTTTTCTATCAAGGCTATAGCAAGGAAAGTGCCGCCGTTTATACCAAGGCCTTGGCGAAATTCCCTAACTCGCCGAAATTGCTGCGTCATTTGGCACACCGCCAATTTTCACTGCGTCAGTTTGACCAATCCATTGAAACGGGCCTGAAGGCGGCGCGCCTGTATGAAGGCAAGCCGTTGGAACGCGAAAAGCCCGGTCCGGATTATTTCCGTGGCGATCCGGACGTGGTGCAATATTATCTCTATTATCATCTGGGCGCGGCTTATTTTGCCAAGCAGGATTTTGATAATGCTGCCAAATGGTTCGCAAAGTCAGCGGAAGCGGCGATGTTCACCAAGGATTTGGACGCCCGCACGGCCAACACCTATTGGGAATATCTGTCACTGGCGCGCGGCGGCAAAATGCGCGAAGCGCAGGCCTTGCTCGACAGCTATGACCTGACCTTGTTTGAAGTGCATCCGGCGGGCGGTTCGGATACCTATTTTGACGGTATCCAATTGTTCAAGGGGCACCGCGACCCTGCCAGCTTCTTTAGCGACAAAGACGGTGGCCGCGCCTTTGCAACCGCCGACGGCGTTGCCGCATCATCCGCCTATAGCCTTGCGAATTATTATATTTTGCGCGGCGAATGGGAAAAGGCCAAGCCATGGCTGACCCGTTCTATCGCCGTGGAAAGCTGGGGCTTCTTCGCCCGCATCCAAGCCGAAGCCGATTGGGTCAAGCTGTTCCCAGGCGAGCAACCCTAAAGGGCCAAGTACAAGCCATGACATCCCTGCATAGACTGGGTGTCATGGCTTGGTCCGTTCGTGAATGGTGCATCACCATTGGTGCCGATCATCGTGGTGTTGGAGTGACAGTCTGAACCGACTTCCCTGCTGCGGTCACATAATGTCCATATGATACAATGAATAGGATGGCGAAGCGGATAAGCATAGCAATATGCGCTGCTTTCGGTTCCTTGGAGGATTGTATGAGATATTGGATTGCCTCTTCGCTTCTGCTTTTGGGTTGCTCGCAGCCGGCCTTGACATCAGAGCATCGGGGCGAGCAGGCCGCACCCAGCGAAGGACTGGACGCGGTGATCGATGATGATGTGACCAAGGTCATGGGCCACTTTGAATTGTGGCAGAATGATCGCGGCGATGATGCACAGATGTGTAATGTCGAATTTTTGGGGTCGCGAGCTATCGGTGGATATCGCATCAATGCTGATGAGCGATGCCTGCATAAAATTGGAATCGAAGATATATCCGCTTGGTTCGTCACCGATTCCGGCGAAACTTTGGTGCTGATTGACGCGACACGCAAAGTCGTTATGCGTCTGCAACGCGGTGAAAACGGATATTATTATTTCGGAAATAATGAATTTTATCTGAGCAAAGCGTTTTGAAAGTGGCGTGGCGGGGAAGGGGCGTAATCAACAGCCCGTTTTTTGCTGGCGCGTGGTTTCCTAATTATATTCGGTATCAACCTCGCTATGGTCGCGCCCCTCAATGCTTTGTCGCGCGAAATTTTGGGCCTCCATCATCCCTTCATCGGATAGTCCGAACAAGTATAGAGCGTCTGCAACGGGGTGTGTTGGGATAAACAGTTTTTTGCCCATGACCCGCTTATGATCAGGGGACTGGAAGCTAGACGGGGACAGTCACATGTTGATGTGGTTGATGGACGATTAGGCCGTGAGGCAACGGCTCATATCGGCGGACACGGCGTGATTTTATTCCCCACGGTCGGACGTCATCCGGATTTCCTCCTCACTTGATGATATCTTTCGGGCAATCCCATTCAACTCTAAGGCTTTCACAAAGCCATCAATGTCGCCCGCCGAAAATATGCCGACAATATCGGTTGGGGGTATGTGATTGTCGACGAACACCAATTTTCGTTTCGCATATCGGTTTACGTCCGCCACAGCTTGGGAAAGCGGGTCATTCATGAAAATGAGCCGTCCGCCGGTCCAGCTTGTTTCCTTTTTTACGTCGACATTGCTGAGCGTCCATCGCCGGTCGGACCGCATAACCAATTGGCGTCCCGGTGTCATTTCCGTACTGCCGCGCAACTGGCTATCCTCCACTTTGACTTTTCCTTCCGCCAGCACCACGGCGACTTGGTTGCCGTCCAAGCTCACTTCAAAAGCCGTGCCCAACGCTTTGACGGTCTTTCCGTCAACATGGACAATGAACGGGCGGGCGGCATTTTTTGCGACGTTAAAAAAGGCGCGCCCTTGCAGCATTTCGACCTTGCGCTCAGTTTTTAGGTCACTGAATTTTAACTCGGTTTCTGAATCCATGGTCACAAGGGTGCCGTCGGGCAGGGTGATCATTGACCGTTGACCGGTTATCGTTTGGAAATTCTGAACCGTAACTTCGTCTGCACTTTTGATAAAATGTGGCAATGTTCCGACACTGATTAGAATGGCCAAAAACAGCGTCGCGGCCATGGCGGCGCGCCGCCGCCATTTGGGCCATGCACGCGATGAGGCGTCCTGTATGGCTTGTGGCAAATCCGACTGGACCCGCTCGGCAATCATCCAGCCGAGATCGACCGTGTCATAGGCGCTGCGATGGGCGGGTGATTGGTCTAGCCAGCCTGAAAAGCGTTTGTCATCCTCGTCGGTCATATCGCCAGCCAAGCGTTCATTATACCAGAAAGCGGCTTCCGACAGCAATTGCGAGGGAGAGGGAGAGGAGCTGCGCGTCATTGTAAGGCTTTCAATTCTTCAGCTATGCGTAAGAGCGCGCGGTGCATCAGATCCTTAACCGAATCTTTGTTTATTCCCATGCGGTCGCCGATGGCTTGATAGGTCAGATGTTCGAAACGATGCAGCTCAAAGGCTTGTCGTGCCCTTGGTGGCAGGTTGACAATTGCTTGCAGCACGCGTTGATATTCTTGCTGGCCGATAGCGATCCGTTCTGGCGATAACGGGTCTGCACCGCCGATCGTGTCGGACCAGACGTCATGCGATGCGCTTTTGGAAACTTTGTTAGCGCGAATATAATCGATTAGGACATTGCGCGCGGTGGCGAACAAATATCCCTCAACATTGGTTACTGGCTTGGCGGATTTGCTGAGTTGCAGTTTCAGGAAGACTTCTTGAACCAAATCTTCTGCATCGTCTTTTGATGCGCGCCGTGAAAAATAGGTCCGCAAGCTGCTTCCATATTTTTCCGCGACGCCCGCTGTATCCCAAAAGACCTCATCGGCTAACATACTCAGTCACCCCGAACTATGTTGTTGATTGAAAAGGTTGATATCTTTGGTTTTTGCATCAAGCCCCTCGTTCAATCATGATGTGTAGAGTAACCCTATTGCATAAGACGGAAAAAAATAGCGGTAGGGGGTGTCGGGTGCAAAATATTTCCAAATGATCCGAATATTTTCTTATATATTATTTGAGCTGGCCCGAGGCGCCGGTCATCAAGGCGCACTATGCTTTCCAATCGGCGCAATCGGAGGGATCGGATATTATTTCGCCTGCGTTTGCTTTGTCGGCGCGAACCACCCCGCACGCCTTTTCTCAACAGATGCCCATGCGGAAATATGTCGTCCTACTTGGTGCGCGGCTTCACTGCATAAAATTGGGCTAATATTGCCTTAACCATTTCCGTAAGCCCAACGTCCATGTCTGCTGGGCACAGTGGGGGCATGGCACGGCGTCAATCTTTCGCGACATTATCGCAAAAGTGGGTTAAATCAGGGCTTTGCGTGGCAGTTCTGGCTCTGCAGCCGTTGGCGGGCGATGCTTATGCCGCCTCTGTGCCGGACGGCCCGTCGGCCCAAGACGTTAACGAATTGGATGATGGGCCAGAATGCGGCGTGGGAATAGTGGATCGTGCGAGCTTAAGCCGTGAGCGTTTGGTCCTAAATGGTGCACCAAGCGCATTAGAACGTATCCGCATGAGCCAGCGGACAGAAACTGGCGCTGAAACGGATCAGCCAGCCCCCACCACTCAATCGATTTTGATGCGAAGCTTAGCGAACCGTCCTGTTGCCAATGCGATGGCGCCCGCCAGTCGCACGGCGCTGCAATTGGGGGAAGTCCGCGCGCAAAATGCTGATTTGCTGTGCGAGCAAGAACGGGCGCGGGGGTTTTCGCAGGCTTTTCGTGTGGATCGCCCGCATTTGCGGGATGCTATGGGGACGCGCCCCATTCCTGTGCGCCGTACGGCATTTGATGAGCGGTGGCAGCGGGTTCGCGCGGTACCTGCTGCATCGTTAATGCATCAGCAGTTACAACAGGCGGGTGTGGTTCATGGCATGGCCGACGCCGAGGTGCTGCGGCGGGTTAATCGCCATGTCAACCAATTGGTCGCTTATCGCGCTGACACCGTCACTTATGGCCAGCGCGACTATTGGGCTAGCGCTGCTGAGACGATTGCCAATAAGGCGGGCGACTGCGAAGATTATGCCATTTTGAAAATGCATATGCTCCGTGCTGCTGGTATCAGCGGCGACAAAATGCGCTTGATGTTGCTGCGTGATTTGGCAGGAAATGCCGATCATGCTTTTTTGGTGGTGTCTGGCACCGAAGGTGACCAAGTTTTGGATAATAATATCGACCGCGTCTATGCGGCACATGAAGCTGTTGACCTGCGACCGGTGCTGTCGTTTAGCGAGGATCGCCGCTGGGTGCACGCCATCCGCGACCAAGATTTGGCCAGCAATATTATTCCCGCGCGCCAGTCCAATCCTTAAAATATAGCATATCTACCAACCGGCGATGGGGATGGGCTTAGGCCATCACGCCCAATGCCTATTGGCGACAGAAGATATATATAGTCGGTGAAGCGAAAGGGGCTGCATCATTCGAAGAAGGATGGTGCAGCCCCTTTCGCTTCGAAGAGTGGCGAATGACCGACCTTGTTTGCCAGCCCGCCGTTAACGCTCCGTCAGGGCCGACCCGCTGGCTTTCAATACGGGTTTCAGCAAATAGGTCAGCACCGATTTTTTGCCGGTCAACACCTCGACATCACACAACATGCCGGGCGTGATGGGCAAGCGGCGGCCGCCGCTTTCCAAATAGCTTTTATCCGTTTCGACGACCACGGTGAAATAAGCCTGACGTTCTACCTCGTCATAAATACTGTCCGCCGACACGCGCACAACGCGTCCTTTCAGCCCGCCATAGATAGAAAAGTCATAGGCCGTGACCTTGACATTCGCGGGATCGCCGACTTTCAAAAAGGCGATGTCGCGCGGCGTCACGCGGGTTTCGATCAGCAATTTGTCGCCCAGTGGAACGATCTGCAAAATTTGTTCGCCAGCATTCACAAATCCGCCGACCGTGTTGACCAACAGGTCGTTGACCACCCCGCGCGCAGGGGCGCGGATTTCGGACCGAGCGAGCCGTCCTTCGGCCCCGCGAATGGTTTCCTGATTGACCGCCATTTTGGTGGTTAGCTGGCTGCGTTCGTTCAGCGCCTCTTGCTGGAAGCTGAAACGGGCGCGCGACACTTCGGCGCGGGCTTCGCGAACCGCTGCTTCGGAACGAGAGATGGCCTGACGGGCTGCTGCCAAACGGCCCTGAATATCCACCACTTCGCGTTGAGCGGTTAAAAGTTCGGTTTGCGGGATCACATTTTTTTGGGCCAAGGGGGTCAGCATCGACACTTGTTGTTGGGCCAAGCGCAAGCTGCTTTCCAACGAAGTGGCGGTTGCGCGCGCTTCACCCGCGTCCCGTTGACGCTGATCGACCGAGGCGGAAAGCGCGGCCAATTGGCTTTGCAAAGCCGAACGCCGCACCTGCATTAATCGGCCTTCATCGCCGCAATTTTCGCCAACACAGCCGGCGCCGCTGCCGCCTTCGCTTTCCAGACGGGCGGCGCGTTGGGCCAGCAATTGATTTTCCGTTTCCAATTGCCCCAATTCGGATTGGGATGTGGTATTGTCCAGCCGGACCAGCAATTGGCCTTTTTTCACGGTTTGACCGGTGCGGACCAAAATTTCCTTGATCGTCGACGGTTCCGCCGATTGGATAATCTGGACCTTGGATGATGGGATGACGCGCCCTTGGCCGCGCGTCACTTCATCGACTTTGGCAAAGCTGGCCCACAAGAGGAACAGCGTAAAGCCCGCAGCCGCCGCGATGGTGATTTGCTCTGCGCCGCGCAGGCGATGCCAGTAATTCAAAAAAGATCGCAGCATATCACTCGCTCTTGCTGATATTATCGTCGCCGCCAGCCTGATCGCCTGTCAGACGCGAAAAGCGGGATGTTGTCTTTGTGGGGTCGGGGATGCTGGGTGTCCACCCCTTGGTGACATCCACACGGCCGCCGACATCATTGTCCGTGCGGTGGTCGGTGGGGTCGCGCGGTGCGGGCAGGGCGGTGATCCCGCCTTCTTCGGCCATGGCGGGGGTGATGGCCGCCCCCTTGAAGAGGCTGTCAAACGACGGAATGGCTTCTTGGCCGACATAGGCATCGCCAAAGGCCTTTGGACGGCCCCAGCTTCCGGGCCAACGGTAAAAAATATGCGCGCCAATTTGTTCAATCTTGGTCAATTTGGGTGCCCAATAAGGCAGCACATAATTGGCGTGATAATGGGTCGCCATACCCACGGGTTTGTGGACATGGCCAGCCAATGCCGCACGCGCAATTTCGCCGGCGCGGCGCCACAAGGCGGGAACGGGGGCCCGCGCCATGGACCCGTCACAGGTAAAGCTGAACTGGCATCCGGGGCGCGTGCTGCCCTGATACACCACCGCACATACACTGTCGGGATAGGCGGGGTGGCGCATACGGTTCAAAATAACCTGTGCCACGGCGGCCTTGCCGTCATCGCTTTCGGTTGCGGCCTCATAATAGATGGCCTGCGTCAAACAGCGTTCGGCGTTAGTGGTTTGCAGCGCTGATAAATGCGGCAATTTAAACGGACGCGCCCATTCAACGGGCAGGTCCGATTTGGGCAGCAAGGCGTTGCGGGCGATGGCGTCCTCCCCCTCCGCTGCGGCTTCGGTGACATCGCTGTCGGTTTCGGAAATGAGTTGGGCAATTTCCTCGCGCTGCATATCGGCGGCGCTCAGGCTGGTGGGGGCGTTGGCATCGCTGCGCGCGAATAATTTGGCCAAATTGGGCAAGGCGTGGGGGTTGGCGGCAATCACCATCACCGCCGCGCCCAAGCCAGCAAAAGCTGCGATAATCGGCCGCGCAAGGCGGCGCGATTCCACGGCCTGATCGACATAGACAGGCCGATCATCGGGCGCGGTTGAGGGCGCAGGGTCTGGAGTTGGCGTGGTCGAGGCGGCGGGATGGATCAACGCGGGCCATCCTTGGGCATAGAGCGCGCCAATATTTCTTCGCGCGGGCCGTCGGCGACAATCTTGCCCTGATCGATCACGATGATCCGGTCACAAATGTGCAAAATTGCTTCGCGGTGGGTGGCGATGACCACCGTTTGCTTGGGGTCCAGCATTTTCTCCAGCGCCCGCACAAAATGCCGCTCGCTTTGCGTATCCATCGCGCCGGTTGGCTCATCCAAAAACAGCAGTTTGGACGGCGAGGCCAAGGCCCGTGCAATGGTCAAAAAGCTGCGCTGGCCGCCCGACAATTGGCTGCCGCGTTCGCCCGTTACACGGTCCATGCCGGTTTCGTCGCGGCCCATAAATTGGTCCGCTCCGATGCCCTGCAAAACCTTCAGCAATTTATCATCGCTGATACCGGGGGCGCAAAATTGCAAATTATGCTTGATGGAACCACTGAACAATACGCTGTCTTGGCCGACAAAGCGCATTTGCGAGCGCAGATAGATTGGCGAATATTGGCGGCTGTCCAGCCCATCGATATAGATGTTGCCATCTTCGGGTGAATAAATGCCGCACAACAAGCGACCCAAGGTTGATTTGCCGGACGCAACGCGGCCCACAATCGCGATTTTCTCGCCCGGGCGGATTTTCAAATTAATATCGGTCAGCGATTTGGATGCCGCCCCTGCATAAGCAAAGGACATATTTTCAACCGACACCGCGCCTTCGTGAATTTCCAAGTCCAGCGTGCTGCTGCCCATGCGGCGTTCATCATCGGCATCGATCATTTGTTGGATGCTGGTCATGGTGGTCACGGCCTGACGCCCACGGGTGATCAAAAAGGCCAATTGCCCCACCGGTGCCATGGCACGGCCCGCCAACATCACGATGGCGATGATCGCGCCCATCGTAATATCGCCTTTGTCGAACAGGTAAAATCCGCCGATAACCAACGACAGGCTGGTGAATTGTTGGCCGATGGACGCCAAATTCACGGCGACGGTGTTGATCCGTTTCAGTTCAATTTGGGTGCGCGCGCTGGAATCGACCATACGCCGCCATTGGCCCAATATTTGCCCTTCGGCAGCGCAGCTTTTGACCGTTTCCGTGCCGCCAATGGCTTCCACCAACATGCTGTGCTGGATGCTGCTGTCCGCTTGCGCATCCAGCGATGCGGCGGTGATTTTGCGCTGTAGAAAATATCCAGAAATCGCCATCACTATGATGATGGTCATCGGGATAATCACCAACCAGCCCGCCAGCGCCGCGATCATGATGAGGAATAGGAACAGGAACACCACATCGACAATTAAGACGATGGTGGTCGATGCAAAAAAGTCGCGGACGGTTTCAAATTCCGACACCCGCCGCGCCAACATGCCCGTGCTGCCGCGTCGGTCGCTCATTGGAATACTGAGCACTTTGGCAAAGATTTTTTCGGACAGTTTCAGGTCCAACTCTTTGCTCAGATCGTCCAACAAGGTGGACCGCGCAAGGCGCAGCGTAAATTCGACGGCAAAGGCCAGCATCGCGCCAATGGCCAGCACCCACAGGGTCGATACGGCTTTGTTGGGCAGGACGCGGTCATAGACGTTCATGGTGAACAAGGGCAGGGCAAAGCCCAGCAAATTGATCATCAGGGCCGCACCCAACACCGGATAGAAAGAGCGGCGGACACGGTAAAGCTCGCTCCAGAACCAGTGGCGTTTGGCCATGGCGTCCCATGGACGCTGTTCGGCCTGAATGGATGTGGTATCTGAGGACACGGCAATGGCTTGGCCGCCATAGTCCCGTTCGATAATCTCTTCGGATACCCACACGGCTTCGGGCCGCGATGGGTCCCACACCAGATATTGGCCCGCTTTTTCTTCCAACAGAACGGTGCAATATCCGTCCTTGCGCAACATCATGGCGGGCAGTTGGCCAGCAAATTGGCGGACCTTGCGCGCGTAAATACGTTCATTGTTAATGAAGCATAGCTCAAGCGCTGCTTCGGCCTGATGGAAAGGCAAATGCCCTTGCTCGTCCCGTGCCAGCGACGACAGCGCCGCACGTTGAAAGCTTTGACCGAAATGTCTGGCGATAAAATGAATGCAGGCGATCAATGGATCGCCTGCTTCATTATCATTCATAACAGTCCGCGAAGGTTGGTCCCGCATCATCATGTTACCAGTCTATAGCCGTAATCCTTTATTATGGGTTACGACGACGTTGTAATTCTGCTGGTACGGGCGGACCGAAATTCACATCCTGACGCGCACTGACACGGTGCGAAGCAGGGGCGCTCAGTTCAAACGCATCCAACAAGCTGTTGGTCGAAGCCAACACCTGATATTGCGCAAAAATTTCCGAGAAGCGAGCAATTTCAGCGCGCACCTGAACGTTGAAACGGGTGTTTTGCGCGTCCAAAACGTCCAACAGCGAACGACGACCGACCGAGAATTGATCGCGATAGGACAAGAGCAATTCGTCGGTTGACGCCGCTTGATCCGTCAAATCGCGCAATACATTGGTTTGCGTATTTTTGCTGTTCCATGCGCTGCGCACGTCCGTTTCGGCTTCGCGCATCACCTGATGCATACGGAAACGTGTTTCGCTGGCGCGGCGGACATATTCTTGATATTTCGCGCGGTTGATACCGCCATCAAAAATCGCCCAGCGCATCACCGCCTTGGCTTGCAGGTCATTGGTTTCGCCGCGGTACATATCAATGTCATCACCGATACGGCCCGACAGTTCCAAACCAATGGTGGGGGCCAAGTCGCCCTTATTCTTGGCGGCATCCGCATTGGCGGCATCGACGTCGGCGATGGCTTCCAAGACCTTGGGATGACGGGTACGCGTCAGGCCAATGGCATCGTTCAGGCTAAGCGGCAGCTTTTCCGTGAAGGCTGGTGGTAATTGCACCTCATCGACCTGCAAACCACTGAGCGCTAACAGGTTGATTTTGGCGGTTTCCAAAGCCTCTGCCGCTTCGCTGACGCGGACGGCCGCCGCTTTGGAGCGTTCTTGGGCTTGCTGCAAATCGGCGACGCTGATGGACCCCGCTTGAACGCCGCCAGCCAAATCTTGAACCAAGCCATTATGGAAGGTCAGATTGTCTTCGGCGGCAGCGACGATCCGCTGTTGTAACAAGACGTCCAGATATTGGCGTGCGGTTTGCAGCGCGACAAATTCCGAACGTTCCAGCACGCGCAGGCCCGCGCCGTCCACACGGGCGGCTTGGCGGGTCTTTTCACCACGGCGGCGACCAAAGTCGATCAAGGTTTGTTCGGCGCGGACTTGGGCTTCCAGCGGATACATTTCTTGATTGGCGGTGCCATTGCTGCGGCGAAATTCATTTTCCAACCGGCGGACGCCTGCCGATGCTTCCAATGTAACGCGCGGCATATACAGGCCCTTGGCCTGTTCCAGTTCAAATTCAATCGCTTGCTTGTTCATTTCCGCTTGGTGGATTTGCGGATTGGTGTCGATTGCGACAGCAATGACATCCTTGAGCGACAAGGGTTGAGCGAATGCGGGGGAGGCGACGAAGACCAACGCCAAGGCCGACGCAATTTGCGTTCCAAATGCAGAGATTTTCATGGCTTATTCTCCCGTCACATTCACGCGCACTTCGACGCGGCGATTGGCTGGCGTGCGTTCGCCGTCAATCGTCTGGACACGCAGGTCCGATTCACCCTTGCCCGATACAGCGATGATATTGGCAGGGATGCCTGCAGATGTCATGATCGCGGCAACCGCTTCACCACGGCGGACCGACAGCTTGTTGTTATAAGCATCAGACCCCGCACGGTCGGTATGGCCGACGACGGTGAAATTGCGCCAACCGCAACGCGCCCGATTTTCAGCCATAAATGCGGCCGAAGCTTGGGCATCGGATGATGGTACCACCGAGTCAAAATCAAAGAAGAAGGTCGCCGCAACTTCTGGTGGGCAGGTGTCCGCAGGCGGCGGTGGAGGGGGCGGGGCAGGGACCGCGACCGGCGGCGATGCCGGCGGTGGCACATTGTTCATCATGCCATAAGCAAAGTCGCAGCGGCGCAGGCTATCCGCATCCTTGGTGCCGGATTTCAAAAATCCCAATGCGATACCGCATTGGACCTTGGCATCCGATGCCCAATTGTGAACGGCGCTGTTGGCCGCAATCACGCTGGGGTTGGTCGACATAGCCAATGCGGCGTCATAGCGCTGCTTGACGTCTCCGCGCAGGGCGGAAACCGATTGGTTCACATTCAGCGCCTGCGCTGACGCGATGTGCGGGACCACTACCGCGAGGACCGCGGCAAAGCCCACCGTCCATTTTGCTCCTCTAGATGACATACTCTTCTTGCCCCTAATTTGTTTTTAGATTCCAATGGCGTTTATATTTTATCCTTGCGGAATTTGGCTCAAGTCATGCTCCAAGCTGTTGCTTTGGGCAATATGATGGGCCTCTTGCGCGACCAGTTGCTGATCCAACAGCTTGGCCAGATCCACAGATGGTGCTGCATCTCCGGCGGGTGCAGGGTCAGTGTGGCCCACGACCGCGTCCAGCAAGCTGTCAACGGCGCCGTCATCGGCCACTTCCTTCAAAATATCGTCTGCAGCAACGGCATCCGCATTTGCATCTGCTGCCGCAGGCGACGGTGCCAAATTCTGCACCTCAGCCGGCATCGCGATCAGTTGATCCATCAACGGGCTGGACGACGCGGCGATCAAGTCGAACAAGGCTTCCGAACCATGATCGTCCTGAACATCGGCCTGATCTTGCTGGCTATCGGGTGCAGACAGGTCTGTCGCTGCCAGATCATGGCTGTCATCCCCGCCCAAGTGGGAAACCGGCGTCGATTGCACGGCTTCGTCATGCCCAACAGGGCTGGCAGTAGCGTCGCTGACCGATGTTTCCTCATGCACAGCCGGTGCCTCTGGCGCCGATGGCGCTGCCACCGAAGACGGTGCATCGACGGCGGTGTTCACGGCATGAGCCTGAGCATCCGGCAGCAAATCTGCTTCCCACGCCACGGCGACCAAGGCTGCGGCCATGGCCGAACCGGCAGATGTCACCGCAAAGCGGGCTTGTTCGGCTTCACGGTTGCTGTTGCCCACCGTGAAGCTGACGTCACCGATGATACCGGTGCTGCCATCGGCCCGTGTGAAGCTGCTTTGGCCATGAACCAGCACATCGCCATCCGCAGCCGTATAGCTTTGGTTGTCCGAACGCAGGTTGATGCTGACAATGCCCAAATCTTCCAAGGTGCGGAATTCGCCCTCATCCGACACGCCATTGCCATTGGCATCTTGCCAAACACCGAACAGGCTGAAATGCGCGTCATTCGCATCCAACACGCCGTCGCCATTGCTGTCGAAATCAGCGGCAAGACCCTGAAGATCGGTCAGTCCGTTACCGCCAAAGACGATTTCCGACCCATTGTCGACGGTGCCGTTGCGGTTGATGTCGATGGCCAAAATGCCATCACCGCGACCAACCCAGCCCGTGCCAAGCCGTTCACCATTGCCCATATAGTCAAAGGTGACGCCATCGGCGCGGGACACAAAGTCCAATCCGTTGCCGTCCAAATCCAGCACAATCGGCGGGGCTTGGTTGACGATGCCGGTGGTCAGCAGATTGGGCACATCTGCGGCCGCAACATTCGTCAGCTCAATCAAAATATCCTTGGCAGCGTCCTGCGTGTCGCCAACTTGTTGGTAAACAAAATGGCGTCCATCGGTGGTTGCAAAACGTACAGTCGTTCCGGCAACGCCCAGATCATTTTTCTGCAAATATTGAGCTACGGCCGCCAAATTGCTCTCAGAACCAATGCTGACAGCGGTCCCGAACACGCCGCTAGTCGAGAAGCTGATGACGCCATTGGTGATGGAGTGCGATTTGATGGTGTTACCACCGATGGTCAAAGTGCTGTCATTGCTGGTGACGGCGGTATTGCCGCTACTTCCGCTTGCAAGAATGACCTTCGGCACCGTCAATTCGATCCGATCACCTTCCGACAATTTAAAGTCGGTGATTTTGTCATAGCCCGAAATGGTGCCTGCATTGCCGGTTCCGCCCGTCTGAATGCGGCTGTCACCTGCACTGAATACGAAGCGATCAGCGCCTGTTCCACCGGTCAGCGTGTCGGCCCCAGTCCCGCCGATCAGACGGTCATTGCCCGCACCGCCGTTGATGACGTCGTTGCCTTCTTGTCCGTATATGATGTCGTTTCCGTCACCACCATTCAAGATGTCATGGCCGCCGCTTCGGCCACTTTCTTTGGCTACAAGCGCATGATTGGCGCGGATGTAGGCCAGCGTGTCGGCCCGTGTCCAGTCGCCGCCATTGCCTGCTGGGTCCATATTTTCATTCAGCGAGCGCCCTTCCAATGTTTGGAAAACAGCCCAACCAGACCCCGCGGGCAGGTTGACGCCAGCCGCCGCTGCAAGCGCATCGGTATATAGCACATCGCCAAATATGATATCGTCGCCATCGCCGCCATCAATCCGGTCATTTCCAGCCGCAGCAAGGTCGGTGCTACCGCCCAATACGGTCAAAATGGATGCAAGTTGTTCTGCTGATGTGGCATTCGTCGCACTTCCTGTACCGCCGTTGGCTATGCCATCCTCCACATCACTTAAGCGATTAAGCAAGGCTGTGCTCACATTGATGCCGATGGCATCAATTGTGTACCCCTTTGCCAAAATCTGTTGTGGTTCGTTAGTGCCGTCACTGCCCAACACTTGGTTCATGGCAGAGGTTACGTTGCCCGACCCTTCCTGACCAGTACCCGCGACACTGCTACCATCGTTCCAATATGTTGGGTTACCATCCGACACAAATACAACTTTGTTAACGTCGGCATTGGCGATGCCATTGTTGCCGTTAATCCAAGTTAATGTATCTTGCAGAGCGTCTTCATAATTGGTGCCTCCTCCGACTGCCATGCCATTCACGGCTGCTTTCGCGTCGGTGATTGCGGAGGATTGAACAACCCCATTAACAATCAGGTTGAAGGTACCAAGATTGGTGCCATTCGTATCAAAGTCGATGATCGTAATGCGGACATCTTTTGCCCCTGATTGCGACAGACTGTCTATCAACGCATTCACGCCATTTTTCAGTGCTTGCATCCGAGAAATACTGCTTCCACCGAAAGATATTTGGTCGGCCATGCTGCCGGAGCTGTCGAGGACAAGCACAATATTTGCTTTTTGTCCCTCGCTTATAGCTACCGAACCCGGATCCCCTACCAAAAGATCGTCACCATTGCCGCCTTGAATGACGCCATCTACCGACCCCTGTGGATTGGGAACGACATGGTCTGTCGGCTCACCGGATACGTCACCCGTTGCCGATCCGATGATCAGCAGCGGTGGCGATGTGGTGATGGACAGCGTACCATCGGCCGTATCACCGTCGCCATCAACAATTTTGATTGGGACATTAAAGTCAACTGGGTTTTCTGTTTGGGCAACAGCCCCAAAGTCGCCAATCTTGAATGTGTTACCGCCTGCATGATGGAATTCGACGCTGTTATAGCCATCATTTGTGAAGGCAGCTAGACGGGTGTTTTCACCAACATTGCTGACAGTGGCTTCGCCGTTAGTGAAGGCGACGGTAAAATTCCGTCCGCCGACATTGTAGGTTCCGGCTGCGGAGATGAGCAGCGTAGCACCATTAAAGCTAATGGCAACTTGTGTGATTGGATCTTTTATACCGTCGCCGACATCATTGTCTGTGTCAATGTCGTCACGGGCAACCATGCGTACGCTGGTGTTGCTGGTAATGTTGGTGAAGTAAGCAGATGCCCCGTTGGCGGTATAATGGCCAGTAAAGGCATGAGTTTGGTTACTGATTGTGCCATAGCTACCGTTGGCTGGATTGCCAGTTAAGTCGGTCACAAAATCTACACGGACTGCTTCGTTCGGCCCAACGCTGTTCCCCTCAGATACACCTGTGTTGGTAGCGTTCGCATTCATCGTACCGCCATCGGCGCCATTTTCCATTGGCGTGATGAGCACATCTTGGCTGCCCACTTCCGCCGGTTTGACAAAGCCGATCCATGACGTGTTGCCGCCAACAAAATTATAGCCGCCGTCATTATAGTCGATGGTTTCCGTTGAATCTAACTTCTGAACCATTTCCACTTGATATTGGTTGGCATGGCCACTCGGCTGCAGGCGAATAATGAACACGTCATCGCCATTCGCTTTTTCAGCGGTCAGAACCGTACCGTCAGCAGAAATAACATATTGTAAGGCTTGCCCACCGGACGTGAGATTCTGCGCGGTGAGGGCCGTAATGCTTGCTTGCGTGAAGATCACGCTGCCTGGGCCGTCGCCACCATAATTGTTGCTAAGATTTTGGTCGGTATCCAGATATTGGAAAACAGACGAGCCCGCTTGATTGACCAACGACGCGCCGATCGGTGCAATGGCGATCGGGGAGTCATCTTCCAACCCAATAGTCAGGGCATTGGCATTGGTCACGGTTGTTGTGCCATCGCTGACGCTGACAGGAACAACGAGCGACAAGGCGTCTTCCACGGTCGTGTTTGGGTGATCAATCGGTTTCAGCAACGTGACAGAGAAGTTGCCGCTGTTATCGATGGACACGCGGATCGCGACATCATTACCGATCTTGCCGAGCAGCAATTGCGGGTTGCTTGTGTCCCATGTGATAGCTTGGCCGCCAGACGTTAGGGTTGTGGCGGGTGTCCCGAGCGAGAATGTCAGTGCATCGCCGTCAGCATCAGAAGCACTGATTGTGCCCGTACGTGTTGTCGCATTGGTGGTGTCCACCGTGCCATTATTGTCGGGAATGCCGCCAGGCAAACCTTCGTCGGATACGGCGGTTGTCGCCGTCCCCACAACGGGTGGGCGGTTCAAATTGGATACGTTAATCGTCAGCTTTGCGGTGGTTGTGTCTCCGTCCCCATCGCGAATGGTATAGGTGAATACCTCAACGGCATCTTGCGTGATGCTGTTGGAATTGGCTTGATAGCTATAGGTACCATTTTTGTTCAGAGTTAACGTGCCATACAGGCCTGCTACTTGATAGTTACCATTAGCGTCAGCAGAGGTGTCAATGTTCGCTGGAACATTGTTACTGCTCACACCCACAACCGCGCCGTCGGGATGGTAACCATCGGCGCCAGCGGTATCGGCGCCAGCGGTTCCGCTGGTCGTTCCAACACCGGTCAAAACATTGCCTCCGGTTTCGCCACCTTCAATAACAGTATCGCTATCATCACGCGCAATGGGGGCGTCATCGACGATAGCGATGGTGAGTGTACCATTGCCGGTGCTGCCGTCGCGGTCGGTGACGACCAGATTGAAGACATCTTGGTCAGCTACGCTATCATTATGATTGATATTGCCGTTCAGCGTATAGCTGTAGCTCACCGCGCCGGTGGCGGGATCAAAGCTGATGATGGTCAGCGTGCCATAAAGACCATCGATGGTCTGACCTTCATGGGTGACAGGCGTGTCATTGATGCTGAGCGCCGCAAAGCCGTCTGGTGCGGTTACCGTCAAGGTGCCGGTGGTGGTTTCGCTATTGTCGTTATTCGGAACATTATCAGCGAGTTCGCCGGTGCCCGTGGGCAGGCCCTTTTCATCGACGCTGGCCGATGCATTGGCACCAGGAACACCGTCTTCAGGGGTCACAATAATGGTGATCGGGCTGTTGGTCAGCGTGATCGTCAGCGTTGAGGTCGCATTGTCGCTGTCGCTGTCGGTGATTTGATAGGTGAAGGTTTCGCTAATTGCACCGCTTTGTGGCAGCGGCTTGGTATAGTCGCGGGTATAGGTGTAGCTGCCATCGGCATTGATGCTGATCGAGCCATAAAGACCCGTCGCGCTCATCGCGCTGCCAACTGCGCCGGTGCCGGACACAATGCCAGTGACGGGGCTGCCCGCCGCGACAGGGCCGTCCGCGCCAATGGTGTCATTGGTGAACACATTGCCATCGGTGCTGGCTTCGCCAGCGGCCAAGCTGTCCGTGTCAGGACGCGCAATGGGGGCGTCATCGACGATAGCGATGGTGAGTGTACCATTGCCGGTG
>CAZIVW010000008.1:74561-108376 GCA_964542975.1 uncultured Sphingopyxis sp.
GCTTCGCCAGCGGCCAAGCTGTCCGTGTCAGGACGCGCAATGGGGGCGTCATCGATGATGTCGATGGTCAGCGTTGCAGAGGCTTTGTCGCCGTCGGTATCGGTGATGACAATGGTGAAGGCATCTTTAGGGTTGGTGCCATTGTCGACATTGTCGCTCAGCTCATACCGATATCCGATGCTGCCATTATCCAGCGACGTGATGGTAATGCTACCATATTGGCCGGAAATGACTTGGTCGACAGCGGTGACCGGAACACCGTTAATGGTGATGGATGATACGCCATCGGGGGAGTTGTAGCGAATGGTGCCGCTGGTAAATTCACTGTCGGACGCGGCTTCTGTGCCAGCGCTTTCAGGCGATACATCGCCGGTGCGGTCAGCGGACAGGCCCGCTTCGTTGACACTGGCATTGGCATTGATAGCGCCAACCGGATTATTTGGTGTGACGATGACAATATCGGGTTCCCGGTCTTCGTCGGCTGGGATGAGTTCTTCGTCGCGCGATTCGGGGAAGGCCAGATCGGTGTAGGGCAGCAGGTCACCCAGACCAAAACCGGGTTGTATCTCCCCCTCTGCCTCAGCGAAATTGCCGCCAGAACTGCGGAGGCCCGCTTCGGGGTTTAACTCACCCATGCCTTCGAGCAATTGGGCAACGGTCGATGCGGGGATGGTCGCACCGTCGACCGAAATGGACGGGACATTAACCGCGCCGTTCGGAATAACCAGCACTTCGCCGTTGGGCAGGGTGATGACAAGATCATTGCCGCTGATCTGAATGTCGTCGATGCTGACGCCTTTGGGCAGAACAACCTGACCACGCGCATTGGGGACGAGCATATGCTGAGTGGCTCTGGTCACCGCAGCGGCCGCAGCCGCTGCAGCCGCGCTAGCACCCGCCGACAGAATATCACCGGAGGCATTTGCTTGGGTGCCATCATTCGGTGTGGAAAGATTCGGTTGTGAATCGCCAAATGCCGATTTTGTGCGATTTTCAAAAGCGTCCATCTATTTAACCCCACCCATAAGCTGCCCCGCAATGCGATTGCGGACACTGACCTTCAAAATCGGATGAAAAGGTTAAAATTTCATCCGAATCGACTGACGTCTACGCCAGCCGCTAATTTCACATCATCTTGTATAAGAATTTGTAAAAAAACTTTAACCCATATCTGTGGGGTTTGTGGTCTTGTAAGAATGCGTTGGCTGTGACGCCAGTCACATGTTTTTGACGAGAAACATGGGTTTTCTGCTCATAGGCGCAAAATGGGGATGCTAAATTTGTTTCTTTTTGGGGCATGGTTGCAAATAAACATCCTCATGCAAGAAAATATACAATTAGATATTATTCTTGAATATGAATTGGCGAGGTTGAACCCTATAAAATTCTTGTGCGCAGTGTGAGGTGGGAAAGATCGCATATTGGCAGGGATTGGGCTGGCGAAATATCTGTTGGTGAGTAAATTTTAACCATTTGCTTCCAAGGGTGAACAGTCAAAGGAGAAAATCGGATGCGCATGTCCGCTCACATCATGAACTTGGACGCGAATATCAACCGTCGACGCACGGTTCGTCGCGCATTGGCGCTGGACGCGGTGGCGCATCAGGATGATGTGGCAGCGGCGGATATTAGCATTCTCAATCTGTCGCAAACGGGCTTGCAAATGGAAAGCCAGTCGAATTTTGCGGTGGGGGAAGTTTTCTACCTGCATTTGCCAGAAATTGGTGCAACTCCGGCGCAAGTTCGGTGGAATGATGCTGATCGTTATGGTTGTGAATTTCTGACCCCAGTTGGCAAGGGCGTGATTAGCGCGGCTTTACTGAAGTCAGCGTTTGAAATGCCGGAAACCGAAGTGCAGGCTGCGGCGGAGCAGAAGCTGGCGGCTATGCGCTTCTTTGGCGAGCAAGCATTGCCCGTCAACCAAAGCGGAACGCCGGTTCTTTATGTTGTCAGTTTTATATTCAGCCTGTTGGTGATGGCGGTTGCCGCCATGATGGCCAATGGTGATTTGATTATTCACTAAATTGACGGCCATGCTGTTCGGCGTTGGGGGCATGGCATGGCATTAATTTGCCTCTATCTTGTCGTCCGATATGGACGGAGGGTTCATGCGGTCTTTTCGCGGCGGTTCCTATAGCGATATCGAGCGATATGCTGGGTCAATCGCTATAATTTTTAGGGATCAGAATAATTTATATACCAAAGTTTGACGCTGCTTGCGTCATATAGGTTGTGGTCACACTTCACTATAGCTAGCCTTGAATATGGTTCAGTTAATGTGGAGTCGGAATTTATGAAAAGCGCTTCGATAGCGAAGATCAGCGCTATGATGTTGGCCGCAACCGCTGTGGTTGGAAGCCCCGCCTTGGCCCAAAGTGGTCGGGGCGGCGAGCAAAGCCTGAACGGCGCGATCACCAGTTCCAGCCCATCCAATGATGGACGGCGCTATCAGGTGCGCACCATCAGCTTCGAAGCAGGGAAGCGCTATGCGATTGGCGTGACCAGCGATGATTTTGACACCAAATTGCGCTTGTCCTTCGCCGACGACAATGACGAGACTTTGGCAGAAGATGATGATGGCGGCGACGGCACCAACAGCTATTTGGAATTTATTCCTCCAAAGACGGGCACCTATCGACTTCGGGTATCGGCTTATAATGAAAATCTTGGCAGCTATGCAGTGAAAATCAAAGGTTTGCCGCCTTTGCCTGCTTTGCTGCGTCCCAATCCCGTCAGCACCAGCAACATTGTTTTCAAACATTATTCGGGTGAATTATCGTCCAGCGATGGTGTTGTCCGTAACCGCCGCGTTGATGATTATCTGTTCCGCTTCGAAGCAGGAAAACAGGCGTTCATCTATATGGACCGGGACGGTGATGGTCTGGACCCGCATTTGTCGGTATTTGCCGAAACGGATCGCAACGGAAATAATGAAATCGCCAGCGACGACGATGGTGGCAATGAAACCAATGCGTTTGTCAGCTTTGTTCCCGACAGAACGGGCAATTACATCGTGCGCGCATCCAGCGTTGGCGATGAAAGCGCGACAGGCCGTTATACGCTGCGCGTCGGGCAGCAACCTTAATCTCATATGATAGGAAATGGCCGTAGTTTTATGAAATTACGGCCATTTTTATAAGTTTCGTGGATTATCCGCTAGATTGTGATGGCCGCGCTGGCGTCGTGGCCCGTACCGGATAAGCGGATTTGATATTCCCCATGTTCAAAGCGCCATTGCTGCGACGCCGGATCACGGTATCGCAGATCATCCAAGGCGATGCGCAGCCTCGCGATGCGGCTTTCTCCGCCCTGAAGTGACAGGCGGGTGAAGGCTTTCAGCATGAACGGCCAGCGTTCGATCTGCCCCGGCGTGCTGACATAAGCAAAGAGGATCTCGTCACTTGGGATCATGCTCTCGTTGCTAATTTGAACCTCAACCTCAATCGCATCGGCCGTGCGGTGGAGTTTTAGCCCAGCTTGGCGGAATTGCGCATAGCTAAGGCCATGTCCAAATGCATAGCGTGGGCTATTGTTATCACGAGCGAATTTTCCATATCCATGCCAATAATCATAGCTGATCTGCGTGGCTTCGCGGTCGAAATAGGGATAGTGGCTGGCGTCACGCGCGACAGTAAATGGCAGGCGCCCTGATGGGCTGATGGTCCCAAATAATAGGTCGGCCAAGGCATTTCCGCCCTCCATCCCACTGTAAAAGCTTTGGAGGATGGCGCTGACCTGATCCCGCCATTCCTCGACCATGACGGCTGATCCGGCGACGATATTGACGATGAGGGGTTTTCCCAATTTCGCCATGGCGTGAATGAGCGCAATTTGCTGTGGCGGAAGGGACAGGGACGGGCGATCCCCGCCAATGGAGGGGCGGCCTTCGCCGTCTTGCCCCAATGTCAGGTCGGCGGGGATGAACTCGCCTTCCTCGCGCGCTGTATAGCCTGCGATGACGAGGATGGCATCGGCGGCTTGGGCTGCGGCGATAGCGGCATCCAAATCATCTTCATCGCCGCGCAAAATGGCCTGTGCGCCCAATTTTGCTTCCAATGCGGCCAGCGGCGTGACGACATAGGGTGGGCGCACACGGCTGGAACCGCGATCACCGGTATTTTCTTGATCCGCCAATTTCCCGATCACGGCTAGGCGGCCAATTGTTTCGACATTCAGCGGCAAAACCCCATTATTTTCGAGCAATGTAATGGATTTCTCTGCCGCTTCACGCGCTAGGGCGATATGAGGCGGGCTGGCGACCAAATCCATGCCATATTCTGGCCGTGGGTCGGGCGCGCATGCAAAGCGATATTGGGTGCGTAAAATATTGCGGCAGGCGCGATCAATCACAAAGGGGGCGATATGGCCCGCCTCGACAGCGGCCAGCAATTTGTCGCCCCAGATTTGCGGTTCAGGATTTTCAATGTCCAGCCCAGCGGACACCGCATAGGGTTTATATAATCCCATCACCCAGTCGCTGTGCACGAAACCGGAAAAGCCCCATTCGCCGCGCAATATGTCGGTTAACAAGCCATGATGTTGGCCGCAATATTCGCCATTATATTGGTTATAGGCGCTCATGACGGTGGCGACGCCCGCGTCCAGACAGGTTTTGAAATGGGGCAAATAAATTTCGTGCAAAGGCCGCTCGGCGATGCGGACATCCACTGTGAAGCGGGTATTTTCCATGGAATTGAGGGCGAAATGTTTGACTGTTGCCATGACATTTTGGCTCTGGATACCGATGCCGAGCGCCGCGCCCATCGCCCCCAGATGATGGGGGTCCTCGCCATAGGTTTCCTGCGCGCGGCCCCACGCCGGATGGCGGAGCAGGTTGATACAGATGGCCCCCGACAGGTCACAGCCCTGCGCCCGCATTTCGGCCCCCATGGCCGCGCCAATGCGCATTTCCAGATCGGGGTCAAAGGTCGCACCGCGCGCCATGGTGCAGGGAAAGCAGGTGCTTTGCCCGCGAGCAACACCGCGCGGTCCGTCCGAAAAATATATGGCCGGTACATTCAGCCGTTCAATCCCGCTGCCAGCGCGATAGGGGCGGGCCCCCCATAAACGGCCATCTTCGACAAATTCTTGGAAGAAGCCACGGCCCGATAGCATCGCGATTTTTTCGCCAAGCGTGGCTTCGGCCATGATCGCCTCGATGGTTTCATCCACCCATTCGGCGGATGCACCGCGGCGCGGTGAGAAATCATAGGTGGGGGCTTGGGTCATGACGAAGGCCTTGTCAAAGGGGAATGATTAGGAAGCGGAAGCAGTGGAGCGGGCACGGCGATGGCGCAAAGCGCGAACCAGTCGGCTGTGGGTGCGGTTGTCCAACGGATAAAATGCGATAATCGCGCCCGCCGCGATGGCCGCAAGCGCGGGTGCGAGACCGGTCATCGCCTGAATAGCACGGATGGTTTCGGCGGATTGGACTTGGTTGGGCTGATATCCCACGAAATCGAGGAAAATCCCGATCATTCCGGTGCCCACACCCAAGGCGACTTTCTGGGTGAAGGCCAGAAATCCAACCAATGCGCCTTCGGCCCGAACGCCGCTTTGCCATTCGCCGATTTCCACCGTATCCGGCAGCATCGACCAAAAACTGAGGACAAAGGCGGCGTTACCAATGCCGTTCAGCGCCAACAACGCATAGAAAAATAGGCCCGCTTTGGGCGCAAAGGCAAAGATCAGGATATTGGCGGCTGAACCCAAAATCACGCCGCACAGCCACACCGTCCTTTTGCTGGTGCGCCGTGTCACCATAACCCAAGGCAGCATGGCAAGCGCGGCCGCGGACAGGGAAATGGTCAGACCCATGGTGATGCTATTTTCGTCACCAGCATGATATTTCATATAATAAAGCAGGGATTTACCGCCCATCGTATAGCCGACCGAGCCGATCAATGTGGCGCCCAGCAACAGTAAGAAGGGGCGGTTTTGTCGAACGGCGACCATCATGTCCCGCAGCTTGGGGTGGCTGGTGTCAGCGGCGTTCACCTGTTCCTGTGTGCGGACAAAACAATAGAGCAAAACCAGCGTTGCAATCAGGGCATAGACTAGACTGACCCGCAAAAAGCCTTGGGAATTGCCACCCAATTGCTTGACCAGCGGCAGTGTGACCGCCGCGAGCAACAAGCCCGTCAATATTGCAAACATCATGCGCGCACCCGCCAGTCGCGATCGGTCCATGCTGTCGGCCGTCATGCGCGCCGACAGCGCCACATAGGGGATGTTGACCACCGTATATATGGTCCGAAACATGATATGGGCGATCAGGCAAAACAGCGCGAGGGCGGGACCTTGCAGACCGGTCGGCCAAAACATCGCAATGAAAGACAGCGCCAAAAAGGGTGCGCCATATAAAATATAGGGGCGATAGCTGCCAAAACGGCTGTGCGTGCGGCTGGCCAATATGCCCATGGCGGGGTCCGTCGCACCTTCCCACACCAAGGCCGCCATGATGATCAACCCCGCGACGGAGGGCGATAGGCCCAAAATGTCGGTGTAAAAATACAGCAAGAACAACGAGCAAAATGTGAAATAGAGATTGAACGCCAGATCGCCCGAACCATAAGCGATGACGCGGCCCAACCCCAGATTTTTGGCGCTGTTGCTGCTGCTGCTATCTTGACCGCGGCTGTCTTGCGCACCTGCCATCGCGCTCTCCCCAACTATTATTATGGGGAGCCTAGCCAATGCGGGCGGCGATTTCCATATAATTATCCAGTTGGAGAATTATTTATGTGCGGACATCAGGCCGGGCATGAACAATGTTACGATAACATCTGAATATTGTTGAATAACTTCTTCGGACATAGCGTCGATGCCGTGGCTGTGTTTGGCTTCGGCGGCGATGCTGAACAGCGTTTGAGCGGCCCCTGTCATGGCATAGAGCATCAAAACCGGATCAATATTGGGGGCCACGCCTTTGCCGATCAATTCTTGCCAGCGCGGCAAAATATCGTCGTGGCTGGGGCGGATGAATTTTCGCGATGCCCATTCCAGCCGTTCGTTATCGCGAAAGCTTTCTTGGACCATCAAACGCGCATGTTCGGGGTGATCGGCGCAATAGCGGACATAGCGGCGCAACGCTTTTTCTGTCGCGGCTTCCGGCGATAAATTTTCTTCTTCGGGGGGGACTTGCAGAATTTGCGTGGCGCGTTGGAACAATTGCCGCACGGCCTCGCGCCACAAATTGTCCTTGGTGCCAAAATGATATTTGATCAGGCCATGTTGAACGCCCGCCGCTTCGGCAATGTCGCGCACACCAACGGCGTCAAAGCCAGACCGCGAAAATTGCTGAAGGGCTTCGTCAAGGATACGCTGCTTGGTGGCAAGGCCACGGTCTTGGACGCGTTTTTTCTTGGGTGCAGGCGTGGCCGGCAACTGGCTTCTCCGTTGATCGGGGGGGGGGGGGCGGGGGCGATGGGCTTGTTTACCCGCCCAACATGGCTGTGTGCAATGGGGTTGATGCCATGCACAGCCTGCCACGCGGATTGTCTTAAGGTCAGGCCCCCGTACTACTGGCACTAACGGGTCGATGCACCGTCCTATGGCTGTGTTGCCTTGGGCGGCGGGGTAGGGATAGTTTCTGGTGCCTTATGCTGTGCCAAGGGTTCAAAACTGGCCCGTCCACGTTCAAATCTGGCGCGCATATCCTTGACAATATCGGGATGCCGTGCCGCGACATTGTAATTTTCTGATGGGTCTGTACGCACGTCAAACAGCAAATTCGCCCCCATCAGCGCCAAGGGAACATCATATTCGCGGTAGTAACTGCGCGCGACAAATTTCCATTGGTCGGTGCGAACGGCCGCGACCTTTTCATTGTCGAACAATAGCAATTCGTCATGGGGGCTTGGCCCGCCATGGTGCAATATCGGGCTGATATCTTTGCCATCAATGGCGACATTGGCGGGCAGGGGACGGCCCGCCAAGGCGGCGAGTGTGGGCAGAAAGTCGATGTTCATCGTCAGCGCGCTGCTGGTGCTGGCAGGGGCGATGCGGCCAGGGGCCCATGCCACCAAGGGCACACGATATCCACCGTCCCAACCTGCGCCGCCTTTGCGGTCGCGCAAGGGGCCGCTGGACCCTTCAAACCATGGGCCATTGTCCGACGTGATGAAAACATAGGTGTTTTCGGCCAATCCCAATTGTTCCAATTGTTGGCGGAGCATGCCGACGCGGGCGTCGATTTCCTCCACCACATCGCCATAATCACCAGCGCTGCTTTGGCCATGATGGTCAGGATGGGGGTTTAGCGGGATATGCGGCGCGGTCAGGGCCAGCATCAGGAAAAAAGGCTGGTTTTGATTGGCGCTGACAAATTCGCCCGCGCGGTCAAAAAAACGCTGGGTCAGGCGGACCATGTCCACATCTTCCTGCGTCAATTCCACGCCATTCCCCGCGCTGAACAGCGACAAGGGTTTCATGTCATGGCTGTACGGCAGGCCGAAAAACAGGTCAAAGCCCTGAACAGTTGGTGGCCAATAAGGCGGCACATGGCCCAAATGCCATTTGCCGATCAAGGCGGATCGATAATCCTTGCCCAGCATTTCGGGGATCGTCACTTCGCTGGGTGGCAGGCCGCGTTCGTCATTGGCCTGAATGACTTGCCAGCCCAGCCCCGTGCGGATCGGATAGCGTCCAGTCAGCAGGCCTGCCCGCGACGGGGTGCAAATATTGGCCGAGGCATAGGCATCGCTCATCAACAGGCCATCTTGGGCCATACGGTCGATATGCGGGGTTTTGATGGCGCGGCTGCCCGTTACCGACATGTCGCCATAGCCCAGATCATCGGCCAAGATGATGATGAAATTGGGCGGCTTTCCGCCCTTGTTTTGCTTGGGTTTCGCCAAAGCCTTGGGGGCGATGAACGCCGCCCCCATGGTGGTGATAGATGCCATCAGGCTTCGACGATCCAATAGGGTCATTAGAAACGAAACTCCACAGTTCCGCCAATTTGACGGTCGGCGTTCATCGGAAAGAATTGGGCTTGCCCGCCCGTATCCAGCGGTGTGTCGTAAATCATTTCAACAAAATGTTTGTTGGTCAAATTTTTGCCCCACAGCCATGCCTTCATCCGATCATTGGGCAAGGAAAAGCCGATTTGGGCATCCCACAGGCCATAGCGCCGTTGAATGGAGTTGGGGTCCAAATCCAGTGCCAAATAGGTCGACCCGCGATAGGCATAGCTGATTTGCCCAAACAGGCCGTGACCAGCGCTGCTAATCTCTGTTTCATAGCGCAGCGTCGCATTGGCGGTCACTTTCGGGGCCATGGCCAAGGCTTTGCCTGTCAAATTTTGGCGCTTTTGCGCACCAAAAACTGCACATCCTTGGGCAACGCTTTGCCCATAGAAGCAAGGGGCGCCCACAAAGTCGGTATATTTGGCATCCGTATAGGCTGCGCCGCCGTTGAGGGACAGGCCCGAACCCAAATCGATGCTCACATCGGCCTCGACCCCGCGCGTGCGCAGGGACCCCGCATTGATGACGTCAAACACAATGGTTCCCGTATCGGATGTGCCAATCGCTTGTGCCTGAAAATTGTCGAAATCAGTATGGAACAGGGCGATATTCAGCCGAACACGCCGGTCCAGCAATTGGGTCTTGAGTCCCAATTCATAGGCGGTGGGGATTTCGGGTTCGACGGTGCGCAATGCTGCGACATCCAGCAAGGGATTAAAGCCGCCACCCTTGAAGCCACGGGCAATGCTTCCGTATATCGTGACCTCGTCCGATGGCATATAACGCGCGCCAATACGCCAAGACCATGCCTTGTCGGTCCGCGATTTGCTTTGGAGTGGGATCGGGGCAGCGGCTGCGCCCGTTCCGGGTAAAACATAGCGGCGGAAGCTGGTTTCCAATTTTTCATGGGTATAGCGCAGGCCACCGAAAATATTGAATTGATCGCTGATATTCAGCGTCATGTCGCCAAAAGCGGCCATGTTCAGCGTATCATTTTTCACATCAATGGCGCGAGACAAGACCGTAGGGGGTAAGACAAAGTCAAAGCCGCCTTTTTGCGAATTTTGCAGGTCATAATCTTGGGTGAATAGGAACAATCCCGCCACCCATTCCACATTTTGCTTGGTGGGGGATGCAAGGCGCAATTCTTGGGTGAATTGACGTTGCTTGCTGGTGCCCGCATTGTGGTTCAGCACTGCGGTGGGGCGCTGATCGCTGTCGCTATTGTCGACGGTATCCCACTGACGCACGGCAGTGATCGAGGTGAAGGTGACGCCGCCCGATGTTTCGACGTCAATTTGTCCGGAAAAGCCGTAATTTTCTTGTTTGATAAAGGTGTCGCCATCCAAGGCTACATCGCGGTTGTTGGGACCGGGTTTCACACCCGCATTGGTCAGTTGCGTGCGAATATCCGCATTGGTGCCAAAGCTGCGAATGGTCCACATGCAGCAGTCCGCATCGCGTTTGTTATAATCGCCAGCCAGCAGCACGCGCACATTATCGGTCGGTTCCCACAGCAATTTTCCGCGGACACCCCATTCATCGCGGTTGTTCAGCTTGCTGCCACTATATAAATTATTGATATAGCCATCGCGCTGGGTCAGATAAGCGGACGCACGAAAGGCCAAATTGTCCGTCAGGCCGCCTGTCACGGCGCCGCGCAAAATAAATTCATTAAATTCCCCATAGGTCGCCTGAACGCGGCCGCTCCAATCATGACGGGGGTCGTTGGTGACAATGTTCAGCACGCCAGCGGATGCGTTTTTGCCAAATAATGTGCCTTGCGGTCCGCGCAGAATTTCCACCCGCGCCACGTCGAAAAAGTCGGTCAAACCCGCCCCCTGACGCCCCAGCGGCACCCCGTCCACAACAATGCCGACCGACCCTTCGACAGCGGACGAGAAATTATTGGTGCCGATACCGCGAATGGAAATGCCCGCGCCGCGCGGGTTGCTGCTGCCCTGAAAAGAGAAGTTGGGCGTGGTGGTTTGCAACTGCGATATTTCGGTGACGTTGCGGTCGGTCAATTGCTCCCCGCTCAGCACCGCGACCGACAGAGGGACCTCTTGCAAAGATTGCGCGCGCTTCTGGGCGGTGACGATGATTTCGCTATTGCCGCGCTCATCGACAGTCTGCCCTTCGGCGGTGTCGCCGGCATTTTGGGCATAAGCGATGCTGGGCATCATGACAGAACATAGCAACATGGTAAGCGCACGCATATTTTATCCTCCCAATTTTTATCCAGTTGGATAGCTATTTTTTTGGGCTGCTGTCAAATGATATAAGTAAATTAAATTATCTTTATAAATCAGTTAATTGTAATTTATGTCATGAAATGGGATAAAGTTTTTCGGTCAAAGAATAAGCGACGATAATGGGTTCTGGGCATCTGGATGGGGGCGGTGCTGATCGGTCAGGGTGACAGGATTTCGACAGCAAGTGACAGGTTAATGTCAGCAATCATCGTCGAGGGGTCGCTGATGGTAATTGGGCGGAATGGCCCATGGCCCGTGGCGCATGCAAATGCCTGAGAGCGATGTTGGTGGGAGGAGAGTGAGATGAGCAGCAGGGCATGGACAGCGCGCACCCTTTTGGGGTCATCAGCGATGATGCTGATGGCCGGAGCCGCCCAGCCAGCAATGGCGCAATCAGCCGAAGATTTCGCCGCGATGCGCGCCGAAATTCAAGCCTTGCGCGCCGCGCAGCAACAAAATGAAACGGAAATCGCTGATCTGAAGGCGCAGCTCGGCTACCCGCATTCTCCGGCCCATGCGGACGTGCAGACTGGGGCGGAGGCGGGGCATTTGCCCTATCCGTCACCGGCAGCCGCGACCACATCATCATGGCAGACCGGACCCCAAAAGGCAGGCGGAGCCTTTGTCACGCGTGCACCAGCGCCCGCAATATACGCAAATTATGCGTCGGCGGCGGGCCCCGTGAACCCTGCGGGCGGTTCGGCCCCCGGCTATGCTCCAGTTCCACAGCCATCCAAGCTTATGATCAATGGCGATTTCCGTTTGCGTTATGAAGCGAATTTTGGCGACCAAGATGCGCGTAATCGGGACCGCGGCGTGCTGCGTGCTCGTTTGCGGGCGGCTTATGCGGTGAACAAATGGCTGGCGGTTGGCGGCCAATTGGCGACGGGCGATGCCGATGACCCGAACAGCACGGATATTACCCTTTCCAATTTCAACGATGATTTGGATGTCAGTCTGGATCAGGCCTATGCCAAATTGTCGCTGGGCAATGTGACGCTTTTTGGCGGTAAAATACCCCAGCCCTTTGTGCGCACCGAATTGGTGTGGGACGGTGATGTAAGCCCGCAAGGCGTCAGCGCATCTTATAAGCTGAACCTTGGCGGCGGGGCATCGGTTAAGGCCAATGGGCTGTATTTCTTGATCGATGAGTCCGTGGCGGGCCGCAACAGCGATATGGTCGGGGGGCAGTTGGCGTTTGAAACCAATGCGGCAGCCCCGTTGAAGCTGGAACTGGCCGTTGGCTATTATGATTATCAGCTGGGCAGCACGACTGGCGGCGATGTCGGGGATTTCCGGTCCAATCGCTTTGCGGCTGGGCGGTATTTGTCCGACTTTGACCTGCTCGATGTGATTGCCGCTGTGCAATATAATGGATTGGGCGAGGCGTGGCCGGTTCGGTTGGTTGGCGATTATGTCAAGAATTTCGGCGCGACTGTGTCGGATGACAGCGGTTTTGGCGTCGATTTAATGGTGGGGCGCGCCGCGAAAAAGGGCGATTTGCGCTTTGGATATGGCTATGCCCAAACTGGCGTCGATGCCGTTTTTGCGGCGTTCAGCCATGATAATAGCAATATCGCCACCAACTATCGCCAGCATAGCCTGTCGATGGATTTTGTCCCCGTGGATAATCTGATCTTGAACGCCACCTATTATCGCTATCGTCCCAAAAATCCGCTTTATGTCGGTGGAAATGGTCCCGATGATTGATTGGATCGTTTGCGTCTGAATATGTTGGTGAATTTCTAAATTTGATCAGAAAAACCACTGCTTCGTTGTCGCAGTGTGAAATTTTACAGGCCGGTCGCATCAGGGTGCGACCGGCCTTTTTTGGGGCCGCACATGCCGCGATGACGGCGCGAAAAGAAAGCTGACGCCAATCTGACAGCCGATGATGGGCTTATGTCAGCATAGTCACCCTAAGTTGCTCAGGTCGCTCGGTTAATTGCGGCGATCAGGGGAAGATTATGCATATTGCCAATTTGTTTTTTTCGACGGCGCTGGGGGCTGCTGCCTTATGTCTGGCCGGTCCATTGCAGGCGCAAGAGGCGAGCGCAGATGGGCGCATCAGCTATGACGCCGATTTTTTTGCGCGCGTTCAACCGACCAATGCCTTTGATATGATCACTTTGCTGCCTGGTTTTCGATTGGTCGAAGGGGATAATGCGCTGCGTGGCTATTCGGGGGCATCCGGTAATGTGCTGGTGGACGGCCAGCGTCCCGCCGGAAAGGCAGAGACGTTGGAGGAGGTGTTAAAGCGTATTCCGGCGGCCCGCGTCGATCATATTGAATTGCTGCGGGCGGGGGCATCGGGTGTGGATATGCAGGGATATCCCTTGCTGGCCAATGTCGTGCTGCATGCGGCAGGGCGACTGGGCGGTCGTTTGGAAGCGGAGCAAGCCTATTTTCGCCATGGTTATAGCGCGCCGCGCGCCGCCGCGCAGGTGGATGTCGATCGCGGCGGTCATGTCCTCAACCTCAGCATCGCAGCGTATCGCGAAGTGGATGATGAGCATGGCTTTGGTTCGCGCAACCGATTGGCGGCGGACGGTAGCGCGGTTCGGCTGGCAGAATATTCCCAGCCCGAGGTTGAGCGGGTTTATGAAGGGACGATTGTCTATCGCCGTCCCTTATTGGGTGGGGCATTGCGGTTCAACGCTTTGGCCAAGGACGTTCGAAAAACGGTTGATATTGATTATGATATTCGATTTCCCGATGTGGAAAATATAACGGGTGTCGAACGTAAGCGTGAAAAGATTTACGAGCTTGGCCTGCGTTATGAACGCTCGCTGGGCACCGCGACTGATTTGGACATCATCACCAGCTATCGTTCGGAACGGGAGCAAGGCCTCGATCATGAGACGGGGCCAGACGAGCAAAGCCTGTCGAGCGAACAGGCCCGCGCGAGCGAGGCGATTATTCGCGTCGCCATGCGGCATCGCCGTACGCCGCTATCCCTAGAAATTGGTGTAGAAGGTACCATTAACAAGCTGAATAGTCGTAATTTATTATATGAAGATGATGTCGCCATTCCCTTACCCAATGCGGTGGTGCGGGTCGCCGAACGGCGCGCTGAATTTTTCGCTAATGGGGCATGGGATTTTGCGCCCAATTGGTCGTTGGAAAGCGGCCTGCGCTATGAAATATCGCGTCTGGAACAGCATGGGGACACCGACATGGCCAAATCTTTGGCCTTTTGGAAACCGCGTGCGCGCTTGAACTGGTCGCCCGCGCCGCAGCATCAATTGCGTTTGTTGGTTGAACGGGACGTGGGCCAATTGGACTTTGCCAATTTTGTGGGCGCAGCATCGCTGAATTCGGGGACGATCAGTGCGGGCAATCGCGATTTGGAACCCGACAGCCTATGGCGCGCCGAAGCCGCCTATGAAGTGCGGTTCGGCAAAGGCTCGTTCTTGCTAACCGCGCGGCGGGAATGGATTTCGGATTTGGTCGATCAATTGCCCATTGAGGTGGATGGGCAAATTTATGATGCCGTGGGCAATATTGGCAGCGCCCGCCGTGACCAGATTGAGGCGGCGTTAAAATGGCCATTGGACGGACTGGGTTTGAAAGGGGTGATGCTGGACGCCATATGGACCGCACGGCGCAGCCGAGCGACCGATCCATCAACCCAATTGCGCCGCCCGATTTCCAAGGATACCCCGCGCGAGGCGAAAATATCGCTGACCCACGATATTCCGGCATGGCATATTCGTTGGGGCGCCAGCATGACATTCGCGCATCACAAGGCCAGCTATAAAATCAGTGATATTCAAACGGATGAACTGGGCGAACGGCTGGATCTATTTGTGGAATATAAGCCGGATAGCCGCTGGACGATGCGTCTGTTTGGACGCAATTTGACCGACAGCGCGGCCATTCGCACCCGTGAAATATATCGCGGGGTGCGCGGCAGCAGCGACTTTCGCTATTATGACATACGCAATTTGCGCAGCGGCCCTTATATCGGGATCAATGTTCAGCGCAGCTTTGGCGGATGATCAGATGCTATAGTCCATATCAGATCGGCGGCCAGTCCGCCGATCTCGGCCCGTTCCATATGAAACACCGCTTCGGTGGCGTCGGCCAGATCACGGACAATCGACAGGCCGATACCATGACCGCTGCCTGTTTCGTCCAGCCGGACGCCGCGTTGGGTGGCCCGCGCAAGGGCGGCGTCATCCATGCCGGGGCCGTCATCTTCGATCCGCAGCATGACGGTGTCATCCTGCTGGGTGCCAGAAATCCGAACCTGACGGCGGGCATGGCGGGCCGCATTTTCCAACAAGGCGCCCAGCATTTCGGCCAAATCGGTTGGGTCCACGGGCAAGCGAAGATCGGCGGGGATATCGACGGTGAAGGCTAGCATTTCGCCCGCCTCTGTTCGTTCGACAACGGAAACTACCCCTTCGGCAATCGCAAGGGGGGCAGATTGTCCGCCAGCGCCGCGCGCCGCAGCGGCGCGGGAGCGCGCCAGTTCGGCTTCTAGGGCCGCGCCGACGGCTGCGACAGCGCGGTCGATGCTGTCGGCGGCAACATGCGCGCCAGCATCGCGCGCGCGCCGACTTTGCGCGGCAACCACGGCCAAAGGCGTTTTCAGCCCATGCGCCAAGTCGGCCGCGCGCCGCCGCGCACGGGCCAAATCGCTTTCGCGTGCCGAGGCCATGGCGTTGATCGCTTCGGTTAAGGGCAGGATTTCATAGGGATGATCGGCGGGCAGGCGGGCATGGGGGCTGCGACGCAAACGGTCCATATCGCGGCGTAAGCGATCGAGCGGGCGCAGGCCAAGGCTGACTTGCACATAAGCGGCAATGGATAAAACCAGCCACAACAGGGCCAAGGACAGTGCCAAAACACGGTCAAATTCCGCCAGTGCGGCTTGCATTTCGCTGTCATCGCTGCCGACACGCACGGCGATGTCATATGGCCGTGCATCCAGCCTGATCTGGCGGCTGACCAGCATCAATTGCGTGCCAAAGGGGCCTTGGGCGGTGATATGGTCCCAGCGGTCGGGCGGGGCCGGCGTGCTGGGCAGGCTTTGGTCCCACAAGGATTGGGATTGCACCGAACCATTTTTGCCGACGGCTTGCCAATAATATCCGCCCGCAATGGCGGAAAAACGCGGGTCTGTGGGTTGGGCATCGACCAGCAATTTGCCATGGGGGTCCAGCGTCAGGCTGGCGACGACCTGTTCCCCCAGCTTGGATAATTCTGCGGCTTCTCGGCGTTCGGCATATTGGTGGAACAGCCATGAAATGCCCGCCCAGGCCAGCGCCAAGGCCAAAAATATTGCCATCGCGGCGCCCGCAAGCAAACGCAGGCGAAGCGATGTGGTCTTCATGTGGCGAGACCGGTTAGCTGATATCCCAGCCCGCGTCTGGTGGCGATGGCGCTGCTGCCCAATTTGCGGCGCAGGCGCGTCACCAAAGCTTCGACGGCGTTGGTGTCTGACCCGTCGCTGGCACCATAAAGATGCTCTGCCACTTCGCCAGCCGACACGATGCGGCCCGATTGATGCGCCAGAAAATTCACCATGCGAAATTCCAACTGCGATAGCAAAATTTGCTCATCTCCCATTCTGGCCGACATGCGCGCGGTGTCGATGGTCAAATCGCCGATGGTGACCAGCGCGCTGCTATGTCCCGCCGCGCGGCGAACAAGGGCGCGTACGCGGGCGATAAGTTCACCGGTCGCAAAGGGTTTGGACATATAATCATCGGCGCCAGCATTAATGCCCTCGACCTTTTCGGTCCAGTCGCCGCGCGCCGTTAAGATCATCACCGGCATGGACCGACCCGCAGCGCGCCAGCGTTTCAGCACCGTCAGCCCATCCACGCCGGGCAGGCCCAAATCCAGCACGGCGACAGCATAATCTTCGACATCGCCGCGAAACCATGCGTCATTGCCGTCGGCGCAGCGATCAACAACAAAACCCGCTGCGGTCAATGATCGGGCCACATCTTCGGCCAGATCGGGGTCGTCCTCAACCAGCAGCGCGCGCATCAATCATCCTCAATCTTGATGATATTGCCGGTGCGGGCGTCAATTTCCACTTCGCGGACGCGGCCCGATGCGGTCAAAATCTTGACTTCATAGGTGATGCCTGTGGGTTCATAATCCAGCTCGATTTTCACCACGCTGCCCGGAACGCGGCGCTGGGCAATGGTCAAAATACGGGGCATGGACAAAATTTCCCCGCGCTGCACGGCGCTGCGGATCGCCTCTTGCTCGGCGCGTTTGCGGTCGGCTTTGCTTTGCTTGCCGTCTTTAAACTGCTTGTCATAGGCCTGCGCCAAAGCGGGGCTGGACACATAAGCGAGCGGGACGGCGGTGGCCGTCAACAGCAAGGCGAGGGGGATGGCATAACGCATTTTCTTGTTCCTTATCTCAATCATGCTCCCTTCTACAATGGCATTGCTGATGCGAAGCTGACAAAGGACAGAAAGGCTCAAGACCCATTGAGATGATGGTCAATTTTCGTTCAGACCGGATCGGAAGCTGGGATGACGCGCGATTTTTACGGGCGGGCGGGCGAGCAGATGGCCCGACGGCCACTGGTTCAGCGATGCCTTGGATACAAAGCGCGGAGCGCCCAGAAACTCAGGACGGAATGCGGCAATAGACGCCCAAACCGCATCTGCTCTATCATCGCGCCCACCATTGCCGAGTGGTTCTGGCTAGGGGGCCTGAACCATAGCGGAATTTACGCTCATTGGCCCGGAGGGTGCGCTATGTTGCAAAATTATATGGCGCGGAATGGGCGCGCCTAGGGAAATAGAAAATTGTTGGGGAGGCGGGTTTTTTCGGCGGCCTCTGCCAATGTTTGCTGGTCCAATTCGGTCAAAAAGGCGTTCAACGCACGTTTCAGCATGGCCGTCAGCCCGCATTGTCCTTGCAAAATACAATGGTCGCAGTCTGCCAAATTCAGACAAGGCTCGGTCAGTCGCACGATCTCGCCAAGCCGAATGCTGGCGGCAGGACGGGCCAGTCGAAAGCCGCCGTGGCGGCCGCGTACCGTTTCCAATAATCCGGCCTTGGCCAATTCATTGACGACCTTCATGGCATTGTTACGCGAAATTCCATGTGCATCGGCCACCTGTGTGATGCCCGACAATTGATCGGGGGTTTCGTTGGTCATAGCGGCGTGCAGCATGATGCGCAGCGCATAATCCGTATGAGCAGTCAGGCGCATTTTATCGAAAAATCCAAATCATGCATTTTTATTGCATCTTTTTATTATTGCGTATACATGCATTGCATCTGCATGATTATGGGGAACGCTTGTGACCGCTTCTTTGTCTGAAAATACCATCGCTATCGTCAAGGCTACGGCGCCCGCGCTGCAAGAACATGGCGTGGCCATTACGACCCGTATGTATGAACGCCTGTTTGTGAACGAAGACGTCCGCAGCTTGTTTGACCAAGCGACGCAAGAGTCCGGTGAGCAGCCGCGCCGATTGGCTGCGGCCATTTTGGGATATGCGCAAAATGTGGACAAATTACAGAATTTGACCCCTGTGGTCGCGCGGATGGTGCAACGCCATGTCGAAACAGGTGTGAAGGCGGAACATTATCCGTTGGTTGCCGACGCTTTGCTGCCCGCCATCCGTGATGTTCTGCAGGATGCCGCAACGGATGAGGTTTTGGCGGCATGGGGCGAAGCCTATTGGTTTTTGGCGGATATTTTGATCGCGCAAGAACGCGATGCTTATGCGCTGCAAGACGCCTGACCCCGTTACACGGGACATCTGATACAAGGTACATCGGAAACAAGGGACCTCAAAATGGGCGGCCACGCTTAGTCGACGCGTCGCCGCCCATTCGGACCCATCAGCCATGATGGGCGGAGCCGAGGGTCTGTTTGGAAAATTCGATGATCGCGTCATTGAACAGATCATTGCGGTCGCCCGCCACCATATGGCCCGCGCCCGCAATGTCTGCGACCTGCAAGCGGGGCAGACGCGCGCGAAAGGCGTGTATGCCGGCGTCGCTGACGACATCGCTAGACAGGCCGCGCACCAGCAACACCGGCAGGTTTGGCAGCGTGTTGAGCGTATCGGCGGCCATTGGCAGGTGACGTAAATGACTGGATTGGGGGCCGCTCAACATGCGTGGGTCCCAGTGCCAATATAGCCGCCCGTCGTCTTTTTGACGCAGATTTTTCATCAGGCCGCTTGTGTCGCTGGTGCGGGGGCGTTGGGGGTTATAGGCGTCGACAGCCGCTGCAGCTTCTTCGACCGAGGCAAAGCCGCCATGATGGCTGTGCATGAAATTCAAAATACGTTCGATGCCGCTGGGTTCGGGTTCTGGCACAATATCGACCAGCACGAGACCCGCTGGACGTAACCCCTCGTGGATAGCCTGAATGGCGGTCGCTCCGCCCAGTGACGCACCGACCAAAATGAAGGGGACGTCCAATATGTCGGTCACGGCCATCAGGTCGCTGGCACGATCGGACAAGGAATAGGCACCATCAGGCGACCAATCGCTGTCGCCATGGCCGCGCGCATCGAAATTGATGGTTTGCAGGCCCGATGCGGACAAATGGTCGACGGCGCGGCTCCAGCTATGGCGGGTTTGTCCGCCGCCATGCAGCAAGATGACGGCCGGTGCATCAACAGGACCGCGATGGTCGGCCATGATGTTCAGCCCAGCGGGAGATCGGATGATGCGTTGATGGGTCGTGGTGACTGGCTGACCGTCCATCATGCTGGCCCTTGGCCTTGATATTCCAACCGCTTGCGGTCCAAGCGCGGTGAAGCATGGCCTAAGCGTAAAGGTGAACAGGGCGATATTGGTTTCTGCATTATCTGATGTGCATCCTCATTCCCAACCCATTTTTCATGGGTTCTTACCGATTGGTAGGGATGTTGACTTACCAAGTGGTAAGTGTCAAACTATGCTCTATGGCTTCGGCTTTCCATCCTCCCGCATCCACCCGTGATCGCATGATCGACGAGGCGCGCGCCTTATTTGCCGAGCGCGGTTTTTATGGTGTCAGCATCGCGCAAATTGCGGCGGAATTGGGCATGACGAAACAGGCCTTGCTGCATCATTTCACAACCAAAGAACGGCTTTATGGTCTGGTGCTGGAACAGATTGCGGACCAGTTGACCGGCCTGCAACAGCAATTAAATGGGGACGCCAGCCCCGCACAGCGCGTGGAGGATTGGCTGGTCGCCATGATTTCCGATACGCCGCAGCGTGTGGAGCGATCACGCCTGTTGATGCGCGAAATTTTGGACAATCAGGTGCGAGCCCAACATGCTGGCGCTTGGTATCTTAAGCCATTTTTGGAAGAATTTGCAGCGTTGCTGCGCGATGTGCCGGGGTGGTCCGGTTCGACCGATGCCCAATTGCGGGCGACCTTGCTGCAGTTGCTGGGCGCGGTCAGCTATCATGCGGTGTCCGGCCCGACCGTTCAGGGGATTTTCGGTGCGGATGCTGCCCAAGCGATGGACGCGATTTTCGCGGGACAAATGCGGCACATGGTGCGCGCGGTTTTGGCGGCTGGCCCTGCGGTGGAGGGGCAGCGTTAAGGGCGTTGGTTGGGGTGTTGGGGCCCTGTTTTATGCTTGGATGACGGCCCGTTCAATGGCGATAGCACAGCCCGTCAAGCGATAGGCCCTGCAAGCTGACGATAAGGGGTGGTCGCCGAATTGATTTCTATTGGTGCTATGTTAGGGAGGCAGGTCTTTTCTGTGCGGGCCCATATATATTGGATGGGCGAATAATCTGGGCGAAAGATGATGTGATCGCCTTGCCCCGACGGAAATGGATAACCGTTGAAGGGGAAGTCGATCATGCAATTTGCGCGTGCCTTTGGACCCGCAGTGGGGCGGGTACCATGGACCGAAGCTGTTCGTGCGGGGCTGGGTGCCTTGGTCGGGTTGGGCGTGGCGGGGCTGTTTCTATTGTCCCCATCCATTGATTTACAACAGGGCCTGTTTTTGATGGCACCCTTTGGGGCCAGTTCGGTCTTGCTATTTGCTGTGCCCAACAGCCCCTTGGCGCAGCCATGGTCAGCGATTGTCGGCAATATTGTGTCCGCGCTTGTGGCGATCAGCATATGTCTGCTTCTGCATGACCCCGTTTTGAAAGTTGCCGTTGCGGTGTGCGCGGCGATTGCGGTTATGATCTTGTGCCGTGCGTTGCATCCCCCCGGCGGAGCGGTGGCGATGACGGCGGCGTTGAACCCCGATTTGGTCGATAAATTGGGATATTATTATGCCATAGCGCCAGTGGGCGTTGGCACATGCGCGTTGGTCGTGATCGCGATGGTTTATGCCCATCTGACGGGGCGTCGCTATCCCTTTCGCCAATTTGATGAACCCAGCAAACATGCCACCCATGATCGCAACCCTAGCGAACGATTGGGGCTGTCGCAGGATGAATTGGCGGATATCTTAAGCCAATATCGCCAGTCCTTCAATTTGGGGGTCGAGGATTTGGCGCGGCTGATCGGTGCGGCGGAAATACAGGCCGCGGCGCATAAATCCGGCCCGCTATGCGTTGGGGATTTGATGTCGACGGATTTGATCTGTGTCGCGCCCGATACACCGGTTGCACAGGTGCTGGACCTGTTTAAACAGCATCGTTTCACATCCTTGCCGGTCGTGGGCGATGACCAGCAATTCCTGGGCGTGATTTTCCAGATGGATGTGATCGACCATTTCAAAAATAGCATGGCCGACCATATGCGCGGCATCGCATCGCAGGCGGGGCGCTTGTTCCGGATAGAAACGGCGACCGCGCAAAATATCATGCAAAATTCGGTTCCTATGGCCCGCGCCAGTGACAGCATCGGGTCGTTATTGCCGTTGATGGCTGATGGCGCTGTGGACGCCGTGCCAGTGTTGGACGGCCATGCCATTATCGGCATTGCGACGCGCACCGATTTGATCGCGGGTCTGACCCGCATGGCGGCGCGCAGGGACGGTGGATAAGCGAAGCAAGTGGCAGGACGATAATCCACAAGATTTCGGGCGATCCATCCCCCCTTTGGTTGAGCATCCATGATGCTTGGGATGCGGCACATTATGGGCCAGTTCCATCAATCAGAGGATTTTTTCATGTCCGGATCCGTTCTTTTCGTCCTGACTTCTCATGCCGAGCTTGGTGATACCGGCAACAAAACCGGCACATGGCTGGAAGAACTTGCATCCGCTTATTATGTTTTGGTTGATGCAGGCTATTCGGTTCAATTGGCATCGGTGGCTGGCGGCGCGGCCCCCATTGATCCCGCCAGCTTGGATGACCCATGGTTGACGGATGCCGGACGTCGTTTCCAAGCCGACGAAACCGCCAGCGCAGCTTTGGCAGCGACGGTGCCCTTGGCCGATATTGCCACCGACGGACTGGATGCGGTCTATTATGTGGGCGGCGCAGGTGCGGCGTGGGATTTCCCCGTCAATGACGATGTGCGCCGCATTGCCGAAGCGGTGGACCGCAAGGGCGGCGTTGTGTCCGCTGTTTGCCACGGCGTGCTGGGCGTGACCACGGCATTAACCGCCGATGGCAAGCCATTGGTCGCAGGACGTGAAGTGACGGCTGTGAGCAATAAAGAAGAAGAATTGACGACATTTGACCAAGTCGTTCCGGTTCTGCCGGAAAGCCGTCTGGTAGAATTGGGCGGTCTATATGGCTGTGCGGCAGAGCCTTTTGGCGCATGTGTAGCGGTGGACGGCAATTTGGTTACCGGTCAAAACCCTGCATCTGCACCTTTTGTGGCCAAAGTGGTCATTGAGCAATTGACAGAGCGCGCGCGTGTGACAGCATGACGCTTGGCGCATAGCGATATGCGTGACATAAATATCGGAGGGTGAGACGCAGGCGGACGCAAAGCCAAAAGGGGAGGCGGCGGATTTGACCAAGGCAATGGTAATACCGACGATAAGCTCGAAACCAGCACCTCTGCGGCGTTATGGCGTTTCGTCTGCGCATCTGCGGCCGCCGCGTTTGAAATATGCGGCGGTCGAGATTGCCGAAATTGGCCAATTATTGGACGATCATGGCGATACGGTGAACCTGTTGCTTGGTCCGCCAGGCTGCGGCAAATCGACGGCGCTGTTGCAGCATTATCGCCGTTTGGAAGCGCGGGGTCGGGATGTCGTCTGGATCAGCTTGACCGACGACGATAATGATCGCGAAATTTTGCGGATGAAATTGGCGATGGTTTCGGACGCCGTCGATTTGGACAGGGCATGGTCGCCTGCCTATCTTCCCGAGTTTCCCGAAATCACCGGCGACAAGCATGTTTTTGTGGACGGTCTGGAACGTCTGCATCAGCCAGACGCCCGCGCGTTGATGGAGGCTTACATATTAAGCATCCCCGACGGCATGGGATGTTATGTGACCGCCCATGCGCTGCGCAGCGGGGTTTTGCATGATGCCCGACTGCGCGGGGTTGTGCATATTGTGGCCCATGACAAATTTCGCTTTACCGACGAAGCGGCATCCCAATTATTGGGCGATTCATGGCCACGGGCACAGGCCAACCAGATAAACCGCTTGGTGGATGGGTGGGCCGCTGGGCTGCGCTTTCTGGCGCAAGATAGCCGCGCCACGCATCAGATGTTGGAAAAGGGTTCTCAGGCACCCATTCCCGCCGCGATGGCGGATTATTATGACGATGTTGTTTGCTCTGTCATTCCCGATGCCACCTTGGCGGCGTTGATGGACGCCAGCATGTTGGACCGTTTCACGCCGCAGGCTTTTGCGAGCATTCCCGACCAAAGCTCGGCATGGCACGTGATTGACGAGCAATTGCGGGCGGGTCATTTTCTGCAATATCTGGATGATGAGCGCCATTGGGTGATGTTCCATCCGACCTTTGGGCAGCATCTGCGGGATCGATTGCGGCGGGCCGATACGCGGCGTTTCGATAAGCTTCAGCGATTTGCCGCCCTATGGTTTCATGAAAATGGTTTCCCCTTGGAGGCCATGCGCCATGCGGGGCGCTTATCGGATGCATCGCTAGCGACGCAGATCATCGAAGATGCGGGGGGATTGCTGGCGGAATTGGGGCGCGGGCCCTTTATGGATGTGGAACAGCCGATTGCGTTCGAACGCGCCAGTGAATTGCCCATGGTTTTCCTGAGTCAGGTTTATCTGCAGGTGCGCACGGGCCATGTGTTTGAGGCACGGCAAGCGTTCGAATTATTTCGTGATCGAACCCAGAATTTTGCGGTGTTTGATTGCAGTTCCGATGGGGACATGGTCCGTAGTTTTGCCCAGATAATCGATACGGTTATCGAAATATCCGAAGATAAGGCCGTCGGGCCGGACCGCATCGCGACCTTGGAGCGGTTGATGGAGGATCATCTGGGTTCAAACCCCGTTGTGGCGGCCAGCATCGCATCTTTATTGTCGATGTCTTATGTCGAATTGTCGCGTTTTACGGAAGCCGCGACCATATGCGACATTGGTTTTAACGCCTTGCGCCCGTTGGGGGCGACCAAGGTTGCCATTTTCCTGCGCATTCAACAGGCCAGCATCGCCATGGCCCAAGAAACGGTCGGCAAAGCCATATTGTGCATCGACGATGGGCTGCGTTTGGCACGGCTGGAAGGCGACTTTGGGCTGTATGAAGTGGTGGCGACCCAGATATTGCGCGCAGAACTTTATTATGAAGCCAATGAGTTAGAAGCCGCACATGCGTTGATTGAGGCGTCGATATCGCAAATTGGTCATGTGGGAAGCTGGATGGCGCTATGCGGTACGGGCTTTTCCGTCGCGGCGGCGATTGCCAGTTTGCGGGACGGATATGGCGCGGCCAATGTGCATTTGCAGGCGGGCGAAAGCATGGCGCGGCGGCGCGGGCTACCGCGACTGAACCATATGATGGCCATATCGCGCATGCGTGAATTGGTGCGGGCCCGTATGTGGAAAGAGGCCGCACATTGGATGGAAAACCCATGCTTTGCGGATCTGTTGCAACGGGAATGCAAAGGGCGTTCGGAACTTCGTTTTCAAGCGATGGCCTTGATGGAAGCGGCGCGGTTGATGCTGGACATGGGCCGTCCCGCAGAGGCATTGTCGTGGTTGGACAAGGTGAACAAAGATTATCTGAACGACAGCGATGTGCGCCATCGCTTCACCTTTCGAATGTTGACCATGCGGGCGGTCTTTGCTTTGCGCCGCTATAATGCAGCCGTCGATCATATGCAGGCCGCGTTGGAACTGGCGATACAAGCGGGGTTGATGCGGCGCGCCTTGACCAACCGATTGGCATTTATGGAAGTATTTGATTGGTCCGTTCGAAATGGGCGGCATGTGCCAAAAAAATTGGCGGCTTTTGTCAACGAGGTTCTGCGCACGGCTGGCGAATTGGATGATGGCGAAGAATTGCAGCGCCGTCGCCCGCGGCGTGGGCCAACGGTCGTCACCCCGAATTTCGCACTCAGCCCGCGTGAAACGGAAATTCTGGCGCTGATCGCGGAAGGTTATTTAACCAAAGAGATTGCCGTTCGTCTTCAGATTTCAGAAGGGACGGTGAAAAGCCACCGCAAGAAAATACATGAAAAATTGGGTGTTATCAGCAAATCCCAAGCCATTGTGCGGGCGCGGGAGCTGTTGATTATCTGACGTTAAAATAATGGTTTTTTACGATATTCACTGCTCAATTCCCCATGGTGATGGACCGTCGTTCATCACCATTTTTTCGGCAGTGCCCCCCACAGGCGATGCGCCATAACATCCCCCTTTTTGAGGGCTAGGGCCTGCTGGGATGCCATGGTTTCTTATCCCATAGAAGCAGCATCTTTCGAACAAGAAAGAGCAAAAATGGGCGAGCGCGGCGTCGTTGTTCCGCATCGCCCGACACACGCAGGAGAAGCATGGCAATGCGTGAAAGGGAGGGTCTATGAAGACGTTTTTGATGATGTCGTCGGCGTTGGTCATGACGGCAATGATACCTGTTACAGCCCAAGCACAGTCGGGGGCAGATGCCCGCGATGGCGCATCGGATCTGGACATTGTGGTGACCGCGCGGCGCCAGAGTGAAAGTATTCGTGATGTTCCGGATGCTATTCAAGCGTTTGGCAGCGACACATTGGAACAGGCGGGCGTGACATCGGTCAATGATCTGTCGGGATTGGTATCGGGTTTCCATGTGGTGGAAGCACAGCAACCCGGTGTGTCCATGGTCAATATTCGCGGCATTGGCCAAAGCCGATTTAGTGAACCCCCTATCGCGGTGGTCATCGATGGCGTGCAACAGATTTCGCCCAATCAATTGACCCAAGATTTATTTGATATCGAACAGATTGAGTTTCTCAAAGGCCCGCAAGGCGCGCTGTACGGGCGCAATGCCTTGGGTGGGGCGATCAATATCGTCACGCGCAAGCCCCGCGATTATTTCGAGGGCAGTGTGCAGACCAGCTATGCACGAGGTAATGATTATAAAGTCGGCGGGTTTATCTCGACCCCCATTGGCGAAGGGGCGGGGTTACGGATCGCCGCAAGCTATCGCAATCGCGACGGGCTGATTGACAATTCGACCGTGAATGAAAAAGTGGATTTTGACGAAACTTATACGGTTCGTGCTTCGCTGTTGCTTCGTCCAAAGGATGGGGTCGAAATTGATTTTTCGGGCAGCTATTTAAACCAAACGGGGGGCGCTGCTTATTATATGACCGGACCGGTCAATGCGCCGCGTGAACCGGTCGAGGCCAATATTTTGGGTGTAGGCAAACGCAAGTTGGGCGATGCCTCGGTCAAATTCCGACTGGAAATGGGGGCGGTGGAATTGCAATCCGTCACCGCCTATTCCTCAGTCCGTTCGTCCTTGGTCGAAGATTTGGACTGGTTGCCAGACGATTTTCTATCGGCGACCCAAGGCGTCAGAGTGAATGCGATGACGCAGGAACTCCGCTTGTCATCCAGCGATCCGGCCGCCCGATTGCGCTGGGTAGCGGGTCTATATTATCTGCATCTCGATCAGCGTATTGAAACCGCAATTTACGCGCGGCCCGACCTGACGGGGCTTGATGATCCCGTTCTTGCGGATCGTTTGTCCACCAAAGATGATAATAATGCTTATGCCATTTTTGGGCAGATGGTCTATGCGCTGACCGATCGGCTAGAGCTGACGGCTGCTCTGCGCTATGACATCGATGATCGCCGTCAGACGGATTACACGCCGCTATATGCCATTGTTACGGGCATGCCGCGTGTTTACAATGCGACCTTCCGGTCGTTGCAACCCAAATTGTCGCTGGCCTATAAATTGGCGGGCGGGAACCTTGTGTATGCAACGCTTGCCAAGGGCTTTCGTAGCGGCGGGTTCAACAATAATTCCGTCGTCACCCGCCAGTTTGAACAGGAAGAGTTGTGGAATTACGAGCTTGGTTTCAAAACCGCGCTTGCTGACCGTAAATTGTTCATCAACGGCGCGGCTTTTTACACCCCCATTACGGACCGTCAGGTCTACGGTCTTGATCTGCGGATTGGCGCGGCACAATTTATCGCCAACCCCATCCCCAAATCGCATATCCTTGGGGCCGAGCTGGAAGTGACAGCGGTGCCAGTGCAAGGGCTGAATATCAGCTTGGGTGGCACCCTGCTGCGCACGAATATTGATGAATATGACACCAGCGTTTTTGCAGGCACTTTGGCCAATGGGGATTATAGCGGCAACCGCTTGAACCAAGTGCCCGAATGGAGCGTGAATGCGGCGATCCAATATACGGCGGATCTGGGCGGCGGTAGCGAGATCATCCCCCGTTTCGATATCAGCGGTTCGGGCGGTCATTATTATTGGGAAATTGATAATTTGGATAAGCGCGAGACGGTGTGGCTTGCCAATGCGCGCTTGACCTATCGGACGAGCAAGTTTGAAGCCTCTATTTTTGCCAATAATCTGTTCAATGTCCAATATGATATGGAATATGTGCCGCCGACGTCCAGTGGCCATATCGCTGGATTGGGTCTGGGTGCCCGCAATCCGCCGCGCCAGATTGGCGTTAATGCGCGGGTGAATTTCTAAGCCAAATCAATCGACCCGTCAGCCAGCACCCGCCAAGTCGGGGCTGGTTGGCGGGTCCAATTTGTAAGGGAAGGGGGCGTCATGGCCAGTGCCACGATCGCGCGTAAATTTGCGGCTTCGGCTGATGCCATATGGGACTATGTTCGCTGGCACGGCGTTGCCAAGCTGGATCAATATTCCGGCGATTTTTTTGAGAAAATTGAATTTGATGGTGATGTCGAGAAAGTCGGGATTACCAAGACAATTTATCCATTTAACGCGCTGCCCATCCATGAACGATTGGAAGAGCTGAATGTCGACGAACGTTGCTATCGCTATCGTTTATTGGATGTCGGGGACCTGCCGGTTACGGATTATTGCGGTTATGTGCGCGTCACCCCTTGTGGCCCCCATGCCTGTCATTTGTTGATTTCATGTGACTTTACACCCGTTGGTGTCAGCGCCGCTGAATGGGAAGAAACATGGACCCAAATGGAAACCAGTCTGATGGACGAGATTGCGCGTCTGGTTAGCGGCGGGGGGTGATGAAGGTGGCAGGACATAGTCCCCATAGGCTGCAAGCGGCGTTGTGGCCGCAGAAATCAACGAGCGTCCGGCAGGGGCAAGCGTTGCTTGGGCAGCATAGGGCCCAACTGATCGTCATTGGAGCGGGATATTCGGGCGCATCGGCGGCGCTTCATCTGGCGGAGGCCGGATATGATGTCGCGGTGATCGAAGCCGATCAACCCGGGGCGGGGGCATCCGGCCGAAATGCGGCGGGGTGGCTGCCAACATATTTTGACAAAAGCCCCGATGATGTTGTCGATATGCTGGGACCAGCGCAGGGCGGTGTGCTGAACCAGATGATCGCCGAGTCCGCGCGCTTGGTTCCCGCGCTGGTCGCTAAGCATGATATGGCGGTGGATATCCGCCAATCGGGCATAGCAATGCTGGCACCGTCGCCGCAAAATGCACCGGAATTTCAACATCGTGCCCAGCGTTGGAATGATTTTGGCGGACATATTGATTTTCTTGGGCCAGATGCGGTGCGCGCCATTGTGGGCAGTGAGCATGTGTCCCATGCTTTATTATATCGCGATGCGGGAACGCTTAACCCCTTTGCCTATGCGGCGGGGCTGGCGGATGCCGCTGTCAAGGCAGGGGCGCGTTTATATATGGGGGCGCCGGCCTGCCGAATATTTGCATCCGGCGAGGGATGGACCGTTGAAACGGCTACAGGATCCGTCACCGCGCCCCATGTGCTGATTGCCACCGAAGGTTATCATGCCAACCGCAGCTTGTGGCCCGGTCTTGATCGGACCTATTATGCCTTGCCCTTTGCGTTGGTGGCATCTGACCCCGTGCCGGAATTGGCGGCGCAGATGATGCCGGGCGGCATGCCGCTGACAGATAGCAACAAAGGCAATCCCTTTTGGATGATGGCAGATCCAGAGGGGCGGCTGGTTGCATCTTTATTGCCCCCAAGGCGGCTATCCGCGTCTGCTGATCATGTGGCGAGGCCGTTAGAGAAAAAGCTGCGCCAATTATTTGGTGAATTGCCGCCCCTGCGCTGGTCGCATTTTTGGACCGGTAATGTTGCCTTGTCTGCCGAACGCATTCCACGGCTTTTGTCCTTGGCGGATGGTGTCCATGCCATTGGCGGATATTCGGGGCAGGGCATTGGGGCCGCGACCGCCGCAGGCCAAGAATATGCCAAGCTGATTGTTGCGGGCGACCCAAGCGCCTGTCGCTTGCCAATATTTGAACCGCGCGCCCTGCCATTTCGCGGGGCGGTGCCCGCGCTATTTCGGCATGTGGTGGCTCCGCTAGGGCGGGTCACGGATCGGTCCTATCGCGCCGCACAGGGATGAGCGGACGGCGCCAAATATCCAATCAATCAACGATCAGAAGGAGGGCATATGCCAATCGTCACAGTTGCGGAGCGTGTGGAAGCACCGGCTCAGACAGTTTGGGAATATATTAACTGGCACGGGGTTGCCCGACTGGAAGGTGGCCTGTTCCAAAAGATAGAGTTTTTTGGGGATAAGCCAGAGGTCGGCGTGACCAAGCGTCTGCATCTGGCGGATGGGCTGCCCATATTGGAACGGTTGGAAGCGATGGACGAGGCCGAGCGGACCTATCGCTATCGCGTCTTGGACAATGGGGACCTGCCGATAACCGATTATCGTGGATATGTGCGGGTGGGGGCGTGTGGCCCCGCCGCTTGCTGCGTCAAAATCGAATGCGAATTTACGCCGGTTGATGTGACGGCGCAGGAATGGACCGAGATTTGGAGCGGCATGGAACGCGCGTTGATCGATCAAATTTGCGCGCAATTGGGCGTGTGAGAGGGGCTAGCTAGCCGTTCATATGGGTCGATCAGGACAAAGTAGGGAGGGTGATATCATGGCATTTGTCAAAAATTGCTGGTATGCAGCAGCATGGAGCAGTGAAGTCGGGCAGGTCCCCTATCATGCTCAGATTATTGGCGAACATATTCTTTTGTTTCGGGGGGAGGCGGGCCAGATCATCGCGCTTTCCGACACATGCCCGCATCGCTTTGCGCCGCTGCACATGGGAAAAATGGTCGGTGATCAAATAGAATGCCCCTATCATGGGCTGCGTTTTAATGCCGAGGGTCGCTGCGCCCACAACCCCTTTGACCCCAAGAGCAAGCTGTTGGCCGTGCGGGTGTCTGCTTATCCCGTGGTGGAGCGAGATCGTTTTATTTGGATATGGATGGGCGATCCGGAACGGGCAGACAACAGCTTGATCCCCGACTTTCCGTGGTTGAACCAGACCGATATTTACACGTTGACCCAAGAACATATCATGCACCAGACGCTGAATTACGAGTTGGTGCTGGATAATCTGATGGATTTGACCCACGGGCAATTCGTCCATCCCACCACCCTGGGTAATGAGTCCATCGCGACCGGAACGTTGAAAACGCGGCAAGACGGCACGCGGGTCTATTCCGACCGTTGGAACGCGAACGGGGATGCGCCGACATTATTTGTGCTGCCCGGCGTCGTTCAGGCGGGCGATAAGGTCGATTATTGGAATGAGATGCGCTGGGACCCGCCCGGTGCTTATTATCTGGAAGTCGGTGTGACCCTTGCGGGGCGCCCCCGCGAAGAAGGGGAATATTTGGGCAGCGTCCATATGCTGACCCCCGTCGACGGTGAAAATTGTGTTTATCGCTATATCTTGTTCCGGACATTCCAGCCGGACAAGCCAGACGTGACCAAGGCCTTGGAAGATTTGGCCAGCTATGCCTTTCGGATGGAAGATGAGCCGATGATTAAGGCGGTGCAAGACCGGATGGCGGGGCGTAGCTTTGATGAGATGAAGCCGCTGAACCTTAAGACCGATCATGCCGGCATATTGGTACGGCGTATCATGGCCCAACTGAGCGCCATGGAAACACAGGCTTAATGCGCCAGCCGCTCCCTCTCCCCCTCGTTTTCTTGTTTATGCGGGGGGCGAAGGGGGATGGGATACTCCCCCCTTTGGTTGGCTACGCGGTGACGGTGGTCGGCATATGATCGCATCATTCCCAACCGCATCGACTGGGTGTGGCGGTTTCAATGGTATGTGACGCAAATCAACACAGCCCAATGATGGATCAGGAGAGTAAGCATGGACGGCCCGACCACCAATCCAATAGACAAGATTTATGTGCGTGAACCGATCCCAGTTGCTGAACGCAAACGGGTTACGGGTATTCATGTTCCACGCGAAGGGGAAGATGGACTGTTCAGCCAGTCTTGGTTCCCCATTGCCCTGTCCGACGAAGTGCCCGTTGGCACGATTATTGGCCGCGACTTTTTGGACGGACGTGTGGTGATTTATCGCGGCGCGGACGGGGTGGCGCGTATCCAAAGCGCCTATTGCCCGCATATCGGCGCGGATTTGTCGGTGGGGACGGTGGTTGAAAACCGTGTCCAATGCGCATTCCACAAGTGGGAATATGACGTGAACGGCATGTGCGTCAAAACCGGAACTGGTGCCCCGCCGCCCGCCAAGGCTTGCTTATATACATTCCCCGTGACCGAGAGATTTGGGATGATTTATATTTTCAACGGTCACGAACCCTTGTGGCAATTGCCCGATTTTGAATATCCCGACAGCGAATTGGTTGCCCGTCCCTTTACGTCTGACCTTTATACCTGTGACCCGTGGATCTTTGCATCCAATACACCAGATACACAGCATATTGCCGTGGTGCATGGCTTTCGTTTCAAGGCTGAAGACCCGTCCGAAAGCTGCGTCTGGGAAGATTGGGGTTTCCGGATGAATATTGATGCGCTGCATCAGGACGACGAAGTCTTGGCGTGGCAAGCCGGTATTTATGGCAGCAGCATTTTTCTGCAGCAAGGCATGACCGATGGCTGGTGGCTGGGGATCGCCGCAGGATTTTCCTTGCCCCGTCCCGGCACCCATCAAGTGTTCCTGTCCGTCCAAGTGCGCAATGTCGAATTGGAAGGCGGCAAAACCATCGAGGAACGTCTGGATTATGGTCAGATGTTGCTGGCACGCACGGCAGCCGAAGACAAGCCCATCCTTGATAGCATCCATCATCGCGTGGGTTTCTTGACCAAGGCCGACACCGCATTGGGTCGATATTTCCGCTTCTTGGAAAAATACCCACGCGCCCACCCATCGGCAGATTTCATCCGTTGATTTCCCTAAGTTTCGGAGTTTTGTAAATGTCCAATATGGCGCCTGACGCGATCCAAAATATTATCAAAGATCGCAGTGATTTGTTCGAAAAGAATTTTGCATCCGGCGATGCTGCGGCCTTGGTGCGGGATTATTATGTTTCCGACGATATGGAGCCGCTGGTGTCGGCTGGGGACGGTCCCGCGCTGGTCGGTCATGCTGCCATTACGGGGTTGTTTGAAGGATTTGTGAGCGCCTTTGAAAAGGCGCGGCAGGTGCCCCGTTTCATTCGGGCCGATGGCGACATCGCTTATGAAGTGTCCAATTCCTATCTGACCCCAAAAGGCGGCGGCGAGGAAGTGGAGTATCGCTATGTCGCGACGTGGCGGCGCTGCGACGATACATGGCGCGTCGATTCCGATTTCTTCGCCCCCGGTCCGTTGGTGTAATCCGGTGGCCAGTTTTGAAATTGCCACGCGCTTTGACGCGCCTGCCGAGGCGGTTTGGGCCTTTGTCAGTTGGCAAGGCATGGCTCGCCTCACCAACGGGGGATTTTTTACCAGCGCAGAATTTCCCAATGGGCCGGAAGCACGGGCCGGTGCGCTGCGCCGCGTAACCACGCCAGATGGCGGTGCCTTTGTCGAGGAATTGATCGAGCAGACGGAAGGGCGTATCTTTGCGCAGCGTTATCGTCTGGTGGACACGGGTCCCTTTCCGTTGACGGATTATGAAGGGGTTGTCGTTGTGACCCCGGCTGGGGAGGGGTGCTGTTTGAAATTTGGGCACACCGCCACTTTGGTGGATGTCAGCGAAGACGAATGGCGTAGCGCATGGATGTCGATCGAAAATCAGGTATTTGATTTCATACGGCAATCTTTGAAAGCCTAGCGTCAGTACCCTAGGTGGCGTTTACATTCATCGGCACCATTTGAGAGCGGCGACGAGGTTGAGGAAGCCAGC
>CAZIVW010000009.1:0-105892 GCA_964542975.1 uncultured Sphingopyxis sp.
CAACGCTCCGTTAATTTAAACCGACATCTGTGCCAAATGTTCTGACGACGGACAGCCGACCGATTGGCCCAATATCTGAACCCGCCAATCCAATATGCGGACCCTGTGGGCAACGCATTGGTCGGCACGGTTAGCAGCAGCAACAACAATGCGGTTGTGAAGGTGTCGGGTTCGTCTGAACTGACGTTGATCGAATTTAACCCTGTGGCCGATGATGTGACGATGGCGCTGAATGGGCGGGCATCGGGCATTGAAGACACGGAAATCCCCCTCAGCATCCGCACGACCACGTCTGACCCGTCGGAAACCATCAATGTGACCATCGCCGATATTCCGGTCGGTGCGACGGTGACCTATACAATATTGGGCGCTGGCGGCGTGCCGACGGTCATCAGCTTTACCGCGACCGATGACGAACGATCGCTGACCATTGAAGATTTTGACAATAGTGCCAAGGTCAGCATTACGCCGCCGCTGCACAGCAATGATGATTTCAAGTTGAAAGTCAGCGCGGTATCGGTGGATGGAAACAGCACCTTGGCCAATGCCGTTACGCGGGACATTGACGTGCAAGTGCAAGGCCGTGCGGACGATACCACCGTCGTGGTGGCCAATCCTGTCGCGGTGACCGAGGCGGTGTTGGATGCTAGCGGCAATAAAATCGCTCTGTCCGACTTTGTGACCACGGTGACATCGCCGGATACGGATGGCAGCGAAACGCTGACCCTGCGCATTACGGGATTGGATGAACGCTTTACCATTACGGGCGCGACCTTGGTGTCCGCCGGCACGGGTGGGGCGCGCGTTTGGTCGGTTCCGGTCGATCCGAATTATGATCCGACCGACCCCGATCAAATCAATCCGTTCGATTCTATTTTTATCACGGTTCCGCATAATTTCAGCGGCCAAGTGTCGATGGAAGTCGTCGGTGTTAGCACGGAAAATGACGGCGACTCCTTGACCGGATCGCGGATACCGACCGGCACGCCGTTGATCGTGACCAAGGATGTTCTGCCCAGCATTGATGCAATCATCACCACCGAATTCACGCTGACCGAAGATAGCATCACGCCGATCAACATTGCGCTGATTCAGCAAAATGGTGACAGCAATGAAATATTGACCGACGTCTATATTCGCGTCGATTATGCCACGACGGATTATGAAATCTATCTGGGCGGCAGCACCTTGGCGAACAGCAATGCGGCGGTGACGTCCATCGGCGGGGTTGATTATTATGTCATTCCGGCGGCTAATTTGCCGTCGCTGGGTGTGTTGCCAGCCAGCAATTTGGACGGCGCCGTCATCGACCTGCCAATCAAATATAAGGTCACCGACCCGGCCAGCTTGGGCAATCTTGCTGCGGGAACCGAGATTAAGGACGCGGCGCTGACCTTCACGGTCAAGCCCGTCACGGATCCCATTGATGTGGATATTACCACCATTGAATTGGGTGGCACGGCGCAGGGCAGCATTATCCCGCCAGTTGTTGCGGACCCTGACAGCCGTTTCACGGTCGCGGTTACGCAAAGCGGAACGCTCAGCGTTCAGATCAACACCACATCATCGGATGATGATGGCAGCGAGCAAGTGACGCGCGTGCTGATTCAGAACGTCCCCGAAGGCGTCAGCATCACGGGTGCGTCGATGATTGGTGATGGCGAATGGTTGCTGGTATATCCGGCGCAAGACCCCGCCAACCCCAATGCCAATGCTGTTATCGGCGAATTGGGACAGACGATTGATCTGGAATTTGTGGTCGGCATCGGCACCGCTAATGGGCTGAGCGATGTGAAAATCACCGTCTTGTCACAAGATCGCGGCATTGCTGATGTGATCGAAAAGGCTGAGATTAACTTCACGCTGGATGTCGCGCTGGGCGATGGTGGCAGCTATGCACCGCCCAGCATCGATGCTTGGTCCTTCACGCCCTATACGGGCACGGAAGACACATTCTTCGCCTTGGATAATGCTATTAATGGCAGCATCAGCTTGAACGACAGCAATGCCAAGCATTTGCTGGCCATCACGCTCAATGATTTGCCGGAAGGTACAAAGGTTGAGGTGCCTTATAGGCCGGGTGGCCAGTTGGTCGAGGTGCAGCGCACCTTTGTTCAAAATGCCAGTGCCCCGAACGGAAAATATGTCTGGACCGTGGCGGTTGAAGTGCCAGCGGGCGGCAATGGTCAAGCGGTGCTGGACCAGATGTTGCAGGATATTCGCATCACACCGCCCGCCAACAGCAACGACAATGGCACGGACTTTATTTTGGATGCCCAATTAAAGGTTGTGGTTGTCGGTGGCCCCAGCGTTTCGGCCAATACCGATGGCGAAGTGCCGATTACGCCTGTCACCGACATGCCCAGCCTGTCGATCAGCACGGCGGATGTGGATGAAGCCAGCCTCAGCATCACAGCGGTCATTGCGGGCGGCCCATCGGCCGACGACAATGGCCATGCGGTGATTGTGGATGGCAAAATCTATATCAGCGTCACGGCGCCCGAAAATCCCGGTGGCACATTGTCGCAAATCATCATGGTCGATGATGGCGAAGGCGGGCTAGTCCCCGTAAAGCTGCCGTTGGTGCTGGAAAATGTCACCGGCGTTACCGGCGTGCCTAATGGCGATTATTATATTGTCGATGCGGCGACGACCCAATTGCCGATCACCGTCGAATTTAGCGCGCCGGATGACGACGGCCTGATCTTGGGTGATGTGACCTTTGGGGCGATCATCCAATCCAAGGAAGATGGCGCGGCGAACATCGAAACCGCCACCGCGACCCAAAAGGCCGAGGTGAAATTGGCGAATAATGGCGCGGAGATCACAGTTGTCGATGCGACGGGTAACGAGGCTGTGTTGGCGGACAAGGCCAACGCCATTGTGCTGAACGGTCTGTCGGTCGAACTGAACGATAGCGGCGAACTGATTAAGGCGATCATGCTGACGGGCGTGCCCGTTGGTTTCTTGCTGTACACTGGCACCAGCGCCGCCGATGCGACCTTGGCTGGTCAAGCGACCAACGCGGGTGGTAATCAGTCGACCAATACGTGGATTTTGGCGCAAAACGGCAATTTGCCTGCCTTTATCGCCATCTTGCCCCCCGCCCATTGGAGCGGCACGATCAGCGATCTGCAAATTGTGGTGGCATCGGGCGAAAGCCAGTTGGCCGACACGGCCTATGACAGCAGCGAACCCTTCACGCTAACCGTGGTGTCGCGTCCCAATGGTTTGACCATTGACCCGACCAACAGCTTTGGTGTGGAAGGTCAGCCGATCTTGCTGAACCTGAACGCCGCGATGGTGGACAATGTCGCCGCCGAGGCCCCTGTTGCCGACAGCAGCGTTGAAACAACCACCTTGGAAATTAAGGGGTTGGGTGAACATGCGGCCTTTTATGTTGACGATATGCTCTATGCGAATGTCAGCTATGATCTGGCCAAAAACACTTACACCATTACCGGTTTGACCCAGTTGCAATTGGACAAGTTGGCGGTGGTGCAAGCGGCCAAGGCGATCAGCGATCAGGACAGCACGACTGCCGGTGTGCAGGTGGAAGTGACGGCATGGACTGTCGAAAGCGACACAGGTGCACAATCGACCAAGGTAACGGACATGCTGAACTTGGCGGTGACGCCGGTGGCCGCCACGACCGGCGCGGACAAGTTTATCTGGAGCGATTATGCCATCGACGGCAAGGCTGGCATTGATACCGTCAGCCTGCGTGTTGGCGAAAGCGTGACCCATGATGATATGGCCCGTTTGCTGCGCAATATCGAGAAAATCGATTTGTCTGCCGCTGGTTCGAATGGCATTAGCGGCGGCCTGACCTTGGCGGACGTGGTCAGCATCACGGGCAAGGCCAATGGCACGTTGACGATCACCGGCGATGCGGATGATTTCATCACGCTGGCATCGGGGTCGAATTGGACCACCACCGGTGTGGCCCAAAATGGCTATGTCGCTTATACCAGCGGTTCAGCGACCTTGCTGATTGATGACGATATTTTGGCACAAAATATCACCTACGCATCATAAGCCATCCGGTTCGCACCCTTGCTGTGATTGGGCAGCAAGGGTGCGGGACCATTTGGCGCATTTTGCCAAACAACGTCCCCTTTTGAGCGGGGTTAATTTTACGTGTTTTACCAAGCGTGCATGCGAGCCAGACCATGAACAGCCGCCAGCAGCAGACAGAAAATCCGTCACTGGCGTCCGGTTTGCGGTGGTTGCACGGCGCTGTGCCAGCGGCGCAGCGGCAAAAGCGCCGCTTGGGCCTGTTCCTGCTGGTGGGCGCGGCCAGCGGCATGACGGCCATGGTGGGCGGCGGCGCGGTCTGGGCACAGGCGGTTGGGCACCCCGCCGTCGGCCCCAGCCATGGCGAGGCGGCCCGTTATGCCGCGACACCGACCTTTACGATGGACCAAGCGGTCATGGCGGCGCTGCAAAGTCATCCTGCGGTGCGCAGCGCGCAAGAGCGTGTGAAACAGGCGGAGAGCGAGATTAAGGCCGCAAAATCTGGATATAAGCCGCAAATTCAAGGCGGACTGGAAAATCAGATCAGTGCGCGCGCGAATAACAGCTATGATAGCCGCTTTACCTATCAAGCCACGGTCAACGCCCAGCAGATGCTGCTGGATTTTGGCAAGGTAGCGGGGCAGGTCGATAAAGCGCGCGCGCAAGAAACGCTGGGGCAGGCGCAATTGTCGCTGTCGGCGGATGATGTCGCCTTGGCGACGGCGCAGGCGTGGCTGGATGTCTATTTACAACAATCCTTGGTGCAATTGGCCCAAGATCAATTGGCAGCGATGACAGCGATTGCAGATTTGGTGGCGGATCGCGTGGCCAAGGGGGCAACCAGCCGGTCGGACATCGCACAGGCGCGCTCGCGCGTGAATGCGGTGCGGGCGCAATTATTGGGCGCGGAATCCGAAGCGATGCGGGCGCGTCTAACCCTGATGCATTTGACGGGCCAAAGCGGCCCTGTGGATATTATTGGCGGCATTCCTGCCCAATTAAGCGGCGCATCCTGTTTGGTCGACGATGTGTCGGGCAGCCATTATGTCCATATCGCCGCAGCCAATCGCGACAGCGCACAGGCCGATCTTGCGATGGCCAACGCCCAGCGGATGCCCAGTCTGTCGCTGAATGGCGATGCGGGCTATGCGTTGACCAAAGGGTCGCGCTTATATGGTGAATATCGCACGACGGGCCAGATTGGGCTGAAAGTATCGATGCCGCTGTATCAAGGCGGCGGCACGCAAGCGCGCGCGCAATCCGCCCGATATGGGTTGCGATCGGCAGAGGAAGCGGTGCAGCAAGCCGAATTGGAACAGCGCCAGCGATTGTCCGCGACCCGCGCCCAATATGAAGGCTGGCGACAGCGTGAGCCCGTGTTGGCCGACCGTGTGGACAATATCGACACCACGCGCGGCCTGTATCGCCAACAATATTTATATTTGGGCACCCGCACGTTGATCGACCTGTTGAATGCGGAACAGGAATATCATGGCGCGCGGGTGGAATTGACGCAGGCGCTACAGATTCAATATCGTTTGGCGACGGAATGTTTATATTTCCAAGGCGGCTTGCGGGATAAATTTTCCGCTGCTGTGGCTCAGTCGACCTATGGCCCACCCTCTGGTCCGTGATGCCCGTCATGCCCCAAACACCCAAGCAGACACCGAATGAGACGTTGACCCGTGCTGGTCAAACGCCATCCCATGCCATGGAAGCCCCCGCTGTGACCACATCGCCCCAAAATCAGGCATCTGATGCTATGCCCGCTGATCGCCAAGCGGGGGACGCTGATGCGAAATCTGGTGGTGCCGATCCCGCGGCGGTTCAGGGGCCGTCGGGGGCCGGGGCGGCGACGGGCTGGTATCAGGCCATTTTAATGGCGGCCGCCCATTATCAATCCAATGTCTCGCCCGAGCATATTCGTTTGGCGGCGCAGTGGCAAAATGGGGCGAGCCTTGATGTGCGGGCGCGCGATATGGCGCGGCAGGCCGGATTGGCGCTGCAAATGGTGCAGCCCCAGTTGGATGGGCTGACCCCATGGCGCTTGCCGGTCATCGTCGAATTGGCGGGCGGTCAAGTCGCCTTGATTACCCATGTCGCGGATCAACAGGTCACGCTGGCGCTGTGCGGGGATGGGGGCACGGAAACCGTCCACAAATTGGCAGATTTACAGCCCCATGTGGTGCGGTTGGCATCGGTCCGCCCGCTGCACAATGTTCGCGATGCGCGGGTGGATGCTTATGTTGCGCCGATCGAAAAATCATGGCTGCGCGATTTGGTGTTGGTGGATTGGCGGCCCTATGCCCATATCATGGTGGCATCGCTGATCACCAATTTGATGGCGCTGGGCGGCGTGCTCTTTTCCATGCAAGTTTATGATCGGGTGGTTCCCGCCCAATCCATGCCGACGCTTTATGTGCTGTTTGGCGGGGTGATGCTGTCGCTGGTCTTTGCTTATGTCATGCGCGATGCCCGAATGCGGATTACCGATATTTTGGGCAAGCGGGCGGATTTGCGCATTTCGGACCGTGTTTTTGGTCATGCGCTGCGCGTGAAAAACAGCGCAAGGCCGCAATCCACGGGCACCTTTATATCCCAAATCCGCGAACTGGAATCGGTGCGCGACATGTTGACCTCTGCCACCATCGCAGCGGCGGCGGATCTGCCATTCTTCCTGCTATTTTGTGTGGTGTTTTGGTATATTTCGGGCTGGCTGGTGCTGGTTCCGGTCTTGGCCTTTATTTTGCTGATGCTGCCCAGCATTTTGGCCCAGCGGCGGCTGCGGGAATTGGCCCAATTGGGGATGCGCGAAGGCGCGCTGCGCAATGCGATGCTGGTTGAAACCGTGCAAGGTATTGAAGATATCAAGATTTTGCAGGCCGAGCATCGATTCCAGAACCAGTGGAATCATTATAACGCCGTCAATGCCAACAGCAGCATGGCGTCGCGCCAATTGCTGAACCGTCTGAACAATTGGATGCAAAGCGTGCAGGGCGCGGCATTCGCATTGGTGATTTTCTTTGGCGTGCCCGCTGCGATTGCGGGGGACCTCAGCACCGGTGCGTTGGTGGCATCGTCCATTTTAATCAGCCGGATGTTGGCCCCTTTGTCGTCCATCACGATGATTTTGAACCGCTGGCAACAGGCCAAAGTCGCGGCACAGTCGCTGGATCAGTTGATGAATTTGCCCATCGACAGCCCAGCCGAAAGCCGATTGGTGCATCGCCCCATGCTGCGCGGTGATTATGTGCTGAAGGACGCGCATTTCGGTTATGATCCGCAACATGCGGCGCTGTCCATTTCATCGCTCAGCATCAAAGCGGGCGAGAAAATTGCGCTATTGGGCCGCAATGGGGCGGGGAAATCGACCTTGCTGCAAGCCTTGTCGGGCCTGTTGGAACCGCAATCCGGATCGATCATGCTGGACGGTGTGGAAATGGGGCATATCGACCCTGTGGATGTGCGCCGCGATCTGGTGATGCTGACGCAAAATGCACGCTTGTTCCACGGCAGTTTGCGCGACAATCTGACCTTTGGTTTGCCGCTGGCGAGTGACGATCAATTAATCCGCGCGCTGCATATCAGCGGTGCCTTGGCCTTTGTGCAATCGCTGCCATCCGGCCTGAACCACGAAATTCGCGAAGGCGGGCTGGGTCTGTCGGGTGGTCAGCGCCAAGCATTGTTGTTGGCGCGGATGTTGCTGCGCGAACCGCATGTGGCGTTGCTGGACGAGCCGACCACCGCGATGGACGAGGCCAGCGAACGGGAATTAATTGCCCATTTGCGCCAATGGCCCGCGCACCACAGCGTGATCGTCGCGACGCACCGCTTGGCGGTGTTGGACTTGGTTGACCGGATCATTGTGTTGGACGGCGGTAAAATTCATATAGATGGTCCGAAAGATCAGGTCTTGGCCGCATTGAAGGGCGAAAGCCAGCAGGCCCCGCCGCCCAAGGGTGAGGGGGCTGACAGGGACGAAGGGGAAGGGCCTGCGCCAATGCGAGCCGCCAAAATCATCCTGCCCGATGCGATGCGCAAAGCCATGAGGTCGCCCCAATGATCGGCAAATATTTCCGAAAATCCGCGCCGATGGACGCGGCCAAGATGGGCTTGCCCGATTTGACCGACCATAATGAAATGGCGGCGTCCCGTTCCGCGCAAGTCATTTGGCTGGTCACGCTGTTTTTGGGTCTGTTTTTTCTGTGGGCGTGGTTTTTTGAAATTGACGAAGTGTCTAGCGGGGCGGGCAAAGTCATCCCCACATCGCGGGAGCAGGTGATTCAGTCGCTGGAAGGCGGGTTGCTGGAGGAACTATATGTTCGCGAAGGGCAAATCGTTGACAAAGGCACGGTCTTGGCCAAATTGGACCCGACACGCGGGGAAAGCAGTGTCGAGGAAACGGCCACCAAATATCGCGCGGCCTTGGCTACACGCGCGCGCCTGCGCGCCGAGGTGACGGGCGCGGGGGGCATCAGCTTCCCCGCCGAATTGGACGAATGGCCAGAATTAAAAGCCACGGAAACCGCTTTATTCCATTCACGGCGGCGCAGCCTGAATGAAACGGTCAGTGGCCTTGGCCATGCTTTGTCGCTGGCGCGCAAGGAATTGGCGATCAGCCAGTCTTTGTTGGAAAGCGGGGCGTCCAGCAATGTCGAGATTATCCGTCTGCAACGTCAAGCCGCTGATTTGGACATGAAGCTGAATGAAGCGCGGTCGGGCTATATGGTCAAAAGCCGCGAAGAATTGGCCCGCACAGATGCCGAGGTTAATTCCTTGGAATCGGTCGTTCGGGGCAGGGCGGATATGTTGGCCCGCACCACCTTGGTCGCGCCCGTGCGATCGATTGTGAAAAATTTGGACGTGACCACCATTGGCGGGGTGATCCAGCCGGGTGGATCGGTGATGACCTTGGTTCCGATGGATGACCAATTGCTGGTGGAAGCGCGCATTTCGCCCCGCGACATTGCCTTCATCCACCCCGGCCAGTCGGCGCGGGTCAAGGTGACGGCCTATGATTATTCCATTTATGGCGGGCTAGATGGCACGGTGGAAATGATCGCGCCCGACACGTTGCGCGACGAAGTGCAGCCAGAAATTGTCTATTACCGCGCGCTGATCCGCACCAAAACCGACGCCTTGACCACCAAAGCTGGCAAGACATTGCCGATCACACCAGGGATGGTCACGACCACCGACATCCGCACAAGCCAAAAGACCGTGTGGGATTATATCACCAAGCCGTTGAACAAAGCGGGCGAAGCGCTGCGTGAACGCTAAGGATTGGGAAAAGAAGGAAGATCTTATGTATTTGATGAAATATGCCGGAACCGCTGCGCTGCTGTCCGCCGCGTTGGTCATGGCCGTGCCCAGCCATGCGGGTCATAGCAATCCGGTGGATCAACGCAGCAATCCGCAGGCGGAAAAATTCACCGATGTTCATATTGCGCCGCGCAAATTGGACGTGCCTTTTGTGCGCGATGCGGGCGTGACGGACCCCCAAATTTTTCGCGGCGTGACCGCCGGTGTGGCGCAGGATCAATTGACGCAGATCATCGGTCAGCCCGTGAAAAAAAATGGCCGCGCGTGGGATTATCAGTTTAAATTTGCGATGACCAATTCGCAGAATTTTCTGGTCTGCCAATATAAAGTGAAATTTGACCGCGAAGCGCGGGTCGAAACCGCGACATGGCGCCGCCAACAATGCGCCGCGCTGGCACAATAACCGCCCATAAGGGCCTGATCGGGCCTTTATCCGGCAATGGAGATGGGCGGGCTTGTCCAAAAACGGGTTAGGGAACGGGCGGATGTAAAAATTCCGCTTGTTTTCATGGCGAATGCTCCGCTTAATCTGAATATTCTGCTTGGCGGATATTCATCCTCTATTCAACGCTGGGACGCTAGACGCATTGGCATGACCCAATTTCTGACCTCTTCCATCGCTCTGGCTTTATTGCTTGCATCGGGCGCGCCTGCTTCGGCGGTAGCGCGGGATCGGGATCAACAGCATCTGCGCGAAGCCGCGGCGCAGGGGCAGGTGATACCGCTGAACCGCATTATTGCGGATGTCCGCGCCCGCGCGCCCTATCGGGATATGAATTATCTGGGTGGCCCGCAATTTGATGGGCGGCAGATGGTCTATGCCTTGAAATTCATGGACGGCAGCAAGGTTGTTGTGGTCTATGTCGATGCGCGTTCGGGGCAAATCGTCGGGCGTCGCTGAACCAGATGGCCTTTGGTGCATATGGTCTGGTGGAATAAATATGTTCAGATGATGTGCCAGCACCCTATTCCGGTTGCGGCCGTGGTGGGTGATGGCGGCGTTATTTGAAGCAAATCGAAATAGATAATCGGAAACAAGGGGGCGCCCAGATGATGGCACCCAGAGGAAAGGCGCCTGAATGCGAATTTTGATTGTCGAAGATGAACCCACCTTGGGCCCACAGTTAAAGGCGGTGCTGGAAGGTGCGGGCTATGCCGTGGATTTGGCGACCGACGGCGAAGAAGGCCATTTTCTGGGGTCGACCGAAGAATATGATGCGGTCATTTTGGACCTAGGCCTGCCAGAGGTTGACGGCTTGACCGTGCTGGACCGTTGGCGGCGCGAAAAGCGCAACTTCCCGGTGCTGGTGCTGACCGCGCGCGATAGTTGGTCGGACAAGGTCGCCGGTCTGGATGCTGGGGCCGATGATTATCTGGCCAAGCCGTTCCAAACCGAAGAATTGATCGCGCGTTTGCGGGCCTTGATCCGCCGTGCATCGGGCAATGCGTCCAGCGAATTGCTGGCGGGTCCGGTGCGGCTCGATACGCGCTCTGGCCGCGTGACCTTGAACGGCGAAGCGGTAAAATTGACGGCGCAGGAATATAAGCTGTTGTCTTATTTGCTGCACCACAAGGGCAAGGTGGTGTCGCGCACCGAATTGATCGAACATATTTACGATCAAGATTTTGACCGCGATTCCAACACGATCGAAGTGTTTGTCACCCGCATCCGCAAGAAATTGGGCGCGGATATTATCACCACCATGCGCGGGCTGGGCTATCAACTTGATGATCCGCAGGGCTGATCTCGCCCAACATGCCGGACCCCGATACGCCAACAGCCCCTAAGGCTGCGCCCGCACTTGTGAAGCGTCCAGCCTTGGCTGGGCGCTTAACGGGTTCATTGGCGCGGCGCATGATCGCCATCGCCACGCTGTGGATTTCGGTGTTGCTGCTGGGTGGTGGTCTGGCGTTGGACCGCGTTTTGACCAGCGCGATTACCCGCAATTTCGACAGCGGGTTGGAATATGTTCTGATGGCGATGATCCGTTCGTCAGAAATTGGTCCCGATGGCGAGGTGCGGCTGATCGAACCCTTGGGCGATCAGCGGTTTTTGGAACCGTATAGCGGCCTATATTGGCAAATCAGCGGGGGGAATCAGGAACCCTATCGTTCACGGTCGTTGTGGGAGAGGACGCTAGATACATCCTCCAACATGGGGGATGAGAAAATCTATACCCATGACAGCAGCCAGTTTCCGGACGAAAAATTGCGGGTACTGGAACGCACGGTGATTTTGCCGGGCAGCCCGATTAAATGGCATTATCAAATCGCCCAATCGCGCGAAGCGCTGGACGCCCAGAAAAATGTCGTTCGGGCGACCTTATTTCCCAGTCTGGCCTTGCTGGGCTTGGGCTTGATTATGTTGGCGGCGCTGCAGACATTTTATGGCCTGTGGCCGCTGCGCCATATTCGCCGCGCTATTGCGGCGATGCGCGGCGGGGAGCAAGGGCGGATCGTCGCGCCTTTGCCGGTCGAAGTGAAGCCGATGGTCGACGAATTAAACGCTTTGCTGGCCCATAATGAACAGCAGGCCGAGGAAGCGCGGCTGCATGCAGGCAATTTGGCCCATGCGTTGAAAACACCGCTGACCGTGCTGACCAACGCCGCCGCTAGCAATGACGGCGAATTGGCGGCCGCGGTGCGGCGCGAAGCGGCGACCATGCGCCGTCAAGTGGACCATCATTTGGCGCGGGCGCGGGCATTGGGGCGGCGCGGCGCGGCACAGGCGCGGGCCAATGTCTTTGACTGTGTGGACAGCGTGTCGCGCGCGGTTGACCGCTTATTTCCCGATGTCCGGATCGACAGCGAAGGCGACCACCAGTTGGTGGTGCGCGTCGAAAAGCAAGATTTGGAAGAATTGCTGGGCAACTTGATGGAAAATGCCGCCAAATATGGCGGCGGCAGCGTGTTTGTGACCGTGAAGCGCGATGGCGATATGGGCGAAATTTGGGTCGAGGATGACGGCATGGGTGTGTCACCCGCCGACCGAACACGCATATTTGATCGCGGCGTGCGCTTGGACAGCGGCAAACCGGGCACGGGGCTGGGCTTGGCGATTGTGCGCGATGTGACCGAAATTTACGGTGGCAGCATCGTGATGGAAGAAAGCGAAGATTTGGGCGGGGTACTGGTGCGCCTGCGCTTGCCAGCGGCTTGATAGGCAAAAAGCACAGCGAAACGACGGATTAGGCAGGGCGGTTTAGGCAGGGCGGTTTGGACAGAGCCAGTCATGCCGTGCCCAAGCGGCGGATGTGATTCGCTGTCCCGCCCTAATGTGGCGAGACCGGGGGCATATGGGGGCATATCTCCGCGAACATATATCCACCGATGCGATTTTATGCTGTTGCCCCCATGCGCTTATGCGCCCGCATCTTCTTTGGCTTGTTGATGATGGCGAATGACTTCGTCGATGATGAAGCGCAGGAATTTTTCGCTGAATTCTGGGTCCAGATCGGCGTCCTTGGCCAGATTGCGCAGCCGCTCCACTTGGCGGCGTTCGCGGTCCGGATCGGCGGCGGGAAGGTCGATTTTGGCCTTTAATTCACCAACCGCTTTGGTGACCTTGAAACGTTCGGCCAGCATATAAATAAGCGCGGCATCAATATTGTCGATGCTTTGGCGATAACGGCGAAGCTGGTCGTCCATGGTTTATGATGTCTCCTGTTCCTCGGACGATTGGCATTGGAGTGGGGGCAAAAGCAAGCCGAAAGTCATTGCAAAATTCACCTTATCGCGCCAAGGCAAGCCTCGATATGACTGCTGATCTTCAACTGCACGCTGGGGATGCCCCGCCCTCTCTCCTGACGCTGATGGAGCTTGTCTCTGATGATATGGAGTTGGTGAACGACGTTTTGTTGGAACGGATGCAGTCGGACGTTCCGATGATTCCCCAATTGGCGGACCATTTGGTGTCCAGCGGCGGCAAGCGGATGCGGCCCATGCTGACGCTGGCCTGTGCGGCGGTGCTGAATTATCAGGGACGCAAACATTGTGATTTGGCAGCGGCGGTGGAATTTATCCACACCGCGACCTTGTTGCACGATGATGTGGTGGACGGATCGGACCTGCGCCGTGGACGCCAGACAGCGAACATCATTTGGGGCAATAGCGCATCGGTGCTGGTCGGCGATTTCTTGTTCGCCCGTGCGTTTGAATTGATGGTCGAGGTCGGGTCGCTGCGCGCGCTGCATATTTTGTCGCGGGCATCGGCGGTGATTGCGGAAGGCGAGGTCAGCCAATTGTCCGCACAGCGCCAGATTGAAACGACCGAAGCCCAATATTTGGAAATCATAAACGGCAAGACGGCGGAACTATTCGCCGCTGCCAGCAAAATCGCCGCCGTGGTGGCGGAACGCACGGACGACAGCGAAGAACGGTTGGATGCTTTTGGCCGCAATTTGGGCATGGCGTTTCAGTTGATCGACGATGCCATTGATTATGTGTCCGACGAAGAAACCATGGGCAAGGGCGTGGGCGATGATTTTCGCGATGGCAAAATCACCCTGCCGGTCATTTTGGCCTATGCGCGCGGTAATGCCGAGGAACGCGAATTTTGGCAGGATGCGATGACGGGCAAGCGCGTCAGCGATGCGGATTTGGACCATGCCAAAATGTTGCTGCACAAATATGATGCGGTGACAGACACGATGGCACGGGCGCGGGATTATGGACAAAAGGCGATTGAGGCTTTGTCGCCATTCCCCGAAACGCCAGCCAAAGCCGCGCTGAGCGAGGCGGTCGCCTTTGCTGTTTCCCGCGCTTATTGATTCTGTTTGACGGGCGTGATGGTGCCGCAATGAACGGGACCAACATGGCCCAAATATTGCCCATTGATGCGGTGTTGCCCGACATATTGTCGGCGCTGCAGGGGCATAGCAGCGCGGTGGTGGTGGCCCCGCCGGGGGCGGGCAAGACCACCCGTATCGCCCCCGCTTTGCTGAACCAGCCATGGTGTGATGGCCAGATTTGGTTATTGTCACCGCGCCGTTTGTCCGCGCGCGCAGCCGCCGAACGGATCGCCGAAGAATTGGGCGAAAAGACGGGCGGCTTGATTGGTTATGCCACCCGTATGGACAGCCGCCATAGCGCGCAGACCCGCCTATTGGTGATGACACCCGGCCTGTTTCGCAGCCGTATTTTGGCGGACCCGGAATTGGCGTCTGTTTCCGCTGTCTTGTTCGACGAAGTGCATGAACGCAGCCTCGACAGCGATTTTGCGCTGGCGCTGGCGCTGGACAGCCAGCAAGGGCTGCGCGAGGATTTGCGCCTGATCGCCATGTCCGCCACGCTGGACGGGGCGCGATTTTCGGCCATGTTGGGCGATGCACCTGTCATCGAAAGCATGGGCAAAAGCTGGCCGCTGGACCTGCGCTATTTGGGCCGCCGCGCCGAAGAACGGTTAGAGGCGGCGATGCTGTCCGCCATTCGCACGGCGATGAGCGAGCAGGCATCGGGCGATATTTTGGCCTTTTTGCCGGGTGTGGCGGAAATTGAACGCACTGCCGATGCGGTGATCGCGGCGGGTCTGCCCGTGGCGCTGCATAAATTGCACGGTCAAGTGGACCCGATGCTGCAACGCAAGGCGCTGGTTCCCGACAGCGTGGGGCAGCGCAAAGTGATTTTGGCGACCAGCATTGCCGAAACCAGCCTGACCATTGAGGGCGTGCGCATTGTGATTGATTGCGGCTTGGCGCGCCGTCCGCGTTTCGACAAAGCGGCGGGCATATCGCGCTTGGTCACGGAGCGCGCCAGCCAAGCATCGGCCACCCAGCGCGCGGGCCGCGCGGCGCGGCAAGGGGCTGGCACGGCCTATCGTTTATGGGAAGCGGCGGCGACGGCTGGAATGCCGCCCTTTGACCCGCCCGAAATTGGCGAAAGCGATTTGATGCCCTTGGTGTTGGATTGTGCGGCTTGGGGGGTGAGCGACCCTGCAACGCTGGCGTGGCTGGACCCGCCGTCCGCCCCAGCCATTGAAGAAGCGCGCAGCCGGTTAATGACCTATGGCGCGATTGACACAGATGGGCGGATTAGCGCCGCGGGCCATGCCATGGCATCGCTGCCTTTGCCGGTCCCCTTGGCGCATATGATGCTGGAGGCGGCTGCGGCGGGGGAGGCGGATCGGGCCGCGCAAGTGGCGGTGTTGCTGAGCGAGAACGGCCTTGGTGGGCGGATGGCGGACGTGGAATTGCGCCTGTCCCGCGCCCGCAGCCAGAGCGGCCAGCGGGCCGAGGCCGCACGGCGATTGGCCCAGCGATTGGCCAAATTGGCCCAAGAAAAAGCGCCCAATAGTGGCAAAATATCAAGGTCGGTCGGCGGTTGGATTGCCACCGCATGGCCCGACCGTTTGGCCCGTGCGCGCGGCAATGGACGGGGGGAGTTTCTGAGCGTTGGCGGTCCGGCCTATCGCATCGATCCGCTGGACCCGCTGGCCAGCGCGGAATGGATTGCGGTGGGCGATGCCCAAGGGCATCCGTCGGGCGTGCGAATATTATGCGGCGCGGCGCTGGACAGCGCAGAGGTGGAGGCTTTGTTCGGCGACCGCGCCGAGGATAAAAGCGTCGCCAGCTATGATGCCGCGTCCGACCGTGTGGAGCAAAAGCGCGAACGGCGCTTGGGGGCCATATTGTTGAAACGCGGCCAAGATGGCGGCGCAGCGGCGGCGGCGCAGTCGGTGGCGGTGCGCATGGCAGCGGTGCGGGCCAAGGGATTGTCGCTGATCGCATGGGGCGAGCGGGCACAGGCGATACGCCAGCGCGCGGGCTTTGCGGGGCTGGGCAATTTGTCCGACGCGGCCTTGCTGGACCAATTGGATATGTGGCTGGAACCCTTGCTGGGTGGGTGCAAGGGGCTGCGCGATCTGCCCGATGGGCGTTTGGCGGATAGCTTGCTGAATTTGCTGGACTGGCCGCAGCGCCAATCGTTGGACCAACTGGCGCCAGCCGATTTCAAAAGCCCCGCCGGAAACCACCACGCCATTGATTATGGCAGCGAGGGTGGCCCCACCGTCACCTTGCGTGTGCAGGAATTGTTCGGCCTGTCGCGTCATCCGATGGTCGGCCAGCCAGCGGTGCCGTTGATCTTGTCGCTGACATCCCCCGCGCATCGGCCCATTCAAACCACACGCGACCTGCCCAGTTTTTGGGCCGGATCATGGCGGGACGTCGCCAAGGATATGCGCGGGCGTTACCCCAAGCATGCTTGGCCGGATAACCCCGCCGATGCCAAGGCCAGCGTGTTGACCAAAGCGGCACAGGCGCGGCGGGACGGCGGCGGAAAAAGCGCAAAACCATAGGCTTGCCGGTTGAATAGGAACGGACAGGATCGCGATGACCCGAAAAATGGCCTCTTTTCCTTGGCGCGCCAAGGCGCTAAGGGACGGGGACCGGTTTATATGAAGGTGATACAATGAAAGCGCGGATTTTTCAGAAGCCCAAAAATGCGATGCAGTCCGGTCGGGCGGGTACGCAAGACTGGTTTCTGGAATTTGCTCCGGCAGAGGCACGCACACCCGATCCTTTGATGGGCTGGGCTGGCAGCGGTGATACGCGCCGCCAATTGCGTTTCGGCTTCAAGTCGTTGGATGAAGCAAAGGCTTATGCGGACCGCAATGGCATTGATGTGGATATTGTGCCGCCAACGGTGCGCCGCCTGAAAATTCAGGCTTATGCCGATAATTTCCGCTGATTGACGCATGTGATGCCCGCGGGTCGGGCATCATTATGAAGCGGACCCCGTTGGCGCAAGCTGCGGGGCATAAGAAAAAGGCCGCATCGCCCCGACCCTTTGGTCTGATCGCGATAGCGGCCATTTTCATATCCGATGGGGTCTTGATCGAACCCGCTTGTTCCACCTGTCGGCGTTTGTCGGCGTTCCGCCGGACGATGAGGTCCGGCGTCGCAGGCCGATGTGAGTCGGATTATTCGCCTTGGGGCTGAAGCAGCTTGTGCAGGTGAACCACCACATATTTCATTTCGGCATCGTCCACGGTGCGCTGTGCAGCGGCGCGCCACGCATTTTCCGCAGCAGCGTAATCGGGAAAAAGGCCTACAATTTCCACGGCATCAAGGTCAACGAAATCCAGACCTTGGGGGTCGGAAACGCGGCCACCGAAAACAAGGTGAAGCTTGCTCATTATTTTATCCTTGCGAAACGCCTGAAACACGGCGCCTGATACCAAGCGCAACGGCTTCAGATACGGGGAGGGGGAAGCCGCCCTTTATCAAAGGTCGCCTCATAACAGCAAGCCCAACCTTGTTATTTTATTTCGTCTTTTTTTGAAACGAGTGATCCGACCAGCAAACCAGCGGCCAAAGCGCCTGCCAACAGGGTCAAAGGCTGGTCCGACGCAAATTCGCGGGCGCGCGATGTTGCGACAGAGGCTTTTTCTTTGCCCTTGGCATAAGCATTTTCGGCGGCATGTTTCGCCACATCCGCTTGCTCGCGTCCTTTTGCGGCCAATTCCGACGTGGCGGCGCGGGCGCGGCCATAGCCTTCTTGGACGCGGGCCTTGGCTGCTTCGGCGGTTTGGCGCGCATTTTCGGCGGTGCGTTCGGCCAGTTCGCTGGCTTTGTCACGGGTGTCGCGGGCGGTTTGACCAAAGGGTTTCATTTTATCCTCCAACTGTTCTTGGATTTTTTGGGCTGCCAACAAGCTGGCGGCTTGAGTCGTTTTCCATCGGCCCGCCGCTGTCTTTGCTTCGGGTTCCGGTGGGTCGATATAATCTTCGTCGTGCGGATCGGGGTCCAGCGCGCGGTTGATCGAGGCGATGAAGGATTGCACCGCCTTGCCGCTGCGTTTCAGCGCGGCGGGGCCTTGTTCGCGAATGGGATCGCGCAGCAACCATGTGATGCCGCCCAGCGCGGCTAGGCCCAATATCGCCCGATTCGCCGTTATTTCGCGCTGCGCAAAGTGGGACACATCTTGGGCGGTGGATTTGACATGATATTTGCCGCGTTCCGCCAAGGCTGTGGGTTGTAACTCGCTGTGGGCCAGCCCTAGGCTACGGCGAAGCTGCGAGCGTTGGAGCATGGCCTGATGCGCCGCATTGGCCAAAGCTGTGCGTGACCCGCTCATTCGCTATCTCCCTCACCAAAGACATCGCGGCGCAGGGCCACTTGGATATTCGCTGCGCCCCTTTTGGCGCGCAGGCCCGCCATCACGGCCACCAACAGCAGCGCCCCTGTCACCAGTAAAGTCGCGGCCAATGGCCCGATCAGCGTCGCCAAGGTCATCACCATCCCGACCGCGAAGGTCAGCAGCGCGACAAAAGCCGTCACGGCGGCGATTAAGCCCCAGACAGAGGCCGTCTTGGTCCCTTGCTTGGCAAGTTCGCCGCGTGCTTTCAGCAACGCAAGTTCGGCTTTGGCGGTGTTGCTGGCATTGTCCAGCACATCGCGCACCATTTCGTTAAACGGAATGGGGGCGGGTTTCGGCGCATGGCTGTTGGACGCGCCCTCCGGCGCATAGCCGTGGCTTATGTTTTCGAAGCCATCGCTATTCTTCGCCAAAACTACTTCCTTTATGTCATGCCAATCGCATCGGATGTTTTTGGGGCCGAGGGCGGGACAGGGGGCCGGGGAAAGGGGGCAGGTGATGCTGGGGAAACCCACCGCCTGCAAATGGAACAGCGAAACCGCCCCGCCGCCAAAAACGGCGGGGCGAAGTTCGCATCAGTCTTTCGAGCCGCCTTTTAACATGCGGGCCAAGACAAAGCCGACAACGGCGGCGGCACCCACCGCGACGGCAGGGCTTTTGCGGACAAAGTCACGGGCATTTTCGGCCAGCTCGTCAATATCCTTTTGGTCCAGCGAATTGGCAAAGCCCGACACGCTGGTCGCGGCGTTGCGCGCATAATCGCCATATTGCTTGCCCAGCTTCTCATCCACCGTCGGCGCGGTGTCTTGCAACAGCTTGGCGAGGCTGCCCACGGCTTCGGCGGCTTTGCCCTTGCCAGCGGTGGCGGCGTCGCGCGCCTTGCTGCTGGCCTGATCCTTCAGGTTGGCGGCTTCGCCTTTCAGATTGTCGGCATGGCGGCGCGCTTCATCCTTGATGGTGCCAACGGTTGCCGACACTTGGTCGCGAATGGGGTGGTTGCGGGCTTGGTCCGCCACATTGTCCAAAGTTTCCTTTGTTGCAACAATGGCTTCCGCTGCAGTTTCCTTGGCCGTGTCAGCCGCGGAGGAGAAGGGCGAATTGTCAGAATTGGCGTTGGCCATAGTTTTAATCCTCTTCTCTGTGTCAAGCCGTTGAAATCAAGGGCCGTTCAGAATTGACATAATCCAGTCACGCTAAGGCAAGCATTAGCGCAAAGATGACAGACTTTATATAGCGAGGCGGGGCCAATGGTTCCATAGCTGGCAAAATTTCCTGACAAACTTGCACTCCTGTCCGCACAAAGATAACAGGCGGGCGATTGAAACCTATGGGCGCGTTTCAGCCCAATTTTAGCAGGACGACCATCATGACTGCCATCATCGACATTCACGGCCGCGAAATCCTTGATAGCCGCGGGAATCCCACGGTTGAAGTGGATGTTTTGTTGGAAGACGGCAGCTTTGGCCGCGCTGCTGTTCCATCGGGCGCATCGACCGGCGCGCATGAAGCCATGGAATTGCGCGATGGCGACAAGAGCCGCTATTTGGGCAAGGGCGTGACCAAGGCTGTCGAAGCCGTCAATGCGGATATTGCCGAAGCTTTGTTGGGCTTGGACGCCGAAGATCAGCGCGAAATCGACGACAAGATGATCGAAGTCGACGGCACGCCGAACAAGTCGCGTCTGGGTGCCAATGCCATTTTGGGCGTTAGCTTGGCCGTTGCCAAGGCCGCAGCGGATGCGCGCGGTTTGCCGCTGTATCGCTATGTTGGCGGCGTATCGGCCCGCACCTTGCCCGTGCCGATGATGAACATCATCAACGGCGGTGAACATGCCGATAACCCGATTGATTTCCAGGAATTTATGATCATGCCGGTGGGCGCGGACAGCATCGCCGAAGCCGTGCGTTGGGGTTCGGAAATTTTCCACACGCTGAAGAAGGGCCTGTCGCAAAAGGGCTTGGCAACGGCTGTGGGCGATGAAGGCGGCTTCGCGCCCAATTTGGCATCGACCCGCGATGCGCTGGACTTTATCTCGGCATCGGTGGAACAAGCTGGTTTCAAGCTGGGCAGCGATGTGGTGTTGGCGCTGGACTGTGCATCGACCGAATTTTTCAAAAATGGCAAATATGAAATCAGCGGTGAAAATCTGTCGCTGGCACCAGAAGAATTTGCAGAATATCTCGCCAAGTTGGTTGCTGACTATCCGATCAAGTCGATCGAAGATGGTATGGGCGAAGATGATTTCATCGGCTGGAAGGCGCTGACCGATCTGATCGGCAACAAATGCCAATTGGTGGGCGACGATTTGTTCGTCACCAACCCCGCCCGTTTGGAAGAAGGCATTGCAGGCGGCTTGGCCAACAGCTTGTTGGTGAAAGTTAACCAGATTGGCACCCTGTCGGAAACGCTGGACGCTGTGGATATGGCGCACCGTGCCCGTTACACGGCGGTGATGTCGCACCGTTCGGGCGAAACCGAAGATTATACCATTGCGGATCTGGCGGTCGCCACCAATTGCGGTCAGATCAAGACGGGCAGCTTGGCCCGTTCGGACCGGTTGGCAAAATATAACCAACTGATCCGTATCGAAGAAGAATTGGGCAATATGGCGATTTACCCTGGCGCGAAGATTTTCGCGTAAATTGGCCCATATAGCCCAGCCCGCCTGATGGCGGGGTGGACGAACAACGGCGCTGTCCCCATGGGGCGGCGCCGTTTTTTATGCCTAGCACGGCGAGGTGTGGTGCGCGCGCACTGGCCGCTGGTGTGCTGGCGTGCGTGAGGGCCTGCCGTTGATGGTCGGGGAATATGGATCCGATAGGAAGCGAGAAATGCGTCCATGCGCGGTATATATCGGACAAATGGACGGACATGGCTTGACGCAGGGAATCCCCTGTGATTCAAAGGCGCTATGATGCAACGCCACAAACTTCGTAAATCCATGGGTAAAGCGACAGGACCAGCCTTGGCGCTGATCGCGGTGCTGGCGATGCTGGGTTATGCGATATTTGGTCCCACAGGCCTCTATGCGTGGGGCGAATATGGGCAATCGGTGGAAAAGAAGCAGTTGATCCTGACCGAACTGCAGAAACGCGAAAGCGAATTGCAGAACCGCGTCAACCTGTTGGATCAGCGGCGCGTGGACCCTGATTTGGCCGAAGAATATGTGCGCGAACGCTTGGGGGCCTATCACCCAGATGAAGTGATTATTCCGATGGAATCACCGAAAAAGCCTTGATGCCCCCATCGGAAGCAGCTGATGCCTTGTATCGAAATTCGATTTTTTCGGACGAATTGCAAAATAATGATTGGGCAATGCAAAATTAATTTTGGTTAAATGAACCAGTTGCAATAAATGCAATGATGATAACGTTTGGCATTAAAATTCATGTCGCGTTCCATTTATGTTATTTAGTGACATGCTGATCGTCGGACCTGAAACCTCCGTTCAAATCTTGCGTTTAGGTGGAGGCAGGTGGCTTTTCGACGTGACCTGCGTTAGGATCAGATGCCGGTTTGGCGCTGGTTAGAGGCGTTGCCATTTCTGGATTTCGTCTCTTATAGCGCTGGTGCCATTACGGCTTAACGCAAAGGAAAATCGCCTTGGCCAAAGCTCCCGCGCGCTCGAATGACGCGCCTAAAAAAGCTGCTGCTACCCCCGCGCCCGCGCCTAACCGCGAAGTGCCGCGCGATCCGGTACCTTATGATGCGTCGCCCGAAGAATTGGAAAAATTCTATCGCGACATGGTGTTGATCCGCCGCTTTGAAGAAAAGGCTGGCCAGCTTTACGGTCTGGGCCTGATCGGCGGCTTTTGTCACTTATATATCGGCCAAGAAGCCGTGGCTGTGGGTTTGCAGTCCGCCTTGGATGGTGACAAGGACAGCGTGATTACCGGATACCGCGACCATGGCCATATGTTGGCTTATGGTATCGACCCCAATGTGATTATGGCCGAACTGACGGGCCGCGCGGCGGGTATTTCGCGCGGCAAGGGCGGTTCGATGCATATGTTCAGCGTGGAACATAAATTTTATGGCGGTCATGGCATTGTCGGCGCGCAGGTTGCGCTGGGCAATGGTTTGGCCTTCGCGCATAAATATCGCGGTGATGGCGGCGTTGCGATGGCCTATTTTGGGGATGGCGCTGCCAACCAAGGTCAGGTCTATGAAAGCTTCAACATGGCCGAGCTGTGGAAGCTGCCGATCATTTTCGTGATTGAAAACAACCAATATGCGATGGGCACATCGGTCAACCGCGCCTCGGCGGAAGACCAGCTTTACCGTCGCGGCGAGAGCTTCCGTATTCCGGGTTTGCAGATTGACGGCATGGACGTGCTGGCGGTTCGCGGTGCGGCGGAAACGGCGCTGGAATGGGTGCGTTCGGGCAAGGGCCCGATCTTGCTGGAACTGAAAACCTATCGCTATCGCGGCCATTCTATGTCCGACCCTGCGAAATATCGCAGCCGTGAGGAAGTGCAGGCGGTGCGCGACCAGTCCGACCCCATTGAACGCTTGAAGCGTCTGATGGTCGAGGCAGGCATCACCGAAGATAAGATCAAGGGAATCGACAAGGAAATCCGCCAGATTGTGAATGAATCGGCTGATTTCGCTGAAAATGCGCCCGAACCCGAATTGAACGAACTCTATACCGACGTGCTGGTGGAGCAATATTGATGCCGATCGAACTGAAAATGCCGGCTTTGTCGCCGACGATGGAAGAAGGCACGCTCGCCAAATGGTTGGTGAAAGAAGGGGATGTGGTCCAATCGGGCGACATTTTGGCCGAGATTGAAACCGACAAAGCGACGATGGAATTTGAAGCCGTGGACGAAGGCACGGTGGAAAAAATCCTGATCGCGGAAGGCAGCGATAACGTCAAAGTTGGGACCGTCATCGCCATCATTCGCGGCGAAGATGATGCGGGCGAAGTGGCAGTCAGCGCAGCGCCCGCCAAGGCGGAAGCTGCCGCTGAAGCGCCTGCACAGGCTGCTGCAGAAGAAGCGCCCATCGCCAAGCCTGTGACCGCCAAAGCCCAAGTGTCGGACCCCGCCATTCCGGCAGGCACCGAAATGGTCAAGACGACCGTTCGCGAAGCCTTGCGCGATGCGATGGCCGAAGAAATGCGCGCCGACGACCGCGTCTTTGTGATGGGCGAAGAAGTGGCCGAATATCAGGGCGCTTATAAAGTGACCCAAGGCTTGTTGCAGGAATTTGGTGCGCAGCGCGTCGTGGATACACCGATCACCGAATATGGTTTTGCTGGTCTGGGCGCGGGTGCGGCCATGGGCGGTTTGAAGCCGGTGATCGAGTTTATGACGTTCAACTTTGCCATGCAGGCGATTGACCATATCATCAACTCGGCCGCCAAGACCAACTATATGTCCGGCGGCCAAATGCGTTGCCCGATTGTATTTCGTGGTCCCAATGGCGCGGCGTCGCGCGTGGGCGCACAGCACAGCCAAAATTATGCACCTTGGTATGCCAATGTGCCGGGTTTGGTGGTCATCGCGCCTTATGATGCCGCCGATGCCAAGGGCCTGATGAAGGCCGCCATCCGCAGCGAAGATCCGGTGGTATTCTTGGAAAATGAGCTGCTCTATGGCCGTTCGTTCGACGTGCCTGCGCTGGATGATTATGTGTTGCCGATTGGCAAGGCGCGGATCATCCGTGAAGGGTCGGACGTAACGCTGGTCAGCTATTCCATCGGTGTGGGTTTGGCGCTGGAAGCGGCGGAAGCCTTGGCCGAGGATGGCATTGACGCCGAAGTGATCGACCTTCGCACGCTGCGTCCGCTGGACACCGCAACGGTGCTGGCCAGCCTGAAAAAGACCAACCGTTTGGTCGTGGTCGAGGAAGGTTGGCCCGTTTGCTCGATCGCCAGCGAATTGGCGATGGTGGCCATGGAACAGGGCTTTGACGATCTGGACGCCCCTGTGGTCCGCGTGTGCAACGAAGATGTGCCGCTGCCCTATGCTGCCAATCTGGAAAAAGCGGCGCTGGTGGATACGCCGCGCGTGATTGCGGCGGTTAAGGCCATTTGTAACCGCGCATAATCGCGATAATTTTGATAAAAGGGGCGAGGGATGGCATAGGGCCGCCTTCGCCCCTTTTTTAATGAGCTGTACCAGCGCGGCTGGTGCCGCCCAAGACGGAAAGCCAATGGAAAGTGATGATGACAGAGCATCTGCATAGCGCCCATCAAGGCTGTAGCGGCGAGGGCGACCATGCGCACCATCATGCGGAGCACGACAGCCATGCGGCAGAGGATGGTGCGACACTGGCGGCAGAATTTTTGCCCACGCCGCAGGACCCGCGTATTTTGCTGACCATCGCCGCCGAACGGCGCGAGGCGGTGCAAATTTTATGGGCTCTGGCGCTGCGTCTGACGAAATTGCTGGATGATGTGCGCGAACCGATGATCGGCCAGATCAAATTGGCATGGTGGCGCGACATGATGGCGATGCTGGGCACCCAGCCAGAGGCTTTGCCGAAAGGGGAGCCATTGCTGGCGGATTTTCAGGCGCATTTCAGCGGTGTGACAGGCATAGAAGCCTTGGTTGATGCAGCAGACGCCCTGTTGTTGGCGGAGGATTTGGCTGACCGGCAAGCGTCCGCCAAAGCATTTGGCCAGACATTATGGGCGCTGTCCCTGCGCTGCACCACTGGCGCTGCAACTGCGCCGCTTGGCGATGCGGGGCAGGCATGGGGCCTGTTGTGGGGGGCCTATGTTCAGCGGGGAACAGAAGACGGCGCGGGGATGCTGGCGGCGGCTGGGGCCTGTCCCAAGCTGAGCGCTGCGCATTATGGTGCGGGGCAGCGTGCATGGCTGATGATCGACAGATTGGCGGTGCAAATTGGCCAAGCTGGTGGGGCGCGCGATTTGCGTAAAGAGGGCTTGTTGCTGCTGCGGATTGGCCTCTTTGGTCGGTAAACAAGCTGTTGATAATATTTGTAAATGTGCCTCGCTTGGTGCGAAAAGTCGCGTGGGGGCTGGAAATATGCTAGGGAAGCCCTTAATTACGCACGATGACACGGGCCGCCGCGTATCCATTTGGGGCAGGGCTTAGGGGATGAACGCATGTTCCAAGGGCTGATTGCCTATCTCGATTCCATCAAGGCGCGCGACCCTGCGCCGCGCTCGCGATGGGAAATTTTGCTCTATCCCGGCTTGCTGGCGGTGGGCTTGCACCGCGTTGCCCATTGGCTGTTTGTAGCGCGGATGTATTTTCTGGCGCGGCTGGTGAACCATATTTCCCGCTGGCTGACCGCCATTGATATTCACCCCGGCGCGACCATTGGCCGCCATTTGTTCATTGACCATGGTTTCACGGTCATTGGGGAAACAGCTGAAATTGGCGATAATGTGACCCTGTATCAGGGCGTGACATTGGGCGGGACCGACCCCGCCAATGGCGTGGGCGGAAAACGCCACCCGACCTTGTGCGACGATGTGATCGTCGGCGCGGGCGCGCAGATTTTGGGCCCCATCACCGTGAATGTGCGGGCGCGTGTGGGCAGCAATGCCGTCGTGACCAAAGATGTGCCAGAAGGCGCGGTGATGGTCGGTATTCCGGCGCGTTCCACTTTGTTGGATGCCACCGAATATTCGCGCGATTTTGTGCCCTATGGCACACCATGCAGCGAAATTTTCGACCCAGCGACGCAAAAGCTGGAAATTTTGCAATGCCAGCTTGAGGTGCTGCAAAAGCAAATCGCCCAGTTGATCGACCAACGTAAGGTCGATGGCGACGGCGATGGCGCAGACCGCACGGACATTGCCCCAGCGCCGCATTCCGACAGCGACGATCGTATCAGCGCTTAATGTCTGTTCGGCCCAATGTAACCATTTTACCGGTTCGCGGGGTTCAGCAAATTGGCTTTGACCGCGGGGAATTGGGCCGGATATTGGACCTATATGGCCGCATGGTCGCGGCGGGCCATTGGAAAGATTATGCGATGGATTTCCACCGCGATGCGGCGATATTTTCCGCCTTTCGCCGTGCGGCGGAGCGACCCGAATATCGTATCGAGAAACGGCCGGTGTTGCGGCATCGCCAAGGCATGTGGGCGCTGATATCCGAGGCTGGGGCCGTGTTAAAACGCGGCGATGAATTGGCCAATATCTTGGCCCCCATTGAACGCAAGTTGATGAAAATCATCAAGGATTGAGCATAAGCCAGATGGACTGAAATATTGGAAAACCGCCCATGGACCATCCATGGGCGGTTTTGATGTTTATGCGCCCAATTTTTGCAAGGCTTGCATAACGATCATCGATTGTTCGCTGCCTGATTGGGGAACGATTTCGCCGGTGCGGTCGATGATTTGATCCCATGCTGCCGCAAAGCCTTCGGGGGTGCGCTGATCTTCGGGCAGGGCCACACCCGGCGTCGCGGTGACATAGGCGGCATGATAGGCCCCAGCGCCCGCGCCGATGATCATATTGGATGGCGCATCTTCGCTGACCAAGAACAGCGCGGCTGGCACAACATTGTCCGGCGTGAATTTTTCGAACAATTCCGGTGGGAAAATATCTTCGGTCATGCGGGTGCCCGCCACGGGGGCGATGGTGTTGCAGCGCACATTATATTTTGCGCCTTCCAAATGCAGCGTCTTGGTCAGGCCAGCCAGACCCAGTTTCGCTGCGCCATAATTGGCTTGGCCAAAATTGCCATATAGGCCGGTCGACGATGCGGTCATCAAAATGCGGCCATAGCCTTGTTCGCGCATCAAATCCCAACAGGCTTTGGTGGCGTTGGCGCTGCCTTGCAGATGGACCTGAAGGACCAGATTAAAATCCTCCATCGTCATTTTGGTAAAGCTTTTGTCGCGCAAAATGCCCGCATTGTTGATCAGGATATGGACACCGCCCCATGTTTCTTTGGCTTTGGCGACCATTTCTTCCATTTGTTGGGCATCGGCGACATTGCCGCCGTTCGACATGGCGGTGCCACCTGCGGCCTGAATTTCTTCGACCACTTTCAAGGCGGCATCGCTATGGCCCGTGCCATCGCGGGCACCGCCCAGATCGTTGACCACAACCTTTGCACCCCGACGCGCCAGTTCCAGCGCATAAGCGCGGCCCAAACCGCCACCCGCACCGGTGACAATGGCCACGCGACCGTCGAACGAAATTGTCATTCTCTGCTCCCTAAATTTCTATCCATGATATTCATTTTATAAAGCTGGATAGGCTCTCCGATCCAATCCTTAGCGTGTAGTCCGCCACAGACAAGCCGTCAGCCTTGGCAGGTTTGCAAAAATGTAGATGAAATAAACCGGACTTAAAACTGTCTTTGACTTGTCATAATAGCGCCCTAGGAGCGATGCTCGAATAATGTGAGAGTGGAGCGACAGGGTGCGAAAACTAATTCTCGTTTCTATTCTGGGGACTAGCATGCTGGCTTCACCAGCGGTGGCTTTTGCCCAGTCAGCGGCGCAGACGGCAACTGGGGGCGATGCGGCGGCATTGCGCGCCGAACTGGAAAATATGCGCGCGCAAATGGAACAAATGCAGCGCCGCTTGGATGCGTTGGAAAACACGCCTGCACCCGCGCCTGTTTCGGGGACCGCGCCGGTTTCTGCGCCAGCGGCTGTGCCAACGGAACATCTGGCGGCCGCGCCTGCTGCCAAGCCTGAAACCAGCGTCAATTGGCGCGGCGCACCGGAATGGAAGCGCGATGATGGGTGGAGCTTTAAGCCCCGTGGCCGTTTGCAGGTGGATTTTGCCAGCGTGAACACGCCCAAAGGGGTGACGGATGATCGCGGTGGTTTTCGGACCGAATTTCGCCGTATGTATTTGGGCGTTGATGGCACGATGCCGGGCGGTTTTGGATATCGCTTGGAAATGGATTTGGCGGATGGCGGCGCAGAGCTGACCGACGCTTATATCAGCTATGGCACCGGCCCATTGACCGTCAGCGTGGGGCAAGTGAAGAGCTTTTGGGGGCTGGAAGAAATGACCAGCGATTTGTTCACATCGATGATGGAACGCAGCACCATTTCCCAAGCCTTTGGCTTTGAACGGCGCGTTGGCTTGTCGGCGGAATATGCCAAGGGCGATATTTTGTTACAAGGCGGTGTATTTGGGGCCAGCGCCACGGATTTGCTGGACGACACCAACAATAGTTTTGCCGCCGATGGCCGCGCCATTTGGTCACCGAAATTGGGCGAGAACACCCAATTGCATTTGGGTGGATCGCTGCACATGCGCGATCTGCATGACCCTGAAGCCACGGTGCGTTACCGCGCGCGGGCAGGGGCGCATACGTCTGACCTGCGTTTGATCGACACCGGCGAAATTGCGGCCAAGGGCGAGCGCAGTTGGGGCGTCGAAGGCGTGCTGCAGCATGGCCCATTCCATGCGTCGGCAGAAGGATATTGGCAGAAAGTTCTGCGCGTCGACGGCGCGAACCCCACCTTCTTTGGCGGCTATGCCGAAGTGGGGATGGTGCTAACCAAAGGCGACCGCCGTGGGTATAAGGAAGGGGCCTTTGACCGGTTGAAGCCGTCCAACCCGATCAGCAAGGGTGGCCCCGGCGCGATTGAGGTCAATCTGCGCTATGATCATCTGAATTTGAACGATTTGGATATCACGGGCGGCAAGCAACAGGGCGCGTGGGTGTCGCTGGTATGGGCGCCCATTGATTATGTGCGCTTGACCGCCAATTATGGCAAATTGTGGATCAGCGATGCCCGTGTGGCGGCGGATAATGGCGACAGAAAATATCAAGCCGATACATTTGGGCTGCGGACGCAGATTGATTTCTGATCCGATTGACGGTCAAAAAAAAAGCCCGCCTTTCGTTAGGAAAGGCGGGCTTTTTTGTGTCTGATGACGGGGGCTTAGGCGGCGTCCAGCGCATAGCCTGCCGAGCGGACCGTGCGGATAATATCCTTGGTGTCTGGCAGGTTGATCGCCTTGCGCAGGCGTCGGATATGCACGTCCACGGTGCGCAGTTCGATATCGCTATCTTGGCCCCACACGCTGTCCAGCAATTGGACGCGGGAAAAGACGCGGCCGGGATGTTCCATGAAATGGCGCAGCAAGCGAAATTCCGTCGGCCCCATGGTCACGACCTGACCCGCGCGCACGACCTTGTGGGACACGCTGTCCAATTCAATGTCGCTATAGGATAGCATTTCACCCGCCAAAGCAGGGCGCAGGCGGCGCAATACCGCCGATACACGCGCCACCAATTCGCGGGGGCTGAAGGGTTTGGTGACATAGTCATCCGCGCCGGTTTCCAGCCCGCGAATACGGTCTTCTTCTTCGCCGCGCGCCGTCAACATGATGATCGGCACATTGGCGGATTTGGGGTTGCGGCGAATGCGCCGGCACACCTCAATGCCCGGCAGGCTTTCGATCATCCAGTCGAGCAGGACGATGTCGGGGACCCGTTCTTCGACCAAGATCAGCGCCTGTTCGCCGTCGGGCGTTTGGCGCACGCTATAGCCTTCGCGAACAAAGTGCCACACGATCAATTCGGCGATCGCCTCATCATCTTCGATGAGCAATAAATCGGGCTGAGGCATCGGTTATTCCCCCTTTACCGCGCTGATATCTTCGGGTGTTGGGCCGCGTTCCCGTTCTTCCATCCGTTCGCCGGTGACGACATAATAGACCATTTCCGCGATATTGGTCGCATGGTCGCCGACCCGTTCCAGATTTTTGGCGATGAACAGCAAATGCGCGCTTTCCGTGATGTAACGCGGATTTTCCATCATGAAGGTGACTTGGGTGCGAAAGATGCTGTTATAATAATCATCCACCGCTTTGTCGCGAATGGTGACATCCACTGCCAAATTGGCATCGCGGGCGGCAAAGCTGTCGAGCGCATCGCGGATCAATTCCACCACCAAATTCGACATGCTGACCAGCAAGGGCACTGTGTCGATACGGCGCGATTGGTCGAATTGGGCCACGCGCTTGGCGATATTTTTCGCATAGTCCCCCATGCGTTCGACGACCGAGACGATTTTCAGCGCCGCGATCATTTCGCGCAAATCATCGGCCATGGGCGCGCGCAGGGCGATGGTTTGCACCGCCAATTGCTCAACCTCGGCCTCCAGCGCATCAATTTGCTTGTCGCCTTCGACCACACGGGCGGCCAGTTCCAAATCGCCGGTGCTGAGCGCGGTCATTGCTTGGCGTAGCGCTTGTTCGGCGCGGCCACCCATTTCGCTGATGAGGCCGCGCAGACGGTTTAAATCATCGTCAAACGCCTTGACCGTATGATCATTTACAATTGCCATAATCCAACGTCCTTTCCGGGGCGCGATTAACCGTAGCGACCAGTGATATAATCTTTGGTGCGGTCTTGTTTGGGATTGGTGAAAATATCGGTGGTTTTGCCATATTCCACCAAGGTTCCCAGATGGAAGAAGGCCGTGCGCTGGGACACGCGGGCGGCTTGTTGCATATTATGGGTCACGATGACGATGGCGAATTTGCCGCGCAAATCGTGAATTAACTCCTCGATCTTGGCGGTGGCAATGGGGTCGAGCGCCGAGCAAGGTTCGTCCATTAAAATCACTTCAGGGTCGACCGCAATGGCGCGGGCGATGCACAGGCGCTGTTGCTGGCCGCCGGACAAAGCGGTGCCGCTTTCGCCCAAACGGTCCTTAACTTCGTCCCACAAACCGGCACGGGTCAGGGCCTTTTCAACCACCACATCCATATCGGCCTTGCTGGGGGCCAAGCCATGAATGCGCGGGCCATAGGCCACATTGTCATAAATGGATTTGGGGAAGGGGTTGGGTTTTTGGAACACCATGCCGACGCGGGCGCGCAATTGCACCACGTCCATCGATGGGGCGTAAATATCCTCCCCCTCCAGCATGATTTTCCCTTCGACCCGCGCACCCGCCACCGTGTCGTTCATGCGGTTTAGGGTGCGCAAAAAGGTCGATTTGCCGCAGCCCGACGGGCCGATGAAGGCGGTGACCAAGTCGGTGCTGACATCGATGGAGACATTTTTAATGGCCTGTTTTTCGCCATAAAAAACATTCACATTTTGCGCCGTCATCTTGGGATCGATGATGTGGAGTTCGGGTGAAGTCATATCGGTCATGATTACCAACGCTTTTCAAATTTGTTACGAAGATAGATGGCAATGGCGTTCATCGACAGCAGCACAAAGAGCAGCACGATGATAGCCGCAGAGGTTTTTTCTACAAAGCCGCGATCCACCTCGTCCGACCATAAGAAGATCTGCATCGGCAAGACGGTGGAGGGCGAGCAAAGGCCGCTGGGCACATCGCCGATAAAGGCGCGCATACCAATGAGCAGCAATGGCGCGGTTTCCCCCAATGCGCGGGCCATGCCGATGATCGTGCCGGTCAAAATACCAGGCAGAGCGAGCGGCAGGACATGGTGGAACACCACCTGAACGGGGCTGGCGCCAATGCCCAGCGCGGCATCGCGGATGGAGGGCGGAACGGCTTTGATGGCGTTACGCGCCGCGATGACGATGACGGGCATGGTCATCAGGGCCAGCGTCATACCGCCGACCAGCGCGCTGGCCTGACAGAAGCCGAACCAGTTGATGAACACCGCCAGCGCCAGCAAACCAAAGATGATGGACGGCACGGCGGCCAGATTGTTAATCGAAACCTCAATCCAGTCCGTCAGCCGGTTTTTCGGGGCGAATTCCTCAAGATACAGTGCCGCCAGCACGCCGGTTGGAAAGGCGATGGCAAAGGCGATGAGGATGGTGAGGATCGAACCTTTTAGTGCGCCCCAAATACCCGCCACCGCAGGGTCGGTGGCGTCGGCATTGCGAAAGAAGGGCCAGTGGATGCCGGTCGACAATTTGCCGTCCCGTTCCAACTGTGCCGCAAGGGCGGACACATCGCTTTTTCCGCCCGTTTTGGCTGCAATGTCCACGGCGCTGGATGCGGGCAGTTCAAAGACATGGCGGCCATCCAGCAATTCCGGATCATCTTTGATCGCGGTGCGGACCTCTTTCCACGCATTTTCGGAAATCAGCTTGGTGGCATCGGGGCCAAAGGCTTCTTCGGCGGCGAAATTGACGACATCGGCAAGGCCGCTGTTAGCGATGACTTGATCGGCATCGGCGTCGCCCAGTCGGTCCTTGTCGATATTCAGCGGCATCGCCTTGAAATCAATGGGAACCGAGACATGGGTGTATGTGAAACCGCGTGCGCCATTGCCGACCATGGTGATCAGCAAAAAGGCCAGAAACGCACCCGATAGCAACACCGCGATCAAGCCGAACAGCTTGAACCGACGTTCCGCGGCATAGCGGCCAGCGATGCGCTTTTGCATCATCTGGCCTTTCCAGTCGGTGGGGGAGGTGGGGTTAGTCATAAGCTTCGCGATACTTTTTGACGATGCGCAGAGCGACGATGTTGAGAAGCAGCGTCACCGTGAACAAGACCAGACCCAGCGCAAAAGCAGCAAGCGTTTTGGCGCTGTCGAATTCTTGATCGCCGGTCAGCAATTTGACGATCTGGGCCGTCACCGTGGTGACACTGGCGAGAGGATTGGCGGTCAAATTGGCGGACAGGCCCGCCGCCATCACCACGATCATGGTTTCCCCAATGGCGCGGCTGACGGCCAGCAAAATGCCGCCCATCACGCCCGGCAAAGCGGCGGGGATCAGCACTTGGCGGATGGTTTCATTGGGCGTTGCACCCAAGGCCAAGCTGCCATCGCGCATCGATTGGGGCACGGCGTTGATGCTGTCGTCGGCCATGGATGACACGAAGGGGATGATCATCACGCCCATCACAATACCGGCGGCGAGCGCGCTTTCGGTCGATGCGTTGGAAATGCCGATCATCACCGCAAATTCGCGCAGCATCGGGGCCACGGTCAGCGCCGCGAAATAGCCGTAAACAACGGTGGGAACACCGGCCAAAATTTCCAGCAAAGGTTTGACCCATTTGCGGACCATCGGTTTGGCATATTGGGTCAGGTAAACGGCGGTCATCATGCCAATGGGAATGGCGACGATCATGGCGATAATTGCGCCGATCAGCACGGTTCCCCAGAACAGCGGAATACCGCCAAATGTGTCTTTGACCGCGGCGCCGCTTTGCGGGTTCCATGTCGTGCCGAACAGCAATTCAGTGGGCGACACCAGTTTGAAAAAGCGAATGGATTCAAACAATAGCGACAGCACAATACCGAATGTCGTCAAAATCGCCACCAGCGACGCCAAAATCAGCGCGGCCATGACGATTTTTTCCACCCGCGAACGGGCGCGAAATTCGGGACGAATGCGGGTGAAGGCATAAAGGCCGCCCGCCAGCGCCAAAGCGAACATCGCGCTGATGCCGATCAGCGCATATTGGCGCGTGGCCTGCACATAAGGGCGGACCAGCGGGGCCGATTTTTCGATGCGGACCATGTCTTGCTTGCCCTGTGCCACGGCGCGGGCGTCGGACAATATGGCGGCGCGTTCAAAGCCAAATTGCGGCAGGCTTTGCGCGGCGGGGCTGTCCAACACGGCGTTGGTGACCAAAGCGGGCGATACCGCCGACCAGATGGTTAAAAAGAGGATGGCGGGCGCAAACAACCACAAGGCGACATACCAGCCGTGATATTGTGGGCGCGAGTGCAGCTTGTTGCCCGCGCGGTGCGCCAGCAAGACCGAACGCGCTCGGCCGGCAAGCCAGCCAATCAGCGCAAGGCCTGCAACAAGCAAGAGCAGGGCGGCGGCGTTGAAGGTCACAGGGTCCTCATCTTCATGGCCATGTTACCCAGCTATGCTGCCACATGATGGGCAGATGGTGAATGGGCGGCATCGCGCTATTTGGGGTGATCGGACGCGGCCGGAGGGGGGAAGAACCGCCGCGCCCGATCGGGGGGTGTTAGGGGGCTGAATTATTTCAATTCAGCGGCGGTCAGCGGGGTCATGCCCGCCGCATTGGCTGCGGCCTTGGCGGCGACATCCGGCTGCGACGAAATCAGGCCTTTGCTGGTCAAATAACCGCCAGCGGCGCTGCCCTTCAGAAATTCTGCGACATATTCCGCGATGCCGGGGATCACGCCGACATGGGCTTTTTTGACATAGATGAACAGCGGACGCGACCCAGGATAGCTTTCGTCCGCAATGGCGGCATAGCTGGGGGCGATGTCTTGGATGGGCACGCCCTTAATCTTGTCTTTATTGGCGTCCAAATAGCTGAAGCCAAAAATGCCAAGGCTGGTGGGGTTTTTGTCCAATTTGGAAATGATCAAATTGTCATTTTCGCCCTGTTCAACATAGAAAGGCGCGCCGCGCAGGCCGCCGCAGACGGCGTCATGCTGGTCTTTGTCGCTGTCTTTCAGCTTTTTCATGTCGGTATTGGCGTCACAGCCCTTGATCAGGATCAATTCCTTGAACGCATCATAGGTCCCGCTGGTCGATGGCGGGCCGAACACGCTGATGTTCACGGCGGGCAGAGCGGGGTTTACATCTTGCCATGTTTTGGCGGTGTTGGGCTTGCCATATGGGTTGGCGGCCAGCGCCTTGTAAATATCTTCTTCGCTCAGCTTGAAACCGGGGCCGCGCTGCGCTTCGCCAAGGGCGATGCCGTCGATGCCGATTTGAATTTCCACAATATCTTTGACGCCATTGGCCTGACAGGTGGCAAATTCCTTGGCCTTCATGCGGCGCGAGGCGTTGATGATGTCGGGCGTGTCGCCGCCAACGCCTTGGCAAAAGCGTTCAAAACCGCCGCCGGTGCCGGTGCTGTCGATCTTGGGGGTTTTGTTGCCCGTGGCCTCTGCAAAGCGTTCGCCAGCAGTGGTGGCGAAAGGATAGACGGTGGACGAACCAACCGCGCTGATAAAATCACGCGCCGCGCCTGCGGACGAAGCCTGATCCTGACAGGCGGAAAGCGCCAGTGCCGATGTGGCGGCGAGGGCGATGAGAGCAAATTTCTGGACCATGACAAATCCCGTCAAGCTGGACTGCAAAAACACGCCAGCCACCACCCACGTGGCGACTCGCTACACGCCCAATGGGGGATTTGTGTGACAGCTTTGTTACAAGGGGTGTCATGGAAGTGTCATGGGGTGGGGCGCTAGGGACAGCTTGAAGCAAGTAAAAATGTATGCTTTTTGCTAAGTTGGGATTCGCGGGGGTGGTATATGAGGATATTTTCCAAATATTTTAGAGGATTTGAGTGGATTGATGTCGATTTGAGAAAGCTTAACTTTCTCGTAGGTGATAATAGTTCCGGAAAATCTTCAATTTTGCATCTTGTTAACTCTGTCGCCAACTGCGACTTGAGTAGACCTCCCGCTTTTGAGGAGGATTATGGAGTGGATCCATACGACTATTTTTCTCCATTTTTTAATTATCGAGATGTTATTTTTGGTTATTCTGTTGGAAGTGGAGATGATGAATTTACAAAGATAGTAACTGTAAAAAGAAATCGAGGTTTCGGTGCTAAAATTACCAGATGTTCTTATTTCAAATCCGGACATAGAATATCGTTTAGAATAAGGGATGGAGTGGTTCTGTATAAGGCCTCTCGATACGTGGATTTGAATAGTAAAAAGATGGTGGAAATTCATGGTGATGCGTCCGGATTCCAAGAACTTCAGAAAGAAACCTATGCGTCACTAGGGAGTGAGGTGTTTTTGACATCCCTCGTGGTCAAGAAAAATGAATCTTTGTTGGACCTTGTTGAAGAAATGCAAAGCTCGATCCTTCCGTACGCAAGGATTGTGTCGCCAGTGAGAGCGCTGCCAGAGAAATTTTATATGCATCGTCGGAAAAATAATGCGCAAGGCTTGCATTTTGCGTCAATATGGATGCTCTTTAATAAGTCAAAGAAAAATAATCAGTATTTAAAAGATATAGATCAATTTGGAGTGGATAGCGGATTGTTTGAAAAGCTGTCTGTGAAAGGGGTTTCGAGTAAATTCCCAGATTCTCCATTGATAGTAGAAGTGCAGAGAAATGGGAAAAAGCTATTTGTAAACCAGGTTGGCGTGGGGGTGTCTCAAGTCGTACCTGTTCTGATTGACACCGTCTTTGCGCTTAAGGCTGGTGGAAAAATTGTCCTGTTACAGCAACCCGAATTACACCTGCACCCTGTCGCTCAGGCTGCACTTGGCAGTTATCTGTTTAAGGTTGCTCGTGAAGGGCTGTGTGGCGTGGTGGAAACGCACAGTTCCTACCTTCTCGACAGGTTTAGGGCGGATTTACGCGATTGTAATAACGCTGATGGCGGCGGCTTTACTGGAGGTGTGCAAATGCTTTTCTGCGAAAGTGGGCCAAAGGGAAATCAGATTCACGAAGTCGGGGTTGGTAAAAGTGGGCAATTAATCGGTGAACCCGACCGGTATCACCAATTTTTTATCGACGAATACGTAAGGACGATGTTCTGATGGTGCGGGTTTATATTGATCCGCACATGTTTGGAAGGGATTGGTTTAACGAAGTCCTAGATAGCATGGTTGAAAGTGGAAATGTAAAATTTGTATATTGTGCGAGCGAAGCAGTGCTGGCTGAGGCCTCCAAGGTCAGGAGTGCGTTAAAGTTTTACAAATTAATGGGTAGTGCGAAAGGTAAGGATGGAAAGCCGCTACGAGATGATGTCTGCAAAAATCTTTTCAAGAAAAGAATGGAAATAGTTCAAAGTGTGAAGTGTTATGAATCGAATGAAAGTTGTGATGATGCGCACATTTTTTCTATTGTTTACTTAAAGAATGTGCGTTTTGTATTTTCTTGCGATCATCGATTGGGACGGTGCCGTGATAGCATTCGGCAAGTTGTGAGTAAAAAATATTGTCGTTTTGCAATATTATCTACTCAAGCGGTTTACGACAGGCATAGTAGGTCGATTTTATCTTAACATCCCCGCCAAATAATGCCCCGTGAAGCTGCGCTTTTCCTTCACCACCTGTTCCGGCGTTCCGGCGGCGACGACTTCGCCGCCTTTGACGCCGCCTTCGGGGCCCATGTCGATGATCCAGTCGGCGGTTTTGATGACGTCCAGATTATGTTCGATCACCACCACGCTATTGCCTTGGTCGACAAGGGCTTGCAGGACTTCCAGCAATTTTCGCACATCCTCGAAATGCAGGCCGGTGGTCGGTTCGTCGAGGATGTAGAGGGTTTTGCCGGTCGAGCGGCGGGATAATTCTTTGGCCAGCTTCACGCGCTGGGCTTCGCCGCCGGACAGGGTGGTGCTTTGCTGGCCGACCTTTACATAGCCAAGGCCGACGCGGCACAGCATTTCCATTTTGTCGCGCAAACTGGGCACGGCTTTGAAAAATTCTGCTGCATCTTCGACGGTCATGTCCAGCACATCGGCGATGCTGAGGCCTTTGTATTTCACCTCCAACGTTTCGCGGTTGTAGCGTTTGCCGCCGCAGGTTTCGCAGGTGACGTAAACGTCTGGCAGGAAGTGCATTTCGATTTTAATCAGACCATCGCCCGTGCAGCTTTCGCAGCGGCCACCCTTGACGTTAAAGCTGAAACGGCCCGCTTTATAGCCACGCGCTTGGGCTTCGGGCAGGCCAGCGAACCAGTCGCGGATGGTGGTAAAGGCGCCGGTGTAAGTGGCGGGGTTGCTGCGCGGGGTGCGGCCAATCGGGCTTTGGTCAATGTCGATGACTTTGTCGCAATGTTCCAACCCCTTCAGCGTGTCGTGCGGGCCGGATATGATGCGCGCGCCATTCAGGGTGCGGGCGGCGCTGGCGTAAAGGGTGTCGATGACCAGCGATGATTTGCCGCTGCCCGACAGGCCGGTGACACAGGTGAAGGTGCCGAGCGGAATTTCCGCCGTGACATTTTTCAAATTATTGGCGCGCGCGCCCTTTAGGACCAATTTCTTGCCATTGCCCTTGCGGCGTTTTTTCGGAACTTCGATCTGGCGGGTGCCGTTCAGATAGGCGGCGGTCAGGCTGTCGGGGTTGGCCAACACTTCGTCCAACGTGCCTTCGGCGACGATGGTGCCGCCATGGACGCCCGCGCCGGGGCCCATGTCGACGACATAATCGGCGGCGCGGATGGCGTCTTCGTCATGTTCCACCACAATGACGGTGTTGCCAAGGTCGCGTAGGCGTTTGAGGGTGGCGAGCAGGCGGTCGTTGTCGCGTTGGTGCAGGCCGATGCTGGGTTCGTCGAGGACATAAAGCACGCCCGACAGGCCGCTGCCGATCTGGCTGGCGAGGCGGATGCGCTGGCTTTCGCCGCCCGACAAAGTGCCGCTGGTGCGGTTGAGGTTGAGATAGTCGAGGCCGACATTGTTCAAAAAGCCCAAGCGCTCGTTAATTTCCTTGAGGATGGCGCGGGCGATTTGGCGTTGTTGGTCGGTCAGATGTTCTTCGAGGCCGGAGAACCAAGCATAAGCATCGGCCACGCTGCGCTGGGCGGCTTGGCTGATATGCTCACCCGCCACTTTGACGGCCAAGGGTTCGGGACGCAGGCGCGCGCCGTGGCAGGTTTCGCAGGGGCGGGGGTTTTGGTAATTGGCCAATTCCTCGCGCATCCATGCGCTTTCGGTTTGCAGCAAGCGGCGGTTGAGGTTGCCGATCACGCCCTCAAACGCTTTGGTGGTGGAATAGCTTTTCTTGCCGTCCTTGAACGTCAGTTCGACGGGCATGCCGCCGGTGCCATAAAGGATGATGGAGTGGATTTCGGGCGGCAGGTCTTGCCACGGCGTATCCAGCTTGAAATCATAAGCTTTTGCAAGGCTTTCGAGGACTTGCATATAATAGGGGGATGGCGGGTTGCTTTTGGCCCAAGGGACAATCGCGCCCTTTTTCAGCGTCAGCGCATGGTTGGGGACGACCAGATCGGGGTCAAATTCCTGCCGTTCGCCAAGGCCATCACAGGCCGGACACGCGCCTTGGGGGGCGTTGAAGCTGAACAGGCGGGGTTCGATTTCGCTGATCGTAAAGCCCGACACGGGGCAGGCGAATTTTTCGGAGAAAACAATGCGGTTGGCGGGGATACCCGCGCCTTTCATTTTCTTGTCGGTCGATGCAGCCTCTGCCTCGCGGCCCGGAATGACGCCGTCGGCGAGGTCGATATAGGCTAGACCCTCGGCCAATTTCAGTGCGGTTTCAAAGCTGTCGGCCAAGCGGCTTTGGATGCCATCGCGCACGGCGATGCGGTCCACCACCACTTCAATGTCATGCTTATATTTTTTGTCGAGCGCGGGGGCGTCCTCTATCTCATAAAATTCGCCGTCAATGCGGACGCGGGTGAAGCCTTCTTTTTGCCACTGCGCCAATTCTTTGCGATATTCGCCCTTACGGCCCCGCACCACGGGGGCGAGTAAATAGGCCCGCGTTCCTTCGGGCAGTTCCATCACGCGGTCGACCATTTGGCTGACGCTTTGCGCGGAAATCGGCTCGCCGGTTGCGGGGGAATAAGGCACGCCGACACGCGCCCATAGCAGGCGCATATAATCGTAAATTTCGGTGACGGTGGCGACCGTGGAGCGCGGATTGCGGCTGGTGGTCTTTTGTTCGATGCTGATCGCGGGGGATAGGCCGTCGATATGTTCGACGTCTGGCTTTTGCATCATTTCCAAAAATTGGCGGGCATAGGCCGATAGGCTTTCGACATAGCGGCGCTGACCCTCGGCATAAATCGTATCAAAGGCGAGGCTGGACTTGCCGCTGCCCGACAGGCCGGTGATGACGATCAAACTGTCACGCGGCAGATCGACGTTCACACCCTTGAGATTATGCTCGCGCGCGCCGCGCACCGAAATTTTGGTCAGACTCATGGGTGGCGTTGTTCCATATTTGTTCTGCAAGCGCAAGGGGCTGCGCGGCTGGGCGATAGATGAGGATGAATTGCCGTGCGTCAACCACCTGCCGCATGATGGGTGCGGGAACGACTATGCGGGCAAGACGTTATCGGGAACGTTGCCTGACGGAAGGCGGCTGGGGCGGAAAGGAATATTGCAATGTTGAAGCAAAATAAGACCATGGCCGTAGCTGCCATATTGATGCTGGCGATGCCGCTGGCTGCCACAGCGAAAACCGAGTCCGCCCAAACGCCTCCCCAAAGTCACCCCCAAGCTAAGCAAGGCCATGCGGCCACAGCGCCGAAATCGGCCAAAGCCCATGGCAGCACGGCAGCCGAGATTAGTGGCACGGCCTTGTTGAACAAGCAGCAGCAAGAAAAAAGCGCGCAACAAAATGCGGCTTATCAGGCCCGCGTTGCGGCGGCGGAGCAAAGTCAGGCGAGCAGCCAAGCGGAATATCAAGCGCGAACGGAGGCCTATGAAGCGGATAAAGCCCGCGTGGCGGAAAAGGCGGCGGAGCAGCGTTTGCAGTGGGAAGCGGATGTGCGCGCCTGTGAAGCAGGCCAGAAGCAACGTTGTGCCCAGCCCGATGCTGGGCCGGACCGGTCCAGCCTCAGCCCCGAATAACCCAAGGCGGTTCGGGCGGATGGGCGCGATGATCGCCGCCCGTCTATGCTCATAATTTTTTGACCTAGAAATGCCCACATGGGCCGATGGTGCAGCACTGCATTGTCGGCCCTTTTGGCATGTCCTTGGTTCGGGCGGAACATTTGGCCGTTCGTCGACGAAAAGCCACCTTTCGTCAAGGCGGTCCCAATGGGGAGCCGCATTGGTCGAAACCAAGCTGTGTTATTTCACTACCTCACCTAGAAATTGGGGACGAGGTAAGGCGACCAGACGCAAGGGGTGGCAGTTTTCCTCATCATGTAAAATCTGGTTTGAGGATGATGATATGACACGCAAAATTTTGATCATGACCGCAATTCCCGCCGCGATGTTGTTTTTTGCATCGGCAGCACAAGCACATGGAACGGACAGTGAAGCCCGCAGCGTGGCGGTGACGACCGATGGTATCGACCTTGGCAGTGAAGCGGGGCAGGCGATTTTGAAAGCGAAGCTGCGCCGCGCCGTGAACAGTGTATGCCCGTCCCCCTATGAGCGCGATTTGCGGGTGCAAGCGGCCGCACGGGAATGCCGGATACAGGCCAGTGCGGGTGCAGAAGAAGAATTGGCGCGCCTTGCCCAGCGTCAGCACCTTGCCTCACTTTCAGCGCAAACAATGTCCCAGCGCTGAGGGGAGGTGGGGTGTGAGGGGTGGCCGCAAATGGAGGCGGCCACCCCATTTTTATGCGCTGATGATGGTTCAGAGCATAATATAAGATATTTATAAATTGAAACTATATTGATAAATATATTGCAGGGATTCTAATAATCATTGGGGGTTTGGGCATGAATATCGGTAAATATAATTTAATACTTTGCGCATTTATTTCAGTATCTATGCCTGTTGTTGCTCAGGCCGATGAGCGCAGCAGCATATCATCGCAAAGCGTTGTGGTGGGGGATGTGGACTTGACCAGCGCCGCGGGGCAGAGGGTTGTCCATAAGCGGATTGGGCGCGCCGTCGAAAATGTGTGCCCTGATCGTTTTGAACGGGATTTGCGCCGCCAAATGCGGGCGCGGTCGTGCCAACAAGTTGCGCGTAGCAGCGCTGACGAGGGGCTGAATGATTATCGCGCCCGCACAGGCGCGGCGCGATAAAGCAAGGCTGTTATCCACCCGAATAGGGGATCAAGGCCGGATGCTCCTTGGCGGGGCGTCCGGCCTTTCTGTTGGGTTTGGATCTTAATTTTGCTGCATGATGGATTTGACATCATGCAAATAGGTGCGGCCAATGCGATGTTGGCCGCCTTCGTTTAAATCGACGCTCCACGCGCCATCATCATGATGGCGCAGGCTGGTGATGCCCGCGCGGCGGACGATTTTGGAGCGGTGGATACGCAGGAATTCGGCGGGGTCCAGCTTGGCTTCCAAGGATTTGATGGTTTGATGGATCAACCAACTGCGCCCGCCGACATGCAGGCGCATATAGTCGCGTTCGGCTTCGATTAAATCGACTTGGGCGCTGTCCACCCGCAGCATCTCGCCGCGATTTTGCACCCAAAATTCCGTGATATATTCGGATTTGCGAACCTGCGGTCGTTCTTTTTGGTGCCATTCGCGCGCCCGTGCAAAGGCGCGGCCCAGCCGGTCGGCGGACACGGGTTTCAGCAGATAATCGACGGCCGCCACGTCAAAGGCGGCGACGGCATATTGGTCAAAGGCTGTGGCGAAAATGACAGCGGGCGGGTTGGGAAGCTGTTCCAAAGCCCGCGCAACCTCCAGCCCATCAAGGCCGGGCATGGCAATGTCGCACAAGATAACATCGGGGGACAAAGCCTCTGCCATACGAAGGGCGGACGGACCGTCGCTGGCGGTGCCAACCAGCGATATGGCATCTTGCTGACTCGCCAAGATTTGTAATCGTTCAATGGCCAATGGTTCATCGTCGACAATTAAGGTGCGTAAATTGTGCATAATCCCCCCTTATTCCCCCTTTGGCATCCGCAGGTGCACATAAAATCCACCGTCATCCCGCGTTCCCCAATCACAGTCCGCTGCCGCGCCATAGCGGGTGAGCAGGCGTTCGCGGACATTGCGTAGACCTAGTCCTGTTCCGCTGGCGGGTGTGCTTGCGCTATGGTCGACATCATTTTCCACCATCACGGCCAGTTGATCGCCGTCGATACGGGCGTGAATGCGAACCTGAATATTCCCCTTGCTGGGACTGACGCCATATTTGATCGCATTTTCAATCAAAGGTTGCAGGATCAGCACCGGAACCAACGCCGTGCGCGCATCGGCGGCGACGTCAAAATGCACGGCAAGGCGATTGGGAAAGCGCACATGCTCAATATCCAAATATAAGCTTTGCAGCGCGATTTCATCGTCCAGCGTCACCAATTGCTCTGGGTCAATTTCCAAGCTGGTGCGTAAAAAGGACGACAGGTTCATGATCATCGCCTCGGCTTCGGTGGATGATCCGCGCATAACCAAGGTCGACAGACTGTTCAGCGTATTGAACAGAAAATGCGGGTTGATTTGATAATGGAGTGCCCGAATTTGGGCGTTCTTCGCCTCTAGCCGATATTCATTGGCGCGGCGTTCCAGGGCATGCATTTCATTGGCATAGCCCAAAGCGACATAGAGCGAGGCCCATGCCGCGAAAAAGAAATACCAGCGGATTGAACTGTCCGCGATGGTGATGAGTTGCCAATTATCGCCATATTTTTCATGAAGCTGGGTGATCAAGGACAAAACATCTTGGGTCGGAAACCAATAATAGAGGGTGACCATGTTGATGATCGAATAGAGGATCACCATCGGCACCGCGGCCCCTAGGCTGAGGGCCAAGCGTGCGCCAAAGCGGCGGGGCTGCGCCCGCTGGATGAGCCAGAGCAAAATATAGGTGCAGAACATGCCCGCCACCACCACCAAGATGCGGGGCAGCAAGCGCGGCCACGCGCCTTCGGTAGCGATTAACGTGGTCAGGCCGGTGGTGATCAGAAAATAAATCGACCACATGGCGACAATCGACCCAATGGCCACGCCCGTGCTGACCCGCGCATCCTCGGCCCGCCAGTGCGATGGCGACGCCAGCATGGCGGCCAAGACATCGGAATCCAATGGCTGGGCAACGGACGGTGTGGACCTGTTAATTAACGCATTCATTCCAAACAGCCTTGGCGTAATTTTACCGGACCGCGAAAGATCATCGACGAATGACCAGTGCGGATCGACATAAGTATCCGGGGACAGGATAGGCGAGATGCACGCCGCCGCCAACAGCGGCGCGAAACTGGCCTATGTTGGCGCCTGTGGCCGCGACGCCCCTATTGCTCGAGGCTGTTGATAATGGCCCCTTTGCGCCGCCAACCGCCATGCCGATATACCAGCAAAGCCATGGTCAGCGAACAGAGGGAGGATAAGGGAAAGCTCCACCAAATCGCGTCTGAGCCAAGGCTGGGGTAAAGGGCGTAATAGAGGCCCAGCCGGATCGGGAACATGCTGATCGCCAAAATGATGAGCGGCGCAATTACTGCGCCATTCGCCCGCAGCGTGCTGAGCACCACCATGGTCACGCCAAAGGGCAGGAAGGTCCATGTCGCCAGCAGCATGATGTGACGGCCCAATTCCATCGCTCCGCCATCGGTGTCGAGGAATAGCGACAATAAAGCGCGATCAAAGATCAGCATCAGCATGATTAACAGGCCTGTCATGACCAAGTTGGTGAGGGCGCCGCTGAGCGTGACTTTGCCCACACGGTCCCATTTGCCAGCGCCGATATTTTGCGCGGCCATGGCGCTGACCGCTGCGCCAATCGCGAGGGCGGGCATTTGCACATAATTCCACAATTGCAGCACCACGGCATAGGCTGCGGACATGTCCAGCCCTTCGCGGTTCACCAGACCCACCATCACCAAACCTGCGCCAGAAATCACCAGCATCTGCGTACCCATTGGCACACCGCGCAGCAGGATGAAGCGAAGGGCTGGGCCAGCAGGGATCAGATAAGACAGCTTATCGATGGGCAGGCGCAACACATGGCCGCGCGTATAGCACCAGGTGATAAAAGCAATCAGGCTGACGATATTGGCAATAGCGGCAGCGGTCGCGCTGCCTGCAATGCCCATGCGCGGGAAGGGACCAATCCCTTGTATCAACAAGGGGTTGAGGATGATATCCAGCACCACGGTCAAAATCATAAACCGCAGCGGCGTAACGGCATCGCCCGCGCCGCGCGATGCCATGGTCAGCGTGACCAAGATCATGCTGGCGGGAATGGCAAGAAAAGTGATCCGCAGATAATCATGGGCATATTGCATCGCCTCGTCGGGCGTCGCCAATAGGCGCAAGATGCTATCGGATTCCAGCCAACCCAATATGGCTATGATAACGGAAAAGATCATGGCCAAGCCCGTCACCGTGCCCGTGGCGCGCAAGGCGCCATCATGGTCTTTACGGCCCATGCACTGGCCGATCAAAACGGTGGAAGCGATGCCGAAGCCAAAGAAAAGCGCGACCATCAAAAACATGATGATATTGGCATTGGCCGTGGCGGCCAGCGCACTTTCGCCCAGAAAATGTCCGACAAATATGCTGTTAATCGAACCGGATAGCGTTTGAAGCACGTTGCTGGCCAAGGTGGGCAGCGCGAAAATGAGCAAAGTTTTGGCGATGGGGCCTTGGGTTAAGTCCATCGCTTTCGCGCCGCGTGCGGTTTGGCGCGGGGGGATGGGGCTGGCGGCCGGATCGCTGGCGAGCGCGGTGGGGGTGGGCTGGGAAAGGTCGCTCATTCAGTGAGCCCAAAAAGAGGACGGGCCGCGTGATGCAGCCCGTCCCACCAAATTTCATTCTTTGAAATCACCTCGACCCCGCTCCCATATATTTATGTTTTACCGTTCTGAATTGAGGTGATTTCGAAAATTTACCCCAAGCGTGCCAAGGCCGTTGTCAGACGATCGGCTTCTGCCGCCTTGGCGTCATGATCGGCCCGTGCTTTCTCAACGGCTTCGGGCTTGGCGCGTTCCACAAAGCTTGGGTTGCCGAGGCGCCCTGCCAATGCATCGCGTTCCTTTGTCGCTGCCGCAAGGGCTTTTGACAAGCGCTCACGCTCTGCGCCCAGATCAATCACGCCGTCCAGCGGCACGGTGATGGTTTCACCGTCCACCACCAATTGCGCCGAAGCGCCAGCGGGGGCGGGGTCGAAGCGGATGGCATCCAGACGGGCCAGACGGTCGCATTGCGCTGCCAAGGTTTCCGTGCGGCCACGCAGGCTTTCGGGGAAATGGGCCGTCAGGCGCGCACCCGGCGGCAGGCCCAATTCGGCCTTGGCGGTGCGCAGTTCGCCGACCAGCTTGATCAGCCAGTTGATGTCGTCGCTGGCCTTGGCATCGCGTTCGATGTTGAGGTCGGGCCATTTGGCGGTGATCAGCGGATAATCGGCGCGGTCGCCCGTTGCGGTCCACAGCTCTTCGGTGATGAAGGGCATGAAGGGGTGCAACAAGACAAAGATTTGATCGAGCACCCAGCCTGCGACGGCCTTTGTTTCCTCATCAATCGCGCCCTTGATCAGTTCCAAATACCAATCGCAGAAGCTGTTCCATGCGAAGCTGTAAATCGCATTGGCGGCTTCGTCGAAACGGAAAGCCGCAAAGGCTTTGTCGATGGCGGCGACCGTGTCCGCCACTTCGCCGATGATCCAGCGGTTGACGGGCAGCGTGGCGACCGGCGGTTCGATGCTGGTCGATGCCGAAATGCCATTGGCTTCGCAAAAGCGGGTGGCGTTCCACAGCTTGGTCGCAAAGTTGCGATAGCCCGCCAGGCGCGCGTCATCCATTTTAATGTCGCGGCCTTGGCTTTCCATCGCCGCCATGAAGAAGCGCAGCGCGTCCGCGCCATATTTGTCGATCAATCCCAGGGGGTCGATGACATTGCCCTTGGACTTGGACATTTTCGCGCCATCGGGTGCGCGGACCAAACCGTGCAAATACATGGTCTTCCACGGCACTTCTTTCATGAAATGCAAGCCCTGCATCGCCATACGGGCGTTCCAGAAGAACAGGATGTCAAAGCCAGAAATCAGCACATCATTGGGATAATGGCGCTTCACCAAATCCGTGTCGTTCGGCCAGCCGAGCGTGGCGAAGGGCCAGAGGGCGGAGGAGAACCATGTGTCGAGCACGTCAGGGTCGCGGGTTAGGGTGACGCCTGCGCCTGCCTGTGTTTGGGCTTCTTCCTCGGTTTCCGCGACAAAGACGCTGCCGTCTTCGGAATACCAAGCCGGAATACGGTGGCCCCACCACAATTGGCGCGATACGCACCAAGGCTGGATATTATCCATCCAATTATAATAGGTTTTTTCCCACGATTTGGGGACGATATTGATGTCGCCGTTCCGCACCGCTGCAATGGCGGGCTGGGCCAAGGTGGCGGCATCCACATACCATTGGTCGGTCAGCCAAGGCTCGATCACCACACCGCCGCGATCGCCGAAGGGGGTTTGGATGGTGCGCGGTTCCGCGTCATGTTCTTCGCCATCCTTGTCCACATGCGGGATCAGGAAGCCGTCAACCTTCAGGCGGGCCACAATGGCTTCGCGCGCGCCGTCCACGCCGTCACGGCGGAAGCGGTGCAGCCCGATATATTCGGCTGGCACAAGACCGTCTTGCGTCTGGCAGACATTGGCATCGCCGTCCAACATGTTGAGCATGTCGGCGGCGGCAATGCCAGCGCGGCGGCCCACGTCGAAATCGTTAAAGTCATGACCGGGGGTGATTTTCACCGCGCCGCTGCCCAATTCTGGGTCGGCATGTTCATCGCCTACGATGGGTATGCGGCGGCCCGTGATAGGCAAGGTGACAAATTTGCCGATGACGCTTTTGTAACGCGCATCGTCGGGATGCACGGCAACCGCCATATCGGCCAGCATGGTTTCGGGGCGGGTGGTGGCGACTTCGATAAAGTCACGGCCATCGTCCAAGGTCACGCCGTCCGCCAGCGGATATTTGAAATGCCAGAAGCCGCCCTTGGTTTCGCGGGTTTCCACTTCCAGATCGGAAATGGCGGTTTTCAGCTTGGGGTCCCAATTGACCAGACGCTTGTCGCGGTAAATCAGGCCTTCCTTATGCAGGTCGACAAAGACTTTCAGCACGGCATCGGTGAAATGCGGGTCCATGGTGAATTGCTCGCGGCTCCAGTCCATCGAGCAGCCGAGGCGGCGAAGCTGGCCGGTAATTTGCCCGCCGCTTTCCGCTTTCCATTCCCACACCTTGTCCACAAAAGCTTCGCGGCTGTAATTGGTGCGCTTGTCTTGCTTGGCTTCCATCTGGCGTTCCACGACCATTTGGGTCGCGATGCCCGCATGGTCGGTGCCGACCACCCACAAAGCATCCTTGCCGCGCAGACGTTCATAGCGGACCAGCACGTCTTGCAACGTATTGTCCAGCGCATGACCAATATGCAGCGCGCCCGTGACGTTGGGCGGCGGGTTTACGATGGTGAAGGGTTGCGCGTCGGGACGCTCGGGACGAAAGAGTCCACGGCTTTCCCACAGATGGGCCCATTTTGCCTCAATCGAGGCGGGGTCGAAAGTCTTTTCCATTGCCATATTTGGGCCTTTGCCAGTCCTTGGCAAAGATGCCAAGGGGGCGTGAAAACATCCCGCCCCCTTGCACCGCAATCTGGCTTATTTTTTCAGATGTTCACCCATCCAGTTGAACACCGCGCCATACCATTGGACGCTGTTTTTACCCTTCAGGATCCAGTGATTTTCGTCGGGGAAGACCAGCAATTCACCCTTTACGCCTTGGCGTTGCAGGGCGTGGAAAGCCGCCAAGCCTTGGGTGTAAGGAATGCGGAAATCCTTTTCGCCGTGGATGACCAGCATTGGGGTTTTCCAATTTTTCACATGGTTGACGGGGTTCCATTTTTCCGCGTCGGTGCGATCCCACCATGGGCCGCCATTTTCCCATTCATCGAACCACAATTCCTCGGTTTCAAAGGCCATGGAACGCAGGTCAAACACGCCTGCATGGTTGACGAGGCATTTGAAGCCGTCATTCCACTGGCCCGCAATCCAGTTCATCATATAGCCGCCATAGCTGCCGCCCAGCGCGCAGGCGTTGGCGACATCAATTTGGGCGTCTTGCTGGCCAGCGGCGGCGAGGCCCAATTTCAGGTCGGTCAGCGGCTTGCCGCCCCAATCCTTATTGATGCTGTCCGTAAAGGCTTGGCCATAGCCGGTTGAGCCGTGGAAATCGATCGACACCGCCGCATAGCCGGGGGCTGAGAAAAGGCGGGGGTTCCAGCGGGTGGACCAGCTATCGCCAAAGCTGCCTTGTGGGCCGCCATGGACCAAGAAAGCGACGGGCAATTTGCCGCTGGCCTTGGCGGGCTTGACGATTTGGCCCCAAACCATGTCGCCATTGGCCCCCGCAAATTGCAGACGTTCGACCGATACGGGGTCAAGCTCGGCCATTTGGGCTTTGTTGACATCGGTCAGGCGGGTGATTTTGCCCTTGGCATCGCGCAGCCAAAAATCGGTCGGCACGGCGGCGCTGTTGCGCGAATACAGGATGCTGCCGTCCTGCAGCGGCGTGACATCGCTTATATTGCCTTCAAATCTCTCGGCGGTGGCGCGCAATTTTTCGACTTTGCCGCTGGCAACATCGACGCGGAACATCGGATGGTCCAGCACATCTTGCGCGGTGACGAGCAGCGATTTGCCGTCTGCGGCCCACGCGATGGATGCAACCGAACGGTCCCACGCATCGGTCAATTTGCGGGTTTCGCCTCTTTCGACATCGCGCAGCATCAAGACCTGACGGTCAGCCTCATAACCCGCGCGGGCCATGGCGGCATAGGCCAGATATTTGCCATCGGGCGAGGGGGTGGGCAGGGTGTCGGTCGCCAGATTGTGGGCCGTCAAATTGACGGGCGCCATGCGGGCATCAACCAAGGCGCGATACACATCAAGATTAGTCGATGTTGGTTCATCACGGTCGGCTTTACGCAACGTGAAGTAAATGGTGCGGCTGTCGGGGCCCCACGCCAATTCTTCGCCGCCGCCAAAGGGTTTGGACGGGCTGTCACCGACTAAGCCCGCCGCGACAGGACGGGCGGCAGAGGCGGTGCCATTGTCCAAATTCAGCACGAACAGGCGGCTGTGGGTGCTGGGGGTTTCCCAGCTGTCCCAATGGCGGACAAAGCCGACGCCATCCTTATAATGGCGGCCTGTGCCGGGGCCGGTGGCTTCGCCCTTATCCTTGGCATCGCAGCCGAAATCGCTGCATTCCATGGGAATGTCACCCCAAATTAGCACGCGCTTGCCGTCTGGCGAGATTTTGAATCCGCCGATGTCGGCGGTGGTTTTGCTGACCTGTGTGGCCGCGCCGCCAGTGGGGGCGATGCGCCAAATTTGACCGCCGGACAGATAATAAATCTGGCCATCCGCGCCAAAGGCGGGGCTGTTGGCGCTGGTGCCGATGCCCGTCAGACGGGTCGGGGCCGCTTGCTTTGCGCTGCGATCCAAAATCCACAGGCCGGTCGAGCGGTCATAGCTGTCGGCCTTGGTTTCGGTCATTTGATAGACGATATAGCGTCCATCGGCCGAGGCCGTAGGGGCCGCCACGCGGTTCAGGGTCGCAAGGTCAGCCGCCGTCATCGGACGGGCGGCGGCGGTGCTGGATAAGGCGGTGCCGGACAGGGCGGCGGCAAGCGCAAGGGCGCTGGTCAAAATTTGGTTTCGCATGAGATTAATTGTGCCGATTTGGCGGCGCGGACGCAAGGGGGCGCGCAAGCAAAGCGTGGGCGTTGGTCGAAGCCAATATCAGCTTGGTGGATTGGCCCCGCTTGCCGCGCTGGTCATGACCCCGAGCGTGGCCCTAAGCGCGGCCCCAAGCGCGACCATCATGGCCGCGCATGGGGGATATGTTACAGGCTGCTCGCGGCAAAAGCGTCGCATTGACGCGGGTCGCCGCTTTCCATGCCGCGCCGCAGCCAGCGCATCCGCTGTTCGCTGGTGCCATGGGTAAAGCTTTCGGGCACAGGGCGGCGGCCAGCAGCCTTCATCAGCGTGTCATCGCCAATGGCATTGGCGGCGCGCATTGCTTCTTCCATATCGCCCGGTTCCAATACCGATTGGCCAGCGCGGTTGCGGGCCAAAGCGGCCCAAACACCGGCATAGCAATCCGCCTGTAATTCCATGCGAACTTGTAACTGATTGCCCTCGGCTTCGGATGCGCGGGCTTGGGCCTGACGCACTTTGTTGGAAATGCCGCTGATCGTTTGGATATGGTGGCCGACTTCATGGGCGACAACATAGGCCTGCGCCGCGTCACCAGCGGCAGCAAAGCGGGTTTCCAATTCGCGGAAGAAGCTGGTGTCCAGATAAATGCCTTGGTCGGCGGGGCAATAAAATGGTCCCATTGCGGCCTGTGCCGCGCCGCAGCCGGAGCTATTTTGCTCGGTATAGAAATTCAGCGTTGGTTTTTGATAATTGCTGATCAACTGCCCCCATACTTGGTGGGTCGATCCAAAAACATTGCAGGCAAAGCGTTCCTCGGCTGTGTCACAGGCTACGCCAGTGGACTGGCGCTGGCTGTCGACCATGGGGTTGCTGGTGCCGCTGCCGCCCAATTGCATCAATCCGCCGCCGCCGCCGAAAAAGACCAGCGCCAAGACGCCCAAAATGACAATGGTGCCGCAGCCCATTTTGCGGCCCAGCAGCATGGGAAGCAGGCCGATCAGCAAACCGCCAATGCCGCCGCCCCCGCCGCCGCCAAATCCGCCGCCGCCACCGCGCCCCAGATCGCGGATATCGTCGCCGGGGTTATAGTCATCAAGCCGCATTGGGACCTCCAGCGTTAAGCATCCAGCATCCAGCGCCACCGCGCTGTCTTATTTTGTTTCGTGCCATTTCTTGTGGCAGAGGAAAAGACGAAAAAGCAACAGGCTTGGTTCCCGATGCGGGGCATAAACGGATTATGGCAAGATGATATGGCGGTTCTCTTGCACGGGCTTTCATGCCACTGTCATGCGGCTAGCCCATCAGCAGAATGGCAAAAAGGATATAGGCTATCATGCACTTGATCGGAAAAACGGCGTTGGTGACCGGATCGACATCGGGCATCGGATTGGCGATTGCCAAGGCCTTGGCGGGGGCAGGGGCCAGCGTGATCCTAAATGGTTTTGGCGATGCAGAGGCGATTGAAGAAGAGCGCCGCAGCCTGAGCGCGTTGAGCGGCCAGCCCGCCTTTTATGACAAAGCGGACCTGACCGACCCTGCCGCCATTGCCGCCATGTTCGCCCGCGCGCAGGATGAGGCAGGGGGCGTCGATATTTTGGTGAACAATGCGGGCATGCAATATGTCGCGCCCATCGATGAATTTCCCACCGAAAAATGGGATAGGATTATGGCGCTGAATTTATCCGCCGCCTTTCATGCCATGCACCATGCCATTCCCCAAATGAAGGCCAAGGGGTGGGGGCGTATCATCAGCACGGCATCGGCCCATAGTCTGGTCGCCTCACCATTTAAATCAGCCTATGTGGCGGCGAAACATGGGTTGGTCGGCCTAAGCAAGACAGCGGCGCTGGAAACGGCCGCGCATGGCGTGACGGTGAATTGCATCAGCCCAGGCTATGTCTGGACACCCTTGGTCGAAGGCCAGATACCCGACACGATGAAAGCCCGCCACATGTCGCGCGAAGATGTGATCGACAAAGTGCTGCTGGCGGGTCAACCGACCAAGAAATTTGTGACGGTGGAACAAGTCGCCGCCTTGGCGCTGTTTTTAACGCGCGATGAAGCCGCCAGCATGACGGGCGCCAATCTGAGCGTGGATGGCGGCTGGACCGCAATGTGACGGAACCAATTCTATTTACATTGGGTTATAAATAACGTCATGTCGTGATGCCGCTTGAGATGCGCCCCGCGCGGCGATAGGGTGTAAAGTATAAGTTTTAACGGAGGTTATCTGATGCGGTCAGCAATGGTTTGGGCAATGCTTGCTGCGACAAGCTTGACCGCCTGCCATAAAGGACTGGATCTGGCGTCCGCCAGCGATCAACGGTTGACGGTGGATGCGCCGACATCGGATAATGCAGCCGAAAATATGGCGGCATCGACCGCTAAGAAAGTGCCCAATGCCGAGTTGTGGCGTGCCGTCGCAACAGATCAGGATAAACAGCGCATCCGCAATTGGTATACCGCATGGCAAAATGCCCTAAGTGATGCGCGTGGCGCCGGATATGGGGCGCAATTGGATGCGGACCCCATATTGTTCAAACCGATGGCCGCCCTGAATGATGTGAAATTTGCGGCCGGAGATTATCGGTGCCGGACGACCAAATTGGGGGCAAAGGGCCGAACGGGCTTGTCCTATGTGCAATATAGCTGGTTCCGCTGCCGCGTCGTGGACGATGGCAATGGCAAATTTCTGATGAAATTGACGGGGTCGCAGCGCCCATCGGGGCGGGTGTTTGCTGGCGAACATAATCGAGACGTGTTTTTGGGCACATTGGCGCTGGGCGATGAACAAACCGCTGTGCCTTATGGTAGCGACCGTATGCGGGATATCGCTGGGCTGATCGAACGCATTGGCGACCAGCGTTGGCGCATGGTGATTCCGCAGCCCGCCTATGAATCGCTGTTGGATGTCGTGGAGTTGGTTCCCGATCCATAATCATGGGACATCGGCAGAGTCGTATCGCGTCGGTTGTCCGGATCAGATGACCCATGTGGTCTGAAAAATGATCGCAGGATCGGCATGGAAGATACAGAGAAAAAGTCGATATCGATGGGGTTATGGCCCGCCGATTGCAGCGGCTTGATTTTTTCGGCCGGATGGGCTAGGGAAGGGGCGTGCGGGCCGGGCCCCTCTGACGTCGACGGTTTTTCCGTCCCGTGATGTCGGACCGCATCGGGTGATCCCGATGCAATACGGCCTGTTTGATCGAATTTCGCCGTTTTCATTGAATCACCTGTTTTGAGCAAGCTCAACAGGAGGCGGTATGTCCTTAGATAGTCGTATTTTTTTCTTAACGATGTGGAAAAGTCGCATCCAAAGGGAACTGAAGCGTCAGTCGCGATATTCTGTAAATCAGATGCGGCTTTTGCGCCTTGTCCGGCTGAATGAACGTTTGCGCTCGCGCCTGAAGGTGTTGTTGGCGCAGCGGCTGAAAATGGCCTGACACGCGAAATCGCAAGGAATTTCGCGACACCCCCTGTCTGATATGGGCGCAATGATCGGATAAAATGATGGAATTTTTGGTAATGGATTGGCTGGGGACGCCAGTCTGGTTTTGGTTGGCGTTCCTCGCGATCGTAATCGGTCTCACGGCCTTTGACCTTGGCTTTATGCACAAGGATAATAAGGAAATGGGCGTTGCGGAAAGCTTGAAGCTTTCCGTTTTCTATATCGGTATCGCCATGGCCTTTGGCGCGTGGATTTGGGTGCAAAAGGGCAGCCAAGCCGGTGTGGAATATTATACGGGCTATTTCATCGAAAAAGCCCTGTCGATTGATAATATCTTTGTTATCTCATTGATTTTCTCGGCTTTTGCTATTCCTCCCAAATATCAATATCGCGCGTTGCTATGGGGTATTTTGGCGGTCATCATCTTGCGCGGCTTGATGATTTCGGGCGGCGTGGCCTTGATCGGCAGCCAAGAATGGGTGCTATATCTGTTCGCGGCCTTCTTGATCTTCACCGGTATCAAGATGCTGTTCACCGATGACGAACCGATGGATGTGAAAAGCAATCCATTCGTCCGTTGGTTGTCGAACCATGTGCCGGTGACGCCGGAATTGCATGGGGAAAAATTCTTGGTGAAGGTCCCCAACAGCAAGACCGGCAAAATGGTGACGGCGGCGACGCCATTGCTGTTGGCGTTGATCGTCATCAACGTGGCCGATTTGGTGTTTGCGGTGGACAGCGTGCCCGCCATTTTGGCAATCACGACGGACACTTTCATCGTCTATACGTCGAACATCATGGCCATTTTGGGCCTGCGCGCGCTTTATTTCGCTTTGGCGGCGATGGTGCATCGTTTCCATTATTTGAAATATGCGCTGGCCTTGGTGCTGGTGTTCATCGGTTCCAAGATTTTCATCGCAGACTTTGTGATGGGCGGCGGCAAATTCCCGCCCGCGATCAGCCTTGCGGTGACCTTTGGTCTGATTGCAGGCGGCGTGATTTGGTCGTTGGTGAAAACCAAGGGCGAGCCCGCGCATCCTGTGGGCGAAGAGGGCGAGGACGGCTTGGCTGGTCCGAAACTCTAAGCGCTCGCTTCATACATATAAAAAGCCCGTCAAGCACATGCTTGGCGGGCTTTTTACATGGGATGATCTAAAACTTTGGGGGCGGGGCAGCCGATTGGCGGGCGGCCTATTTCGGCCTGATGCCCTTAAAGGATGCGGAATTTAAACAGCCAAAACCAAAATGGCGTCGTCATGCGGCGGGGTTGGGGTGAAGGAGGGAATGGGTTCAAACTCCTCTTCCAATACCTCGGCAGCGTCCAATCCGATCAGCTTGAAGTTGCCCAAGCGCGGCTCTTCGTCCGACCGCCATTTTTTGTTGATGTTCAGCGCGCTGATAAACAGGTCCCCATGGCGTTCGAACATCAGATGCGGCGCGAGGTCCAACATGGTGCCATTGTAGCGGGCCGTAACGCGGCGACGACGTGCAATAGCTTCCATCATGGTCATGCGGGTGTCGGTCATGGATTTTCGCTGTTTATGTTGTGGGGCAGTTCCTTAAGCACGAAAGGCGTATTTTATCAAGTAGGGTGGCTGGGAAGGTGTTCTTTTGGTTGAAAAATTCTGAGATGGGCTAAAAATATATCCTTTTGTATCAACGCAGAGGCGCGGGATTGCCGCTGCGGAAATTTTCCATAAAATACCCGCCGAACCTGATGTCAGGTCCGACGGGTAAGCTTTCCTCCCCAGGAAAGAAGGTTATGAAGCCAATGGCATGCAAGGCTGCATTGGCTTCAAATTCAGTTTAAGCGGCGAATTGGTTCATCGTATTGTCTTTGCCTGCGGCCTTCAGGGCTGCTTCGCCAGCAAAATATTCCTTATGATCGTCGCCAATGTCGCTGCCGGACATGTTTTGGTGCTTTACGCAAGCGATGCCTTGGCGGATTTCCTTGCGTTGGACGCCGCCAACATAGCCCAGCATGCCCTGTTCGCCGAAATATTCCTTGGCCAAATTGTCGGTCGACAAAGCGGCGGTGTGATAGGTCGGCAAGGTGATCAGGTGATGGAAGATGCCGGCACGTTTGGCGGAATCGCGCTGGAAGTTTTGGATGCGTTCATCTGCTTCATTGGACAATTCGGTGCCGTCATAATCCACGCTCATCAGCTTGGCACGATCATAGGCCGACACATCCTTACCTTCGGCGGTCCATGCGTCAAACACCTGCTGACGGAAGTTCAACGTCCAGTTGAAGCTAGGCGAATTATTATAGGCCAGCTTGGCATTGGGGATGACCTCGCGGATGCGGTCGACCATGCCAGCGATTTGCTCGATATGGGGCTTTTCCGTTTCGATCCACAGCAGGTCGGCACCATTTTGCAGGCTGGTGATGCAATCAAGTACGCAGCGGTCTTCCCCCGTGCCAGCGCGGAACTGGTAAAGGTTGGATGGCAGACGCTTGGGGCGCAGCAGCTTGCCGTCGCGGTTGATCAGCACATCGCCGGGGTTGCCAGCGCCGGTGACTTCTTCGCAGTCCAAGAAGGCGTTATATTGGTCGCCCAAGTCGCCGGGTTCACGGGTGAAAGCGATTTGCTTGGTGAGGCCAGCGCCCAAGCTGTCGGTGCGGGCGACGATGACGCCGTCTTCCACGCCCATTTCCAAGAAAGCGTAACGCAGGGCGCGGATTTTCTGCAGGAAATCTTCGTGCGGAACCGTGACCTTGCCGTCTTGGTGGCCGCATTGCTTTTCATCCGAAACCTGATTTTCGATTTGCAGGGCACAGGCGCCAGCTTCGATCATCTTTTTCGCTAGCAAATAGGTGGCTTCTGCGTTGCCGAAGCCCGCGTCAATGTCGGCGATGATCGGCACAACATGGGTTTCATGATTGTCGATGGCATGTTGAATTTGCTTGGCTTTAACATCGTCACCAGCTTCGCGAGCAGCATCGAGGTCGCGGAACAGGCCGCCCAATTCGCGGGCATCAGCCTGACGCAAGAAGGTGTAAATTTCTTCGATCAAGGCGGGGACGCTGGTCTTTTCATGCATCGACTGGTCGGGCAGTGGGCCAAATTCGCTGCGCAGGGCGGCGATCATCCAGCCCGACAGATAAATGTAGCGCTGTTTGGTGGTGCCGAAATGCTTTTTGATCGAAATCATCTTTTGCTGGGCGATGAAGCCGTGCCAGCAGCCCAGCGATTGGGTGTAATTGGCGGGGTCGGCGTCATAAGCGGCCATGTCAGCGCGCATGATGCGAGCGGTATAGCGCGCAATGTCGAGGCCGGTGCGAAACTTATTTTGAGCGCGCATACGGGCGACATTTTCCGCGCCAATCGCGTCCCAGCGGCCATCTTGGTCGCGAATGATGTTGCCGGCTTGCGCCATGTCGTCCGTGTAGCTCATCTTGCTATCCCTATGTTGCGCGCTGTCGTATCGACCGCTGTGATGAGCCTGTTGTGCCGGATATTCGGCTGAATCTGAAAATCTTTGTCAATAAAACTTGTGAAAATTCGGGTTTGAGTGCATTTTAGCATGTAAATCTGTAAAGGAATTTACATTTCTATGGCTGATCGGAAGATTTTTGCGGGCGCTGCGGTGCGCAAAACGCGGCGCGCCGCTGGGCTGACGCAAGCGGCGATGGCCGAGGCGTTGGATATTTCTGCCAGCTATTTGAACCTGATAGAGCATGGACAGCGACCGATATCGGCCACCGTCATCATCCGGCTGGCCGAGCGTTTTGGCTTTGACCCAGCGGCCTTGGCGGCGGAGGAGATTCGGGGCGGGGCAGCGGGTCTGCGCCGCCGTTTGGCCGATCCACGCTTTGCGGATTTGGGAATCAGGGCCGAAGATGTCGAAGAATGGCTGCATGTTGCGCCCGCGACGGCGGCGGCCTTTGCAAGATTATTCGATTCGGCGGATGAGGCAACGCCGACGGCCGCCGCCAATGAAGCGCCAGAGGTCGAAGCAGCGCGGCGGGCGATTGAAAATTGGCGCAATCATTTTGCCGATCTGGACCAGCGGGCGGAGGAATTGGCCGATGAATTGCGGTTGGCGGGCGGCGACCTATATGGCACCATCGCCGAACGGCTGCGCACGCGGCATCAATTGGGTATCCGCATTCTGCCCGCCGATGTGATGCCCGACCGCTTGCGCTGGCTGGATTGGCATGCGCGGCAGTTGATGTTGAACGAATTGCTGCAACCGGCATCGCGGACGTTTCAGGCCGCCGCCACCTTGGCACAAATTGAGGCCAAGGCCGATATTCAAGCCTTGGTGGCCGGTGCGGGCTTTGCCGATCATGCGTCGGCCAAATTATTTGAACGGCATATTGTGCAATATTTCGCGGCGGCGCTGATGATGCCCTATGGCCGCTTTTTGCGGGCCTGTGACACGACCGGTTATGATTTGTTGTTGTTACAACGGCGGTTCGGGGCGAGTTTTGAGCAAGTGGCGCATAGGCTGACGACATTGCAGCGTGTGGGCGCGCGGGGGCTGCCTTTCTTTTTGTTGCGGGTGGACCGCGCGGGGCAGGTGAGCAAACGTTATTTGGGGGCCAGCCAGTCGCCTTTGGTGGATGGCGGGGCGCGCTGTCCCTTATGGTCGCTGCACGAAGCCTTTGCGCGGGCGGGCGAGACGGTGTCGGAATTGGTGGAGTTGGAAGATGGCAGCCGCTGGTTCACGCAAAGCCGCGCGGTGGAGGCGTCGGGCCTGATGGGTGGCGGGGCACAAGGGCGCTTTGCGGTGTGTGTTGGCGTGGAGGCCAAGCTGGCTGCGCCATTGGCCGCCGCGCGCGGTGTGGACTTGATGCGCAGCAATGCGGGGCAGATTGGGCTGGGGTGTCGGCGCTGCACACGGCCCAATTGCGCGCAGCGTTCTTTGCCACCGCTGGGTCGCGGGCTGCGTATTCGTGATGGCGAACGCAGCGTCAGCCCCTTTGATTTTGTGGGGGATTAATCGCCGCTTGCGTCTTGCTGCGCCGCCAGCCGAACATTTTGGCTACGGTCCATCGACAAGATTAAAATATCATCGCCGTCGACCACCACGGCCAGTCCTTCCACGCCGATCAGCGAGACGCGTTTGCCGCCCGATCGCACCAAATTGCCTTGGCTGGCGTGCAGCCATGCTTGTCCGCTGACGGCATTATTGTCGGCGTCTTTATTGGCCAGTGCGTGGACGGCAGACCAACTGCCAATGTCGGACCAGCCCATATCGACCGGCACCACCGCCACGCGGCTGTCTTGTTCCATCACGGCATAGTCGATGGAATCGCTGGGCGCAGCGGCAAAAGCGGCGGCGTTGGCGAGGATGCTTTGTGCGTCATATTGGGCAGATCGCACGGCATGATCAGCGGCGTGGTAAATGGCAGGGCAATGCTGGGACATGGCCTGTGCCATGCGGTCGGCCCGAAACAGGAAAATGCCTGCATTCCAGCTATATCCGCCAGCGGCCAGCATCGCCTCGGCATCTTGTTGGCACGGTTTTTCGATGAAGCGGGTGACGGCAAAGCCGGTGTCGCTGATCGGTTCGCCCGCCGCAATATAACCAAAGCCCGTTTCAGGTGCATGGGGGCTAATGCCAAAGGTCACGATCCAGCCTTGCTGGGCGAGCGGCGCGGCATCGGCCACGGCGCGGTGAAAGGCGGGGACATTGGTGATGATGTGGTCGCTGGGCATGACCAGCAACAAGGGGCTGTTGCTGGGGTCACTGGCGTCACTGGGCAAATGATGGGCGGTGGCCAAGGCAATCGCCCCTGCGGTGCCGCGCGCGGCGGGTTCGACCATCAGGACATAGTCATGGCCGCGCAATTGATCTTGGATTGGGGCGACATGGTCTGGCCCGCAGATAATCATCGGCGGGGCAAAGGCGGCGCTTTGGATGCGCGCCACGCTTTGTTGCAACAGGGAGGATGTCCCCGCCAGCGTCAGAAATTGCTTGGCCCGCTGTCCGCGCGATTCCGGCCATAAGCGCGAACCCGCGCCGCCGCACAAGATGATAGGCTGAATCTGTTGGGTCATAACCGGCGATCATTCTATTCTATGCTGATGGACATGCGGGTGGCCAAGGGGATGAGCAAACGGGCTGGCACAAATTGTCTATCGGATGATGATATTTGACAAGAGCATCTGTCCGCATGATGTCCGAGCCAAGGATGTGGGGTGGCGTGTGGTTTCAGGCGTCAACCGCGTCGATGAGCGCGCGGGCGTCCAGCCCAATGCGGCGCATCTGCTGCGCGACGGGGGGCCAGATGTTGGTCAGAAAATCGTCGCGCATCATGGTGCGCAAGCGGGCGGTAGCCCCGTCGGACACGAACATGCCGACCCCGCGTTTGACGATTACCAGCCCCTCGTCCTGAAAGCTTTGATAAGCTTTGGCGACGGTTAGCGGGTTGACGCCTTGGTCGGCCGCCAAGGATCGGACGGAGGGGAGCAAGTCGCCATCGCCAAATTGCCCGTCCAATATCGCATTGGCGATGACGTCGCGCAGGCGCTGATAGACGGGCTTGGACTGATCGAGCATGGCGAGTTAATGCCATAAGACAGCATAACAGTCAAATGTCGGAAAAAGGCCCGAAATTCAAATTGGGCAGGCCTTTTTCCGGCGGCATCATGCCGTTGTCGGCGGGGTCCAGCGGCTGAATTTGTCCGCCAATGCTGGCCTTGGCCGTTCTTCGAGGGGCAGGCTGGGCGTGCCAAAGAAAAAGAAACCGACAATTTGGTCGTCCTCTGCGCCGCCCAGTGCGGCCTTCACCATCGGGTCAAAGGCGGCCCAACCGGTAATCCAACTGCCGACAAAAGCTTGGGCATGGGCGGCGTGCAGCAAGTTCATGGCCACCGCGCCCGCCGACAGGCTTTGTTCCCACAGCGGAATTTTGCTTGGAACGACGGGGGTGGACAGCAGCACAACCAAGCTGGGGGCTTGGGCGGCAAATTGTTCCAGCGCCGTCAGGTCCAGATGGGCGGCGCCAGGGTTGTTGGCGACCCATGCTTTTTTCAGCAAATCGGCAAAGGCTGGGCGTTGGTCCGTCGCAATTTCGACAAAGCGCCACGGCACCAATTTGCCATGATCGGGGGAGCGCATGGCCTGTTCGATCATCGCCCCCAATTGTTGGTCATTGGGACCGGGGGCGACCATGTCGCGCGGTTTGCCAGAACGGCGTGTATCGAGATGGGCGAGCAGCGAAGAGCGGTCATTAAGCATGACATCCATGTGGCGCGCGATGACGGATCGTGCAAGCCTTGGGCGGGCGGCAAAGCAGCGTTGAATGTGGAATGAAGTCTATGTTGATGGTTTCCATCGCAATTACTTTCTTTCCTTCCCGAAATTTGCCGCTAATTTGAAATCATCAACCTCCGGCAATGGAGGGAGGACGTTCAATTACGAGGGAAGGGTCTCAATGACCAAAGCCTATGCTCAGCCTGGTGATGCCGCAGGCACCATCTTGGGGCATCCAAAGGGGCTATTTGTCCTGTTTTTCGCAGAGATGTGGGAGCGTTTTTCCTATTATGGGATGCGCGCCCTGCTCATTTTCTATTTGACCAAACATTGGCTGTTCTCGGACGGTGAAGCGGGTGTCATTTATGGCAGCTATACGGCGCTGGTATATATCACGCCCGTTCTGGGTGGCTATTTGGCCGACCGCTGGCTGGGGCAAAGAAAGGCCGTGCTTTATGGCGCGGTGTTGCTGACCTTCGGCCATTTCCTGATGGGATTTGAAGGGGACGGCGGACAAAGCGCGGCCCAATTGAATATATTCTGGCTGGCATTGGCGTTCATCATCGTGGGTAGCGGCTTTTTGAAAGCCAATATTTCGGTGATCGTTGGTCAGCTTTATCCCCGCACCGACGTACGCCGCGATGGTGCTTATACTATTTTCTACATGGGTATTAACCTTGGCGCGGCCTTTGGGTCGCTGCTGTGCGGTTATCTGGGTGAGAAATATGGCTGGGCCTATGGTTTTGGCGCGGCTGGCGTTGGCATGTTGCTGGGCTTGATCGTCTTTGTCGTTTTCAAGCCTTTGTTGATGGGCCGCGGTGAACCCGAGCATCCTGAGGTGTTGGCCGAAAAGAAATTCGGCCTGAAGTTCGAATGGCTGCTTTATGTTGCGGGCCTGTTTGCGGTGGTCGCTTGCTGGTGGCTGGTGCAAAACCAACAAATCGTTGGCGTGTTGCTGGGTAGCTGCGGCGTGGTCTTGCTGGGTTATGTGATCTTCACCGCGGTGGTAAAATTGCCGCGCGAAGATCGGGACCGTATTTTTGCGGCGATGTTCTTGATTGTCGGGTCCATCCTGTTCTGGGCCTTGTTTGAACAAGCCGGATCGTCGCTGAACCTGTTTACCGACCGTTATGTGGACCGTGGCGGCGTGCCGGCATCGGTGTTCCAGTCGATTAACGCGGTGTATATCGTGCTGCTGGCCCCGATATTTGCTGGTCTGTGGACATGGCTGGGACGGCGCAACATTGAACCATCGACGCCGATGAAATTCGGTTTTGCGATGATGTTGCTTGGCCTTGGTTTCTTTGCCCTGAAATGGGGTGCAGAGGCTGTGGGCATGGGCGTGGCAACGCCAGTGATCTTTATCTTCTTGATCTATTTGTTCCACACCATGGGCGAGCTGTGCTTGTCGCCTGTTGGCCTTAGCGCGATGAACCGCTTGGCCCCCGCGCATATGGCCAGCTTGATTATGGGCACATGGTTTTTTGCATCAGCCACCGGTAATTTTGCGGCGGGTCTGATCGCATCGGCCACGGGTTCGGAAAAGGCCAGCGGCGCAGGCGCGGGCAAGGAATTGGTGCTGGAAGTATATGCCACCATCGGCCTGTGGGCCGTTGCCTTTGGTGTGTTCGTCGTTGTCGTATCGCCGTTCATCAAGAAAATGATGCATTTGGATACGTTGCAAGACAGCGATGAAGAAGAAGCCGATCAGAAAATGGATAAATCCAAAATCTGATCTTGCTGCATCACCGCATGCAGGATGCGGCAAGAAATTTGGCTGGGCTGCCTTGTGGCGGCCCAGCCCATGGATAGAGGCCGATCAATACGGCCTCTTTTTTGTAAAGAGGTGTGGGATGAATAAAGGGCATTATCTGCTGGCGGCCGCATCATTGGCGCTGGTTGGGTGTTCGACCAGTGGCGGGGCAGAGGCGCAATCGGCCAGCCGCAAAGCGCCAGCCAGCGCTGCGGCGCCCAAGGCGGCGTTTAACAAAGATCCTTATCCGTCGACCTATAAAGCCTATGCCAGCCAGCCAACAGCGGTGCGCGGGGCGACGATTTTTGATGGCGAAGGTGGCCGGATCGACAATGGCACCATCTTGCTGGTGAACGGCAAGGTTGAGGCGGTCGGCGGCGCGGATTTGGCGGTTCCCGCCAATTATACGGTCGTGGACGGGCAGGGGAAGTTTTTGACCCCCGGCATTATCGATGTGCACAGCCATTTGGGCGATTATCCATCACCGGGCGTTGAGGCGCATAGCGACGGCAATGAAATGACATCGCCGACCACGCCAGAGGTTTGGTCCGAACATAGCGTCTGGCCCCAAGACCCCGGTTTCAGCCGCGCTTTGGTCAATGGCGGGGTCACGACCTTACAGATTTTGCCGGGCAGCGCCAATTTGATGGGCGGACGGTCCGTCACCCTGAAAAATGTGCCGTCGCGCACCGTGCAGGGCATGAAATTTCCGGGCGCGCCTTATGGTTTGAAAATGGCCTGCGGCGAAAACCCCAAGCGCGTTTATGGCGCCAAGGGACGCGCCCCATCGACCCGCATGGGCAATTTTGCAGTGAACCGCCAAACATGGGCGCGGGCGGCGGCCTATAAGAAGAAGCTGGACGAAGGCAAAGCGGTGGAACGCGATTTGGCCATGGAAACATTGGCGGGCGTTTTGTCGGGCGAAATTTTGATGCACAACCATTGTTACCGCGCCGATGAAATGGCGCAAGTTGTGGATATGAGCAAGGAATTTGGATATCATGTATCCACCTTCCACCATGCCGTAGAGGCTTATAAAATCGGTGATATTTTGGCGCGCGAGAATATTTGCGCCGCCCTGTGGGCCGATTGGTGGGGCTTTAAGATGGAAGGATATGACAGTGTTCCCGAAAATGTGCCGATGGTGCATCAGGCGGGCGCTTGCACCATTGTTCACAGCGATGACGAAAACCAAATTCAGCGTTTGAACCAAGAAGCCGCCAAGGCTTTGCGGGCCGGACGCCGCATGGGCATGACGATCAGCGATGAAACGGCATGGACATGGCTGGGCATCAACCCCGCCAAGGCGCTGGGCATCGACAAGGTGACGGGCAGTTTGAAGGCCGGAAAAATGGCCGATGTCGTGCTGTGGAACGGCCATCCGTTCAGTGCCTATAGCCGCCCCGAAAAAATATGGGTCGATGGGGCCATGCTATATGATGCGAACAACCGCCAATTGCGTCCGGTCAGTGATTTTGAATTGGGCCAGCCTGGTGAGGGAGATGTGAAATGACCCGTCTTTCTGTGATGACGGCGGCCATTGCCGCGATGCTGGGCATGGCATCCGCCGCAGCCGCGCAAGATGTCGCCATTCGCAATGCCAAATTGGTGATTGGCGATGGCCGTGCGCCGATTGATGGCGGAACGGTGGTGGTGCGGGGCGGTAAAATTGTCGCCGCTGGGGCCAATGTGGCTGTGCCTGCGGGCGTGGAGGTAGTGGACGCCGCTGGGGCATGGGTGACGCCCGGCATTGTCGCCGCCTTCAGCCGCGTCGGCTTGGTGGAAGTGGACGCGGTGGATGGCACCAATGATCGCGGGGCCAGCCGGTCGCGCTTTTCGGCGGGGCTGGACATATCGCCCGCGCTGAACCCCATGGGGTCGCCCGTTGCCGTCAACCGTGCATCCGGTGTGACGCGCGCCATTGTCGCGCCATCCGAAAGCAGCAATATTTTTGCGGGCCAAGGGGCGGTCGTCGATTTGGGCGATGATATGGACATGGTGACGCGCCCGCGCGCGCTGCAATTCATATCCTTTGGCGAGGCAGGCAGCAGCAAGGCTGGCGGCAGCCGCGCCGCGACATTTTTGCTGTTCCGTGAACAATTATTGGCGGCCCGCAGCTATGCCCGCAACCCCGCCGCTTTGGCGGAATGGAGCAATGCGGCGCTGATTCAGCGCGCCGATGCCGATGCCTTGGTATCGGTGATTGATGGCAAAGTGCCCTTGTTCGTGCGCGTGGACCGCGCGTCAGACATTTTGAATGTGCTGAAATTGCGTAGCGATTTTCCCGCGCTCAAATTGGTGTTGGTTGGCGTGACCGAAGGGTGGCTGGTGGCGCGCGAATTGGCGGCGGCGAAAGTGCCCGTTATCCTGTCGCCGCTGACGGATTTACCCGGCAATTTCGAACGATTGGGCGCAACGCAAAGCAATGCTGGCCGGTTAAAAGCGGCGGGCGTGGACGTGGCTGTCGGCGTGTTTGACGATGATGATGCCCATAAAATGGGTTATACCACCCAATATGCGGGCAATTTGGTGGCGCTGAACCGTATCGCTGGGGCCAGTGGGCTGAGCTGGGATCAGGCCTTTGCCGCGATCAGCAGCGTTCCGGCCAAGGCCATTGGTATGGACAGCCAAATCGGGTCGTTGCAAGCGGGCCGCGCGGGCGATGTCGTGATATGGGACGATGACCCGCTGGAACTGGGCAGCCGCCCGACGATGGTGTGGATTGATGGCAAGAAACAATCGCTGGTCACGCGTCAGGACCGTCTGCGCGACCGCTATGTCACGCCCAGCGAAGGGGCCTTGCCCAAGGCCTATGTGCATTAATTGGGCAGGATAAAAGGAAACGGAAAAAGCCGCTGGTCGTTAAGATGATCAGCGGCTTTTTTATGGCCCGCTGTGAGACCTTATTTCCCGCGATGGGACTTTACTTTCCCGCGATGCGACCGGCGCCGCAGATGGGGCGCGATGAGGGGTGAGATGAGCAAGACATTATCGGAAACAGAATTGGCGATGCGGTTGCTGGGCCAGCCACTGGATGCCTTGGATGATCAGGAACGGCGGGTGATTGCCGCCATCGCCAGCCATGCACCGTCCAGCCGCGATGCAGGGGAAATGTCAGCGGATGAGGCCAGCTTTGGCGAGCGTTTGGCCGACCGTGTCGCCGCTATTGGCGGGTCATGGGGCTTTATCATCGGTTTTGCGGTGGTGCTGTTGTCATGGATGGTGCTGAACAGTGACATGCTGGCCGCATGGGGCGTGAAATTTGACCCTTATCCCTATATTTTCCTGAATCTGATGCTGTCGATGCTGGCGGCGATCCAAGCGCCGGTCATTATGATGAGCCAGAACCGCCAAGCGGCCAAAGACCGCCAATCCGCGCGGTTGGATTATGAAATCAACCTGCGCGCGGAGCTAGAGATTATGCGCCTGCATCACAAGCTGGATGCGATACAGGCGGCGCTGGGTCAAATGAGCGCGGCGGGGTCTTCGCCGCCATCGTCGACATAATCTGACGCGATTTTGGTGACGGCCACATCGGCGACCACATTGCCCAAGGTTCGGAAAATATCGGGAAAAGTTTCGACCGCCACCAACAAGCCTAAGGGAGCGACTGGCACGCCCATGCTGGTTGCAATCGGGGCGATGGAGGTAACAAAGCTGATGGAGCCGGGCAGGCTGACCGCGCTGAGCGCCGCAGCAATCGCCACGGCCAAACCCGCCGCCATCGTCCAGATGCTGAGTTCCACACCAAAAAGCCAAGCCACATAAACCACCACGGCCAAATTCATCGCGGTGCTGGTAAAACGAAACAGCGCCACGGCCAGCGGCAGCGCGATGTCGGCCTTGCGCTGGCTGACGCCAACATCCTTGGCGGCCACCAACATAGCGGGCAGGCTGGCAAGCGAGCTTTGCGTGCTGATCGCCACCGCCAAGGTTGGCGCAATGGCGCGAAAGAACAGTTTTGGCGATATGCGGCCCACGAAAATCGCCAGCGCAAAGGCCGCGATCACGCAGCAAAAGCCGATGGCAGAAATGATCAGCACATAATGGATCAGGCCGCCAAAGGCCGCTGCGCCAGCCTTGATCGCCAAGGCATAGCCCAGCGCGAACACGCCAATTGGGGCAAAGGCCAGCACCCAATGAATGACGATTAACATGGCGTCGCCAACCGCGCGGAAAAAGCCGGACAGGGTTTCACGCTGGTGCGGGGCCAGCCGCGTGATGGCAAAGGCAAAAGCGGTGGTGAACACAATTAACGGCAAGATGCTGGTGTCGGCGGCCGCCGCAATGGGGTTGGTCGGCACCAAGGCCAGCAGAAAATCCGCAAAGGACGGCGAGGCGGCTGCCGCGCTTTGGCCGCCCAGCCCGTGGCGCAGCGCATCGGCCACGCTGGGCGACAGCGGGAAGGTGCTGAGCAAAAAGGGCGTGAGGATCAGCGACATGACACCCGATAAGGTGATCGCAATGACAAAGAGAAAGACCGAAATCGCCGCCAGCCTGCCCGCGCGGGCGGCATCGGTGGCCGCGGTAATTCCAGTAATTAACAAGGCGACGACCAAGGGAACAATGGTCATTTTCAGCGCATTGAGCCACAATGTCCCCACCGGTTCCATGATCGGCAAGCTGCGTTCCGCCGCGCTGGGCCAGAAATCGGCCACGCCCAGCCCCAGCAACATGCCGATGACCAAGGCAGACAGGATGATCCAAGCCGATTTCAAATGATAATCCTTTAAGCCATGTGCATCATCTAAGTCATGTGCAACATCGTTGAAATGTCGCATCTTATCTGTCGGGCCTATGTTTTGCCAAGCGATTGTGTTTTTGCCAAGCGACAGGACGGGTTGCCAGTGTCCGGACTTGCCAAGTTTCGGGGGCTGACATAGGGCAAAGTCAAGGGCTTGGAAGGCGTTTGTCCGCCACGGGCCAATGGTGCGGAGATGTTATGCGCAAGTTTTTCGGAACAGATGGTATTCGCGGCTTGACCAATCAGGCGCCGATGACCGCAGAAGTCGCTATGCGCGTGGGCATGGCAGCCGGTGCGCATTTCGTGCGCGGCACGCACAAACATCGCGTGGTGATTGGAAAAGACACGCGCTTGTCGGGTTATATGCTGGAAAATGCCTTGGTTGCGGGCTTTACCAGCGTTGGAATGGATGTGGTGCAGGTTGGTCCCATGCCAACCCCAGCGGTTGCCATGCTGACCCGTTCGATGCGCGCCGATTTGGGCGTGATGATTTCGGCCAGCCACAATCCCTTTCACGACAATGGCATCAAGCTATTTGGACCGGACGGTTATAAATTGTCCGACGCCGATGAAATGCAGATCGAAGCTTTGTTGAGCGTGGAGCCAAAATTGGCCGCGCCCGCACAAATTGGCCGTGCCAAGCGCATTGAGGATGCGCGCGGGCGCTATATTCATGCCGTCAAACAAAGCTTGGGCGAACAGGTGCGGTTGGACGGGCTGAAAATCGTCATCGATTGCGCCAATGGCGCGGCCTATAATAGTGCGCCGACCGTATTTTGGGAATTGGGCGCGGACGTGATTTCGGTCGGCGTGACGCCCAATGGGTTGAACATCAACGACCAATGCGGGTCGACTGCCCCCGCATTGCTGCAAGAAACCGTGGTTGCCAGCGGCGCGGACATCGGCATCGCGCTGGACGGCGATGCCGACCGGCTGATTGTGGTGGACGAACAAGGCACGATTGTGGACGGCGACCAGATTATGGCATTGCTGGGCACCAGTTGGGCACGCCAAGGGCGGTTGAAGGGCGGCGGCGTGGTGGCGACCATCATGTCCAATTTGGGGCTGGAGCGTTTGCTGAACAGCCAAGGATTGACGCTGGAGCGCACCCAAGTTGGCGATCGTTATGTGTTGGGCCGGATGAAATCGGGCGGGTTTAATGTTGGTGGCGAACAATCGGGCCATATGATTTTGATGGACCATGCGACCACCGGTGACGGGACGTTGGCGGCGCTGCATGTGTTGGCCGAATTGGTGCGCAGCGGCAAAGCGGCCAGCCAATTGCTGCATCAATTTGATGCGGTTCCGCAATTGCTGAAAAATGTGCGTTTTTCGGGTGGAAAGCCGTTGGAGGCTGTGGCCGTCAAGGCGGCGATTGCCGAAGGCGAAGCCATGCTGGCGGGGCGCGGGCGCTTGGTTATTCGGGCATCTGGCACCGAACCGGTCATTCGTGTGATGGCGGAAGGCGATGATGAGGGCCAAGTCGCACAAGTGGTCGACATGATTTGCGACGCGGTGCGCGCTGCGGCGGCGTGACAGCGGATGGATAGGAAATAATATGCTGGAAATGCGACCAGATTGCGAACGCTGCGGTGCAGATTTGCCTGCGGATGAATATGGGGCCTTCATCTGTTCGATGGAATGCAGCTTTTGCGCCGAATGTGCGGATGAGTTGGACGAGCGTTGCCCCAATTGCAAAGGCGAATTGTCCGACCGCCCTGTGCGGGTTGGCGCGGTGTTGGCGAAATATCCGGCATCGACGACGCGGAAATTTCAGCCCTGATGACGGGGTTTGACGATCAATTTGTGACAGGAGTAGCCGGATAGTGACCGCGCGCGTTCTTATTATTGCAGGGTCTGACAGCGGCGGCGGTGCCGGTATTCAGGCGGACATCAAAACCGTCAGCATGTTGGGCGGTCATGCGATGACCGCTATCACCGCGATTACCGCCCAAAATACGCTGGGCGTTCAGGCGGTTCATGCCGTGCCGACCGATGCGGTGATCGCCCAGATCGACAGCGTGGTGGCGGATTTGGGTGTGGATGCCATTAAAATTGGCATGATTGGGTGCGCGGCGACGGCACAGGCCCTCGTCGCCCGTTTGGCGCAGCCCGATCTGGCCACTGTGCCGGTGGTTTTTGATCCGGTCATGATTTCGACCAGCGGTGCGGCTTTGGCCGATGATGGGACGATCATCGCGTTTCAACAGTTGATGAAACGCGCACTGGTGACCACGCCGAACAGTGATGAATTGGCGGCCTTGGGCGGTGAGGCCGCGATTTTGGCCCATGGCTGCGCTTTATTGGCCAAGGGCGGCCATGTCGAAGGCGACACGATCATTGATCGCTTGCTGGAAAGCGATGCCGGCGAAGTGCTGCGTTGGGAAGCGCCGCGCATCAACAGCGTCCATACCCATGGCACGGGATGTACGCTGGCCAGCGCGATTGCGACCGGGCTGGCGCAGGGCATGCCGCTGGAACCCAGCATTGCCCGCGCACGCGATTTCGTGCGGATATCCATTCAAAATGCACCGCAATTGGGCAAGGGGCATGGTCCCATGGGCCAGCAATATGTGCGCAATGATGGCTTGTTTACTGGCCCTGCGATCAACCAGATTAGCGTTCCGGCCAAAGATCTGGCTGTGTCCGTTGCCTTTTACCGGCAAATGGGCTTGACCCAAATCGTTCACAGCCCCGAAAATAGCTATGCCCGATTTGAAGCGGCCAATGGCGTGACCTTGTCCCTGCAAGGGGGCTGCGCGATCAGCGGTGGCACCACGGTTTATTTGGAAAGCGGTGCGCTGGACGCATGGGTTGCTTATTTGGCGCGGCGCGGCGTGCGCTTTGACCAAATGCCCAAGGACGAAGCATGGGGGTGGCGCGAGGCCCATTTGGCGGACCCTGATGGCAACCGTATTTGCCTGTATCAAGCCGCAGAATTTCGTCGTTTCCCGCCATGGCGGATGGACTGATCGACGATGATTGTCGCGGGCGTTGACGAAGCGGGGCGGGGACCATTGGCGGGGCCAGTGGTCGCTGCCGCCGTTATTTTGTGCGACGGCGGTATCAGCGGCCTGAATGACAGTAAGAAATTATCGGCCAAGCGCCGCGCGATGCTGGAGCCGGAAATTAAGGCGCGTTGCCGCTGGGCGATTGGCATCGCCACGGTCGAGGAAATCGACCAGATTAATATTTTGCAAGCGACCTTTTTGGCGATGACCCGCGCGGTGGATGGCCTGAGCGCTACATTGGGCGACGGGTCGGGGGATGCGTTGGACGAAGTGTGGGTGGACGGAAACCGCCTGCCGCGCTGGGGGTATAAGGCGCGGGCGATTGTCGGGGGCGATGCGCTGCACGACGAAATTTCGGCGGCCAGCATCCTTGCCAAGGAACATCGGGATGCGTTGATGCGCGAGGCCGCGCAATTGCACCCCCAATATGGGTGGGACCGCAATGCCGGATATGGCACGGCACAACATATGGCGGCGCTGCGCGAATATGGTCCGACCGCTTTTCACCGGCGCAGCTTCGCGCCCATTGCCCAATTGTCGCTGATTTGACGCGGTCTTTTTCTGATATTTGAAAATTAAATTCCACTGTGCTGTGCTGGTAACGCACCACAAGATGCTGAGTCTGGGATTCGCTCCAGACTCCATATGCTGTGTCGGACTCTTTTCGTTCTCGTTTGTGATCAGGCGACTCGTGCTGACTCCACGAGTCGCGCCCCCTTGACCTTGGAGTCAGTTAGACTCATCAGGGGCGTTCGGAACGAATTTTTAAGGGGCAGAACAATGGGTGTTATGGAAAAGATCAAGGCGCCAGCGACGCGGAAGCGCGCGCCAAAGGCGGCGCCTGTTGATCTTCCCCTAAACAGCATCCTACAAGGTGACTGCGTGGAGATGATGCGCAGCCTGCCCGCCGCCAGTGTTGATATGATTTTTGCTGACCCGCCCTATAATCTGCAATTGGGCGGCGATTTGCATCGCCCCGAAGGCAGCAAGGTGGACGCGGTCACCGATGATTGGGACAAATTTGACAGTCTGGCCGCTTATGACCGCTTTACCCATGCATGGCTGAAGGAAGCGCGCCGTATTTTGAAGCCCAATGGCAGCATTTGGGTGATCGGCAGCTATCATAATATCTTTCGCGTGGGCGCGGCGTTACAGGACCAAGATTATTGGATTTTGAACGATATTGTGTGGCGGAAGGCCAACCCCATGCCCAATTTCAAGGGCACGCGCTTTACCAATGCGCATGAAACGCTGATTTGGGCATCAACGGGGGAAAAGGCGCGCTATACCTTTAACTATCGTGCGATGAAGACGCTGAATGACGAATTGCAAATGCGGTCGGACTGGCTGATCCCGATTTGCGGCGGGGCAGAGCGTCTGAAGAAGAATGGGCACAAGGTTCACCCAACCCAAAAGCCAGAGGCGCTGCTGTACCGGATCATGCTTGCTTGTTCCAACCCCGGTGATGTGGTGCTGGACCCATTTTTCGGCACCGGAACCACCGGCGCGGTGGCCAAGCGTTTGGGCCGGAACTTTATCGGTATCGAGCGCGAGGATGATTATATTGATGCCGCCAAGGCGCGCATTGAAATGGCGCTGCCGCTGGATGAGCGCGCGATCAAGACGATGATGGCCCCCAAGGCGGCAACCCGCGTGGCCTTTGGAACCTTGGTGGAAGGTGGCCAAATTCCAGCGGGCACGGTTTTGACGGACAGCAAGCAACGCTGGCGTGCTACGGTGCGGGTCGATGGTTCGCTGGATTGCGAGGGGCTGCCCGCTGGGTCGATCCACAAGGTCGGATCCGGTGTGCAAGGCGCGCCAAGCTGTAATGGTTGGACATTCTGGCATATCGAAAAGAAGGGCAAGCTGCGCGTGATTGACGACGTGCGTCAGGAATGGCTGCTGGCTCACGAGGCCTGATATGTTCCGCCCCTTAACCCCATCTGACCTTGGTAAGGCAGGACGGGACGCGCGCCTTTATTGCCGCCCGACCTGCTTTGTGGATCGTCCGCATGAATGGGAGGATGCTGGTTTGCGGCTGGGCGACAGTCTGATTTGGTTTTCGGCTTGGCATATCAGCCTGCGCGATCAGGGGGTGATATCCTCGGCCGTCGTGCCTGTTCGGGATTGGGGCGTATGGCTGGGCTATATGCCGTCCGCCTTGGCCGAGCGGGCCGAGGCGCAGCGCAAGGCCGTGGTGCAGCCCAAGGCACCGCTGGTGTTTGGCGATCGTATGCTGACCTTCCATGAACCACAGATCATGGGCATTTTGAATGTGACGCCCGACAGTTTTTCCGATGGCGGCCAATATGCGGACGAGCAAGCGGCCATTGAGGCGGGCTTTGCTATGTCGTCGGCTGGGGCAGCGATTTTGGATGTTGGCGGCGAATCCACCCGCCCAGGCGCGAAAGCGGTTTGGGAAGGCGATGAAGTGAAGCGCGTGGAGCCGGTCATTGCGGGCTTGGCGCGGGGCGGGGCGATTGTGTCGGTCGACACCCGCAAAGCCTTGGTGATGGAGGCCGCATTGGCGGCGGGCGCCAAGATTATCAATGATGTGTCGGCATTGCGTTATGACGACCGCTCTATGGATGTGGCGGCGTCATCGGGTGCGGCCATTATTTTGATGCACGCGGCCATGCCGACCGGCGAAGCGGGTGGCGGTTCCAGCGCGTCTTCTGCGGACGCGGTGAAATATGCCCATCCGGTGCTGGACGTGTATGACATGCTGGAAGAGCGGGTCTTGGCCTGTGAAGCAGCGGGCATCGCGCGCAGCCGCTTGATTTTGGACCCTGGTATTGGATTTGGCAAAGGCGTGGCCGATAATTTGGCTTTGCTCAATGGTTTGGCGCTGTTTCATTCGCTGGGCTGCCCCATATTGTTCGCCGCCAGCCGCAAGCGTGTGATTGGCGCGCTGGACAATGAAGCCGCTGCGGATGACCGCTTGGGCGGCAGCGTGGCGCTGCATTATCATGCCTTGGGTCAAGGCGCACAATGGATCCGCGTGCATGATGTGCGCGAGCATCGGCAGGCCCTACGCATATGGCGGGGCCTGCGCGATACCGCGTTGATGATCTGACTGACCTACGCAGCCCCGAAGCGATGAAGTCTGGCCGCCGCGAGCGGGTTAGGCCGCCGTGTCGATGCCCAAATCACTAAGCTTGCGATAGAGGGTCGAGCGGCCAATGCCCAATCGCCGTGCAACCTCGCTCATCCGACCGCGATAATGGCCGATGGCCAAGCGGATAACATCGGCTTCGATTTCATGGAGCGGGCGCAAATGGCCGTCATGTTGATAGAGGGTGACGCCCATTGCGTCGCTATGCACCGCGATATTTTGTTCCCGAATGCGGCTGCTGTTGCTGCTGTCGCCAATGGCTTCCAAGATCGCGGGAAAGTCATCGGGCGTTAAAACGCCAGTGCCGCTGGCCAAGGTTGCGCGGAACAAGACATCTTGTAATTGGCGCACATTCCCCGGCCAAGCATAGGATGTCAGCAGGCGCAGCGCCGCGTCGGTAATGCTGGCGGCGGGCATGGATGGCAATGTGCCAATGCGGGCCGCCAAATGGCGAACCAGCGGGGCGATGTCGCTGCGCCGTTCGCTGAGGGTTGGCAGCGTGATTTGCGCGGCAGCCAAGGCATCGAACAAATCTTCGCGGAAATGGCCGCTTTCGACCATATGGATCAGCGGCGTGTTGCTGGTGGCGATGATGCGCAGGTCCACGCGTTGGCGAATGTTGCCGCCGACCATTTGCACATCTTGGGTGTTGATGAATTGCATCAACATCGCTTGGGCTTCGGCGGGCATACATTCGACATGGTCGATGACGATGCTGCCGCCATCGGCCTGAACCAAACGGCCAATTTGCCGGTCAAAGGCACCCGGAAAGGCCCCGCGTTCATGGCCAAAAAGGCTGGACGCAATCAATCCGGGGGCGACGGCGGCACAGTCTAGCACCACCAAGGGGCCACGGCTGCGTGGGCTGGCACCGTGAATGGCGCGGGCGAACACTTCTTTGCCGGTGCCGCTGCGTCCGGTGATCAAGGTGGGCAGGCGGGTGCGGGCCGCCTTGGCCGCGATGGCAAGGGCGCTGCGAAAATTGGGGCTGGAGCCAACAATTTCATCAAAGGCGAGATTGGCGCGCAGTTTTTCTGTTAAGGGGCGAAGTTCGTCTTTGGCGGCATGGGGGTGATGGCAACGCTCCAGCGATTCTAGCAAGCGATCGACGATGATCGGGCGTTGCACAAAATCCGTGGTTCCGGCCCGCATCAGGCGGATGGCGTCATTCACATTGCCCAATTCGGTGACCGATATGATCGGCATTTCCGCTTTTCTATGGCGGATTTCCGCCACAAAGCTGGGCATGGACATGCCGCTTGCGCTTTGGCTGGTCAGGACGGCATCCAAGGTTTCGCCATGTTCGCCGCGGATCAGCTGTAAACCAGCATCCGTGTCTTCGACGACGGTGGTTCGCCATCCGCCACGCCCCAAAAGCGCCGCAAAATAGCGTTGCTGGCTGGGATCGCTCTCGACGATCAAAATGTTACGGCTGTCGCGGTTGTTGCCCATAACTGTCACATTTCGTCCTGCTTGGGGGAGGCTAAACTCCCTGAAAACGATTTGGATTTGCACCATTATAGCACAAAGTCGTAAACTGGCTATTAACGCCAGCATGATTTATGACGTATGTGGTGGCGGATCATGCACCCCGATAAGATAATTATTTCTTGCTGGATGAAGAGCCTTTGACCTAAAGGATTCTAAATCGTCCGAGATTTTTGATAGAAAATATGCAAAGGGGAATGCAATGGCGGAACAAAATATGGCTGCGGCCAACGATACCTATTCGGGTTTTCTCGCAATGGTAAAATATGGCACCATCGCCACGGCGCTGGTCGTTGCCTTTGTTGTGCTTCTTCTTGCTTCCTGATCGGATAAGTTCATGCACATTTCTGTTGTAAAGGAACTCGCCGCTGGCGAGATCCGTGTTGCTGCGACTCCGGAAACCGTCAAGAAATTCATTGCTTTGGGGGCAAAGGTTTCGGTTGAGAGCGGCGCTGGTGTGTCGGCTTCGGTGGATGATGCGGCCTATGTAGCTGCTGGTGCCACGGTCGGTTCGCGGGCGGAGATTTTAAACGGCGCCAATATCATTTTGGCGGTTCAGGGTCCTGAACCCGACAGCCTCAGCGGTTTTGCGCCCGGTGCATGGTTGGCAGCGGGTCTGAACCCCTTTGGTGAGCGTGCGCGTGTTGACGCTTATGCCGCGATGGGGCTGGAAGCTTTGGCGATGGAATTCATGCCGCGCATCACCCGCGCGCAGTCGATGGATATCCTGTCCAGCCAAGCCAATTTGTCGGGCTATAAGGCCGTGCTGATGGCATCCAATGCCTATGGCCGTGCTTTCCCGATGATGATGACCGCCGCTGGTACGGTATCCGCTGCCAAGGCCTTCATCATGGGTGTTGGTGTTGCGGGGCTTCAGGCCATTGCAACGGCCCGCCGTTTGGGCGCGCAGGTCAGCGCGACCGACGTGCGTTCGGCGACCAAGGAACAAATTCTCTCGCTGGGGGCCAAGCCCATTTTCGTGGAAAATGTGGCCGGTATCGAAGGCGAAGGCGCAGGCGGCTATGCCACCGAAATGTCCGACGAATATAAGGCCGCACAAGCGGAGCTGGTATCGTCGCATATCGCCAAGCAAGATATTGTCATCACCACGGCCTTGATTCCGGGTCGTCCCGCCCCGCGTTTGATTTCGGACGCCCAGTTGGCGTCGATGCGCGCGGGCAGTGTGATCGTCGATATGGCCGCAGAAAGCGGCGGCAATGTCGAAGGTTCGGTGTCGGGCGAAACCCGCCAAATTCATGGTGTGACCGTTATTGGCGCCCGCAACATTGCGGCCAGCCTGCCAGCGGATAGCAGCGCCTTGTTCAGCCGCAACCTGTTCAACTTCCTGTCCGCCTTTTGGGACAAGGAACAGAATAAGCCTGTGCTGGACGAAGAAATCGGCAATGCCGTGCGTCTGACGCAAGGTGGCAAGGTCGTAAACGAACGTTTGCTGGGTTAACCAGCCAGAAGCACGCAGGGGAGCTTGCTATGGACTTTATTGCCATTTTTTCGATTTTCATCTTGGCCTGTTTTGTGGGCTATTTTGTGGTTTGGTCGGTAACACCGGCTTTGCACACGCCATTGATGAGCGTCACCAACGCCATTTCTTCGGTGATTATCGTAGGCGCGCTGATTGCCAGCGCCGCTAGCGGATCGGCCGCGTCGAAATGGTTGGGTCTTGCCGCCGTTGTGATGGCCAGCATCAATATTTTCGGTGGCTTTGCCGTCACGGAACGCATGTTGGCGATGTACAAGAAGAAGCAGCGCTGAGGCGCAGATGAAATATACTGTCCGGTGAATGAAAAAGCCGGATTGGGGGAAATAAGATGCACGAAGTTGCTGCCGTGAACCCGTGGGAGGCCTTGGCCTACCTTGTTTCTGGGGTTCTCTTCATTCTGGCGCTGCGCGGCTTGTCCAGCCCAGCGTCCTCGCGCCAAGGCAATCGCTTTGGTATGGCGGGTATGGCCATTGCGGTGATTACCACCTTGGTCACCCATGAACTGGCCAATCCTGTCGAAGTGCTGGGCGCTATCGCCATTGGCGCGGTGATTGGCGTGGTGATGGCGCGCAAAATCGCCATGACCGCGATGCCGCAATTGGTTGCTGCCTTTCACAGCCTTGTCGGCTTGGCGGCGGTTGCCGTGGCGGCGGCGGCCTATTTGAACCCAATTGCATTTGGTATTGCCGATGCGTCGGGTCAGATTTTCACCGTCAGCCGTATCGAAATGGGTCTGGGCATCGCCATTGGTGCGATTACCTTCTCTGGCTCGGTGATCGCATTCTTGAAATTGAACGGCAATATGTCGGGTTCGCCGATCATGCTGCCGCTGCGCCACCTGATTAACCTTGGCACATTGGCGGGTATTTTGGGCTTGGTGGCCTATTTCACCGTGGATCAATCGCCTTGGGTGTTCTGGACCGTCACGGGCTTGTCGTTCGTCATTGGTTTCTTGCTGATCATTCCCATCGGCGGCGCGGATATGCCCGTGGTTGTGTCGATGCTGAACAGCTATTCCGGCTGGGCCGCAGCGGCGATGGGCTTTACGCTGGGCAACACCGCGATGATCATCACCGGCGCGCTGGTGGGTGCATCGGGTGCGATCCTGTCTTACATCATGTGCAAGGCGATGAACCGCAGCTTTATCAGCGTGATTGCTGGCGGCTTTGGCGCGGATGATTCCGCTGCATCGGGCGGCGCGGCCAAGGAACAACGTCCTTGGAAGCCGGGCAGCGCCGATGACGCAGCCTTCCTGATGAGCCAAGCGGAAAATGTCATCATCGTTCCGGGCTATGGCATGGCCGTGGCACAGGCACAGCATGCGCTGCGCGAAATGGCCGATCTGCTGAAGAAGGAAGGCGTGAACGTCAAATATGCCATCCACCCTGTGGCGGGCCGTATGCCTGGGCATATGAACGTTTTGCTGGCCGAAGCGAATGTGCCTTATGACGAAGTGTTTGAACTGGAAGACATTAACAATGAATTCGCCCAATGCGACGTTGCTTTTGTTATCGGCGCGAACGACGTGACCAACCCATCGGCCAAAACCGACAAATCTTCGCCCATTTACGGCATGCCCGTTTTGGACGTGGAAAAGGCCAAGACCGTCTTGTTCGTCAAGCGTTCGATGGGCGGCGTCGGCTATGCTGGTGTGGACAATGATGTGTTCTATATGGACCAGACGATGATGTTGCTGGGCGACGCCAAGAAAATGGCCGACGATATCGTTAAGGCCCTTAATGGCGGAGGCCACTAAACGCATGGAAGCGGTCATTGATCCTTTGTTGATCTAGCCAAATTTTTGAAAATGGCGCGAAGTGGGATGGAACCATTTCGCGCCATTTTTCTTGTGACAAGGTGCGGCAAGCCGTTAAGACCGATACACATTGTAAATGAGCATGAAATGCGCGTCGCGCGACATGGCATCTGGCGCGGCGATAAGGGCCGCTGAATATGAAGGGGCGGACCAGATATATGCGTAAATTGGGTTTGATTGGCGGCGTCAGTTGGGCGTCGACCGAGCTTTATTATCGTTATTTGAACCAAGGCGTGCAAAGCCGGATCGGCAGCAGTTGTTCTGCCCCCATCGTCATGGAAAGCCTGAATTACTGCGAATTGTCGCGCCTCAGCGCCGACGCGCAATGGGACCATGCGCGGGACGTGTTAATCGCATCGGCCCAAAGGTTGGAAGCGGCGGGCGCCACGGCGTTGATGATCGCGGCGAACAGCATGCACAAGGTCGCGGCAGATGTTGCAGCGGCCATTTCCATTCCGTTGATTCATATTGTCGATGAAACGGGTGCGAAGATGCGGGCCGATGGCATAAAATCGGCGGCGGTGATTGGTACGCGCAATGTGATGACCGAGGCATGGTTTCGCCAACGTCTGGTCAGCCATGGCATGACCCTTGCGCCTTATGATGAAAAGCGGGCGGCGGCGATTGACGCGATTATATATGATGAGTTGATGCAGATGAAGGTGACGGAGGATAGCCGCCGCACCATGAAAACCTTTATCACCGATATCGCCAAGCAAGATATTGACGCCATCGTTTTGGGCTGCACGGAATTGGTGATGTTGGTGGATGCCAAGGCCAATATTTTGCCCATTTATGACACGGCGCGCATCCATGTGGACGCGGGCGTAAAATGGATTTTGGGCGAGACGGCCTAGGCCCATTCATCCATCGCCGGAAATGCGGCGACAGAGCAACGAGCGGGGGTTGCACCGCATGAAAAAGGGCGCAACAGTCGGGCATGACTGACACCATGCCCAAACTCGTCCTGCACGATTATTTTCGCTCCTCTGCCAGCTATCGCGTGCGGATTGCGCTGAATTTAAAGCAACTGCCGTTCGAGCGGGTGGAAATCAGCCTGATTGCGGGGGACCAGAAAAGCGATGCCTATTTGGCGATGAACGCCCAAGGCTTTGTGCCGATGCTGGTCGCGGGGGATGATGTCATCATTCAGTCCATGGCGATTATGGATTGGTTGGACCGCCGTTTTCCGGATGTTCGCATCATTCCCGATGAACCTATGCCCCGCGCGGTGGCCTTGGCACAGGCCAATGTTGTGGCCTGTGATATTCACCCGCTGAACAATATGCGGGTGTTAAAATATTTGGGCCATGATTTGGGTTTGAACGATCAGGTCAAGGATCGTTGGATCGCCCATTGGATATTACAAGGCTTTGACGCTTTGGATGCCATGGCTGGGGATGGAACCTATTTGGGCGGGGATGCCCCCAATATTGCGGATTGTTGCTTGATCCCGCAAATTTACAATGCGCGGCGCTATGGCGTTGTGTTGGATGATTTTCCGCGGTTGCTGGATATTGAGGCTGCCTGCATGGCCTTGCCTGCCTTTCAGCAAGCGCATCCTGATACGGTAAAGTCCCTATAATGATCAAAATCAAGAAAATGGCACCGCGCGCTGCGGTGGCGCTGCTGCTGCCTTGCGCGATCTGGCCGATGGCGGCCATCGCTGCGCCCGCCGCCGATCGGGCGGTTGATGGCACAGATGCCATCAGCGATCCGATCAGCATCATTGTCACAGGCGGCGGAAATTTGGCCCCGCCTGCATCCGACAAAGTGCAAGCACAGCAGATATTGCTGATCGATCAAGGCTTTGGTGAGCGGGTGGAAAATCGGCTGCGCGATGCGGCTGGATTGGTGCAATTTCGCCGATCCGACAGCCGGTCCGCGCACCCGACCAGCCAAGGTGTGACCTTGCGCGGGCTGGGCGGCAACGCCAGTGCGCGGGCTTTGGTGATGCTGGACGGTGTGCTGCAGGCCGACCCTTTTGGCGGTTGGATCGCGTGGAGCGCTTATGACGCGGTGCGTTTGGGCGGTGTGGCCATTACGCGGGGCGGGGGCAGCGGCGCGGACGGCGCGGGGGCCTTGGCGGGCAGCATCGCCATGCAATCGCTGATGACCGATGGCGTGGACGCCAGCTTGGCCTATGGCAGCCGCAATGGCTGGGATGTTTCGGGCAGCGTTGGCGGCGCATTGGGCCATGGCGCCGTGACCGTCGATGGCCGTTATAGCCGCGGCGATGGCTTTATTCCGATTGTGGCGGGCCAGCGCGGGTCGGTGGACCGTGCGGCATCCTATGTGCAGGGCGGGCTGGGCGTGCGGTTGCGCTTTGATACTGGCGCGCACAGCCGGATAGAAGCCAGCCTGCGGGGTTTTCGGGATCGGCGTGATCGCGGGGTGGATTATAGCGAGAGCCAGATTGACGGCACGGACGCCAGCATCCGCATGGTGAGCGATGCGCCCGATGCCACGCAATGGACGGCGCTGGCCTTTGTGCAATTGCGCGACATGGACAGCGGCTTTGCCAGCGTTGGGGCGGGACGCAGCAGCGTGGGACCAGCCTTGGCGCAGCATGTGCCCGCCACCGGTATTGGCCTGCGCGCAGAAATGCGCCCGTTGATCGGCGGTCAGCATCCGCTGCGTTTGGGCGCGGATTGGCGGCGCACCGTTGGCCGCACCGAGGAAGGCTATTTCTTTAACGCCGCCACACCGCCCGTGGCGGGCCGCCAGCGCGTGGCGGGCGGCAGCAGCGATATCGTCGGTGCCTTTGCGGAAATTAGCGATGCCGCCGGTGATGCGGGCGGTGACGGATGGTCATGGACGGTCAGCGGACGGGTGGACCGTTGGTGGCTGGGCACCGGATATCGCAAAGAGGATAATATTGGCGGGACCAATATCAGCGATGCCCTATTTGCGGCGCGCAGCGGATGGGAAGGCAGTGGCCGTGCGGGCCTGCGTTGGCAAGGCGGAGCGCTGGCCCTGCGCGGTGCGGCCTATCGTGGGTGGCGCTTGCCGACGTTGAATGAACTATATCGTCCATTTCGGGTGGGCGCGGATGCGACAGCGGCCAATGAAAATTTAACGCCGGAACGCCTGTGGGGCGGCGATATTGGCGTGGAATGGGCCAAAAATGGGGCCAGCCTGTCTGTCACCGCCTTTGCCAATCGGTTGAATGGGGCGATTGCCAATGTCACCTTGGGCACGGGACCAGGGAATTTCCCCGGTGTCGGCTTTGTCGCGGCGGGGGCCAGCTACAGCCGCCGCGAAAATCTGGATGCCATTGTCAGCAAAGGCGTGGAAGTATCGGCCGGATATGATGTCGGCGTGGTCCATGCCGCTATCAGCTATGTTTTGACCGATGCCGAGGTGCGGGCCAGCGGTACGGCGGCGGCGCTGAATGGAAAAGCACCCGCCCAAATCGCGCGGCACAGTGGAAGCTTTTCTTTGCGGAGCACAAGCGAAGGACCAGTGGGCGGTTTCACCATATTGCGCTATATTGGGAAACAGCAGGAAGATGATATCGGCCAATTGCAACTTGGCGATGCTTGGACATGGGATGCCGGATTGCATTGGCGTGTGCGGACCGGTTTGCAATTGGAACTGCGCGGCGAGAATTTGTTCGATGCCTTGGTTCCAGCGGCCATATCATCGGGCGGTATCATTGAACGCGCCACGCCGCGCACCTTGTGGCTTGGCGTCCGTATCGCGGGCTGAGGGGCCGTGATGGGATAAAGATGGCGTCAACGCTGGCATGATGATGGCATGACCGTGACGGCCAAGGGGAGGGGATGACATGTCATTATATCGGTGCTGGGCGCGATGAGCGACATTCGGTTGAATTTGGAAAATTTCCTGCCGTTCAAATTGGCCACGACATCCAATGCCGTGTCGGGCCGCATTGCAGAGGAATATCAGCAGCGCTTTGGTTTGCGTATTCCCGAATGGCGGTTGATGGCGGTGCTGGGCCAAGGCAAGCCCCTGACCCAGCGGCAGTTGGTCGAAATAACCCGTTTGGACAAGGTCACGGTGAACCGCGCGGTCAAAGCGTTGGATGAGCGCGAGTTGATCGAACGTCAGGCCCATGCGGTTGATGGACGATCGCACCATGTGGTCTTAAGCGCGGCGGGCGTTGCTTTATATCATGAAATTGTGCCCATCGCGCTGGCGGCAGAGGCGCGGATTGAACATAGTCTGACCCGCGACGAACGCACGACTTTGATGACGATTTTGGCCAAATTGCTGGACGCCGCCTCCCATCATGATGGCGATCAGCATGGCGCGGGGGCGGCCATATTGGGGGCGGACAGCAGCGGGGCCAGTTGATCATAGTGATGAATGCGAAAATCTGCCCCTAGCGGGCAGGGGTGTACGGGCTGCGCGCTGAAATCCACCAAGATGCTGGGGATGCCAGCGGCGGCGGCGGCCTTTACATCATAAGCCGTGTCACCAATAAAGGCGGCATTTTTTGTGCCGCAGGCCGCCATCATCGCCAATAACATATCGGGGTTGGGCTTGGCGCGGCCAGCCCCCAATGTGTCGCCGCCAATCACAAAGGCCATGCGGTCCAATAGGCCCAATTGGTCCAGCAATAGCCGCGCCAGATGTTCATGTTTATTGGTGGCGACCGCATAGCGAACCCCCATGGCGTCCAACGCATCCAGCGCCTCGATCACGCCGCCAAACAGGCGGCTATGGTCGGCGGGATGCTCGGCATAATAGCCAAGCTGAACGGCCAACAGCGCGTCCAAATCCAGCCCGTCCAATCCGCCGGTCGCTTCGCAGGCGGTGATGATCAAATGCCGCGCCCCGCCACCGGTCATGCCATGCACCACATCCACGGGCAGCGGCGCACGGTTGATGCTGCCCAGCATATGATTCAAAGCCGCGGCGATATCGTGGCTGCTGTCCACCAAAGTTCCGTCCAAATCGAAACCGATCAGGTCAATATCATGGCCGTTAAGGCGGGCGGGGGAGCGAAAATCCATGTTCATTGTGCCGGAATGGCCGCTTGGTCTGGAAAGCGCAATATTTTGCTGGCATGGCAGAGATTATGACTGACACCCTGAACGCTTCGTCCACCCCGCCTTTGGCTGCTGTCATTTTGGCAGCGGGCAAGGGTACGCGCATGAAATCTGACCTGCACAAGGTGCTGCACCCGATTGCTGGCTTGCCGATGCTGGGCCATTTGATGGCCAGCGTGGATGAATTGGCCCCCGCGCGCAAAGTGGTGATTGTCGGGGACAAGGCCGACCAGTTGGAAGCCGCCTTGGCGGGCAGCGCCGATTTGGCGGTGCAGGAACCGCAATTAGGCACAGGCCATGCGGTGCAACAAGCGCATCAGGCCTTGGGCGATTTTTCGGGTGATGTGCTGATATTATATGGCGATGTGCCCTTTGTTCCGGCGGCCACCATGCGCCGGATGATCGAGCGTTTGCACGGCGATGACGCGCCCGCCGTGGTGGTGCTGGCCTTTGAACCCGATGACGCGCTGCAATATGGCCGTGTGATTGTCGACGGGGACCGCGTCACAAAAATGGTCGAACATAAGGACGCCAGTGACGCCGAGCGCGCCGTGCGCCTTTGCAACAGCGGCCTGATGGCGGCGCGGGCGGAGGATTTATTCGCTTTGTTGGCGCGGGTGGGCAATGACAATGCGGCGGGTGAATATTATCTGGTCGATATTGTGAATATCGCCAATGCCGATGGCCGTATCTGTGTGGCCGTCACGACCGATCCCTTTGATGTGGCGGGCATCAACAGCCGCGCCGAATTGGCGGTGATGGAGGGGGCGTGGCAACAGCGCCGCCGTGCCAAGGCGATGGCGGATGGCGCGACGTTAATTGCGCCCGAAACCGTGTGGTTTGCCCATGATACGCAAATTGGCCGCGATGTGTTGATCGAACCCAATGTGTTTTTCGGCGTGGGGGTGCAAGTGGGCGACCATGTGCGTATCCGCGCCAATTGCCATATTGAAGGGGCGCGTATTGAAGCGGGCTGCGAAGTAGGGCCATTTGCGCGGCTGCGCACCGGAACGATTTTGGAAGAAAAGGCCAAAATCGGCAATTTCGTCGAAACCAAAAAGGCGCATTTGGGCAAGGGCGCGAAGGCCAATCATTTGACCTATTTGGGCGATGCGGTGGTGGGCGCGGCGGCCAATATTGGCGCGGGGACGATTACCTGTAACTATGATGGCTATTTCAAATATCAGACGGTGATTGGCGAGCGGGCCTTTGTCGGGTCGAACAGTTCGCTGGTCGCGCCGGTGAAAATTGGCAGCGATGCGATTGTCGCGGCGGGCAGCGCGGTGACGCGCGATGTGGCCGATGGCGATTTGCGACTGGTGCGCGGCGAACAATTGGTCAAGCCGGGCTGGGCAGATCGATTTCATGATGCGATGCGCAAGAAAAAGGCAGATAAACAATAGCTTCTGGCGGCATTCGGCGGCGGATCCGTGGGGGTTGCGTGCAGGGACCGGACAGGTTTTTCTGTTCGCTTTACCGCAAATCGGTGCCACTTGAGGTCGAGTAGATTATCGGTCATCAAGACATATTGGGCGTGGGCGGGCGCTCGCTTCACCATATAAACGAAAGCGCGTTGCATGTGCGGAATTATCGGAATTATTGGCAAAGATCAGGTGGCAGATCGGTTGGTGGATGGTCTGCGCCGCATGGAATATCGCGGTTATGACAGCGCGGGTATTTGCACCATCGAGGGCGGCCAATTGGTGCGCCGCCGCGCCGAAGGCAAGCTGAACAATTTGGTGGTGGAATTGGCCAGCAATCCGGCGGCGGGCACGGTTGGCATTGCCCACACCCGCTGGGCCACGCATGGCGCGCCGACCACCAGCAACGCCCACCCCCATGCGACGGGCGAAGTGGCCTTGGTCCACAATGGCATTATCGAAAATTTCAAACCCTTGCGCGAAGCGTTGACCGCGCGGGGCCGCGTATTTGAAAGCGAGACGGACACCGAAGTTGTTGCGCATTTGGTGTCGGAACAAATGGAGGCGGGGGCATCGCCGCGTGACGCGGTCAAGGCCGTGTTGCCGCAATTGCGCGGGGCCTTTGCGCTGGCCATTGCCTTTCGCCAGCATCCCGATTTGCTGATCGGCGCGCGCCTTGGTTCGCCCTTGGTGGTGGGTTATGGCGATGGCGATGGCGAAACCTATTTGGGGTCGGACGCGCTGGCGCTGGCACCGCTGACCCAGAAAATCAGCTATTTGGAAGAAGGCGATTGGGTGGTCATCACCCGCGATGGTGCCCAGATTTTTGATGCCGATAATCAGCAAGTGTCGCGGGACATTGTGGCATCGGGCGTGACGGCGGCGGCGGTTGAAAAAGGCCCCTATCGCCACTTCATGCAAAAAGAGATTTTTGAACAGCCAACCGTGGTGGCGCAAACCCTGTCATCCTATATCCGTCCGTTGGAACAGCGGGTTGCGCTGCCGCAGATGGATTTTGACCTGTCGGCCATCGACCGCATCACCATTGTCGCCTGCGGGACCAGTTTTTACGCGGGTATGGTCGCCAAATATTGGATTGAGCAATTCGCCCGTGTGCCTGTCGATATCGATGTGGCGTCGGAATTTCGGTACCGCGACCCTGTGCTGCAACCGGGTGGTTTGGCGTTGTTCATTTCGCAATCGGGCGAGACGGCGGACACGCTGGCCGCGCTGCGCCATTGCAAGGCCAATGGTCAGACGATTGCCGTGGTGGTGAATGTGCCGACCAGCAGCATGGCACGCGAGGCGGATTTGCTGCTCCCCACCCATGCGGGCCCAGAAATTGGCGTGGCGTCGACCAAAGCCTTTACCTGCCAATTGGCGGTGCTGGCGGCGTTGGCCGCGCATTTGGCGGTCGCCAAGGGCCGGTTGAGCGCAGAGGAAGAGCGGGACATTGTCGGCCAATTGGTCGAAACGCCTGCCGCGCTGAACGCGGCCTTGGCCTTTGATGACGCCATTGCCCAAATTGCGCCGCTGATCGCCCCTGCGCGGGACGTGCTTTATTTGGGGCGCGGGGCGGATTATCCTTTGGCGCTGGAAGGGGCGCTGAAATTAAAAGAAATCAGCTATATACATGCCGAAGGCTATGCGTCAGGTGAAATGAAACATGGCCCGATTGCCTTGATTGACGAGGCGGTTCCCGTGATCGTATTGGCCCCGTCTGGCCCCTTGTTCGAAAAAACTGTCAGCAATATGCAGGAAGTGATGGCACGCGGCGGAAAGGTCGTGCTGATTTCCGATGCCGCTGGATTGGCAGAGGCTGGGGATGGGTGCATGGCGACCATCGAAATGCCCAAAGTGCACCCGCTGATCGCGCCGCTAATCTATGCCGTTCCCGTGCAATTGCTGGCCTATCATGTCGCGGTGGCCAAGGGCACCGATGTTGATCAGCCGCGCAATTTGGCAAAATCGGTGACGGTGGAATGAGGCTGATCGCATGATGTTCGATGCCGTCATATTTGATTTTGATGGCGTGGTGGCGGACAGCGAGGTTCGGGCCAATGAATGTCTGGCGGAAAGCCTGACCGCCATTGGCCTGCCGACCAGCTATGAAGACAGTCTTCGCCTGTATTGCGGGACGAATTGGCAAGAAGCAGAGCGCCGGATTGTTCAGCAATTGGGTCGTCCGTTGCCGGATGATTTTCGCGACCAGCACCGCGAACGGGCCAAGGTGAAATTTGCTGAGGGCTTTTCTGCGGTAAAGGGCGCGGCGACGTTTTTGGCGCAATTGGGCGGGCTTCCCTGCGCCATCGCTTCGTCTAGTCAGCCCGATTATATCCGGCGGTCCTTGGAAAAATTTGGGCTGGCGGATCATTTTGGCCCGCATATTTACAGCGCCGACGGATGGGAACGGGGGAAACCCTTTCCCGACATTTATCTGGCGGCGGCAGAGGGCTTGGGTGTTGATCCCAAGCGGTCTTTTGCGCTGGAGGATAGCTCAACGGGTGCCCGCGCAGCGGTGGCGGCGGGCATGACGGTGATCGGCTTTTGCGGCGGCGGCCATATATGGGATGCTGCCGCGCATGGGGACAGTTTGCGCGCCGTGGGTGTGCATCATGTCGCCCATGATTATGACGATGTGCGCAAAATCATGGGGCTGTAAGGCGGCAAAAAACGGATGACCGGCCAACCTGATGAATGTGGGTCTGTGATGATGAGGGGATGAAGCATGTGTGACGCAGATACGATAGGCAGCCAAGACAGCATGGCCAACACCGCCAGCATGGGACGGCGCGAATTTGCGGCGCTGGGGACCGGCGCGGTGACGGCGGCGGCTTTTGCGGCCAGCCTGTGGCCCGCATCGGCGGCGGCGATGGATGCCTTGGCGCGCCACAATGTCACCATCACCACGGCGGCGGGCACGGTCGATGCTTATTTCACCGCGCCGAGCAGCGGCAAACATCCCGCTGTGCTGATTTGGCCCGATATTCGCGGATTGCGCCCGACCTTCATGGCGATGGCGGACCGATTGGCAGCGGCGGGCTATGCGGTGCTGTGCGTCAATCCATTTTACCGGTGGCAGGCAGGCCCCGCGATGACGGAGGGGGAGGCATTTTCGGACACAGCGGTGCGCGAGCGTCTCTTTGGCTGGATGCACGCCTTGACCCGTCCGTTGATTGATGCCGATACGCGCGATTTTATCGCCTTTTTGGACGCGCAAGATGGGGTGGATAGCAGCCGCAAAATGGCGGTGACGGGATATTGCATGGGCGGGGCGATGGCGATTTTCAGCGCCGCCGCACGGCCAGACCGTGTCGGCGCGGTCGCCAGCTTCCACGGCGGCGGCGTTGGCAGCGACAAGGCCGACAGTCCGCATTTGCTGATTGCTGGCACAAAGGCCGCCTATTTATTCGCCATTGCCCAAGATGATGACGCGAAGGACCCCCAAGAAAAAGACCTGCTGAACGCTGTGCTGGCCCCGCGTGCGGAGTGGCATGAGGTAGAGGTTTATCCCGCCAACCATGGTTGGTGCCCGCCCGATGGCTTTGCCTATGATGAAGCACAAGCGGAAAAGGCGTGGAGCCGGATGCTGGTGATGATGGCGGCGGCGCTGTAAGGCCACAGACATGGGTGTATCAGGCGCTGCGGCATGGTCGCAGCGCCTGTTGTGCCCTTTATCCCATGGGGTAGGGGATGTCGCGGTTCACTTGATTGATCGCCTTCATCAGATCATCGCTCAAGCTGAGATCGGCGGCGGCCAATATGGGGGCGACTTGGTCGAGGCTGGTGACGCCGACGATGGTGGATGCCACAAAATCATGCTGCTTGGACCATGCGGTGGCCAAGGTGACGGGGTGTATTCCGGCTTCGTCGGCCAAGGCCATATAGCGCGCGGTGGCGGCCAAGCAGCGGTCGTTGACAAAGCGTTCGGACATTTAGCGCTGGCGTTCGCCCAATAAGCGGTAGTTGGAAAAACGGGCGCCGTCGGGGAAGGCTCCGTTTTGATATTTGCCAGACAAGACGCCGCCGCCCAAGGGGGAATAGGGGATCAGGCTGACGCCTTCTTGGCGGCAAACCTGTGCCAATTCATCAGCGAAACGGCGGTTGTTCAGGCTGAAATTATTTTGAATGGTCTGGTGCCGTGCGCCGTTAATTTTATCCGATGCGGCCAAGGATTTCATCAAGCCCCAACTGCTTTCGTTGGAACAGCCCAGCACCCGCACTTTGCCCATGCGGACCAGATCGTCCAGCACCTCCATCACCTCTTCATAAGGGGCGTCATGGTCGGGCCAATGGGTTTGATACAGGTCGATATAATCCACTTGCAAGCGGCGCAGGCTGCCGTCGATGGCGGTCATGATATTGTGCCGGTCCAGCGCGGTCATGCCATTGCGGCAGGGGCTTCGGAACCAAGCATGGCTGGGGCCAGAGACTTTGGTCGCCAAGATAATCGCATCGCGCGGCTTGGTTTTCAGCCAGCGACCGACGATTTCCTCTGTCCGTCCGACATATTTGCTGTCGGGTGGGACCGGATATCCTTCGGCTGTGTCATAGAAATTGATTCCATGGTCATAGCAATGGCCCAAAATCCGAAACGCTTCTGCTTCGTCGGTCTGGCTGCCAAAGGTCATGGTTCCCATGCAGATATCAGATACATAGACGGCGCTTTTGCCCAAACGACGATGCTGCATGACAATGTATCCCCTCGCTGTTGATCATCTGGCTGATCGATTTTCTGATTTCATGCCTGTCATGGCTGGCCGAAACCGCGTGGTCAACGCTGGCGTGCATAGTTTCGCATGACCCCCGCAAAGATCAGATCGTGTGGATGCAGGCTTGCGATGAACGGGGGCGCTGCACATATTCGGCGGATGACCAAATTATCCTTTCTCGACCTTGTCCCCGTCACCCAAGGCGGCAGCGTGGCACAGTCCTTGGCCCATGCCGCCGATCTGGCGCAGCATGTCGAACAATTGGGCTATCACCGATATTGGGTGGCGGAGCATCATGGCATGGAAGGCATTGCCAGCGCCGCGACGGCGGTGGTGTTGGCCCATGTTGGCCATGCGACATCCACCATTCGCATTGGGGCGGGCGGCATTATGTTGCCCAATCATGCCCCCTTGGTGATCGCCGAACAATTTGGGACATTGGAAGCCTTGTTTCCGGGGCGTGTGGATTTGGGATTGGGCCGTGCGCCAGGGTCGGACCAGCGGGTGGCACAGGCGCTGCGCCGCAATTTGAACAGCGATGAACGGCAATTCCCCCAAGATGTGGTGGAATTACAAGCCTTTCTGGCGGGGGATGAGCGTTTGTCCATTCGCGCCGTGCCGGGCGAGGGCAGCCATGTTCCGCTGTGGATTTTGGGGTCCAGCTTATTTGGTGCGCAATTGGCCGCGATGCTGGGCTTGCCTTATGCCTTTGCCAGCCATTTTGCGCCGGACGCGTTGGATGAGGCTTTGTCCCTCTATCGCCGTCAATTTGAACCGTCAGAACATTTGGCCGAGCCTTATGCTGCGGCAGCCTTTAATGTTTTTGCCGCGCCGACCACGGATGAAGCGAAATTTCTGGCGACGTCGCAGCAGCAAGCCTTTGTGGCGCTGCGGACTGGCAAGCCGGGGCGCTTGCCGCCGCCGGTCGCGGGATATTTGGAAAGCCTGCCGCTGACCGCGCGGGCGACATTGGGCCATGTCTTATCCTGTTCGGCGATTGGCGATCAGGATGATATTCGCAAAGGTTTAGAAGGCTTTGTTCGGCGGACTGGGGTGGATGAGGTCATCGTGACCAGTTCGATGTTTGACCATGAAGCACGAAAGACGTCGGTGGCGATCGCCAAAGCCGCGTGGGATGATCTGGCCTGATCGGCGCGGACGGTTGATGCATATTGGCGTGGAGCGGGGTGCATGATCGCCCCCGCTGCCGATCTGGCCTATGCGTTCCCGCGCAAAATCTGATCGGGCATCATCAAGCTTTTGTTGGCTTATTCTCAGGCCAATGCTATGAAGGCGCTCCACAGGCGGCCCATAATACCGGGCCGCTTTTTTATTTTTGCATTTTTGAAAGGTGCTTTGGCCATGTCGATTTCGCCGCTGATGCCCGTTTACCCCCGGAACGACGTTCGTCCGGTGCGCGGTGAGGGAGCCTATCTGATCGGCGAGCGCGGCGAGCGATATTTGGACTTTGCCAGCGGTATTGCGGTCAATGCGTTGGGCCACGGCCACCCGCATTTGACCAAGGCGATCCAAGAACAAGCCGCCACCTTGATGCATGTGTCCAACCTTTATGGCAGCCCGCAGGGCGAGGCACTGGCCCAGCGTTTGGTGGACAACAGCTTTGCTGACACGGTGTTTTTCACGAACAGCGGTGCTGAGGCCGTGGAGTGCGCAATCAAAACGGCGCGCGCTTATCATAGCAGCGTCGGCAATGCCCATAAAAACACCATCATCACCTTTAACAATGCTTTTCATGGCCGGACGCTGGGCACGATTTCGGCGACCAACCAAGAAAAGCTGCGCAAAGGGTTCGAGCCATTGTTGCCCGGCTTTGCTTATGCGCCGTTCGACGATTTGAACGCGACCTTGGATTTGGTGAATGACAGCACTGCTGGCTTTTTGATCGAGCCGGTGCAGGGGGAAGGCGGCCTTCGTCCCGCATCACAGCCATTTTTGCAGGCGCTGCGCGATATTTGCGACAAGCGCGATTTGATGCTGATTTTCGACGAAGTGCAATGCGGCGTCGGACGCACGGGCAAATTTTACGCCTATGAACATTATGGCATCACGCCTGATATTATGGCGTCGGCCAAGGGCATTGGCGGCGGGTTCCCGATGGGGGCTTGCCTTGCCACCGAAAAGGCGGCGCGCGGCATGGTGTTTGGCACCCATGGCAGCACCTATGGCGGCAACCCCTTGGCGATGGCGGCCGGTCAGGCTGTGCTCGACGTGATTTTGGAAGATGGCTTCTTGGATCATGTGAACAGCATTTCCGACCGTCTGCGCGGTGCGCTGGAACAATTGATCCCCAATCATGATCATTTGTTCGACAGCGTGCGCGGTTTGGGCTTGATGTTGGGTCTGAAGATTAAGACGGATCCACGTGATTTTGTTGCGCATTTGCGCGACAAGCATGGTTTGTTGACGGTGGGTGCGGGCGACAATGTCATTCGTATTTTGCCGCCGCTCAATATCGAACAAGCCCATGTGGATGAATTTATCCAGAAATTGTCGGAAGGGGCAGCGAGTTATCAGCTGCCGGAGGCATGATGAACCATTTTCTGAATTTGTCGGATGCGGGCGGCGATGTGCTGGCCGCGATGCTGAATGACGCGATGGACCGCAAAGCGGCACGAAAAGGCCAGCCCAAGGGGCTGGCCGATGCCGATGCGCCGCTGGCCGGCCATGTGCTGGCGATGATTTTTGAAAAGAATAGCACGCGCACGCGCACCAGCTTTGAAATGGCGATCCGCCAATTGGGCGGTGAGCCGATGATGATGACGTCGGACCAGATGCAGCTTGGTCGCGGTGAAACCATCGAGGATACGGCGCAGGTCTTGTCGCGTTTTGTCGACGCCATCATGATCCGCACCGATGATCATGCGAAGATCGAAGCCTTGGCCGCCAATGCCAGCGTGCCGGTGATTAACGGCCTGACCGACCAATCGCACCCTTGCCAAATTGTCGCGGATTTGCTGACCATTTTGGAAAGTGGCAAGGCCTTGCCGGGCCTGCAAGTCGCTTATTTGGGCGATGGCAATAATGTCACGTCGTCGATCATTGAAGCCGCTGGCCTCTTGAAATTTGACGTTTCGATCGCATGTCCCGAAGGATATGATCCCGACCCTGCTTTTGTGGCACAGGCCCGCGAACGCGGCGCGCGTATTGACATCATGCGCGACGCTTTGGCTGCGGCACAGGGCGCGGACGTGATTGTAACCGACACATGGGTTTCGATGGGCCAAGCCCATGCCGATGAAAAAATTGCTGCCATGATGCCATTTCAGGTGAATGACGCCGTAATGGCCGCGGCCAAAGATGATGCGATTTTCCTGCACTGCTTGCCCGCCCACCGCGAGGAAGAAGTGACGGCATCGGTCATGGATGGACCGCAATCGCGCATTTGGGACGAGGCCGAGAACCGTTTGCACGCACAAAAATCTGTGCTTCTTTGGGCTTTGGGTAAATTGTGACTGATAACCAAGATATTTGTTTCGACCAACCGCTGGTGTTCACCATCAGCGAACGCGATGTGCGCGGGCGTTTCGTGCGCTTGGGTCCGGTGCTGAATGAAATTATTTCCGCCCATAATTATCCGCCCGTTGCAGAAAAGCTGTTGGCGGAGGCGCTGGTCCTGACTGTGTTGCTGGGTTCGACGCTGAAGGATAGCGGCGGGCAAATGACATTGCAGGCCCAAAATGGTGGTGGTCCGATCGAATTGCTGGTCTGTGATTATCGCGGTGGCGAATTGCGCGGCTATTTGAAATTTGATGCCGAGCGTATTGCTGGGCTGGGCATGGATGCGACGTTGCAACAATTGTTCGGCGAAGGATTTTTGGCGATTACGTTCGACCAACAAGCCACCAAAGAACGCTATCAGGGTATTGTTCCGATGGAAGGCGCATCGATTGCGGCGGCTGCCGAGCATTATTTTGAACAGTCGGAGCAAATCCCCAGCCTGATCCGTTTGGCCGCAGGGCATAGCGATGAAGATGGCTGTGTTGCGGGCGGCGTGATGCTGCAATATTTGCCCGAAGGCGAAGTGGGCCGTGAGCGTCTGGAGACGCGCCGCGAACGCCCAGAGTGGGAGCATGTCAGCGCCATTGCGTCGACGATCCAAGATGCCGAACTGACCGATGGAACGGTATCGTTGCAAACCTTGGCTTGGCGCTTGTTTCACGAAGAAGAGGTTCGCGTGACCGATGGCGATGCTGTGACACGCGGATGCCGTTGCAGCGTGGAACATTATGCGTCGGTTCTGGCGCAATTCCCCGAAAGCGAACGCCAAGATATGGCAGAGGATGACGGCATTATTCGTGTGGATTGTGCCTTTTGTTCCAAGATTTTGCCCATCGCGTTGGATGATATTGTCACGCGCCACTAAGGCGGTTTTTGGTTCAAACTGGCTTGATACCAAATGATGTGATATGGGCTATAAGGTCAGGACCGGTTGTTATCATTAACTATATCGGTCCTGCCGCCAGATAATGAATATGTAATATTAGACATGGGCCGCGCTTTGTTATGAAGCGAGGAAATGGACATGACACAGGCTTGCCGTTTGAAAATTTTCGCTGTCATATTGGCCGCGCCGCTTGTTGTGGCCGCGATATGGGGCGACGGGACGGCGGCTTTGGCGCGGCACATGGCGCGCCCGGCACCCAAATCGGAATCTCTGTTGGTGCCCAGCCAATTGGAAAAAGGCCGGTGGAACTTGACCGCCCGCAACAGCGCATCGCCTGTCCGCCGCTTATGCTTGGGGGATAGCCAGCAATTGGTGCAGGTTGAGCATGGCCATAAAGCCTGCGCCCAATATATTATTGAAAATACGCCCAATGTGTTGACGGTGCATTATAGCTGTGAAGGGGCGGGCTATGGCCGCACCACAATCCGCCGCGAAACCAACCGCTTGGTGCAAATTGATACGCAGGGCGTGCATAAAGGTCGTTTGTTTGACGACCATTATGAAGCGCGGCGCACAGGGGTTTGCACCCGATAGGTGTTGCGCGCCGTTGATGCTGGGGTGACGCTGATCTGGCGCATGTCCATCAGGCCCTTGCTGACCCGACGGTTCCTATCAATAATCGACCATTTTCTGGCGAATCCAAATCATTTGTTAACCTTATTTGGCTAGGGCTGATGGGGAGGCACGAATTTTTTTGTGTCCTTCTCCAATGGCAACTTGCCAAACTGGGCCGTCGTTCCTGTGGGGCGGCGGCCCGTTTTTTTGCCTGCGTTTTTGGTGCAGCTTGTGCAGTGCAATATCCCAGACTTGCACCGCGCGGTGAACGGGCCTATTTGCCCGCAAATGAAGGATCTTAGCGGAAAAACGATGGTCGTGCTGCTTTCGGGCGGGCTCGACTCGATGGTCTGTGCTGGTTTGGCGCGCGAAGCAGGGTGCCGGATTGTGGCGCTGACGGTGGACTATAACCAACGCCACCGTGTGGAATTGGAATCGGCGGCGCGCATCGCCAAGGCGGTGGGCGCAGCGGAACATATTGTTTTGCCGCTGGATTTGCGGCGCTTTGGTGGGTCCGCGCTGACCGCCGATATTGATGTTCCCAAGGCCGATGTCGGCGGCGATGTGCCCGTGACCTATGTGCCCGCCCGCAATTTGATTTTCCTATCGCTGACGCTGGGCCTTGCTGAGGCGCGGCAGGCCAAGGATATTGTCATCGGCGTGAATGCGCTGGATTATTCGGGCTATCCCGATTGCCGTCCCGACTTTATCGCGGGGTTTGAGAAATTGGCCGCACTGGCCACCCGCGATGGTGACAAGGGCGTGGAATTTAAAATTCATGCGCCGCTGCAATATATGTCCAAGGCGGATATCGCCAAAGAAGCGGCGCGGTTGGGCATGGATGCGGGGATGAGCTGGTCTTGTTATGACCCCACGCCCGATGGCAAGCATTGCGGCGAATGCGATAGCTGTTATTTGCGCAGCAAGGGCTATGCCGAGGCTGGCTTGGCAGACCCGACCATCTATGCCGTGACACCGCGCATATGACCTATAGCGTCAAAGAAATTTTCCTGACCTTGCAAGGCGAGGGCGCACAATCGGGACGCCGCGCGGTGTTCTGCCGCTTTGCGGGCTGCAATTTATGGACGGGACGCGAGCAAGACCGCGCCAAAGCGATTTGCCAATTTTGCGATACGGATTTCGTCGGGACCGATGGCACGGCAGGCGGGAAATATGACACGCAAGGGCTGGCGGATATGATCGCCGATATTTGGGGCGCAGGGACGGAGCATCGCTATGTCGTGCTGACCGGCGGCGAACCGATGTTGCAGGTCGATCAGGCCTTGGCCGACGCGCTGCATGAACGCGGCTTTACCATCGCGATGGAAACCAACGGCACCTTGCCGGTGATTGATGCAATTGACTGGATTTGCGTTAGCCCCAAAGCGGGCAGCGAATTGGTGCAAACCCATGGTGATGAGCTGAAACTGGTCTGGCCGCAGGCGGGCAGTGACCGTGATTATTTGGTGGGCCTGAATTTTACCCATCATTTGCTGCAACCGCTGGATGACGCGCATCAGGCGGACAATATGGCGGAATGTATGGATGTCGCGCTGGCGGACCCGCGTTGGCGTTTGTCGCTGCAAACCCACAAGATTGTGGGGCTGCGCTAAGCGGGCTGGCCATATGGTATAAAAAGGGCGGGATGATCTCCCGCCCTTTTTTAACGCCTTTTTTCCCCGCATATGGCGGTGGGGCTTAATTGCTGGCGGCTGGCCCATTGGGTGTCACCACCACATCGCCCGGATTGGTGGCCAAATTGCTGCTGTCGCTTGGCGTGGCGGGCGGTGCGGTGTCGGCCTTGGTTTCCGCCTTTTTATTGGGGTCGGCGGGGACGCTATGGTCGATGGCGGTGCCATCGGATGGGACCTGATCCAGCGTAATCATCGCGTCACTGACGCTGCCGGGCTGGACTTCAATGGCGTCCAAACGGGTGGTTTTGCTGTCACTGCTTGGTTTATTGTCGCAGGCGGACAGGCTGAGCAGCGCCGCAGCGGCGGACAGAAGGAGGGTCCGGTTGATCATCATGATCATCTTAATGGCACCCCTCAACATGGGATAGAAAGTCTGGCAAGGTCGCCCGCAGCGCGTCGTCCACATCGGCAAAGCTGGCGTTGACGCCCAATGCTTGCAGGCTGGTGACGGGAAATTCTGAAATGCCGCAGGGCACAATGCCGCCGAAATGGCTGAGGTCGGGGGCGATGTTGAGCGAAAAGCCATGCAGCGTGACCCAGCGGCGGACGCGGACGCCAATCGCGCCGATTTTAGCCTCGCGTCCCGACAAATCGTCGGTCCAAATGCCAATGCGTCCGTCCGCACGGCGCGCTGCCACGCCAAATTGCGCCAAGGCGGCAATCACCCAGCCTTCCAAGGCCGAGACATAGCAGCGCACATCGCGGCCTCGCTTGCTAAGGTCCAATTGCACATAGCCGATGCGTTGACCGGGACCATGATAGGTATAGCGGCCACCGCGCCCCGCATTGAACACGGGAAAGCGCGGGTCTAGCAATTCGGTGGGGTCGGCGCTGGTCCCAGCGGTATAGAGCGGGGGATGTTCCAAAAACCAAATGCATTCATCGGCGGTGCCCGCATGAATGGCGGCCGCGCGATCTTCCATCGATGCCAGTGCTTCGGCATAATCAGTAAGGCCAGCGGAGACGATGATGTCCGGCGGGGGCGGCGAAAAAGAGGACGGACTGGTCATGGGAAATTTCCTGCACCGCTGGGGCGGGATGTGCAAGTGTTGAAACTGTTGAATAGGAGTTTGAACGGGCTGGATTATAGGGCATAGAGAGGAGATATCGCCCGCAAATGACAGGGGCTGAGCGGAAATCCGGAGATCCTATGCAGAAATTTGATATGAGCGCGGCTTGGAGCGACGCCCGTGTGCTTCTGTCATCCTATGGCGGGCTGGTATGGACCGTCGCGGGGGTGTTTTTATTCCTGCCGCAATTTGTCATGGGGCTTAGCATCGGGGCTCCGCCACAGGTGCCGGAAACCGCAACCATGGCGGAATGGCTCGCTGCTTGGCAGCCATGGTTCCAGCAAATGCTGCCCTATCAGATTGTCGGCGGTATCTTTGTATTGATTGGCACATTGGCCATTTTGCGCCTGTGGCTGACCCGTAGCAGCCTGAGTGTGGCGGAAGCGATCAAGGGTGCATTGCTGCTGTTGGTTCCGGTCTTTTTCGCCCAATTGTTGACGGGCATTGTGACGGGGCTGGGCTTCTTGCTGTTGGTCATTCCGGGTATTTATTTGGCTGTGCGTTTTTCGTTGGTGGGGCCGGTCGCCGCTGATCATCGCGCAAGCGGGGTTGGGGGGATTATTTCTGCTAGCTGGGCGATCACCAAGGGGCATGTGTGGCCGCTGACCCTTTATTATTTTCTGGTGATGGTGGCGCTGATTGTCATTTATACCATTATTGCCATGGTGTTGGGCGGCATTGCGGCCTTCATTCCTGGGATTGGGGTAACGCTGGGCGTGATGATTGATGCGGCGCTGACCACCATCTTTACCGTGGTGTTTCTGGCGATTTCAACCGCCGTCTATCGGCAATTGGTCAGCCTAGAATCCGTGGGCGTTGCAGGCCGTTGATCGGGCCGCAGTGCCTATTCGGTGCCGACGATATCTGACGAAAAAGTTTAATAAAAAAGGGGCGGCCTCATCAGCCGCCCCTTTTTTATCCGCGATCTAGGGTCAGGACCCATTAATTTCACGTTCGAGGTTTGAGGCGATATGCCGCAAGGCGAGGAGAAAAGACGAAGGAATATGATAATATTTCAAGGCTTTTCGACGAAGCCATGGGGCATATCGGCCAAATCCCTACGGGACGCCGAAATGGCTTTGATCTCAGGCTCGTGCGTCCTTGCGGGTAGCGGTGCTACCCGCTGCGTCCACCCGAACCTGATATCTGCGCCATTTCGACGCCTCGAACGTGAAATTAATGGGTCCTGACCCTGGTGGATTAGGACCATTTTGCCATGGGCGGCAAGCTCATGAGGATGGCGTCAATATTGCCGCCGGTTTTCAGGCCGAACAAGGTGCCGCGATCATGCACCAAGTTAAATTCCACATAGCGGCCGCGCCATTCATACATGGCTTCATATTGTTCGGGCGTAGCGCTTAGGCCCATGCGGCGGCGCACGATGACGGGGAAAATATCCAAAAAGGCTTCGCCAACGCCGCGCGTAAATTCAAAATTCCGATCAAATTCTGGGTCGTCTTGGCATTCCAAATGGTCATAAAAAATGCCGCCAACGCCGCGCGCGACATCGCGGTGCGGAATGAAGAAATAATCCTCCGCCCATTTGGAATAGCGCGCATAAGCATCGGGACCAAAGGGCGCGCACGCTGCCCGCAAGCGCGCGTGAAAGGCGTCGGTGTCCTCGGCATAGGGCAAGGGCGGATTAAGATCGGCGCCGCCGCCAAACCAGCGTTTGGTGGTCACCAAAAAGCGGGTGTTGAAATGCACCGCGGGCACATGCGGATTGGCCATATGGGCGACGAGGCTGATGCCGGTGGCAAAGAAATTGGGGTCTTCGGCAGCGCCGTTGATCGTGCGGGCGAAATCGGGGGCGAATTGCCCGCCAACGGTCGAGACATTGACGCCGACCTTTTCAAAAATTTTGCCCTTCATCACGCCGCGCACGCCGCCGCCGCCTTCGCCGCTGTCCAATCCGTCGGCTTCGCGGTCCCAAGGGATATATTGGAATTTGGCGTCGCTGCCGGCTTCGGCTTCAATGGCTTCAAATTCGGCGCAGATCCGATCACGCAGGGTTTCAAACCAAGTGCGGGCGGCCTGTTGCTGCGGATCAAGCGGTGTCATGCGGGAAAGCCTTTCGTTTGCCTTAATGCTTCGGCCAATGCGATGCCAGCGGAGACGGCGACATTCAAGGATCGAAAATTCGCTAGCATGGGAATCATCACCCGTTCGTCCGCCATTTCGTGCACATGATCGGGCACGCCGGACGACTCTGCGCCAAATAACAGCACATCATGGGGCGTAAATTGAAAGTCGGGCAGGGGGGTGGCCCCTTTTGTGGTAAAAAGAATCAATTTTTTTTGATGGTCGCGGCGCCAAGCATCAAAGGCGTCCCAATTGCCGTGGCGATGGATGCTGGCTTGCTCTGCATAGTCCATGCCCGCGCGCTTCAAGGCATGAAGCGAGAAAGGAAAGCCACATGGTTCAATGATATGCGCGGCAATCCCAAAACAGGCGGCGGTGCGCAAGCTGGTGCCGACATTCCCTGCAATCTCTGGTTGAAACAATGCAATATCCATTATTTACCCTTATTTTGAACGCGGCAGAAAGGCGAGTGTGAAGAATTTCCGACAGCATAACTGCGCTTAATCGGAAATTGTCTGTTGGCAATATTGGACACTCGGGCTATCAGCACCCCAATTCCCGGAGGGGCCGCCGGGCTTTGCGATGCTATGCGCGAGCATTGGGGGTCTGCCAACTCTTGGAAACACATAATAATTTACCAGGGGAAAGTAGCAATCCTATGGCTAGTGAATCCGAACTGAAAGCGGGTGTAGAGGATGGCGTTCGTCGCCGAGATTTCATCAACATTGCGGCTGTCAGCTTCGCCGGTGTTGGTGCGGGTGCTGTTGTACTTCCCCTGATTAATCAGATGAATCCATCGGCAGACGTTCTGGCGTTATCCTCTACTGAAATCGATATTTCGCAAATCCAAACCGGCCAGTCGATTAAAACGACGTGGCGCAAGCAGCCGGTGTTTATCCGAAATCTGACAGCGGCTGAAATCGACGCCGCCAATCAGGTTCCGATGAGCGATTTGCGCGAACCCCAGACATTGGCCGAACGGACCAAGCCGGGGAAAGAAAATTGGCTGGTGACATTGGGCGTCTGCACCCATTTGGGCTGCGTGCCCTTGGGCGCGGCCGAGGGTGAAAATCGCGGCGATTTTGGCGGATATTTCTGCCCATGCCATGGTTCGCACTATGACACCGCCGCGCGCATCCGCAAAGGCCCCGCACCGACCAACTTGGTTGTGCCGCCTTATGAATTCTCCAGCGACACTGTCGTGATGATCGGCTGAGGAGCGAAAAAATGAGCTTTCCCTGGGCCAACCAGTATCAGCCAACGCACCCCGTGATGAAGTGGGTGGACGATCGCTTGCCTTTGCCGCGTTTCGTCTACAACGCCATCGGTGCTGGCTATCCTGTGCCACGCAATTTAAACTATTTCTGGAACTTCGGCGTTTTGGCCGGTGCGGCTTTGGCCATCCAGATCATCACCGGCATTGTGCTGGCGATGCACTACGCCGCCAACGCCGGCGTTGCCTTTAACTCGGTCGAGCATATCATGCGCGACGTGAATGCTGGCTGGTTTATCCGCTATGCGCATATGAACGGCGCCAGCATGTTCTTCATTGTTGTCTATCTGCACATTTTCCGCGGCCTATATTATGGCAGCTATAAAGCACCGCGCGAAATGGTGTGGTTGCTGGGCGTGGTCATCTTCTTGTTGATGATGGCGACCGCGTTCATGGGCTATGTTCTGCCTTGGGGCCAAATGAGCTTCTGGGGTGCGCAGGTGATCACGGGCTTCTTCTCCGCCATTCCGGGCGTGGGTGAACCGATGCGTCAATGGTTGCTGGGCGGATTCGCGCCAGACAATGCGGCGCTGAACCGTTTCTTCTCGCTGCACTATCTGCTGCCATTTGTGATCTTGGGTGTTGTTATCCTGCACATTTGGGCGCTGCATATTCCCGGCTCGTCAAACCCAACGGGTATTGAGGTGAAGGACGAACAGGACACTGTTCCATTCCACCCCTATTACACCGCCAAGGACGGCGTTGGTTTGGGCGTGTTCTTGATGCTGTTCGTTGTGTTGACATTCTTCATGCCGAACCTGCTGGGCCATGCCGATAACTATATTCCGGCAAACCCGCTCTCGACGCCCGCGCACATCGTGCCTGAATGGTATTTCTGGCCATTTTACGCCATTTTGCGCGCGTTCACGTTCAACTTCCTGTGGATTGATGCCAAGCTGTGGGGCGTGATCGCCATGTTCGCGGCTATTGCTTTGCTGTTCTTCCTGCCTTGGCTGGATAGCTCGCCGGTGAAATCGTCGACCTATCGTCCGCTGAACAAGAAGTTCTTCTGGGTGCTGATGGTGGATATCGGTTTGCTGGGTGTTTGCGGCATGATGCCAGCCGAACAGCCTTGGGTGATCCTGAGCCAAATCGGCGCGATTTATTATTTCGCCCATTTCTTGATCATCTTGCCGATCATCTCGCGTATTGAACGCCCTCTGCCGATGCCGGGCTCGATTACCGAGGCGGTTCTTGCAAAACATGCCGACAAATCGTCGGCGACGGCCTGAGCGCCGGACTAGATAAGGAGCTGAAACAGCCATGGTTCGTCCGCTCGGTTTTCTCGTAGGGCTTGGCTTTATTGTGGCGCTGGTGATGGCAATCCTCACCACGCCCCTGAAGAATGAGCCAAATGCCGCTTATGCTTTTGTAAAAGAGCCCCGCAAGCTGGCGCTGGCCAGCGACGGTATTGCGCCGCATTGGGACATTGCCCAATTGCAGCGCGGTATGCAGGTTTACAAAGAGGTCTGCTCGGCCTGCCACAGCCTGAAATTGGTCGCATTTCGTGATATTCAGGCTTTGGGCTATACCGAAGGTCAGGTGAAAAGCTTTGCAAAGGGCTTTCAGGTTCCGTCGATCAACCCAGACACGGGTGAACCGGCGACCCGTGATGGCTTGAGCTCGGATTATTTCCCTGCACCTTATGCCAATGATGTTGCGGCGGCTGCGGCCAATGGCAACGCCATTCCGCCAGATTTGTCCTTGATCACCAAGGCGCGTGCAGGCGGTAAGGATTATATCTATAGCTTGTTGAGCGGCTATCAAAACCCGCCTGCCAACATGCCCAAGGAATTGCACCCGGGACCGGGCCTGCACTTCAACCCCTATTTCCCGAACCTGAACTTGGCGATGGCGCAGCCTTTGTTTGATGACCAAGTCACCTATGCTGATGGCACTAAGGCGACAGTCGATCAGATGGCATCGGACGTCACGGCATTTCTGGTGTGGACAGCTGAACCCAAGCTGGTGAAGCGCGTGCAAGTCGGTTGGGCCGTGCTGCTCTATCTGCTGGGCTTTACGGTGCTGACGTTCATGTCTTATCGGACCATTTGGGCCAATAAGGAACATTGATCGTCTGATCACTGATTAAGCCATTTTGAATTTACCGAAAGGGCGGTTATGCAAAGGCATGACCGCCCTTTCTCCTTTGACCGACTTGGATCTGGCATCATTGGTCCGCACGATCCCCGATTTCCCCGCCGTGGGAATCCAGTTTCGCGACATTACCACCCTGATTGGTGATGCCGCTGGATTTGCGGAAACCGTCCGCCGATTATGTGAGCGCGCCGCCGCTTATTCCCCCGATGTCATCGTTGCTGTCGAGGCGCGGGGCTTTTTATTTGGCGCGGCGATGGCCGTGCAAATGGGGCTGGGTTTGGCGCTGGTCCGCAAGGCCGGGAAATTGCCCGGCGAGACGGTCGGCATCAGCTATGATTTGGAATATGGGCAAGACCGGTTGGAATTGCATGTGGGTTCGGTGCCCGCTGCCGCGCGGACGGTGCTGGTGGATGATTTATTGGCCACGGGCGGCACGGTTACGGCGGCGGCGCAATTGTTGCGCTCAACGGGCGCGGAGGTCGCGGCGGCTTTGTTCGTGATTGATCTGCCGGATTTGGGCGGCGGTGATCGGCTGAATGCCGCCTCTATCCCCTATGAAAGCCTGATCGCTTTTGACGGGGAATAGCTGGCCGCTTGGGTGATGCCAGCCTGTGGCTTGTTATAGGCATAAAAAAACGCGCCAATCATAAGATGGCGCGTTTTTTTATGGGATGCTGGGTGGTTTAAAAAGGAACCCAGCTTTGTTTCTGGCGAAACTTCATATAGCCGACATTGGCACCAAGGCGCGCACCGACGCCGACACGGATCGGAATCAGCACCACATCGCCGCGCCGCATATAGCTGACGTTAAAACCGCCGATTAAATAGGCCGCGCCTTCGCCAGCGGCAAAGCGCTTATAAAGATCTTGGCTGTCGAACAGATTGTAAACCAAGACAAAGGTGTTGCCAGCATTGGCGCCGGCGTCAAAACCGATGGAGGGACCGGTCCAATAAGCAGGCTTTTCACCCTCGACACGGTGATATAGCGTGCCGGAGCCATAGCGTAGGCCAACGCCCAGCGCGCCGCCGGCTTCGCGGCCGACGATATAGGCATTGGGCTCGCCTTGCTTTTTCAAAATATCTTCGATGAGGCCAGCAAGGCCCTGTGCGCCTTTGCCAAACACACCCTCGGCTGCGCCGATCAGATCGTCTTGCTTATAGGTGTTGCCAGCATTGACGTCGGTAGCGTTGGTGCCTGTCGTGCTGCCCGTCGCGGAGCCTGTTTGCGGCGCGCTGCCAACGGGGCCATAAGCATCATTTCCAGTCGCAAGATCGCTGTCATAATCATTTTGCGATGGGGATGGGGATGGGGTGCTGGTTGATGGTGGGGGAGGGGCTGGATAATCAAGGTCCGAGTCAATCGCCGAATTGGGATCGATGGATGTCATTTGGGCCGAAACGGGGGACAGCATTAAGCCAAAAGCGCCAAGCGCGCTGAGGGCTATGCGTGGCAGGGCCAATTTCATAATTTTCCCCAAGGGTTGCTGGCATGGTGCCAGAATAAACGAATGGATGCGCAAAGCATGCGAATCCGCGCATGAACAGCAGATGACCTTAATCAATCTTTTCGGGCATGTTACCCCTTCATCCGGAAAAACTTCGGGAAAATTCTAATCTGTTCATCTTTGCCATTGCAAGCTTTGAAAGCCGTGGTTATAGCGCCCCCACAGCCAACGACGGGGTGACCTGCCGGACCATGCGGAGACGTGGGTGAGTGGCTGAAACCAACGCTTTGCTAAAGCGTCGTACGGGTAACCGTACCGTGGGTTCGAATCCCACCGTCTCCGCCACACACCCCCATCATATGTCTCTGTATGTTAGCGCCCATGGGCAAGCTGGCTGTTTGCGCGGGCTTACAGCGAGAACATCCGTAACAGCGCGGTTGGATTGGGCCGGTCTTCTCGGTGAAGGGGGGACGATAGAACGCGCCGTCTCCGGCAGGATCGTAATCGGTGCGGTTTTCCCTGTTATTGTGAAATTAACAGGGAAATAAACAAAAAATTGGGTCCATAATAGCGATAATGGCAGTTGTCTGGTGGACGAAGGATAATATTATCCTTCATTCTCTGTGAGTTAATGTGCCGCAATCCGCAATTCCCTGTTATTTTAATAACAGGGAATTTGTTCGCTTCGAACAGGGTATGCAGAAACGCATAACAGGCAATCGCTGATCCCTTAACAGGGAGAGATATTCCATCCCAATAGCTGGTGCTGGAGGTCCCATTCCAGAGGGATGTCACGGCTCATGAAGAATGCGAGATTGAACTTTGCAGGCTGGCGTCCAGCAAGAATATCGCGCTGCATATCGGGAGCAAGCAGAGCAAGTCGCAGAATCTGGCGATTATAGGCGGATGCCGGAGCGGCATCGAGGGACGGAAGGGCTCCGGTCCAGTCGAGCATGGCATGCGCTTTGCGCAGGGCGGCGATCAGCACGGGATCGGGCCGGGCAGTGTCGGGTAGACCAGTTGCGATTCGCGCGTTGCCGCCGCGCAGCGGCAGATGAAGCGGGATCGCAATAGTTCCGACATCATTCCCGTCCGGCAGCAGAACTTCGCCTTCGGCAAGGCGCACGGCAGCTAAACGCGCTGTGGCACAAGGTAGCTTCAGTAACAGCCGATCATGTCGAACCTCGAGCCGGCGCAGCTCAAAAAGGGCGTCGACCCGTCCTGGCAGCAATCGGTCGAGGGTTGCCTGAACAAAGTCCTCGATGGCTTTTGCTGATATGCGCCGCAGAATGGCGTCATCGGATGCTTTCTTGCCCTTTTGCAGCGAGGTCGAGACATAATAGCGATAGACCCGCCCGCCGCGGCCATAAGAGAAAGCCGGCGACATCACCTCACCCGTAGTATCGAATATACGCCCAGTGAGAAGAGCAGCAGCAACGCGCCGTTCTCCGGATGAA
>CAZIVW010000010.1:0-100533 GCA_964542975.1 uncultured Sphingopyxis sp.
CCGCGCTGTTCATGCTTGTTCCTGCTGGTCAGTCGGTGATGCGCTCTTTATAACAAGCCGCGACGCGGCTGGCGAGTGCTGGCCGTGGTCATGTCGAAATTTCCCAACGCAAAGGGGTTTTACTAGTTTCCCATGTCAGAAGATGAATTCTACCGCATCAAGCGTCTGCCGCCTTATGTCATCGCCGAAGTCAATGCGATGCGAGCGGCCGCGCGAGCCGCGGGCGAAGACATTATTGATTTGGGTATGGGCAATCCCGATTTGCCGCCGCCAGCGCATGTGATTGAAAAGCTGGTCGAAGTTGCGCAAAAACCCGACGCCCATGGCTATAGCCAATCTAAGGGGATACCGGGCTTGCGCCGCGCACAGGCCAATTATTATGCCCGCCGCTTCAATGTGGAACTGGACCCAGAAACCGAGGTTGTGGTGACCATGGGGTCCAAGGAAGGGCTGGCCAGTCTGGCGACCGCGATCACCGGTCCGGGCGATGTCGTATTGGCCCCGAACCCCAGCTATCCGATTCACACCTTTGGTTTTATCATTGCGGGGGCCACGATCCGCAGCGTGCCGACCACGCCGGATGAAAATTATTGGCGTTCGCTGGACAAGGCGATGGCCTTCACCGTGCCGCGTCCGTCGATCTTGGTCGTCAATTACCCATCCAACCCGACCGCCGAATCTGTCGATCTGGCCTTTTATGAACGGCTGGTGGCATGGGCGAAGGAAAATAAGGTCTGGGTTATCAGCGATCTGGCCTATTCCGAGCTTTATTATGACGGCAACCCGACGCCGTCGATTTTGCAGGTTCCAGGTGCCAAGGATGTGGCGATTGAATTCACCTCCATGTCCAAAACCTATAGCATGGCGGGCTGGCGCATGGGCTTTGCGGTGGGCAACAAGCGGTTGATCGCCGCGATGACCCGCGTGAAATCCTATCTGGATTATGGCGCTTATACGCCCATTCAGGCGGCGGCTTGTGCGGCGCTCAATGGTCCGCAGGATATCGTTGAGAAAAACCGCGAGTTATATCAAAAGCGCCGCGATGTGATGGTTGAAAGCTTTGCCCGCGCGGGTTGGGACATCCCAAGCCCCAAGGCATCGATGTTCGCATGGGCGCCTTTGCCCCCCGCCTTGAAAGACATGGGCAGCTTGGAATTTTCCAAGCAATTGCTGATGCACGCCAAGGTCGCGGTCGCCCCCGGCGTCGGATATGGTGAAGATGGCGAAGGTTTTGTCCGCATCGCGATGGTCGAGAATGAGCAACGCATCCGGCAAGCCGCGCGCAATATTCGTAAATTTCTGGCGATGCACGGCGTGAATACGCCTGCCGTCACGGGTACGCACGGAGCCTGATTTGTCGCTGAGCGCCAGCGCCATCGCGCAAACGATTCAATTGTCGGTCACGCCGGTATTTTTACTGGTGGCGACCGGCAGTTTGCTGAACGTGTTGATGGGCCGTTTGTCACGGGTCGTCGACCGCAGCCGCGTATTGATGGACTTGTGGCCCCGCACCGAAGGGGATGACCATAAAAAGGTGGTCGACGAATTGGGGCTGGCCGATCGGCGGATGCAGGTGATTAATAACAGCATTGGCGCGGCGGTGGGCTGCGGCATTGTGGTGTGTGTCTGTGTGGCCTTGTTATTCACGCAGACATTCACCGGTCTGAATTTGGCGGTCGCGACATCCTCTGCCTTTGCGGTGGCCATGCTGTTGCTGCTGCTATCCTTATTGCTGTTCCTTTACGAAGTGCGCTTGGCCATTCGGGCCATTCAGGTTCCGATGGAATTGCTGGAAACCGAAGAATTGGGCTGGTTACGGCGGCAGAAACGCCGCTGAACCTGTGCGGCAGCGCGCGCTGGCGTGAAATTATCGCGCCGAAAAAAATAAAATAAGAAATCCCTGCAAGCCCTAGCGTCCGCGTCTGTCACAAAAAACTGTGACATGTGAGAGCGTTGACACTGTGGACAAGTCTCTGCCACCATCGGGGTGGGAGAGCATAATGACACAAGCAATCAGCGCGGCACCACCCGTGTATTCGAATGATAGTGCGTTAATATCTCGGCAAAACCGCACCATGTTGTGGTTGTTGTTGATCGTCTATATTTTCAACTTTCTAGACCGGCAAATCGTCAATATTTTGGCCGAGCCAATAAAGGCGGATTTGTCGTTAAGCGATACCCAATTGGGGTTGCTGGCTGGCCCAGCTTTTGCCGTTTTCTATGCCGTATTGGGCATCCCCATCGCGCGCTATGCGGATCGGCCCAACGCCAATCGTGTCCGGTTGATATCCTTGTCGCTGGCCATTTGGTCGGCGATGACGGCGGTGTGCGGCTTGGCCCAGAATTTCTGGCAATTGGCGTTGGCGCGCATTGGCGTGGGCGTGGGCGAGGCGGGCTGCACCCCCGCAGCACACAGCCTGATTAGCGACAGTGTAAAGCCTGAAAAACGCGCGTCGGCCATTGCTTTTTATGGCATGGGCGTGCCCATCGGGTCGCTGCTGGGCTTGGTGATTGGCGGTATCGTCAATGATCTTTATGGCTGGCGGGCGGCGTTGATGCTGGTCGGCTTGCCGGGTTTGTTGCTGGCGGTCGTCTTGCTGATGTGCATGAAGGAACCGCGCCTGCGCCGCAGCCAAGCCGAGAAAGACACGGACAATAGCGTCCAAGTCATGAGCGTGAAGGAAGCGGCGCGGGAAATTTTCACGTCGCGTGCCTATATTTATTTGCTGATCGCGACGTCAGTCACCGCCTTTTTGGGCTATGGTAAGTCCTTGTGGACGATCAGCTTCTTCATCCGCAGTCATGGATTGTCGACGACCGAGGCTGGCTTGGCGATGGCGGTGGTCTTGGGTCTGGCGGGCGCGCTGGGCACATGGTTGGGCGGCAAAGTGGCGGACCGCTATGGGGCGCGCGACAAGCGTCATATGCTGACGATGCCGGCACTAGGCATGGCCATTGCCGCACCCATCCTATTCTTGGGCTATTATATGGAGGATTGGCGCATTGCGGTGGCCTTGCTGATCCTGCCCACCGTGCTGAACTCGGCCTATTATGGGCCGTCTTTCGCCTGTGTTCAGGGCTTGGTCCGCCCACAAGCGCGGGCCGTTGCGGCATCGATCATGTTATTTTCGCAAAATTTGATCGGTCTGGGCTTGGGGCCATTTTTATTTGGCGTCTTGTCGGACAGTTTAATGCCCAGCTTTGGTCAGGAAAGCGTGCGCTATGTCTTGTATGGCGCGGCCTTTTTGGGGTTGATCCCCGCGCTATTTTACTGGCGCGCCAGCTTGCGTTTGTCCGCTGAAATGAAGGCCGGATAAACAATAAACGGCGGGGCATGTCCTTGTGGCAATGCTCCGCCGCTTTTGATGTTGGGCCTGACTGGTTTAGGCTTTGGACTGGTCCGTAGACTGGCCTTTGGCCGCATCTGCCCAAAAATGCAGATCATCAGCAAATGCGGAAAATCCGCGTTCCAAACGCCCGCCATCTTCGCCCATTGGCGCGCCTGCAGAGTCAAAGGCTTGGTTGATGCGCGCAAGGCCCAAGCTGTTGGATGTCACCACCATGCCCAAGGCGCCCAAAATGATGCGCCAATCCTGTGCCGAGCGCAGACCGGAAAAGGGACCAGCGGAATAGGATGCAATGGCCGCCGGACGACGCCGAAATTCGGGCAGATAATGATCGACCAGATTTTTCAAACCGGGCTGAATGCCGCCATTATATTCGCCAACAACAAAGACAAACCCATCTGCCGCGCTGATTTTGCGGGCAAGATCGGCCATGGCGGGCGGGGCGGTTCCCTCGCTATAATCGCTGAAACGTTGGTCCAGCATCGGCAGATTGACCTGCTTGGCATCCACCAATTCGGCGCTGTCACCCATGGCTTGAAAGCGATCAACCAGCCACTGCGCCAAATTTATGCCTTGGCGATTCTGACGATAGCTGCCGTAAAAGATAAGAATATGTCTGCTCATAGCGCTGTGCTGCCCCGAATGGGATGGAAACAAAAGGGTTGGCAGTCCCGCAAAGCTGGTCATGATCGGCGGCGGGACGGATTAGATCATAGGGGAGAGAGGGAGATGCGTATATATCGCACGCCCGATTCAGTTTTTGATGGCCTGCCGGATTGGGATTTTGCGCCCAATTACACCAATATTCCCGCCGGATTGCGGGTCCATTATGTCGGTGAAGGCCCGCCTGATGGGGCGGTGGTGCTGATGCTGCATGGCGAGCCGACATGGGGATATCTGTACCGCCATATGATTCGTCCGGTGTCGGACCTTGGTTTTCGCGTGATCGTGCCGGATTTGATCGGCTTTGGCCGGTCGGACAAGCCCTTGGGCCGTGACGCGCACAGCTATGCCGCGCAAGTGGCGTGGATGCAGCAGTGGGTGGAGGCGCTGGACCTGCGGCGCATCATCTTGGTGTGTCAGGATTGGGGGTCGTTGATCGGTCTACGCTTGTTGGCCGCCATGCCCGACCGTTTTGCCGGTGTTGCTTTGTCAAATGGGGGCTTGCCCGAAGGACAGGCCGCACCGCGTGCCTTTGCGATTTGGCGCAATTTTGCGCGCTACAGCCCGATTTTCCCGATTGGCCGCATTGTCAAACAAGGGTGCAAACGCCCGCTCCATTCAGCGGAAATTGCGGCCTATGACGCGCCATTTCCCACCCGTGCGTCCAAGGTCGGGCCGCGCGCTTATCCCGCGCTGGTGCCTTTGGGACCCAATGTTGCGGTAACAGATCAGCAAGCGGCGTGGCGGGTGCTGGAACGATATGACAAGCCCTTTTTATGCTGCTTTTCGGACGGGGACCCGATTACGCGCGGCGGCGAGAGGGCCTTTATCGGCCGTGTTCCCGGCACCCAAGCGATGCCGCACCACGCCCTGAATGGGGGGCATTTCATCCAAGAAGATGACCCCGCCGGATTTGTCCGTGCCATCGCAATGGTCGCAGAGGCCGTAAAAAATTAACGGGATGCCGTCATGAAAAAAGGCGGGGTTTGTCGCCCCGCCTTTTTTGTTATTCTGGGTTTGGTCCCGAAAGGGATTAGTCCGTGAACGGGTCGCGGATCAAAATCGTGTCTTCGCGTTCGGGGCTGGTCGACACCAAGGCAATCGGCGTTTCGATCAATTCCTGCACGCGCTGGATATATTTAATCGCTTGGGCGGGCAGGTCCGCATAGCTGCGGGCGCCAGCGGTGGTTTCTTGCCAGCCGTCAATTTCTTCGTAAATCGGCTCAACCGCTGCTTGGTCGGCGGCGTGGCTGGGGTAAAAATCCAACACCTTGCCGCGCAGGCGATAGCCCGTGCAGATGCGGATTTTGTCGAAACCATCCAGCACGTCCAGCTTGGTCAGCGCAATGCCCGTGACGCCCGATACGGCGCAGCTTTGGCGCACCAAAACAGCGTCGAACCAGCCGCAGCGGCGCTTACGGCCCGTTACGGTGCCAAATTCATGGCCGCGCTCGCCCAAACGTTGGCCGATGTCATCGTCCAATTCGGTCGGGAAGGGACCGCTGCCGACGCGGGTGGTATAGGCTTTGGTGATACCCAGCACAAAGCCAACCGCCGATGGGCCAAGGCCCGAACCGCTGGCAGCCGTGCCGCTGACGGTGTTGCTGCTGGTCACAAAGGGATAGGTGCCATGATCGACGTCGAGCAGCACGCCTTGCGCGCCTTCGAACAAAATACGGGCACCAGCTTTGCGCACTTGGTTCAGGCGCTTCCACACGGGCTGGGCATATTCCAGAACGAAATCAGCGATTTCGGCCAGATCAGCCTTCAGGCGATCCCGGTCAATTGGCGGCTGGCCGAAACCGGCGCGCAGGGCGTCATGATGAGCGGTCAGACGGTCGATTTGCGGATCGAGCAGATCAAGATGGGCCAAATCGCACACGCGAATCGCACGGCGGCCAACCTTATCTTCATAAGCTGGGCCAATGCCGCGGCCCGTGGTGCCGATTTTGCCCGCGCCAGCGGCCTGTTCGCGCAAGGCGTCCAAATCGCGGTGGAAAGGCAGGATCAATGGGCAATTGTCCGCAATCGCGAAATTTTCTGCGTTGATTTCCACGCCTTGGCCGCGCAGCTTTTCCATTTCAGCGCGCAAAGCCCATGGGTCCAGCACCACGCCATTGCCGATGATCGACAAGGTGCCGGTGACGATGCCCGATGGCAACAGCGACAATTTATACACTTGTTCGCCAACAACCAAGGTATGGCCTGCATTATGTCCGCCTTGAAAACGCACAACTGCGTCCGCGCGGCTTGCCAGCCAATCTACGATTTTGCCTTTGCCTTCGTCGCCCCACTGCGACCCGATGACGGTAACATTTGCCATGATGCTGTCCTGCTGATTGGGCTCAATATCTGCCCCGCGCGGCCTTAGCCTATTTAACAAAAGAGGCAAGTAAAAGGGCCGTTTTTAACCATTATATGCGGAAACGCGGGAGAGCATTGCAAGTTTCTTACGCGGCCATGGCCGGTAAGGCGGATGGAAAAAGGCGCTGCTATATCCGCAGCGCCTTGATGAAATTTAGATCGGAACGGGGCCTTCGCTGCTGAGGCGAAAACCACAGCCCAAGTCCGCGCCATCATCGTCAGCGGACAAAGCCGCCACGGTGCGCCAGCCATCGGCGCGCAAACCAGCCGCGATATCTTCGTCATGGCCCAGCGGCAGGAATAAGCGGCGGTCATGGTCGGATTCGACGCCCAATCCTTCGTCGATCAGCGGATCGGGATAGAGGCTGAAACCGATGGCGGGTTCTTCATTGCTTTCGCCCAGCGGGATGAAATAGCTGCCGCCGCGTCCCACCGCATCGCCAAAGCCCGGCACGAAGATCGAGAAGCCAAACCAGCTATGATAGACAAAGCCGTGGCGTTCGGTGGGGTCCAAGGTGAGGGTGGCGCGGCCACGAATGGGCGCAGCAATTTCTTCCAAGGCCGACAGGCGATCCGCCAAAGTGCAGCTGGTGTCAAATGCGCGCAGCTTGGCCATCGCTTCATCAAAGGGGCCGGTGGCGTTGAGTAGCGGCAGATAGGCTTCTGCGCCCAAACGAACGAGACCGCCCGCATCCTTGGCATCCAATTCTTCGTGCAGCGCATCCAAATCGGCGGCCACGGGTAGCGGTCCATTGGCCAGCAAATCAATGGCGTCGGGCAAAGTGAAGTCGATGGTGACGGGACCAATGCCCGCCGCTTCCAACGCATTGATCGCGACCATCACCACTTCGCGGGCGGCGGCGACGCTATCCACGCCGATCAGCTCTGCGCCGACTTGCAGCATTTCGCGGGCGGGGCGCAATTGGCTGGCCTTCAGCTTCACCACTTGGCCGGCATAGCACAGGCGCAAAGGACGGGGAGCCTCGGCCAGCAAAGATTTGGCGATACGGCCCACTTGGCGGGTGATGTCGGGGCGCAGCGCCAAGGTGCGCTGGGACACAGGGTCGGTGAAACGCAGCAAATCGCGCGCGGCGCGGTCGTCATTGCCGCTTAAGGTTTCGCGAAATTCGGCCAGCGGCGGCGATACGCGATTATATCCATGGGAACGCATAGCATCCACAAGCGCGCGGGTGACGCGGGATGATGCTTCTGCCTGCGCCGGAAGACGGTCGCGCAGACCTTGGGGCAATAATGCTGGAGCCTTAGTCATGGCAATTGCCTTAGGCGGCTGGGAAGCGCTGTTCAACCAGCTAAGTAAAAAGGATCACGGCTGCACAGTGGGTAATCGCGTGACGGGAGAGCCTGTGCGATCAAAACCCCAGCGTGCAGCCGGATATCTTGGTTTAAAAGAGCCTTAGAATTTCAGGCCCTTCACGGCTTTTACGCCAGGAAGCTGGCAGATCTGCCACAGCATCGGTTCGGGCAAAGCCGAGTCGATGGACAGCAGCAGCACCGCTTCGCCGCCCGCCGCGCGGCGGCCAAGGTGGAAGGTGCCGATGTTCAGGCCCGCGTCGCCCAAAGCCGAACCGATGCGGCCAATAAAGCCCGGTGCGTCTTCGTTGACGATATACAGCATGTTGCCGTCCAAATCGGCTTCGACCTTGATGCCGAACATTTCGACAAGACGTGGTTCATTGTTGCCGAACAGCGTGCCAGCCACCGAACGATCGCCTTGTTCGGTCGCCACCGTCACGCGGACGAGGGTTTGGTAATCGCCTTCGCGGTCGTGGCGCACTTCGCGGATATCCAGACCGCGTTCGCGGGCCAGATGCGGCGCGTTGACCATGTTCACGGCGTCGGAATAACGGCGCATCAGGCCGGTCAGCACCGCAGCGGTGATAGGCTTGATGTTCAGTTCAGCCGCCGCACCTTCGACTTCGATCGAAATGGTGGTGAGGTTGTCATGCGCCAATTGGCCGATCAGGCTGCCCAGCTTTTCGGCAAGGCTCATATATGGACGCAGCTTTGGTGCTTCTTCTGCCGACAGGCTGGGCACGTTCAGCGCGTTGGTGATGCCGCCGGTCAGCAAATAATCCGACAATTGTTCTGCAACCTGAATGGCTACATTGACCTGTGCTTCGTCGGTCGACGCACCAAGGTGCGGCGTGCAGATGAAGTTGGGGGTGCCGAACAGCGGGTGATCCGCCGCAGGGGGTTCTTGGGCAAATACGTCCAGAGCGGCACCAGCAACATGGCCCGAATCCAACGCTTCCTTCAGCGCGGCTTCGTCGATCAAACCGCCACGTGCGCAGTTGATGATGCGAACGCCCTTCTTCGCCTTGGCGAGATTTTCCTTGCTCAAGATGTTACGGGTTTGGTCGGTCAGCGGGGTGTGCAGGGTGATGAAATCTGCCTTGGCCAACAAGGTTTCTAGATCCGCCTTTTCCACGCCCAGTTCAATGGCGCGCTCTGGCGTCAGGAACGGGTCGAAAGCGACAACCTTCATACGCAGGCCAAGCGCGCGTTCTGCCACGATGCTGCCGATATTGCCGCAACCGATCAGGCCCAAAGTCTTGGACGTCAGTTCGACACCCATGAACTTATTCTTTTCCCACTTGCCAGCTTGCGTCGAAACATCCGCTTCGGGGATTTGGCGGGCGAGGGCGAACATCATCGCAATCGCATGTTCAGCCGTGGTGATGCTGTTGCCGAACGGCGTGTTCATCACGATCACGCCCTTTTTGGACGCTTCGGGAATGTCGACGTTATCGACGCCGATACCAGCGCGGCCAACAACCTTCAGGTTCGTCGCAGCAGCCAATACGTCGGCGGTTACTTTGGTGGACGAACGGATGGCGAGCCCATCATAATCGCCGATCATGGCGATCAATTCGTCTTTGGTCTTGCCGGTGATGACGTCCACATCAATGCCGCGCTCACGGAAGATTTCGGCGGCCTTGGGGTCCATCTTATCGCTGATAAGGACTTTAGGTGCAGTCATTTTATGCACTCCTTCATCTGGCACAGGGGCGCAGATCGGGTCAGAAACTGGGAAAATGTGGCTCCGGCCTTGGTGAGGGCCGGAGCAGAAAAATCAGGCGTTGAGCGAGGCGTAAGCCCAATCAAGCCATGGGCCGAGCGCTTCGATATCGGCCGTGTCCACGGTCGCGCCGCACCAGATGCGCAGGCCAGCCGGGGCATCGCGATAACCAGCGATGTCATAAGCTGCGCCTTCGGCTTCCAGCAGGGCCGCAAACTTTTTGATGAAGTCCGCGTCTGCACCGGCAACCGACAGGCAGACCGAGGTGGTCGAGCGGCTGGCTTCGTCGGCGGCGAGGTGGCTGAGCCAATCGCGTTCTTCGACGATCTTGTTGAGGGCTGCGGCATTGGCATCGCTGCGGGCCTTCAGGCCTTCTGCGCCGCCAACCGACTTGGCCCATTCCAAGCTGAAGATGGCGTCTTCGACAGCCAGCATCGACGGGGTGTTGATGGTTTCGCCCTTGAACACGCCTTCGACTAGCTTGCCGCCCTTGGTCAGGCGGAAAACCTTCGGCAAAGGCCATGCGGGGGTATAGCTTTCGAGGCGTTCGACAGCACGTGGGCCGAGGATCAGCACGCCATGGCCGCCTTCGCCGCCCAGCACCTTTTGCCAAGAGAAGGTGGCAACGTCGATCTTGTCCCAAGGCATGTCATAAGCGAAGACAGCACTGGTCGAGTCAGCGAAAGACAGGCCTTCGCGGTCGTCTGGAATCCAGTCGCCGTTCGGTACGCGAACGCCGCTGGTCGTGCCATTCCATGTGAACAACACGTCATTCGACCAGTCCACTTGGGTCAGATCAGGCAATTGGCCATAGTCTGCGCGGATCACCGTCGGGTCCAGCTTCAATTGCTTGGCCGCATCGGTGACCCAACCATCACCGAAGCTTTCCCAAGCCAAAGCCGTAACCGGACGAGCGCCCAGCATGGTCCACATGGCCATTTCGAAGGCACCGGTATCCGAACCGGGAACGATGCCAATACGATGGGTTTCTGGCAGATTCAGCAGCTCGCGCATCAAATCGATGCAATAAGCGAGGCGATTCTTGCCGATCTTGGCGCGGTGCGAGCGGCCAAGCGATTCTGTTGCTAATTTTTCGGGTGCCCAAGTCGGCGCTTTCGCGCAAGGACCGGAAGAGAAAAACGGACGCGCAGGGGTGTTCTGCGGTTTTACTATAGTATTAGTCATTTAAGACTCTCCTTACAGAGAGCTCGCGCGGCGTTGGGACCGCGTGGCCCGTCGCTGCGTTTAGAGCAGTGGGCGCAACTGTCAAATAAAATGCAACGGGTGCGTGAAATTTTCAGACGGGTGGGATAGGGTGCTGCTATGGTTTTGAAAGAAAGTGATATTCAGAACGATGTATAAGCGCCTGAAATTCACCGTGCAGATCGGCGTAATGGGCCTGTCCGCACTGCTATTATCGGCTTGTTTCGGCCAGCCCGATGCCAAACGGAATCACAAGCCAGACCGGCCATCCCCCACCCAAAAGGCCCCGCCGCCGCGCGGCGCGGTTCCGGCCTTTAGTAGCCAAGATTCGCGGGAATGTTTGGTATCATTACAGCGCGCGTCGGTGCGTTATGATGCGCTGGATAATCAATATTTTGGTGGTGGCTGCTCGGCCATTGATTCGGTCAAGCTGATGGACATTGGCGTGCCGGTGACCAATTTGGGGGCGATGACATGTCCATTGGCCCGCAGTTTTTCAGCATGGGCGCAATATGCGGTGCGGCCCGCCGCGCGGCAGTTTTTCGGGGCGGAAGTGGTCAAGATTGAAACCATGGGCACCTATGCCTGCCGCAATATCAATGGCGCATCCAGCGGCCGCTTGTCGCAACATGCGTCCGCCAATGCGGTGGATGTGTCGGCCTTTGTCTTGAGTGATGGTCGGCGGATCAGCCTGACCAAGGACTGGCAGGGGGATCGCGATGCACAGGCCTTTTTGCGCGCTTTGCACAAATCCGCCTGTCGCCGCTTTGGCACGGTGTTGGGGCCGGATTATAACCGCGCCCATCATGACCATTTTCATTTTGAAATGAACGGCAATGGTTTTTGCCGTTGATCTGTGCGGCGCGGTGATAGTAATTGGCCCGCGCCCATCCATTTTTGGCGCTGAAATGATGGTGGGATAGCTATGCTGACCTTGCAAATTGGCAGGGGCGGACTAGCTATTATCCAATGACGAAAGAAAAGACGAAACATCGCACGCGTTTCCACAAAGCCAAGGAAGACGCGCAATTTGCAAAGCAAGCCAGTTCGACGCCGCAGACGTCCAGTGAGGCTTATAAACTAGCCTTTCAGGATAAAGAATTTCTGCTGCGCGACGATTTGCGTCCCGTGCGTTTCCAGTTGGAATTGTTGAAGCCGGAATTGCTGTTGGACGAAGCGAAAATTGCGTCGACCATGGTGATTTATGGATCGGCCCGTATCCCCGAACCGCAGGATGCTGACGCGTTGGAAGCTGCCGCTGGTGATGAACGCTCGCGCAATATCGCCCGCAGTTTGAAGGCCAAGGCGCGCTATTATGATGAAGCGCGCAAATTGGCGCATATGGCCAGCTGTTACCCCACCGACGATAAAGGCCAGCGGCATTTCGTCGTCTGTTCGGGCGGCGGTCCGTCGATCATGGAAGCCGCCAATCGCGGGGCGGCGGACAAAGGCTGCGAATCCATCGGCCTGAACATTGTGTTGCCGCATGAACAAGCGCCCAACCGCTATGTGACGCCGGAGCTGAGCTTCCAATTCCACTATTTCGCGCTGCGCAAAATGCACTTCTTGCTGCGCGCCCGCGCGGTGGCGGTGTTCCCCGGTGGCTTTGGCACGTTCGACGAAATGTTCGAATTGTTGACCTTGATCCAAACAGGCAAGGTGAAGCCGATACCGATTGTCTTGTTCGGCAAGGAATTTTGGAACCGCGTTGTGAATTTCGAAGCCTTGGTGGATGAAGGCGTCATCAGCGCGCCCGACCTTAATCTGTTTCAATTTGTTGAGACCGCCGAAGAGGCGTGGGACATTTTCGAAAAATTCTATGATCAGCACCCCGAATAAAGGGCGCTGGCAGTCATATAAAAAGGGGGGCGGGAACCGATGTTCGCGCCCCCTTTTTTCATCCACCATGATGGGCCAGCATGACCCCATGCGATGGGTGCGGGCTTATTCGCCTGCGGATTTTAGATAGAGATAGATGGACTTGCGATCCGCCGCATCAATAATACCAGCAAAGGCCATGCGGGTTCCGGGAATCGCCTTCATCGGCTGTTCCAAATAATGTTCCAGCGTCGCTTCGTCCCAAATGCCGCCTTTGGCGCGCATCGCGTTGCTGTAAGAAAAGCCCGCAACACTGGCGACCGGACGGCCTACAACGCCGTGCAAATTGGGACCGATGCCATTGCTGCCGCCAGCCTCGATGGTGTGGCAGGAGGTGCAGCGACGGAAAATCATTTTGCCGATTTCGGCGCTGGGCTCCACCGTTGGGGTGGGCGTGGAAGCGGCTGTTTGGGTGGTTGTTGCAGCTGGTTGGGCGGCGGGGGCTTGGGACGCCGTGTCCGGCGAATTGCACCCCGCCAGCATCAATCCCGCCGCAACAAAAGCGGGAGTGTGCCTTTTCATCTTAATGGGCCGCAACAGTATCAGCAGCAGGCGCTGCTGCGTCCGCAGCGTCTGCCGCAGGGGCATCGGCAGCAGGCGCTTCCGCAGCATCAGCAGCTACGGGGGCAGGAAGCGGCAGGTTGGAGCCCTGATTGTTCATATAAACAATCACAGCCGCACGATCTTCTGGGTTGCTAAGGCCTGCGAACGACATTTTCGTGCCATTGGCATATTTGCGTGGGCTAGCCAGCCAAGCGTCCATGGCCTCAAACGTCCAGTTGCCCGGAACCGATTTCAAGGCATCCGAATAAGCAAAGCCGGCAACATGGCCGTGTGTTTTGCCCAAAGCTGCCCACAGGTTGGGACCGATTCCATTGGCCCCGCCTTGGTTGATCGTGTGGCACGCCGTGCACTTTGCAAAGACGGTTTCACCCTTGGCCGGATCGGCGGCAGCGAGCAGATTGGCCAGTGGCACAGCGGACTCGCCAGCCGCGCCTGCCTCAGCATCTTCAATAGGATAGCCTGGTGTTTCTGGGGCGTGGCTGGAAAAAATCATGCCCGAACCAATGGAAAGTCCCAATGCGCAAGTGGCCGCAAACAAGCCCCAGCCAGCGATAGTATTGAAGCGATTGTCCATGCTTTGCAGCCCCGTTATTTTTCGTCCTTTAGTGGACGCTCCCGAAACATTTGTCGTTCCCTTACTGAGCGACATGGGAAGGCGCAAGGGGAAGCAGCATCTTGCTTGGCGGCTTTTGCATTATGGACCGGATATTCAGTCCTTCTTGCATTGTTAGCTTCGATTGCTAGAGCCGCATAGACGCGCGTATTCTGTGCGTGAGAGGGTTGAAATGGGTAGTTATTCAGCATCCGCAGAAGTTTTGGTGGAAAAAATGCGCAGTGTCGCTTTGGCACAGCCGGAACGCGGCTTGGCGTTTCAAGGCGCACCGGGCGCGAACAGCGACTTGGCGGCACGGGAATTTGACCCCAATGCCTTGCCTTTGCCATGCTATAGCTTTGAAGACGCCATAGAATCTGTGCGGGACGGCAGCGTGGCACGGGCCATTATTCCCATTGAAAACAGCCTGCATGGCCGTGTGGCCGATATTCACTTTTTGCTGCCCGAATCTGGTCTGTCGATTGTTGGCGAACATTTTTTGCGGATTCGCCATGGTTTGATGAGCCGCGATTTGGGTCCCATCACCCGCGCGATGAGCCATGAGCAAGCCTTGGGGCAATGCCGCAAATGGTTGCGCGCCAATGGCATCGCGCCGGTGGCGCACAGCGATACGGCTGGGGCCGCAGCATGGGTGGCGGACAGCGATGAAGTGGGCCTTGCCGCCATTGCGCCGCCCCATGCCGCCGATCTTTATGGTCTGACGCTGCACCAATCGGGCATTGAAGATGCCGACCATAATATGACCCGCTTTGTGGTGCTGGCGCGCGAACCCTTGGCTGAGCTTCCCAGAGAAGATCCGTTGATGACCACCTTGGTGTTCGAGGTGAAAAATATTCCAGCGGCCCTCTACAAGGCCTTGGGCGGCTTTGCGACCAATGGCGTCAATATGACCAAGCTGGAAAGTTACCAGATGGGCGGCAGTTTTGCCGCGACCAAATTTTTCGCGGATATTGTCGGGGCCCCAGGCGATCCGGCGGTGGACCGTGCGTTGGAAGAATTGGATTTCCAGACCAAGTCGGTGGCGTTGCTGGGCAGTTACCAGCAAGCCCGTGCGCGCCCCGTGGCGGCGACCTAATCTCGGGTCCTGACCTTGGACAAGCTAGCCGCCGCGCGAGCGCAGCATACGCGCGGTGGCAAAGCTTTGGAGCAAAAAGAGCGCCAATAAAATGGCCGCAACGCCCAAGGCAAAAATGTCGAAGCCCGACATATTGCTGCTGCCAATATCGCGGCCACCGACGATGGGCATCAATATGGTCATGATAATCAGCATGATGCGCAGTTCGGTCGGGCCGCCCGCCATATAAGATAGGCGAAATTCACCCAAAACCTTGGCGGCCAAAAATGTGTGAATGGCCAGCAACAAATAACAAACAACGCAAATGAGCGCGACGTCAAAGCGCATATAAGGCGTGAGGCCCAAGCCGCCGACCATCAAGAAAATCGCCAGCCCGTCGACACTATGGTCCAGAAAATAGCCATAAGCAGGCCGTTCAATGTGCCGCCAGCGCGCCAAGCTGCCATCCAAAGAATCGCCAAACCAATTGACGAAATAGCCCAGCACGCTGATCGCCAGCCAATGCGGGGCCTGCCAACTGAGGATATATCCCGCTGCGACCATGGCGGCACCAAAGAAGCCGAGGCTGGTTAATTTGTCCGGCGTGACCCAAGCTGGCATGTGGGCGCACAAATAATTTAACAATTGCCGTTCTTTGCGGGCCAGTAAATTTTGTTGTATCCGCTGTGGCGGCGTAACCGGTTGGTTTGGCATATCGACCATGGTGACGCACATCCTTCTTGGCTTTACTATGGCCTTATGGCCCATAATTATGGCGTTATAGCTTCGTCATAATATTGTCATGCGGATTTCGATAGGATGTGTTTGTCCGGTCGCCAGCAGCTTTGGCGATCAGCGGGCATTCGGCCGCTTATGCCGCCATCCGTCCTGATGCGGCGCTGTCAGGCTCAGTCGTGCCACGGCCCAATTTCGCCGACATCGCCAATGCTGCGATATTGGACATGCTGACCAGTCCACGCCACTTCCCACATCGGCGCGCTGCGGTTCCATTCGCCAATCACAAATAGGGGAATTTTATGGGCGGCGACATAATCCATATCTTGGGCTGCCGGACCGGGGCGCACTGCGTCGCGGCTTTGGCGAAAGCGCACCATGGCAACGCTGCCGTCCGGCGGGGGCATCAATTGCTGCCGTTCGGGGACGCCAGCGCTGCCCATGACTTCGGGGAAATCGCCGCGCCCACGGGCGATCACCATCAGCTTATCCACAGGGCCAATGCCGCCATAAGCGGGCTTGCCCACTTGTTTGCGCGCGGCAACGGCAATGAATTCGCGCACATCGCTGTCTGCGACGGGGGACGGCGCTTGGGGTAAGTCCGGCAAGGACGGAAGCTCTGGTCCATTCACCGCCACAGGCGGCGCGGGATCGGGCGCAGCAGCATCCTGCGGCCATTGCGCCGCTGCTGCTGCCGCCCATATCCATGCCAGCGTCAGCATCAATGCGCTTCGCCCCAGCTTTTCCCAACGCCAATTTCGACATCCAGCGGTACGGAAAGCTGCAGCAGAGGCTGGGCCGCCTGTTCCATCACCGCGCGAATAACCGCGCTGGCGGCTTCGGCATCGGCGTCGCTGGCTTCGAATACCAATTCGTCATGCACTTGCAGCAGCATTTTGACGTCCGCCAACCCCGCTTCGGCCAAGGCCGCCGGCATACGGTTCATGGCGCGTTTGATCAGGTCTGCGCTGGTGCCTTGGATCGGCGCGTTGATCGCGGCGCGTTCGGCCCCTTGGCGTTCGGCGGCATTGGAGGCGCTGATGCGTGGGAACCAAGTTTTGCGGCCAAAGAGGGTTTCGCTATAGCCCTTTTCGCGCACGCTTTCCAATGTGTCGCGGATATAATTATTGATGCCGGGGAAGCGTTCGAAATAGCGGCTGATCAGGGCCTGAGCCTCGTCCGCCGATACTTCCAAACGGCCCGCAAGGCCCCAACGCGAAATGCCATAGAGGATGGAGAAATTCACCGTCTTGGCCTTGGCGCGGGTGTCGCGGGTGACTTCGCCGAACAATTCCTTGGCGGTGGCCGAGTGAATATCCTCGCCATCGGCAAAGGCCTGTTTCAGTTCCGGCACATCGGCCATATGGGCGGCGAGGCGCAGTTCGATTTGGCTATAGTCGGCGGCGATCAGCACGCGGCCTTCCGGCGCGATAAAGGCATCGCGGATTTGACGGCCCGTTTCGGTGCGGATGGGGATATTTTGCAGATTGGGGTCAGTGGACGACAAACGCCCCGTCTGCGCGCCAGACAGGCTATAGCTGGTGTGAACACGGCCCGTTTTGCGGTTGATTTGTTCTTGCAGCGCATCGGTGTAAGTGGATTTCAGCTTGGCGAGTTGCCGCCATTCCAAAATTTTGCGTGCAATGGGAATGCCTTCGCGTTCCAAACGCTCTAGCTCGCTTTGGTCGGTCGACCATGTGCCCGACTTGCCCTTGCGGCCACCCTTATAGCCCAATTTGTCGAACAAAATTTCGCCCAATTGCTTGGGGCTGGCGATGGAGAAGGGCTGTCCGGCAAGTTCGTGAATCTCGCCCTCAATCCGCGCCATTTCGGTGGCAAATTCACCCGATAAGAGCGCCAGATAGTCGCGGTTCACCAAAATGCCGGTGCGTTCCATGGCCTCGAGCGTGGCGACCAAGGGACGGTCGACCATTTCATAGATGCGCGTGCCGCCTTCCAACGGCAGGCGCAGCTTGGCGAGTTTCCACAGGCGCAGCGTGACGTCGGCATCTTCGGCGGCATATTCGGTGGCGCGTTCCAGCGGCACTTCGGCAAAGCTAATCTGCGATTTGCCCGTGCCGCACACATCTTTGAACGACAGGCAGATATGATCGAGATGCTGTTTCGCCAGCTCGTCCATGCCATGCCCATGTTTGCCCGCGTCCAGCGCAAAGCTCATGACCAGCGTATCGTCATAAGGGGTGATGGTCAGGCCATGCTGGGCCAGCACGCTCCTATCATATTTCAGATTATGACCGATTTTCAGCACGCTGTCGTCCGCCAATAATTCCCCAAAGGCGGCCAGCGCGGCGGCTTTGTCGATTTGGACGGGGCGCTCGGCAAACATATCCGTGCCGCCATGGGCCAGCGGCACATAGCATGCCTTGCCGACATCGGTGGCCATGCTGAAACCGACCAATTCGCCGGTGACACTGTCCAATGTGGCGGTTTCGGTGTCGACCGCCACCACATGCGCGTCCTTGGCCTCGGCAATCCAACGCTGAAGCGCGTCGATGGTGGTGACGCATTCATATTGGCTGCGGTCAATCGGCGGCATGGCGGGCAGGCTGGGGGTAGCGGACGCTGGCGTTGCCGATGCGCGGCTGGCCGCAGCCGCAGCAGCAGCGGCGCTGTCGGCGCGGGTCGGCAGCTTGGGACCATTGGGCGCGGTGCCATTACTGACCTTGGCCGCCAGCGAGCGAAACCCATGATGGTCAAGGAAGGCGCGCAAAGGATCGGGCGGAATATCGCCCAGCGTCAATTCTGCGAGCGGCTGCGGCATGGGCGTGTCGCGTTTCAGATCGACCAACACCCGCGACAAGCGCGCCATGTCGGCATGTTCGATCAGATTTTCGCGCAGCTTCGACTTTTTCATCGTCTCTGCGCCCGCCAGAACGCCGTCCAAATCGCCATATTCGACGATCAGCTTGGTCGCAGTTTTGGGACCAACGCCGCGCACACCGGGGACGTTATCGACGCTGTCGCCCATCAGGGCCAGCACATCGCCGACCAAATCGGGGGTGACGCCGAATTTCTCCATTACGGCGTCCACGCCCAGATGCAGATTTTTCATCGTATCCAGCATATCGACGCGGGGGCCAGTTGCAGGTTCGCGGATAAGCTGCATCAAATCCTTATCGGACGATACGATGGTGACATCCCAGCCAGCGGCCACGGCGGCTTCGGTATAAGCGGCGATCAGATCGTCGGCTTCATAGCCTTCGAGTTCGATGCACGGCAGCGAGAAGGCGCGGGTGGCATCGCGGATCAGCGGGAATTGCGGCTTTAAATCTTCCGGTGCTTCGGGACGATTGGCTTTATATTCGGGGTAAATATCGTTGCGGAAGCTTTTGCCGCTATGGTCCAAAATCACCGCCAAATGGGTCGGTTCTTCGGCGTCATTCAGGTCTTTCGCCAGTTTCCACAACATGGTGGTATAACCATAAACCGCGCCAACCGGCACGCCTTCGGGGTTGGTGAGCGGCGGCAGGCGGTGATAGGCGCGGAAAATATAGCTGGACCCATCGACCAGATAGAGATGATTCTTGGTGGACATGGGTCCTGCTGTAGCAGGGGCCGCGCGCCCTAGCGATAGGCTAGCCCAAGTTTTGCCGCCGCCGCATTGGCGATGCGCCGCGCATCATCGGTGGTGCCTTTTTCGACGCGGGCCAGCGTGACGCCCATGCGGCGATAGGGGCGGGTGACGGGCTTGCCGAAAATGCGGGCATCGACATAGGTTTCGCCGTTCGGCGGGGTGAGGGCATCGGCAAGGCCCGTGATGGTGAAATCCTCGGCGTCGCGGTCGGCCAGCAGCACGGACGAAGCGCTGGCATAAGGCACCGCGATGGTCGGGGGGACGGGCAGGCCCAAAATGGCGCGGGCGTGCAGGTCAAATTCCGACAGGCTTTGCGAGATCAGCGTTACCATGCCGGTGTCATGCGGGCGCGGGCTGAGTTCGGAGAAGATCACCTGATCGCCCTTCACGAAAAATTCGACACCGAACAGGCCGTGGCCGCCCAAATTATCCACAACCTTGGCGGCCATATCTTGCGCTGATGCAATGGCCGCATCGGACATAGCGGTTGGCTGCCAGCTTTCGCGGTAATCGCCGCGTTCTTGGCGGTGGCCGATGGGCGGGCAAAAGCTGATGCCATCTTTGTGGCGCACGGTCAGCAGCGTGATTTCATAGTCGAAATCAATAAAGGCTTCGGCAATCACGCGCAGACGGTCCCCGCGCATACCAGCGGCAGCATAATCCCATGCGGCGTCCACGCCGTCCGCATCCTTGACGGTGCTTTGGCCTTTGCCAGATGATGACATGACGGGTTTTACGACCAAGGGGAAGCCAATCCGCGCGGCGGCGGCGGCCAATTCTTCGCGGCTCTCCGCATATTCGAAAGTCGAGGTGGTGAGGCCCAACTCGCTCGCCGCCACATCGCGGATCGCGTCCCGGTTCATGGTAAGCTGTGCGGCGCGGGCGGAGGGGACGACATGATAACCGTCCGCTTCCACTTCGGCCAAAATTTCGGTGCGGATAGCCTCAACCTCGGGGACGATATGGTCGGGCTGATGCTTGATGATGGCGGCTTTCAGCGCATCACCATCCAGCATCGAGAAAACTTCAAAACCATCGGCCACCTGCATGGCGGGAGCGCCAGCATAGCTGTCGCACGCGATCAGCTGACAGCCCAAGCGTTTCGCCGAAATCACAAATTCACGGCCCAATTCACCGGAACCGAGCAGCAAGATTTTGGCGGTGGGGGTCATGGAGGCAGCTTTCCTTGGCGTGAGGTGATGGCCCATCCTCTAGGGCGGTGGAGGATATTCTTCAATCCAACATCGTGCAGCAAGGGGCGGCGCGGCTAGCGCTTAGGTGCGGCGGGTGCGCGTCCAAATCCACAAGATGGAAATGGGGGCCAGCAAAATGGCCATCGACCATAAAATGGCGTTGATGAAATATTTGACCAGCAGCATGAACAGGGCTGGCAGAATGAAAATATTATCCCCCAACAGGAAGCTGCGCCCTTCGTCCCACAGATATTTGGCAAAGGGAAAGAGCAGGGCATTGAGGGTCATAAACAGCCAGAAGCCTGTTCCCAAATCTTTGTTGCTGTTCGACATCACCAAGATGATCATGGCGAAAAAAATCGCGCTGATGACATAGCTGCGCAGCAAATAGCGGGGATTGAAATAGCCAAATATTGTGCGGAAAAATGACATCAATCAGCCCTATGTTGTGAAATATAACATAGGGCTAGCAAGCCATCGCAGGGGCGGCAACCCAATGTCTGGGATAAAATCCCTCCTTATCATGCTGTTGAACGGCGGAACTGGGGCCGTCAGATGCTAAGCACGGCGGCGAGCATGGTAGCTCCAGCTTATGATCGATGAACGTGCGGCGTGTTTAGCTGCGCTTCGGCTTGCGCGACGATATGCGCGACCAGATCGGCGGCGGAGCGTTGTTCACGCAATAAATCCGCCGCTTCCCCCACAATGGTGGGCGCCGTGGACATGTCGCCTTGCTGGACGGCGGCGGTGAAGGTGGGGGATATGCTAGGGAGCTTTGCGGCCAGTTCCTTTTCGTGGCCATCCCAAGCCTTGGTAAAATCATTGCGCAGGGTGCGGATTTTCCAATCATCCGGCCATGCCAAGCCGCGCACCACGTCGAAGGTGCGGCCAAAGCTGGTGTGATCGCCGCTGCCTGCCAAGGCGGCTTGTTTGGCATGGTCGTGGCTTAAGGCCTCGTCACAGGTGTAAAAAGCAGAGCCGCACATCACGCCCGCCGCGCCCAGCATCAGCGATGCCGCCAGACCGCGCCCATCGGCTATGCCGCCCGCCGCGACCACCGGAATATCGCCCACTGCATCGACCACGGCTGGCACCAAGGGCAGGGTGGCGCGGCTGCCGCTGTGGCCGCCCGCTTCCGTGCCTTGGGCGACGATGATGTCCGCCCCCGTTGCCGCCGCTTGGCGGGCATCCTCCAGCGTTTGAACCTGCGCGATCAGCTTGGCCCCGCTGTCTTTCACTATGGCGGCAAAAGGCGCGATATCGCCAAAAGACAGCAGAACGGCCTTCACGCCGCGCTCCAACGTCCAGCGCAAAGCGCGGTCGTCATCGGCCAATTTCCAATTGATAAAGCCGATGCCAACATCCGCCCCCTCGGCCAAATCCCATTGCTGTTCGACCCAATTTGGGTCGCCATAGCCGCCGCCGATGAGGCCCAAACCGCCAGCCCGCGACACCGCCGCCGCCAAGGCTCCGCCCGCAACGCCTGCCATGGGGGCAAGGATGATGGGGGCATCGATGCTCAGCATTTGGGTCAAACGGGTGTGGATGGCCATGGCGGTTCCTTGGGGCGCGGTGATGGTGCTGCGTTATGATTGGCGGCTGGCGGGCCGTTGTCCAGATGCTTGTGGGATAAGGGCGGTGCTGACGGCGCTGGCGGCGTGGGGGAGTGATAAAAAAACACCCCTCTGGCGGGATGAACCGCCGGAGGGGTGTTTTATTCCATCAAACAAATGGCGCTGGCATGCACGCCAGCGTGCAAGGTTTAACCGTTGATTAGCTTGTCATAAATGGTGGCGTGGGCCAGCACATTGCCGTCGGTATCGGCCACGCGCATGGCGTCGGCGGAAATTTCGTCGATGACCACAATCTGACCGTCGACAAGACCGATTTCGATCTTCATGTCGATCAGCACCAAATTTTTGGCTTTCAGATCGGCTTCGACAATGCGGCAGACGTTGCGCGTCAGTTCCTTGGCTTCATCCAGATGGGCTTGGCTCAGCAGGCCGAGGGTCAGGATGGTGTCGTCGTTCATCAAAGGATCGCCGCGCTCATCGTCCTTGGCGGTGATTTCCACCAGATAGTTGAGCGATGTGGCGGCATCGCCAATATAATTTTGGAAGCGGCGAACAAAGCTGCCCCAAGGGCGGGTGCGGCAGATGAATTCAAAGCCGCCTTTGCCTTCGACATCCTTGCCCAAAGGTTCGGCGCGGCGCACTTCCATCGCATTTTCGTCAAGGTTAATCTGCACCAAATGGGTGGGAACCTTGGCGTCTTGCAACAGCTTGAAGAAATATTGGGTCATGCCCAGCGACTTGTTGCCCTTGCCAGCAACTTGACCGATTACGGTGTTTGCACCGGGATCAATCACGCCATCAGCGCCGGTGACATCATCCTTGAAGATCAGACGAATATTGCCATTGTCGAGGGCGTATAAGTCTTTGGTCTTGCCGGAATAGATTTTGTTTTCGGTGCTCATGGAATCAACTTTCTGGTGATGTTTTTAGGCAGGCTGGATGTTGAAAACGGGGCAAAGCCATGTGCCCCGTCTATCAACCTATTCCCACTCAATCGTGCCGGGAGGCTTGGACGTATAGTCATAGACCACGCGGTTGATGCCCTGAACCTCGTTGATGATGCGGGTCGAGCAGCGCGACAGGAAGGCCGCTTCAAACGGATAAATATCCGCCGTCATACCGTCCGTCGAGGTCACGGCACGCAGGGCGCATACATGGTCATAGGTGCGGCTGTCGCCCATCACGCCCACGGTTTTCACCGGCAGCAGCACGGCGAAGGCCTGCCAAATCTCGTCATACAGGCCCGCATTGCGGATCTCTTCGAGGTAAATGGCATCCGCCTTGCGCAAAATGTCGCAGCGGTCCTTTGATACTTCGCCCGGAATACGGATGGCGAGGCCCGGTCCAGGGAAGGGGTGGCGGCCAACGAAGACGTCGGGCAGGCCCAATTCCTTGCCCAGCAAGCGCACTTCATCCTTGAAGAGTTCACGAAGTGGTTCGACCAGCTTCATATTCATGCGCTCTGGCAGGCCGCCCACATTATGGTGGCTCTTGATCGTCACGCTAGGGCCGCCAGTGAAGGAAACGCTTTCAATCACGTCTGGGTAAAGCGTGCCTTGGGCCAAATAATCAGCGCCGCCGATTTTCTTCGCTTCTTCTTCGAACACGTTGATGAATTCCGCGCCGATGAATTTGCGCTTCTTTTCAGGGTCCGTCAGGCCAGCAAGGCCAGCCATGAACCGATCTTCGCAGTCCACAACCACCAGCGGGATGTTATAATGATCGCGGAACAGGGTTTCGACCTGTTGGCGTTCATTCATGCGCAGCAAGCCATGGTCGACGAACACGCAGGTGAGCTGCTCGCCAATCGCTTCGTGGATCAGCACAGCGGCCACCGCGCTGTCGACGCCGCCGGACAGGCCGCAGAGCACGCGCTGGTCGCCCACTTGGGCGCGGATTTCGGCGATCTTGGTGGCGCGAAATTCGGCCATCGTCCAATCGCCCGAACATTTCGCAACATTCTTCACGAAATTTGCGATCAGCTTGGCGCCGTCCAGCGTGTGGACCACTTCGGGGTGGAATTGCACGCCATAATATTGGCGGGCTTCGTCGGCGATGACCGCGAAAGGTGCGCCGTCGCTGGTGGCGACAATTTCAAAACCATCGGCGAATTTCGTGACTTTGTCGCCGTGGCTCATCCACACTTGGTGGCGGTCGCCGACGTTCCACAAGCCTTGGAATAAAGCGCAATCTTTGGTGACGGTCAGAAAGGCACGGCCAAATTCGCCGCCTTCGCCGGTTTCATGGCCGGGGCGCACTTCGCCGCCAAGCTGGTGGGTCATCACCTGCTGGCCATAGCAAATGCCGAGGATCGGCAGGCCGCTATCAAACACCGCTTGGGGTGCGCGCGGGCTGCCATCGGCTGGCACAGAAGCGGGCGAGCCGGACAAGATGATGCCCTTGGGCTTCATCCGTTCCAAGGCCGCTTCGGCTGCGCTGAAAGGCACGATTTCGCTATACACGCCAGCTTCGCGCACACGGCGGGCAATAAGCTGGGTCACCTGACTGCCGAAATCGACAATCAAGATGGATTCGGAGGGTTGGGTGGTGTCAAGAGTCGCCATGGCTGGCCGATAAGGAAAGGGGCCCCAAATGTCCAGTGACCCAAGGCCGAATTTCCAGCCTTATCATGGCAGATGTGCGGGCGTGGGGGCGGCGAGAGGGATGCAACGCTACATGGCTGGAAGGGTTAGGACAGGCATTGATACGCCTTGCGACAAGTTTGGACAGGGCTGACATATTGTTGCGACAATTGGACCATAGATGGCGGGCATAGCGTTGCCGTGTGACAGGCTTTGTTCAGCAAGTCACAGCCATATGGTGATGCAAAGACGATAAATAATTAAAGGCTTTCCCCCTTATGACCACCTTTTCTCCTGCCTTTACGACACGCACGGCATTGCTGGTCAGCGCGGCGGCATGGATCATGCCCGCACCGGCATTTGCCGAGGTGCAGTTGGAAAATCCGGCTGAGACGGAGCAGCAAGCGCAAAATAAGACGGCGGAAGACGACGAAATTTATGAAACCGATATCGTCGTCACCGCGCCGCGCTTGCAAGGCCAGTTGAAAACGGATGTGCGCGCCCTTGCGGAATTGGATGAAGCCGACATCAGCAGCTATGGCGCGTCCAGCATCGAGGAATTATTAGAAGCGTTGGAACCGCAAACCCGTTCGGGTGGCGGCAGTGGTCGTCCGGTGATGTTGGTCAATGGTCGCCGCATCAATGGGTTTAATGGCATTCGCTCTATTCCGCCCGAAGCCATTGCGAAGATGGAAATTTTTCCCGAAGAAGTGGCCTTGCAATATGGTTATGCCGCGACGCAGCGCGTGGTGAACTTTGTTCTGAAGCCGAATTTCAAGCAATTTTCGGGCGAGATTGAGGGCGGAACGCCGACCCAAGGCGGCCGCTTGCAGTCGGAATTGGAAGGCAATTTCATCGCCATCAGTGAAAAAGGCCGCGTCAATATGAAGGCGGGCTGGGAATATAAGGGCTTGTTGCTGGAAAGCGAACGCGGTCTGCAGCCCACCAGCGGCATATCGGCCGACAGCGACGCCCGCAGCCTGTTGTCGCAAAGCGATGCCTATGTCATCGAAGGAACGGTGGTGCGCAATTTGGACCGCGTGACCGACCTGACCCTGAGCGGCAGTTTTGAACAGACCGACAGTTTGGGCCTGCTTGGCTTGGCCGACGATCTGGTGACAGCCCGCAAACGTAACAGCCGCAACCAAAATATCGCGACATCCGCCGCCGTAAACGGCATGTTGGGGGCGTGGACATGGGCCGTGACGGGCAATTATGCCGATGATGACACACGGACATTGACCCAGCAAAATGATGGCACGCGCAACCGTGTGGACAGCAGCCAACAGACATTTGGTGCCAATGCCAATGCCACCGGCACGATTGTTGAGGGCTGGGCCGGACCCATAAGGGCGTCGGTTACGGCGGGCTATGCGGGGCAACGCTTTGACAGCCGCACCGACGATAGCCGCGGTATTAGCACCAATGATTTAGCGCGCGACACGCCGTCCATTTTGGGGTCGGTCACCATTCCGTTGCTGGACCCCGATTATGATGTGGGCAAAATTGGTCGATTGTCGCTGACGCTGAACGGCAATGCGGAAAAGCCCAGCGATTTTTCGGGCCTGACCAGTTGGGGTTCGTCGCTGAACTGGGGCGTGACAGATAATCTGTCCTTTATTGCCAGCTATCAGGTTGACGAAGCCGCGCCGACCATGTCGCAATTGGGTGCGACCGAATTGGTGACAGAGGGCGTGACCTATTATGATTTGAAACAGGGCCAAACGGTGGAAATCACCAGCATTACGGGCGGCAATCCGGACTTGTTGGCCGAAACCCGCCGCCAATTGAAATTTGGCATGAATTGGCAGGTGCCTTTTGTCGAGGGTATGCGCTTTTCCGCTGAATATAACCGCAAACGGAACAGCGATACGCCCAGCAGTTTCCCGCTGTTGACCGATGCGATTGAGGCGGCGTTTCCTGACCGTGTGACACGTGCGCCCGATGGCACCTTGCTGCGCTTTGACCAACGGCCGGTGAATTTTGCGCGATCAGAAAGCTCGCAGCTTCGTTGGGGGATCAGCCTGTCGGGCAAGATTGCGGCGAATAATGCGGCCAATGCTAGCTCTGCGGGCAATACCGCCCCTGCTGGTAACGCCATGCGCGGGCAAAATGCAGGGGGCGCAAGCAGTGAAGGCGCGCGGTCGCGCGGCGATGGGGTGGCCCCGCCGCGCGAAGGTGGCGAACGGCGGATGGGCCGAGGCCGTCCGGTTTGTGTGACGCCCGATCAAATGACCAGCCCGATTGTCGACGGACAAATTGCCGGATCGGTGGCGCCGCAGCGCATCGCGCCGACCAGTGAAGGCGAACGCCCCCGTTTGACCTGCCCCGATGGGCTGAGCTTGCGCTTCATTCCCAACCCCGATGCACCAGCGGGCGGTGAGATGCCGGCGCGGCCGATGGGCGGTGAAGGCGCACCGCCGCCGATGGATGGCCCGCCGCCGGAACGTATGGCTGGCGGTGGCAGCAGTGGCGGCAGTGCCGGCGGCGGAGAGCGCGGCGGTATGGGCATGATGGGCGGCGGCGGTCCGCGCGGCTTTGGTGGTCCTCGTGGTCCCGGTGGTCCTCGTGGTCCCGGCGGTATGATGGGCGGCGGCGGCGGCGGCCGTTGGAATGTCGATTTTAATCATACCATCAAATTGACCGACACGGTGAATATTGGGGACGGTGTGCCGGAACTGGATTTGCTGAACGGCGATGCCACGGGCAGCGGCGGCGGCAGCACGCGCCACTTGCTCGAACTGAATGGCGGCTTTTTCTACAAGGGTATCGGCACGCGCTTGTCGGCCCAATATGATGGCGGCAGCCGCATTATCGGCGGTGCCAATGGGGATTTGAAATTCCACGATCTGGCGACGTTTAACTTGCGCGTCTTTGCGGAATTTAACCAAATGCCCAAGGTGACGGACAGCCTGCCATTTTTGAAAAATTCGCGCATGCGCTTGTCGGTGAACAATATTTTTGACGCGCAGCGCAAGGTAACGGACGGCAGCGGGCTTGTGCCGCTGAATTACCAGCCCGGCTATATTGACCCGCTGGGCCGCTATGTCGAACTGAGCTGGCGCAAGTCGTTCTAAGAGCAAAAAAAAGGCCGCTTGGGATGATCTCAAGCGGCCTTTTTAATGATGCCTATTTTATGATGCGTGTTTCGGATTGGGGCGATGGGTCAGGCTTGGGCCAATTGCCCCAACGCCGCGCCATCGACGCGCATGGTGGACCATTCCGTCATCATTTTCGCACCAAGGCTTTCGTAAAACCCAATGGCGGGGCTGTTCCAGTTCAGCACGCTCCATTCCAAACGGGCGCAATCGCGGGTTTGGGCCAAGGCTGCCAAATGACGCAGCAGGGCCAAGCCCAAACCATGTCCGCGCGCCGCAGGGCGCACATATAAATCTTCCAAATAAATTCCGGCTTTGCCTTCGAAGGTCGAGAAATTGTGGAAAAACAGGGCAAAACCCTGTGCCACATCGTCCACTTCCCCAATCACCACTTCGGCATAGGGACGGGGGCCGAACAAATGGCGTTCCAAATCTGCATCGGAAAAGCGCACTTCATGGGCCAGCTTTTCATAATCCGCCAATTCGCGAATGAAGCTAGCAATCAGCGGCAGGTCGCTTGGTTCCGCAGCACGGAGTTTGAGGGTCATGCCGCCTTGCCATGTTTTGTGTCCATGCTGATGGCGGTGCCCGCGTCAATCTCTGCCGCTTTGGCTTCGACCAATTTGACGATATGGGCAATCATATCATCATCTTGCACATGATGATCGGTGACGCCGGACAAATAGACCATATGTTTGCCATTGCCGCCGCCGGTAATGCCAATGTCGGTTTCGCGGGCTTCGCCGGGGCCGTTGACCACACAGCCCAGCACCGACAGGGACATGGGTGTTTTAATATGTTGCAGCGCGTCTTCCAAGGCTTGCACCGTGCGGATGACGTCAAAGCCTTGGCGGGCGCAACTGGGGCAGGATACCACGCGGACGCCGCGTGTGCGCAGGCCCAGTGTTTTTAGGATTTCATATCCAACGCGGATTTCTTCTTCGGGTTCGGCAGACAGGCTGACGCGAATGGTGTCGCCCACGCCGCCCCACAGCATATTGCCGATACCCAGCGCCGATTTGACCGTGCCGCCGATCAAGCCGCCCGCTTCGGTAATGCCAAGGTGCAGCGGACAGTCCACCGCATCCGCAAGCTGCATATAAGATGCCACGGCCAGAAACACGTCGCTGGCCTTCACCGCGACCTTATATTCATGAAAATCATGATCTTGCAGCAACTTGATATGGTCCAGCGCGCTTTCGACCAAGGCGTCGGGGCAAGGCTCGCCATATTTTTCCAGCAGGTCGGATTCCAAGCTGCCGGCATTCACGCCGATGCGAATGGCACAGCCATTGGCTTTGGCAGCGCGCACCACTTCGGCCACACGCTGCGATGAGCCGATATTGCCGGGGTTGATCCGCAGGCAGGCTGCGCCAGCGTCGGCGGCTTCGAGCGCGCGCTTATAGTGAAAATGAATGTCGGCGATGATCGGGATGTTGGATGCTTTGACAATCGCGCCCAAGGCTGCGGTGGAATCCGTGTCGGGGCAAGAAACCCGAATCAAATCGGCCCCCGCATCTTCGCAGCGGCGAATTTGGTTGATGGTGGCGTTCACGTCGCTGGTCAGCGTGTTGGTCATGGTTTGCACGCTGATCGGTGCGCCGCCGCCAACCGGCACATTGCCCACCATGATCTGGCGACATTCGCGGCGCGCAATATCACGCCAAGGACGCAGGCTGGGGTTGTGATCGCTCATATTTGCTCAACTCGGTGATGCAGAAGGGGAGGGGTGTCGCCGCCTTATGTAGCGATGCCCCCATGAAATGGCAAAGGGACGGATTGTCCGATGCGGCGGATAGGGTGGAATATGGTGATTATGCGGGCTAAGCAGCATGGCAAATATCCATGCTGCCACCGCAGCAAGGGTATATATGTGAAGCGATAATAAGGTGAAGCGATGATGGCGGGCAAAAATCGAACGGTTCCAGCAGTGAAATTTTTGCTGGCTTTGGTCATGCCCCTGTCTACCGCGCCTTCGGCCTTGGCACAGACCGATGCGCTCAGCGATATGAGCGTGACCGGTGGTGCGATTTTGGTCAGTGATTATCGGTATCGCGGATTGTCCCAAACCGGCGGCGACATCGCGTTTCAACCGCAAATTTCCATCCAACATTATAGCGGGATCTATGCTGGTGCGTGGGCCAGCAATATAAAAGACACGGCGATTAAGGGCGGGTTGGAAACGCAATTATATGCAGGCTATGCCCGTGAAATCGCATCGGGAACGACATTGGATGTCGGCTTGACCTATTATCTATACCCCGATGGCAAGTCGGCGGCGGGCCATAGTGATTATGCGGAATTGAACAGCCAGATCGGCTATTTGATTGGCCCGATCGAGGCGAAAGCGTCGCTGGATTATGCGTGGGATCAATCGGCGCTGGGGTCGGACAATCTCTACGCCTCCTTTGGGGTGTCGGCGGGCATTCCCAATACGCCGGTCACGCTGAAAGCACAGGCGGGCTATAGCGATGGCGCCTTGGCGCGCTTTGGGCCCAAGGATCATTATTGGGATTGGTCGCTGGGTGCATCCGCCAATTTTGGGCCGGTGACGGCAGGGCTTAGCTATGTCGACACCAATGTCCGCACCACGGGCGTGAAGGCGCTGGACAAATATTATGATGGGCAAATTATTTTGTCGCTGGGACTGTTCTTTTGATATTTTGCACCGGTAATGATGAAGCTTTGATCAGTAAGATATTGGTATAAATGTAAAACACCCTATAGTGTATGAACGCTATGGGGTGTTTTATACGGGACGCTATACTCAGCATGACGCCGAAAATGTTGCAAAATTGTCGCAGTTTTGATTGATAAATGGTGATGCGGCAAAATTCGATTTGTGCACTGCAATAATATTGTTCACGATGCAGGGGTAAGTCAGGATCCACCCAAAACGAGGTTGGCCGATTTGCAGCAGGCAGGGACGATCCACGATTTTGTAACAAGGGATCATCCATGAAAAATTTTGCACGCACAGCTTTGGCTGTTTTCGCTGCCGCTGCCGCTTTTCCTGCCGTTGCTTTTGCGCAAGATGACGCATCAACCGAAAATAGCGATGGCATCACCATTTCCGGCAGCGCCACCGTGGTGAGCGATTATCGTTTTCGCGGTTTTTCGCAAAGCAATGAAAAAGCGGCTATTCAGGGCGGCATCACGGTCAGCCATGACAGCGGCCTTTATGTCGGCACATGGGGCAGCAGCATCGGTTTTGCCAATGGCACCGAAATTGACGTTTTCGCTGGCTATGCTCGTGAATTGGGGTCGGGCATCACCGCGGACATCGGCGTCACCAGCTATTTCTATCCGGGCGGCGGTTCCGGCACCAATGTTTTGGAACCTTATTTTTCCTTGTCGGGTGATGTTGGCCCTGCATCGGTGAAGGCGGGTGTTGCATGGGCACCGGGCGGCCAAACATCCTTGGGGGATGATAGCGCGGTTTATGTCTATAGCGACGTGGGCATCGGTATCACCAACACGCCCATCACCCTGAAAGGCCATATTGGTTATTCCAAAAGCGATAGCTTCTTGGGCGGCCTCGACGGCGATGTGTTCGATTATTCGGTCGGTGTGGACTTCAGCTATAAAATGCTGACCTTGGGTGTTTCCTATGTGAACACCGATGCGCCAAAGACCTTTGGCTATAAAGAAGGCGTGGGCGCGGATGGCGCGGTGCTCTTTTCCTTGGGTGCGTCCTTCTAAGGCCAACCGCCAAATATAATGAACATGGGGCGGCGCTGGTGACAGGCCGCCCTATTTCTATGCATTTCGCTACCGCCGCCTTGGGTCTTCCTAGCTGCTTTGGCTGCCCGTCAGGCGGGGTAGGGACCAGCGCGGTTCCACGGCGCGATTGGCGTCCAAAATTTGGTCCGCCATGCGTTCGCCCAGCACCGGTGCTAGCCCAAAGGCACGGCCAGCGCCGCCGCTCAGCATCCAGACGCGGCTGTGGTTGGGAAAGCGATCCATCAATATATCGCCGCTGCTGGTGCGGCAATCATGGGCGGCTTGGCTGCTGACCACGGGCGCATTGGCCAATCGCGGCAGGCGGGCGGCCAGCCATTGGCGCACAGCGGCCAAGGCGCGATCATCGGCGCGCCGGTCGAAACTGTCGGGGTCGACGCTGGCATCGGGGCGGTGGCTCCACACCCGCACGCCGCGCCCCTCAAGGTCCGGCAAGGTGCTATAGCCATATTGGCGGTCCATAAAAGCGGGCATGGCAGGTGGGCGATATTGCACATCGCCTTGGCCGGGGCCGAAATGGAAAATCTGGTGCCGCACCGCCGACAAACGGGTGGGGGTGATGAGCTGGGGAAAAACCTCCGTCAACCAAGCGCCGCAGGCATAGACAAGATGCGTCGCGGTGCCGCCGTCGGGCAGGGTATAGCGTTGCCGCCGCTTGTCCTCGAGCGGGGCGGGCATGACCATATCTTCGACGCTGAGGCGGGCATCGGCCAGTGTTTCCAATATCGCGCGGCGGCCCGCGATCATGCCGCCGCCGCTGCTGTTCAGGCCATATTCGCCGTCCTGCCACAGCATTTGCGGAAAATTCCGGCGCAGCATCTCGCCCGATTGTAGGCGCGGGTCCGACCCCATGCTGGCGGCATCGCTGGCGCTGAGGCTGGTCAGCGCGCCGCAAGGCGTCCAGATTGGCAGGCTGGCACTGTTCGACAGATTTTCCCATGCGTCCGCCGCGCGGCCCGTCATGGCGGCATAAAAGGCATCGCTGTCTTGGACAGGGTCCAAAAACATGGTTGGCAGGTTGGATGCTGCGCGGCCATTGCCCGCGCCATAGGCGTCAAATATCCGCACATTTTGCCCGCGCCGCACCAAATGCCATGCGGTCCATGCGCCCAGCGCCCCCGCGCCGATCACCGCCACATCGACATGGGTGTCAGGGGATTTGGCATCTTTGCGTTTGCGGGATTCGCGTTTTTTACTGCTCGCTGCCGCCCATGCAGGCGATGCGACTTGGACGGCGGCGGTGATGCCCAGCGCGCCGAGGCCCGCCATCCATTGGCGGCGGTTCAGCGTCATCGACCATCCCCTTGCTTATACAGGCGCGCGCCGCCAACCCATGTTTCCAGCGGTTTAATGGCATAAATGTCCGACGGATTGGCCATTAACGGGTCGGTGTCGATCAACAGAAAATCCGCGCGCTTGCCGACCGTTAAACTGCCCAGCCGATCTTCGGCAAAGGCCGCATAGGCCGCTGTGCGGGTGAAGCCATCCAGCGCGGTTTCGCGGTCGACAATCTCTTGGGGTTGCCAGCCGCCAAAGGGCTGCCCATCGGCATCGGTGCGCGATATGGCGGCGGCCATTCCGGCAAAGCCATTGGGGGCCTCGACAGGGGTGTCTGACCCAAAGGCCAGCCGCGCGCCCGCTCGTTTCAAGCTGTTCCACGCATAGGCCCCCGCCAAACGGGCAGGGCCAAGCCGCTGTTCCGCCATTTGACGGTCGCTCACCTGATGAATGGGCTGCATCGACGCGATGATGTTCAACTGGCCAAAACGTGCGATTTCGCTGGGGTCGATGACCTGTGCATGTTCAATGCGCCAGCGCCGTTCACCGGGCAAATCGCCGTTCAAATCGGCAATCGCTCCCATGGCTTCGCTGTTCGCGGCATCGCCAATGGCATGAATGGCGACTTGGAATTTATCCATGGACGCACGGACCATTTTGTTGCGCAGTTGCGCGGGGCTGAGCAGCGCCAAGCCCCTGTTATTGACGTTATTGACGCTGTTGGGCGCATTGGCGGGCAAGTCGGCATAGGCTTGTTTCATCCATGCGCCGCGTGAACCCAAGGCCCCGTCCAGCATCAATTTAACGCCCACCATGCGCAACCGATCATCATAAAGCCAAGGCGTGGGGCCGGGGCCGCCGATGATCGCCATATTGTCGACATCGCCCGCATAGCTGATGATCCGCATCGCCAATTGGCCGCGATCCCCCGCGCGGCGATAGGCCTGCCATTCCTCAATCGTCGTGCCCATGTCGGTCAGCGTGGTGATGCCTTGCGCCAGCAAATGGCGCTGGGCCAGCAAAAAGGCGCGGTCCAAATCGCGGGCCAAGGGGCGGGGTTTGGCCCGTTCGACCAGCGCCATCGCGCCGTCGATAAATACACCACTGGGCTGGTTGCCCTGCATTTCGATACGGCCACCGGCGGGGGCTTGGCTGGTCGCGGTGACGCCCGCCGCGCGCATGGCGGCACTGTTGGCCCAGCCAGCATGCCCATCAACACGCGCCAGCCACACGGGGCGGTCGGGCACGGCGGCGTCCAAATCGGCGGCTGTGGGGAAACGGCCAAGGCCCCATTTTTCTTGGTTCCAGCCGCGACCGACAATCCATGGCATTTCGGGGTTTTCGGCGGCATAGGCGCGAATGGCGGCCTGTGCCTCGGCCAAGGATTTGGTTTCGCTCAGGTCCAGCAGCATCAATTGAAAGCCCAGCCCCATCATATGGCCATGGCTGTCAATCAGGCCCGGAATCATTGTCCGGCCCTTGCCATCTTCGCGGTAATCGGGCCGTTCGGGGCGCTTGTCGCCGCGTTCCAGCACCTGTTTCACATGGCCGTCCTTGCCGATCAACAGGCCGGTAAAGCGTTGCACTTTCCCTTGCTCGTCCAGCGTGATGCCGTTCACATTATCAATCAATGTGTCAGCATAAGCGGCGGGCGCGGTGAACACAGCCAGTGCAGCCGCCATCCCCGTCCAGCCGAGGGCAGAGCGGGTCCGCCCGCGACGTGAAAAGGTCATCGACCCAGCCTTTCGATCAGGGCAGAGGTGTCGGAACGGCCATGTCCCATCGCCTGAGCCTCTGCATAAAATTGGTCCACCAGGGCGGTAACGGGCAAGCTGGCCCCATTGTTGCGTGCTTCGTCCAGCGCCAGCCCCAAATCTTTGCGCATCCAATCAATGGCAAAGCCGAAATCAAAGCGTCCCTCGGCCATGCTGTGCCAGCGATTGAGCATTTGCCAACTGGACGCTGCGCCGCCGGACACGGCGTCAAATACTTTGTCGCTGTCCAAATTGGCGGCCTCGGCAAATTTTACCGCTTCGGACAAGCCTTGTAACACGCCCGCGATGGCGATTTGGTTGACCATTTTGGCCGTCTGTCCTGCGCCCGCATCGCCGATATGCACGATGCGCGCAGCATAGGCCTGCATCACCGGCTCGGCCGCCTGAAAGGCCGTGGCATCGCCGCCGCACATGATGGACAAGGCCCCATTTTCCGCGCCCGCTTGCCCGCCCGATACAGGGGCATCCAGCGCCAACAGGCCATATTCCCGCGCCGCCAGCGCCAATTGGCGGGCGATTTTGGCCGAAACGGTGGTGTGGTCGATGAACAAAGCGCCGGATTTCATATGATGAAAGGCCCCGTCTGGGCCAATGGTGACGGCGGCCAAATCATCGTCATTGCCAACGCATGTGATGACCACATCGGCGCGGGCGCCAGCCTCGGCAGGGGTGAAAACTTGGCGGCCACCATAGGCCGCAACCCATGCTGCCGCTTTTTCGGGCGAACGGTTATAAACCGACACATGGTGGCCAGCCTTGGCCAAATGACGGGCCATCGGGGCGCCCATGACGCCCATACCGATGAAACTGATGTGTAAATTTTGATCACGCATGGATTAAAGCATAAGCATTGTTTTCTCTGCGCGCCAGATGGGCTAGGGCGCTTGTTGTTATGACAGACCAATCAAATTCTATCGCCGCCGCTGCATGGCCAGCCATTAGCTTGAATGACGTACAGGCTGCGGCCCAGCGCATTGAAGGATCGGTGGTTCGCACGCCAACCCTGCACAGCAAGACTTTGTCGCAATTGGTCGGGGCGGATGTTTGGATTAAATTTGAAAATCATCAATTTACGGCGGCATATAAAGAACGCGGCGCGCTGAATGCGCTGTTGCTGCTGGACGATGATGCCAAGAAACGCGGCGTGATTGCGGCGTCGGCTGGCAATCATGCCCAAGGCCTCGCTTATCATGGCAAGCGTTTGGGCGTGCCTGTCACCATCGTCATGCCGAAAACCACGCCGCAGGTGAAGGTGACGCAAACCGCCGGACATGGCGCGCAAATTGTGCTGTTTGGCGAAAAATTCGACGATGCACAGGCCCATGCCTTGGAATTGGCGGATAAGCGCAATCTGGTCTTTGTGCATCCCTTTGACCATCCGCATGTGGCGGCGGGTCAGGGCACGGTGGCCTTGGAAATGCTGGAAGATGTGCCGGAAATCGACACGTTGATCGTGCCAATTGGCGGCGGCGGTTTGCTGAGCGGTATGGGCACAGCGGCGCGCGGTATCAAAAATGATATTCGCTTGGTGGGTGTTCAGGCGGAATTATACCCCAGCATGTATGCCGAATTAAACGGCGTCGATATGGCCTGCGAGGGCGATACGCTGGCCGAAGGTATCGCGGTCAAGGAACCGGGGGAATATACCCGCCGCTTGGTCAAGGATTTGCAGGACGATATCGTCTTGGTGGCGGAACGCCATTTGGAACGGGCGGTCAGCCTGTTGTTGCAGATTGAAAAGACGGTGGTCGAAGGGGCAGGGGCGGCTGGCTTGGCGGCTTTGCTGGCCCATCCCGAACAATTTTCGGGTCGCAAAATCGGCCTGGTGCTGACCGGCGGCAATATCGACACCCGCTTGCTGGCCAATGTGTTGCTGCGCGATTTGGCGCGGTCGGGCCGCATTGCGCGCCTGCGTATTCGCTTGCAAGACCGCCCCGGCGCTTTGTTCAAAGTGATGGAAGTGTTTAACGCGCATCAGGTGAATATCATTGAAATTTACCACCAGCGTATTTTCACGACGCTGCCCGCCAAGGGATTGATTACCGACATTGAATGCGAAGCGCGCGACCGCGAACATTTGGACGCACTGGTCAAATCGCTGCGCGATAATGGTTATATGGTGACAGCGGTGGAATTGGCCTGACGGTCCATCCATTGGGGGTGTTTTTTGTTGGGGGATGAAAGGAAGCGCAAAGATGACCGTCTTTACGCAGACATTTGTCGCGACGCCGGACAGCATTGATGAGCTGGGCCATGTGAACAATGCTGTCTGGGTCCAATGGATCCAGAAAATATCGACAGACCATTGGGATGCGGTGGCCCCCGAAGCACATAAAATAGCGCATATTTGGGTCGTGGTGCGCCATGAAATTGACTATTTGCGCGCCTTGGGCCCCGATGCGTCGGTAACGGGCCGCACATGGGTGTCGCCCACACCCAGCGGGGCCAAGTCGGACCGTTTCGTGGAATTTGTCGCCGACGACGGGCGGGTGCATGTGCGCGCCAAAACCAGTTGGGCGTTGCTGGATAAAATAAGCGGCCGCCCTTTGCGCGTTACCGATCAGATTTTGGCACCCTTTTTCCCGACATGAGACGCTTAGGGGCTGCACCCTAGATTAATATCTGGCAGGCTTGCATCCGGAGAGGCCGTAGGTCAGGCTATATTCCATGAAAAACGAAGATAAAATGACGAAAAATCAAATGCTATGGCGCGCTATGCGCGCTGATGATTTGGACAATGTCGACGCCATTGCGGCGGCGGTTCATGTGAATTTCCCCGAACCCAAGGCGGTGTTTGCCAACCGTCAGGCCCAATATCCCCAAGGCTGTATGATCTTGGAACAAGCGGCGGACAATGGCCCCCGCGCGCTGGGCTATATGATCGCCCATCCATGGCCGATGGACCGGAAACCGCCAGAATTGGGCGCTTTGGTGGACATAATGCCGCAAGCTGACGCGCTCTATTTGCATGATGTGGCGATTATGGCCGATGCGCGGGGCAGCGGCGCGGGCGGGGCGGCGCTGGATCATTTGATGGATTTCGCCCGCGAACAAGGCTTTTCGCGCATTTGGTTGACGGCGGTCGATGGCGCGGACCGATATTGGGCGCAAAAAGCGTTTCACCGCGTGGGGGATGATACGCCATATGGCGAAGGCACGATGGTGATGGAATATATTTTGGGGGACATATGACGCAGCTTTTGACCATTCGTCCGGCGCAGCCCGAGGATGCAGAGGCGATTTGGTCGATCATTGGCCCGACGATTGCAGCGGGCGAAACCTATGCTTTGGACCGCGATATGGGCCGTGATGCCGCCTTGGCTTATTGGTTGGGCGATGACCGCGAAACCTTTGTTGCCGAATATGACGGGGCGATTCTAGGCACTTATTATCTGCGCGCCAACCAAGCAGGCGGCGGGCGGAATGTCTGCAATTGCGGCTATATGACCGCCGCCCATGCCACCGGTAAAGGCGTGGCGCGGCAAATGTGCACCCATTCGCTGGACCATGCCCGTGTGCGCGGGTTTCGCGCGATGCAGTTTAACTTTGTCGTCAGCACCAATGAACGCGCCGTCGCTTTGTGGCAGGGGATGGGGTTTGACATCATGGGCCGGATGCCCGCCGCCTTTGACCACCCCACCAAAGGGCCGGTGGATGCCTTGCTGCTGTATCAAACGCTGTAAGCGGACGGATGATGGGGCGCATCGCATGTTTTGGCAATCGGCGTTGCCCTGACAATGATGCTGTGATATTGGCCATGCCGATGACCAAGCTGTCCTTGCCTATCCAGACCATGAACGGGTCTCAACTTTATTGGCGCTCCTTTAGATAGGAGCGGCTTGGCCATAATATACGCCCATCGCCGCCATGATTGGAAGGCGATTGGACATCATAAAACCATCATCACTTCTCTGTCATGCGCGGCCTTTTTGAAAGATGCGATGATGAAAGTGCCTGACATTTCCCTGACCACGCCCGATGCGCATATCCGGCGCATGACCATGGCGGATGCGCCGGAATTGGTGCAGATTACGGATATATCCGTCACCCAGCGGGTGGATTTCCTGCCCGATGCATTTGCATTGGCGGATGCCCAGCGGTTAATTGCCGACATGAACGACCAGCATATTTTCCATGCGGTGCGCAGCATCGACGATGGGGCGTTGTTGGGGGTGATTGGGGTGCATGTGCAACAGGGCGCGGATGGCCCAGCCTTTGAAACCGGATATTGGTTCGCGCAGCAGGCGCGCGGGCGCGGTGTCGCGGGGCGCAGCGTGTCGGCGGTGGTGCGCCATTTGGTGGGCGCGGCGGCCGGTTGCGCCGTGGTGGCGGAATGTGCGCCCGCCAACACTCGGTCATGGGCCTTGCTTCGACGTATTGGCTTTGCGCCAATGGGGCTGAACGGGCGGCGCGGAGGGCGGCGTTTGTTGATGTGGTCCGCCAATGCAAGTCAGCGTATTGATGTCTGCTGAAAAGCGGCCGCGCCCCATGGCCCATTGGCGGCAAGGGGCGCGGCGGGTCGGATGGGTTTAGGCTTTGGGCGTCAATTTCCACAATTTGCCGTCTTTGCCATCGCTCAGCAACCAGATGCTGCCGTCGTCGCGCACTTCCACTTCGCGGATACGCATGGCCAAATCCCATCGGTCTGCCTTGCTGATTTGGTCGCCGTCAATCGCCATACGCACCAGACCCTGACCCGACAGCGCACCCATCAACAGGCTGTTCTTCCAGCCTTTATACAAATCGCCGCCATAATAGGTCAGGCCAGCGGGCGATACGGCAGGGTTCCACCATAATTTGGGGGCGGCAAAGTCGGGGCGGGTGGCATGGTCGGGGATGGTGCGGCCATCATAATGGTCGCCATTGGACACAATCGGCCAGCCATAATTGGCGCGTGGACGGACCAAATTAACCTCGTCGCCATGTTTGGGCCCCATTTCCTGATTCCACAATTGGCCGCTGGCATCAAAGGCCAAGCCCAAAATGTTGCGATGGCCCATCGACCAAATGGGCGCAGAGGCGCCGCCTTGGGCCGTAAAGGGGTTGTCGGCGGGCACCGATCCATCCGGCTTGATACGCAAGATTTTGCCAAGCTGGCTGTTCAAATCTTGGGCGGGGTCCATTTTTTGCCGATCACCGGACCCGATGAACAAATATTGTCCGTCGGGCGAAAAGGCCATGCGGTGGCTATAATGGCCGCCGCCGCTGACCTTGGGGCTTTGCCGCCAGATGATTTCCATATTTTCCAAGGCGGGGGCATCGCCCAGCACCAGCTTGGCCTTGCCAATAACCGCGCCTGCCACATCGCCTTCGCCCGCTTCGGCCCAGCTTAGATATATAATGCCCGTGCTGGCAAAATCTGGTGCCAAAATGACGTCGCCCAAGCCGCCTTGGCCCGCATATTTGACAGCGGGAACGCCGCTTATATTTTGCACGGACCCGCCCTCTTGCCACAATTTCAACTGACCGCTTTTTTCGGAAATCAGCGCAAAGGGCGTGTTGGGCAAGAAGACCATCGCCCATGGTTCGTTAAAACCCGCCACCTCGGTCAGGGTAAAAGGCGCATCGGCCAGCGGAGCGGCGGGCTGTTCACCGCTGTGATCAAGCGGGTTGGCAATGGCTTGAACAGGGGCCGACGAACATGCGGAAATAAGCGCGGCACAGGAAAGCGCGATGCTAAGGGTTGGCGTGGTGGCGCGATGGGTCATGGCGGGGCCTTTGATGAAGGGAACTGGTGGGGGAGTTTGCCCGCTTGCCCGCGCGATGTCGATCCCCACCGATCAAGGGATAGGAAATGGTCGATATAGAATATTGAACAATATCACGTGATTATCGTGATATATTATCCGTCCCGCGCCGCGCGGTGATGGTTTCGACGCTGTCCATAATGGCATCAAGGGCCTCGGTCGCTGGGATGGATTCGGCGCGCGTTTTTTTAAATTCCCCGCGCTCCATAATTTGTTCCAGCGCCGTGCGCGCCCGCGAGACGCGGCTTTTCATCGTGCCCAGCGCGCAATTGCAGATGATCGCGGCATCTTCATAAGACATGCCGCCAGCGCCCACCAAAATCAGCGCTTCGCGTTGGTCTTGGGGCAATTCCATCAGCGCGCGCTGCAGATCGGCCATCTCGCTGGTCCCTTCTTGGGATGCGGGCGATGACAAGGTGCGTTCCACCGATGCTTCATCATATTCGCCGCGAAATTTGTTGCGGCGCATCTGGGACAAAAATGTGTTGCGCAAGATCACAAAGGTCCACGCCTTGATGGACGTGCCCCGTTCAAATCGATCGCGCGATGCCCATGCTTTGACCATCGTGTCCTGAGTCAAATCATCCGCCAAATCGGGATTGCCAGACAAGCTGCGGCCATAAGCGCGCAAATGGGGAATCACGCCGCCTAGCAAGTGCCGGAATTCATCATCCGACAATATGGAAATTTCAGGATCGCCCACTATTTCGGGTGCGTCTTTAGGCATCAGTTTTCAGAGCTTTTCGTTTCAAGCTGAGACAGAAGGTCCAGCATATCTTGCGGCAGTTTTTCAGAAATCACCCGGCCATAGATCATCTTTAATTTCTGGCTGACTGGCTCTGGCGCTTGCCGCCCCGTCAAATTGCGGTGCCAATTATCACCGCAATTTGACGTGGGTCCGCATTCGCCGAAATTGGCTGAACGGCGCATGAAAGGCGCGCGTGTGAGCCGATTTAGGGGCACGCCATTGGTAATTTGGTCTTGCAGGGATTTCATTTTCATTTGCTGTCGCCGCACATTGTCATGCTTTTATCAACGACAAGCGAGGGTGGTGGTTCCCTGAGGCGGGCGGCGTTGCGATGACCTGCCGAGCGGACCTTATCGCGCTTAAATTAAATTGTTAAACATTGGACCGCGCTTTGTATGGCGAAATTGCCGAAGCTTAAGCAGCGAATCTGTAGTTTTGGATTATTTGGCTTATCGCTTGCAGTTTCGATAGGCTGCGTTACTTCTACGGTAGGTTGATTGGAAATCGGAAAAGAGGCTTTTATCAGCAACGCAACGGGCCAACCAATGGACAACCAAGAGTTTAAACGCCAATTGGCGGCGATGCTGCCGCATTTGCGCGCTTTTGGCAGAAGCTTGTGCGGCAACCCCGATATGGCCGACGATTTGGTGCAAGAAACCATGCTCAAGGCGTGGAATGCGCGCGAAACCTATATTCCCGGCCCCGCGAGTATGAAAAGCTGGGCTTTTGTGATTTTGCGCAATTGCTTTTTGTCGCAGGTCCGTCGCCGGAAATTTACCGGCGAATATGATGAGCAGGCCGCCGAACGCCTGTTGGTGGCGCCGGACGATCAGGATGACAGTTTGCATTTGGGGGATGTGCAGCGCGCCTTGCTGTTACTGCCCATCGATCAACGCGAGGCGCTGGTGCTGATTGGCGCTGGGCAGCTTTCATATGAAGAGGCGGCGGAGATTTGCGATTGCGCCGTCGGCACCATGAAAAGCCGTGTGTCGCGTGCGCGCACGGCTTTGCAGGCGATTTTGGAAGGCGGTGCCATGCCCCTGCGCAGCCAAGATCGGCTGGCGTCCAGCGAAGCCTTTGGTGCGATTATGGACAGTGTGAACGAACTGACCGGCGGCGTGGAAATGCCTAGAAAATAAGGGATGCCGCGCAGGGCAGGGAAAGCGCGATTCTAATCCGCGCTCCCCGCCAATTACGCCACCAATTGGGTATCGAAATAGAGGCTTTGGCTGATCGCCGCCCGCACGCTATTTTCATGAAATGGCTTGGCGATTAAAAAAGATGGCTCTGTACGGCTGCCCGTCAACAATTGCTCGGGATAGGCGGTGATGAAAATAATTGGCACCGGCGCGATGGTCAAAATTTCCTGCACGGCGTCAATGCCCGACGACCCATCGGCCAATTGCACATCGGCCAACACCAAGCTGGCGTCGGAATGGGCAAAGGCGTGTACGGCATCATCATAGGTTGTCGCGACGTCGGACACATGATGGCCCAGACTGGTGACGATGCGTTCCAATTCCATCGCGATTAACGGTTCATCTTCGATAATCAGCACCGATGTGCGGGATTCCCGATCCACGTCGGCGATGGTTTCGTGCAGCCATTGTTCCACCTCGCGGCGCTCGCAATTCATGATGACCGCTGTTTCGCTGAGGGTGAAACCTTCTAGTGCGTTAAGCAACAAGACCTGACGTCCGGGTGAGGTTGCCATGGCCAAGCGGCGGTGCGCGTCGCGCATGAAGGGGTCTTGCTCGGCATCGATATCGATATCCGGCAGGGTCGCGCTGCCCCATATCAGATGGAAATAGCGATAGAGGCTGACGCGAACGCCGTGGGGACTGGAAAATTCATTGGGCGCGGCAATGATCGCCTCCAGCGTCATGCGCACAATCGCGTCGCCGTGACTTTGGCTGCCGCAAAGCGCGCGCGCATAGCGGCGCAGCAAAGGCAAATATTGTCTAATCTGCTCACTCAAAGGCATCTTGCCCTCCCATCCCATAAAGAACGGTTCATGGGGTTTCTTTGTTCCGTCGCGGCGGAATGCGTAAAAACATTTATTTTGCGGAAACTTACGGATGATCGATGCGTTAGAGAAGCGGCGGCCCTCATCCAATCAGTTGGATGGTGGAAGTATTGGCATTTAAAATGCTGATAAGGTTCATCATTATATATGACTTGATAGAATGGCGTGGGCGATAAAAATTGGGTGTGAAATTGTCATATTTGGTGCGAAAGTCAGAGCCGAATTTGTCAGGCAATCGCGTAAAATCGACAGATGGGCAGTGTTGAGCAATAGGATTGCGACGAAAGGTTGGGGATTTGGTTTTTAGCCACTTTGGACATGGCGATGTAAAGGATATTGCGCGGGCGGAGGCCTTGCGTGACTATGGCTTTCTGACACCGTCGTCCGAGGGTGTGTATGATCGTATCACGCGGTTGGTTGCTGAAATATTCAATGTTCCCAACGCCTTTATTTCCCTGATCGACGCGGAATATCACTGGTTTCACAACGAAAACGGCATGCCCATGCATTTGACGCGGCGCGAGGCGGTGATTTGTAATCATATTGTCACCAATGACGCACCATTGGTCATCCCCGACATGCGTTTGGACCCCCGGTTTTCGGACCTTGTTGGCGACGATATTCAAAAGGTTCGCTTTTACGCGGGTGTGCCGCTGCGCACCGGCGAAAATATCGTGATAGGGGCCTTATGTATTTTCAGTGCGGAACCACGCGATCCGCTAACCGAGCGCGAAGTGGAGCGGCTGAAAGATTTTGCGGCCATCATCATCAATGAAGCCAATTTGCACCGCATGGCCAGACAGCGCGACGAATCCCGCATGTTTTTGGAACGGGCCGTTGATTTTTCCGAAATGGTCATGTGGCAGTTGGACCCCGCCAACGACCGCGCCTTGCTGACCGGCGCGGTCGAAGAAATATGGGGGGAAGGCGCCGCTGTGCAATTGCAGACCAGCGCCGACGTGATCCAGCGTATCCACCCCGAAGATCAAGAGACGGTGCGCGCGGCCTTATTATATGCCACCCAGCATAAAACGCCGCTGCAAACGGAATTTCGGGTGATTAACCCCGAACGCGGCGTGCGATGGTTGGCGGCGAAAAGCGACTGGCATGTGCTGAACAATGAAGATTTTCTGATCGGGATTAACGCCGATATTACCGACCAGAAAAATCGGCAGGAACATACCAATTTATTGATGCGGGAATTACACCATCGGATGCGCAATTTGTTCGCCACCGTTGGCGCGATTGTGTCGCTGACCCGTCAGTCGGCGGAAAATATCGATGATTATTATGAGCGGATTACCCACCGACTAGAAGCGTTAAACCGCGCCCAAAATGTATTGTTAAGCGCGAATTTTATGACCGGTTCCATGCACGCCTTGATGCGCGAGGTAGAGGCAGGCTTTCCGCGCATTCAATGGTCTGGTCCCGATTTGGATTTGCCCGAAAATGCCTTGGTTTCGATGGCGTTATTGATCAACGAATTGGCGACCAACGCCGTCAAACATGGTGCTTTAATGTATGATAGCGGCGAAGTGGCCGTGCATTGGGGCCATGAAGATGGGCCACAAGGCGAACGCTTGTTTCATTTGCGCTGGACGGAGAGCGGATTGGGCGATCCCGTTGGCCCGCCGGAACGCACAAGATTTGGCACCTTGCTGATGGAACGCAGCGTTCGCAACAATTTGGGCGGGCGGATTGAGCGGAGCTGGGACAGCGGCGGCTTGATTTGTGATGTTTATTTGCCCGCACGCTGGCGGGAAACGGCCTAAGCGCCAACGGCGCAGGCACCACAAACAGCGCGGATGGAGGGGGCTGCGACGAACCGAGTATAATTCATGTTCACTTTTTGTTCGTTATGTGCTGTGATGCGGCCATGGCAAAACAGACGATTTTACAAAAGCTGAAACTGCTTGCTGATGCAGCCAAATATGACGCCAGTTGCTCGTCATCCGGCAGCACAAAACGCAATTCCTTGGCGACCGGCGGTATTGGATCGACGGAGGGGATGGGCATTTGCCACAGCTACACCCCCGATGGTCGCTGTGTGTCGCTGCTGAAAATATTGCTGACCAATTTTTGTATTTATGACTGCCGATTTTGTATCAATCGGGCGTCCAGCAATGTCGAACGAGCGCGCTTTTCACCAGCGGAAGTCGTTCAGATTACGATGGATTTTTACAAGCGCAATTATATCGAAGGCTTGTTTCTGTCGTCCGGTATCATCCGATCCGAAGATTATACGATGGAACAGATGATCGAGGTGGCGCGCTGCCTGCGCGAGGATCATGGCTTTCGTGGTTATATTCATTTGAAAACCATCGCGGGCGCGGACCAAGAATTGCTAGCTTTGGCAGGGCTTTATGCGGATCGCTTGTCGACCAATGTGGAATTGCCAACGGACAGCGGCCTCAAGAATTTCGCCCCCGAAAAACGTCCAGAGGTGATCCGCAAAACCATGGCCGAAGTGCGCTTGCGCCAAGAAGACGCCAAGGAAGCCCGCAAAGGGCGGTTGCTCACCAAGGCCAAGCCGCCGCGCTTTGCCCCCGCTGGCCAATCCACCCAAATGATTGTTGGGGCGGATGATGCGCGGGACGGCGATATTTTGAAAACATCCAGCCATTTATATTCCGGCTATCGGTTGAAGCGCGTTTATTATTCCGCCTTCAGCCCCATAACCGACAGCAGTCAGGATTTGCCCTTGGTGCGTCCGCCCTTGATGCGCGAACATCGCTTATATCAGGCGGATTGGCTGATGCGCTTTTATGGATTTGATCAGGCTGAAATTATGGAAGGCGCATCGGACGGGATGCTGGATTTGGCGATTGACCCCAAATTGGCATGGGCGCTGCAGCGCCGCGATCTGTTTCCGGTGGACGTCAATCGCGCGCCCAAGGAATTATTGTTGCGGGTGCCGGGCCTTGGCACAAGAGCGGTGGACCGCATATTGGCGGCACGGCGCACGACCAAATTGCGCTTGGCGGATTTGGCGCGGGTGACGACATCGGTCAAAAAATTGCTGCCCTTCATTGTTGCGCTGGATTGGCGGCCGGGCGGTTTGACGGACAGCGAACATCTGCGCGCGCGCTTTGCCCCGCCGCCCAAGCAATTGACCTTGGGGCTATAGGCACGGGAAACGCAGATGTCGTCCGTCCCATCATCGATGATGGCCGTTGTTCGGCTGGAAAAGCAAGGGGATTTCGCGGAATGGCGGGCTGCTGCGCGCCAATTATTGGCGCAGCAAATTCCCCCTGAATTGGTGGATTGGCGGGGGCCGGATGGTGAAATGAGTTTGTTCGGTCAGCCGTTGGGGTTGGCGGGACAAGCGAATGATGCGGCGGGTGCGGCCAATAGCAACGCCGACCAACTGGGGAGCCGCGCAGACAAGCCTGTCATTTCCTTGCCCCGTGCCTTGGTGGATATGGCGGATCATATTATTTGTCACCGCAGCCCCGATGTGCCCGCACGGCTTTATCATCTGTTTTGGCGGGTGCAGGCGGACCGATATTTGCTGGGCCGCAAAACGGATGATGATGTGTATTGGGCGCGCCAAATTGTGAAAATGATCAACCGCGATGTTCATAAAATGCACGCCTTTGTGCGGTTTCGCCAATTGGGCGTGGGCGATGATGGGCGGGAAAATTATGCAGCATGGTTTGAACCCGAGCATTTGACCTTGCGGCTGGGCGCACCCTTTTTTCAGCGGCGCTTTGCGGGCATGAATTGGGCGATTATCACCCCCGATGCGCGGGCCATTTGGGATGGGAAAAATCTGGTTTACGGCGCGGGCGGCCAGCGCGAGGATGTGCCGGACCATGATGTGGTGGAACAGCAATGGCGCGCTTATTATGGCGCGATATTCAATCCGGCGCGGGTGAAAATTAACGCCATGCGGTCGGAAATGCCCAAGAAATATTGGCATAATTTGCCAGAGGCACAGGATATTGCATCCTTGTTGGCGGGGGCAGAGGAGCGTGTGGCCGCCATGCAGGCGGCGAGCCAGAAAACACCCAATAAGCGCACGGAGAAGTGGCAGAAAAATGTCCAAGCCGCCTTGGCGGATGTGGCGGGGGACAGCGATGATGGGCCGGAAAATTTGGCCCAATTGGGCATAAGGCTGGACCAATGCCGCCGCTGCCCCCTGCATTGCGGGGCAACGCAAGCGGTGCGGGGCGAGGGGCCGGTGGATGCGCGGTTGATGATGGTCGGCGAACAACCGGGCGATCAGGAAGATTTGGCGGGGCGGCCATTCATTGGGCCAGCGGGGCAGTTGTTGACGCAGATAATGACGGAAAACGGCCTGTCCCGCGACCAAATATATATGACCAACGCCGTTAAACATTTCAAATTTCAACCGCGCGGCAAGCTGCGTCTGCACCAGCGCCCGACAGCGGGCGAAATTGATATGTGCCGTTGGTGGTTGGATTTGGAACGCCAAATGGTGCGCCCGAAATTCATCATCACATTGGGCGCGACGGCGCTGCGCGGGGTGTTGGGGCCAAAGGCCAAGCTGGCGGAACTGCGCGGGCAGGTCGTGCCATTGGCAGATGGGGCGGTGCTGTTTCCGACCATTCACCCATCCTATTTGCTGCGTCTGCCGGACAGGGAAAAAGCGGCGGAAGAAGGTGCGATGTTCGCCGCTGATTTGCGGCGGGCGGCCCAGCATGTGGCAGCGGTCGGCGCAGGGTGAGCGTGGTGGTGCGGCGTTTGTTATCGCGCCTCGATGGGGTGTGTAACAGGCTGCCGATCATTTTATGTTCGTCTGTATCGGCAATATATGCCCAGAATATCGATATTTATCAGCGCAGTTTGCACGAATTTACGCAGATTTGGGCGGTATAAGGAAAAATTGCGCGCCAAAGGGGTTGCAACTGAGCCGCTAGATGCCGAGTTACACAAGGAATTCAACAATAACAGGAGACTGCCATGACCATCGCTCACCCCCCTCTGCCTTATGCCCAAGACGCCTTGGCCCCGCATGTTTCGGCGGAAACGCTGGCGACCCACCACGGTAAGCATCATAAAACCTATGTCGACAAGGCCAATGCCGCCATCGACGGCACCGATTTGGCTGACAAGTCGGTGGAAGAATTGATTCGCCACGCACAAGAAACCGGCAACAAGGGCCTGTTCAACAATGCGGCGCAATCGTGGAACCATGCTTTTTATTGGGAAAGCCTGTCGCCCGCCAAGACCGAACCCAAGGGCGACCTGCTGGCCGCGATTGAGCGTGATTTCGGTTCGCTCGACGCGCTGAAGACCAAGCTGAAGGATGCCGCGGTGAATCACTTCGCATCGGGCTGGGCTTGGCTGGTTGCCAAGGACGGCAAGTTGGAAGTGACCGACAGCCATGACGCCGGCACCGAAGCCGTGGACGGCAAAAAGCCGTTGGTCGTCATCGACGTGTGGGAACATGCTTATTACATCGACCGCAAGAATGTGCGTCCCGACTATGTAAATGCTGTTGTAGACCAATTGCTGAACTGGGATTTCGCAGCAGAAAATTACGCCCGTGATGGCGTATGGGCTTATCCCGCATAATTTGGCAAAATTTGCTAAAAACTAAGGGCCGTTGCCCTAGGTCATTGGCGATGCTTGGGATATAGCATCGCCATGACTATCAGCCTATTTGATCTGTTTAAAATTGGTGTCGGCCCGTCCAGTTCCCACACGGTGGGACCGATGGTGGCCGCGCGGCGCTTTGCCCTATGGCTGGATGAGCAAGGCTGGCTGGACCAGACCCAGCATATCGAAATTGATTTATACGGTTCCTTGGCGCTGACCGGCAAAGGCCATGCGGCGGATACCGCCGTGGTCGCTGGGTTGGCGGGCGAAATTCCGGCAGAAACCAGCCTGAGCGCGATTATGGCCCATTGGCAGCGGGCCGAGGATGATGGGCGCTTGATGTTGGCGGGGCGGCAGGATGTGCGGTTTCAGCCCCAGCGCGATTTGCATTTCCAAATGCGCCAGCGCCAACCCTTTCACAGCAACGCCCTGAGTTTCACTGCGCGCGATGGTGATGGCGAGATTTTGGCCAAGCGTATGTATTTCTCGGTCGGCGGCGGCTTTGTGGTCGATGAGGATGAAGCGGGCCGCAACAGCTTGGGCGATGCGGATCGGCCCGTGCCTTATGGCTTTATCAGCGGCGATGATTTGCTGGCCATGGGGCAGGCGTCGGGCCTGAGCATCGCGCAGATGATGCTGGAAAATGAACTGAGTTTCCAAAGCCGCGAAGCGGTGGAGGCCGGAATAGACGCCATTGCCGCCGCCATGGACGGCAGCATCCAATCGGGCTGTGCATCCGAAGGGGTTCTGCCCGGCGGGTTAAAGGTCAAACGGCGCGCTCCGCAAATTGCGGCGGGCATTCGGGCGCGTCAGGAAAATGATTTGGCGGACCCGATGGTGATGCTGGATTGGATCAACCTGTGGGCGATGGCGGTCAATGAAGAAAATGCCGCTGGTGGCCGTGTGGTGACGGCCCCCACCAATGGCGCGGCGGGCATTATTCCGGCGGTGATCCGTTATTATCGCCGCTGTTATCGGGGTGATGCAGCAGGGGTTCGCACATTTTTGCTGACGGCGGCGGCGATTGGCGCGCTGTATAAACGCAATGCGTCGATATCGGGCGCAGAGGTCGGCTGTCAGGGCGAAGTCGGCGTGGCTTGTTCCATGGCGGCGGCGGGGCTGACGGCGGCGCTGGGCGGCAGCAATGCCCAGATCGAAAATGCCGCCGAAATTGGCATGGAGCATAATTTGGGCCTGACCTGTGACCCCATTGGCGGATTGGTGCAAATTCCGTGCATTGAACGCAATGCGATGGGCGCAGTGAAGGCGATTGATGCTAGCCGTATCGCCTTAATTGGCGATGGCGAACATTTTGTCAGTCTGGACAATGTGATTGCCACCATGCTGCAAACGGGCCGCGATATGCGCGACAAATATAAGGAAACGTCGAAAGGCGGCTTGGCGGTGAATGTGGTGGAGTGTTGAGGATGAATAAAGATTTCACCCCGTGACGCTTCTGTGTAGAGGATGGGGCGAGAGATTATTCAGCAAGGAAGACGCCCATGAAAACGCGCGCCGCCGTGGCCTTTGAAGCCAAAAAGCCATTGGAAATCGTGGAACTGGACTTGGAAGGCCCCAAGGCTGGCGAAGTGTTGGTCGAAATCATGGCGACCGGCATTTGCCATACCGATGCTTATACGCTGGACGGTTTCGACAGCGAAGGCATTTTCCCCAGCGTGTTGGGCCATGAAGGCGCAGGCATTGTGCGCGAAGTGGGCGCGGGCGTGACCAGTGTAAAGCCGGGCGACCATGTCATTCCGCTTTACACCCCCGAATGCCGCCAGTGCAAAAGCTGTTTGTCCGGCAAGACCAATTTGTGCACCGCCATTCGCGCGACACAGGGCAAGGGTTTGATGCCCGATGGCACCACCCGTTTCAGCTATAAGGGTCAGCCAATTTTCCATTATATGGGCTGTTCGACCTTTTCCAACTTCACTGTGTTGCCGGAAATTGCGGTCGCGAAAATCCGCGAGGACGCGCCGTTTCAATCAAGCTGCTATATCGGCTGCGGCGTGACCACGGGCGTCGGCGCGGTGGTGAATACCGCCAAGGTTCAGGCGGGTGAAAATGTCGTGGTGTTCGGGCTTGGCGGCATTGGTCTGAACGTCATTCAGGGCGCGAAGATGGTCGGTGCGGACAAGATTATCGGCATCGACATTAATGGCGACCGCGAAGAATGGGGCCGCCGTTTTGGCATGACGCACTTCGTCAACAGCAAGGGCCTGTCGCGCGATGAAACCGTGGCGGAAATTCTGAAAATTACGGACGGCGGCGCGGATTACAGCTTTGACGCCACAGGCAACACCGAAGTGATGCGCACAGCGCTGGAATGCTGTCACCGTGGGTGGGGCGAAAGCATCATCATCGGCGTGGCGGAAGCAGGCAAGGAAATTGCCACCCGTCCGTTCCAATTGGTGACGGGCCGCGTGTGGAAAGGCACGGCCTTTGGCGGGGCCAAGGGCCGCACCGATGTGCCCAAGATCGTCGATTGGTATATGAACGGCAAGATAGAGATTGACCCGATGATTACCCATGTGCTGACCTTGGACGAAATCAACAAAGGCTTTGATTTGATGCATGCGGGCGAAAGCATCCGCAGCGTCGTCCTTTTCTGAGCCTGACGGGACATTTATCAGGGAATATCATGATGCGCGGGGCCGGATGAGGCCCCGCCATTTTAGAATTTGGGGATTTTGATTTTGGCATATGTGCTGACCTTTAGCTGCGTGGATGCGGTGGGTATTGTTTCGGCGGTTACGGGCCTGCTCGCCGAGCGGGGCGGCTTTATTCTGGACAGCCAGCAATATGCCGATTTGGACAGCGGTCGTTTCTTCATGCGCGTCGAATTTCGCGGCGCGGGCGATAAATTCCCAGCAGATTTGGCAGGAGTAGAGGCGGCTTTTGCGCCCATTATCGCGCGTTTCAGCATGGACGCCCGTATCAGCGATGGTCAAAGCAAGCCGCGCTTTGTGATTGCTGTGTCGCAGGGCAGCCATTGTTTGAATGATTTGCTGCACCGCTGGTCGACCGGCAATTTGGCGATTGATATTGTGGGCGTGGTATCGAACCATGAAACCCAGCGCCGCTTGTCGGAATGGCATGGCGTGCCGTTCCATTATCTGCCCGTCACCAATGACAATCGCGAAGCCCAAGAGGGCGCGATTTTGGACGTCATGGCGCGCGGGGGGGCGGAATATTTGGTCTTGGCGCGTTATATGCAGGTTTTATCGTCCGACCTGTCCCAGAAATTGGCGGGGCGCTGTATCAATATTCACCACAGCTTTTTGCCCGGTTTCAAAGGAGCGAAACCCTATCACCGCGCGCATGAACGTGGGGTCAAGCTGATTGGTGCGACCGCCCATTTTGTGACCAGCGACTTGGACGAAGGGCCGATTATTGAACAAGCCGTGGACCGTGTGGATCACCGTAGCAGCATCGAAGATTTGATCCGCACAGGCCGCGATATTGAAGCACAGGTTCTGGCCCGCGCGGTGCGCTGGGTATCCGAGCAGCGTGTGTTGATCGACGGCCGCAAGACCGTCGTATTTCGGTAAGCTGGGGAAGGAAACCCAGTTCAGTTGGGAGAGGTAGACGATGTATAGTCATAATATGGTCGGGGCTAACGACCTAGAAGCATCGAAAAAATTCTATGATGCGCTCTTTGGTGCGATTGGCGGCAAGCCCGCAATGGTGGACCCCAAGGGCCGGCTGATTTACATGCACAATGGCGGCATGTTCTTGGTCACTGCCCCCATTGACGGCCAACCCGCCACTGCTGGCAATGGCTGCACCATTGGGTTTGCGATGGAAAACCCAGAACAAGCCGACGCATGGCACCGTGCGGGCATTGAAAATGGCGGCACAGCGATTGAAGATCCCCCGGGCGTGCGCGATGGCGGCGGCATGACCATGTATCTGGCCTATTTGCGCGATCCCGCTGGCAATAAGCTGTGCGCTTTGCACCGGATGTAAGAATATGATGCGCGGTGAGGCGGGATTGCTGGCGGATTTGGATAGCCTGTCCATCCCCTTTACCGCGCATGAGCATGAGGCGGTGTTCACGGTTGCCGAAAGCGACGCGGTAAATGCCGACTTGTGCGGGGAGCATACGAAAAATTTATTCCTGAAGGACCAAGGCGGGGCCTTTTACTTGGTGACGGTTCCAGCGGATATCCGCGTGGATTTAAAACAATTAGCGGCCACCATCGGCAGTAAGAAAGTCAGTTTCGGCAAAGCGGAGGATATGCAGCGCTTGATCGGCATTGCGCCCGGTTCCGTCACGCCCTTGGCCGCCATTAACGCCGCTGTGGGCAGCATCCATATTGTGGTGGACCAGCAGTTGGCAGGCGCCGATTTGGTCCATGTCCACCCCCTGCGCAACACGGGGACGCTTGGCCTGTCGGGGGCATCCATTTTACATATTTTGCGTCATTGGGGTCATGATCCCCAAGTGGCGATCATTCCAAGGCAAGACCCAGCATGACCATCGAAACCCTGTCGACCCATCACAGCCATGGCGGCACCCAAGGTGTGTATCGGCACCACAGCCAAGCCACCGGCACCGCCATGACCTTCGCGCTATTTGTGCCGGATCATGCCGAGGGTGAGCGGCTTCCGGTGCTATATTATTTGTCGGGGCTGACCTGCACCCATGCCAATGTGATGGAAAAGGGCGAATATCGCGCGGCCTGCGCCCAGCAGCGTGTGATTTTAATCGCGCCGGACACCAGCCCGCGCGGGCCGGATTTGAACGGCGATGATGTGCCCGATGATGCGGATGGCGCATGGGATTTCGGGCTGGGTGCGGGATTTTATGTGAATGCCACGCAGCAGCCATGGGCCCAGCATTATCAGATGCGCCGCTATATAGAGGATGAATTGCCCGCCTTGATTGCGGCCGAATTTGCGGCGGCGGATATGAGCCGCCAGTCGATTATGGGCCATAGTATGGGCGGGCATGGCGCGCTGACCATCGCGCTGCGTCAGCCCGACCGTTATCGGTCCGTATCCGCTTTTTCGCCAATTGTATCGCCGCTGAACTGCCAGTGGGGGGAAAAGGCGCTGGGCGGATATTTGGGCGAGGACCGCGCGGCATGGGCGGAATATGATGCTTGCGCCTTGATTGATCAGGGCGCGCGCTTGGACCATTTGCTGGTCGATCAGGGTGGCAGTGATAATTTCCTGACCGACCAGTTGAAAACCCACTTGTTGGTGGAGGCCTGCGACCGCGCTGGCATGAAAGCGGATATTCGGATGCAGGCCGGATATGATCATAGCTATTATTTCATCTCAACCTTCATGGCCGAGCATATCGCGTGGCATGGCGAACGCCTGAACGCCTGAACGTATGCACGCGTAAATTGACCCATCGGGTGGCATGAAAGCGGGCGGCCCTAAGGCCAGCCCGCTTTTCTCTTATGGGATCAGAATGATCGAACCGCTGGTGCGGCCAGCCTCTAGGTCGGCATGGGCCTGTGCTGCGTCCATCAGGGCATAGCGGTGGTTGATGTGGATTTGCACTTGGCCGCTGCCGATCATGTCAAATACGCGGGCCGAACCGATGGCGCGGTCGTCGGCTTCCAAATAATAATCGGTGAAGGCGGGGCGGGTGACGAACAAAGAACCATGAGCCGCCAAGCTGCCCAAATTCACCCCGCTGACCACACCGCCCGCATTACCATAGCTGACCAACAAGCCGCGCCGCGCTAAAGATTTCAGCGATATGTCCCATGTCGCCATGCCGATGCCGTCAAGCACCACGGGCACGCCTTGGCCATCGGTTATGTCACGCACGCGCGCCGCGACATCTTCGCTGCGGTATAGGATGATATGGTCACAGCCTGCGGCGCTGGCGGCGGCGGCTTTTTCGGGGGTGCTGACTGTGCCGATGACCTGCGCGCCAATCGCCTTTAGCCATTGCACCATGATTAAGCCCACGCCGCCCGCCGCTGCATGGACCAGCACGGTCCAGCCGGGCTGAACCTTGGCACAGCGTTCGACCAAGGCTTCGGTGGTGCAGGCTTTTAACAGGCTGGCGGCGGCGATGTCGGGGCTGATGCTGGCGGGCAATTTGAACAATGTGCGGGCGGGCAGGTTGGCCGCGCTGGCATAGGCACCGCCCGCATAGGTAAAGCTGGCGACCTGATCGCCAACAGCAAAGCCTGTGACATCGGGGCCGACAGCCTCAATCACGCCCGCCGCTTCGCGGCCAAGGCCCGCAGGCATGGGCAGGGGATAGGTGCCGTCGCGGTGATAGGTGTCGATATAATTCACCTCCACCGCATGGTGACGCACGCGCACTTCGCCGCTCTGTGGGGGCGGCAGGTCAACGCTGTGCCATTGGATGACGTCTGGCCCACCGGGGGCGGCGATGAAGGCTTGTTGAATTTGCATTGGGCTATCCTGCCGTTGAATATCCCAAAAGAAAAGGCAGCCCTGCACAAAGCGGGGCTGCCTGTTTCAATCTATCGCGCGCCTGCCGGATGACCAGCAAAGGCGGGGTTAAGCGTTAAGCGTTAAGCCTTAACCGCGACCGCGTGCAGGCTTGCCTTTGCCGCCAAAGGGGGCACGGCCACCCTTAAAGCCGCCGGGCTTGCCGCCAAAGCTGGGGCGATCACCGCGGGGTGCGCGTTCGTCGCGGCCACCGCGTTCACGGCCACCGAAATCACGACCTTCGCCGCGACCGCCTTCGCGTGGGCGAAGCGGGCCACGGGGCGCGCGATCACGGTCGCCGCCACGGCCAGCATAGCCACCGCGATCACCCCGATCACCGCCGCGTGGGCCGTTGTCACGGCGCGGGGGATAGGTGGGGCCTTCGGGGGCGGGGGCGATGTTCACGCCGCTTTCTTCGTCACCATCAACATTGGCGGTGCGCTGAATGGCTTCGGCGAAACGATCCGCAATGGCGATGGGGATGTTGAACATGGTTTCATTGGGACCAATGCGAATGGCACCAATTTCATTTTTGGTGACATGGCCGCGACGGCACAACAAAGGCAGCAACCAACGCGGGTCGGCATTTTGACGGCGGCCAATGTCCATGCGGAACCACACGCTGTCTTCAAATTGTTCGCGGCGCGGCGCCCGTTCTTCGCGTTCACCACGCTTGCCGCCGTCGATCAATTCTTCGGGGGGGGGCATGGTGCCGCGCGCCGCCGCAACCAAAGCGGCGGCAATATCTTCTGGGGTGCGTTCCGCGAGCAGCTTCTTGCCCAATTCCAGATCGGCTTCTTCATGCTCGACCGGCGTCAGCAGCTTTTCGAGCAGACGTTCGCGGTCCTTTTCGCGCACTTCTTCGGCGGTCGGTGCGTTCATCCATTCCGCTTCGATGCGGGCACCGCGCAGCATGCCGTCCACGCGGCGGCGGCGGGGATAAGGCACGATGATCGCCGCCGTGCCCTTCTTGCCCGCACGGCCCGTACGGCCCGAACGGTGTTGCAGGGTTTCGGCATCGCGGGGAATTTCAACGTGGATAACCAAGGTCAGCGTGGGCAAATCGATGCCGCGCGCCGCAACGTCGGTGGCGACGCACACACGGGCGCGGCGATCACGCAGCGCTTGCAGCGCATGGTTGCGTTCCGACTGGCTATGTTCGCCGGACAAGGCCACGGCAGCAAAGCCGCGCTCGATCAGGCTGCTGTGCAGACGGCGTACATTGTCGCGCGTGGCGCAGAACAGAATGGCGGTTTCGGCTTCGTGCAGACGCAGCAGGTTGATCACCGCGCCTTCGATATCCGAAGGGGCAACGGTGATGGCTTGATAGCTGATGTCGCCATGTCCACGGTCGTCACCAACGGTCGAAATGCGCAGCGCATCCTTTTGGTAACGCTTGGCAAGCTGGGCGATCTGCTTAGGCATGGTGGCCGAGAATAACAGCGTGCGGCGCGTTTCCGGCGTTTGATCGAGCAATTCTTCCAAATCTTCGCGGAAGCCCATGTCGAGCATTTCATCGGCTTCGTCCAGCACCGCCACGCGCAGCGCGTCGAGCACCAAAGCGCCGCGTTCCAAATGGTCGCGCAGACGGCCAGGGGTGCCGACCACAATATGCGCGCCTTGGTTCAAGGTGCGGCGTTCACGGCTGGCGTCCATGCCGCCAACGCAGGTGGCGATGCGCGCACCAGCTTTGCCATACAGCCATGTCAATTCGCGGCTGACCTGCAGCGCGAGTTCGCGGGTCGGTGCGATAACCAGCGCGAGCGGCGAGGCAGCAAAAGGCAGCTTGCCGTCTTCCAGCAATTCATTGGCCATGGCGAGGCCGAAGGCCACGGTCTTGCCGGAACCGGTTTGGGCCGATACCAACAGGTCGCGTCCAGCGGCGTCCAGCTCGCTGACCTGTTGCTGAACGGGGGTGAGCGCCTCATAGCCGCGAGCCGTGACGGCCTCTGCGAGCAGGGGCGGAAGATGATCGAATGACATGGTCGTTCCAAATAGTGGCGTCCCGCCGGAATTGGCAGAAAACGCTGGGGGAGAGGTTATATCGCCTGACCTGCCGCGTATCCGCTGGCCCAGGCCCATTGAAAATTATAGCCGCCCAGCCACCCGGTGACGTCCACGGCTTCCCCGACCGCATAGAGGTTTTTTACAGCTTTTACCATCATTGTTTGCGAAGATAATGCAGCGGTGGCGATTCCGCCCACTGTGACCTCTGCTTTGGCATAGCCTTCGGTGCCATTGGGGTGGAATATCCAGCGGCGCAATTTGCCCTCAGCATCGCGGAGTTTTACGTCCGTTATCGTTGATAATTCGCCGTTTAGGCCCAGACGTTGCACCAAAATTTGGGCCAATCGGTCCGGCCACATTTGCCCCATGATGGTGGAAAATTGGGCGCGCGGACGGGCTTGTTTTGCGCCCACCAACCAGTCTTTTTCTGTATCGGGCAGGAAATTAATGGCGATAGATTCGCCAGATTTCCAATAACTGCTGATTTGCAGAATCACTGGACCGGATAAACCGCGATGGGTGAACAGCGCGGCTTCGCGGAAGCTGATTTTGCCTGCCGAGGCGATAACAGGGGCCGCAACGCCGCTGATGTCGCGAAACAACACATCATCGCCGCCCAGCGTTAAGGGGACCAACGCGGGGCGTGGTTCGACAATTTTAACCCCGAATTGGCGGGCCAAATCATAAGCAAAGCCCGTCGCGCCCATTTTGGGGATGCTGGGGCCGCCCGTGGCAATGACCAACGCATCGGCGGAAAAGGCGTGCGCACCAAAGCGAAGGCGGTAGATGTCATCCGCCAAGGTCACATCGCGCACATCATGGCCGACACGGATGTCCACATGCCCCTTGGCGCATTCTTCCAGCAGCATGGCGACAATTTGCTTGGCGCTGCCATCGCAAAATAGCTGCCCCAGCGTTTTTTCATGCCATGATATGCCATAGGCATCGACCAGCGCGATAAAATCGGCGGGGGTGTAGCGGGCCAGCGCGCTTTTGACGAAATGCGGATTGGCGCTGATGTAATTTTCAGGACGGGCATAGATATTGGTGAAATTGCACCGACCGCCACCGGAAATGAGGATTTTTTTCCCCACTTGGTCGGCATGGTCCAGCAACAATATGCGTTTGCCGCGCTGGCCCGCCGTGGCGGCGCACATCAAGCCTGCTGCGCCAGCACCCAAGATGATGGCGTCATAATGTTGGGAAGAGGGGGACATGAATTTAGCGCAGCTTCGCGATGGTCAGACCGTCTTCTTTTGCGCGGTTTTTCACGCTTTCTTCGCTGCGGGTCAGCGCTTTGGCAATGGCCTTCAGCGCGGTGCCTTTCTTTGCCAGCATATGCAGCTTTTGGATTTCCGCCGTGGTCCATGCTTGTTTGTGGCGTTCAAATTTATCTTTCATGCTTGCACCTTTGCGTCGGCATGGGCCGACAAAATTTCTATGGCATCGTCGCGCCCTTGAAAGGGCAGCAGTTCTTCTGTTTCGGCGTGGATCATCGCACGGCCCAGCGGCGCGCTATAGGCGATCAGGCCGTCATTGGGGTCGGCTTCGTCATGGCCGACAATGGTCAGGCTGCGCTTTTGGCCGTTCAGGGTGAAGGTCACATGGCTGCCGATGGCGACAAAATCGTCGGCGGGCGCGGGCTGAACCTCTGCGGTGGCTTGGCGGGTCGCGAAATATCGGATGCTGCGCTGAATTTTCTTCAGGGCATCGGCGTCATTTTCGCTGGCGGCCAAGGCTTTGAGTTCGGCCAGACGTTCCCCGATTAAGCGCAAGCCGCGCGGCGTCACCAAATTGGGGCCGACCGGAATGGGCAGCTCATATTGGGGTTCCATATGTTCATCGTCGCTTTCGCGGCGAAAGGCTACGCTCATTCTCTCACTCAATCATCATGGGGGATGGGGCGGACATGGGGCCGCTTCATCGCCGACACGCGGCGCGCGCCGTGGACAGGGCCTATATACAAATGCTGCGCCGGATACGCAACGCTGGCCTGTTCGCGTGATTTATCTCGGTTCGCGTGATTTATCCCTGTTACGTGATTTATCATTATGCGGGCCAAGGGAACCATGTCTATGATCGGCAGGTTCGCTGAGTATCGGTCCGGTTGGTGGCCAAAGCGAGGAGTATATATGAGCATCCTGCAGATCCTGAGCATAAGGCCTGCGCACACGCTGATGACGGGCGCTGTGGCTGTTGTCACGCTGGCGGCCTGTCAGCCCGATGCGCCGAAAAATACGGCGGATCAGAGCAAGGCAGGCCAAAGCGGCGCGGCCCAAACGGCCCCAGCCAGCAGCGGTGTTGATGCCATTCGGGATTTTAGCCTGAGCAATTTTACCCATATTGAACAATTGGGAATTGACGAGGTGACGGTGCGCCAAGGGGCCAATTTTGCGGTGCAGGCCAAGGGGCGGCAGCAAGATTTGGACCTGCTCGATCTGCGCGTTGAAAATGGCAAGCTGATCGTGTCGCGCAAAGGCCCCGTAAACCCCCATGCCGATGATGTGGATATTCTGGTCACCATGCCCAAGCTGACCAGCATCGCGCTGCGCGGTGCGGGCGATGTAGATGCCGATATCCTGTCCGGCGATGCCGTGTCCGCCGTATTGGCGGGGGCTGGTGAGATTAATATTGATCGCATCACCGCCAAATCCGCCGCTTTGTCGATAAGCGGTGCGGGGGATTTGGATGTGGAAAGCGGCACCATCGACAAGGGTGATTACCGCCTGACCGGTGCGGGCGATTTGGACGCGGATAAATTGCAGGCCAAGCAAATTGCCGTCACATCGTCGGGTGTAGGGTCCATCAAGGCCCATGCGAGCGACGCGGCGAAAGTCAGCTTGCTGGGCGTGGGGGATGTCACCATCGTCGGCGGCGCAAAATGCCAGACCAGCAAGCAAGGGGTTGGTACCGTCCGTTGTTAAGAAAATGGGGCAAGAATAATATCAGTTTCGCGGGCGGCATATCCGATGATGCTGCCCGCGCTTCGGCGCGTTCTGGTGCTGGTCTGGGGGCTGGGCTGGGCCTTGCGGTGGTGGCGGCGATTGGCATGATGATGCCAGCGGCGGCGGCGGAAAAACGCTTTGGCTTGACCAGTTTTGAGCGGGTCGAATTATTGGTCGATGCGGATGTTGAGATTGTCGGCAAAGCCCCTGTGTCCGCGCTGGCAACCGGCGACCAAGATGCGCTGGACCGTTTGGTGGTGGAGGCGCGGGATGGCCGTTTGGTCATTTCCATGCGCCGCTATGCGGGCGATGATAAGCGGGCATCGCGCGGCGGCCCGCTGCACCTGCGCCTCTTTACGCCCAGCTTGCGCGGCCTGTCGGTGGTGGGCGCGGGGAATGTGCGTGTGGACCGGCTGCGCGGCCAGCGCGTGGCGATCGCGTTGCAGGGGCCGGGCAGCATCGATGTGGCGGACATTAGCGCCGATCAACTGGCGTTACATTTGGTTGGCAATGGGCATATTCGGGCGGCGGGCAAGGTTAAGCAAGCGCAGGTGAATTTGGCGGGGGCCAGCCAGTTACAGGGCGCGGCCTTGCTGGTGGATGATGTGACCTTGCAAAATGAAGGCGCAGGGGATCATCAATTAACCGCCGTGAAGCGCGCCAAAATCACATCGCGCGGTGCAGGGCGCATCGATATTGGCGGGCGGCCCAGTTGCACCGTCGAAAATATGGGCATGGGCCGCGTCCTATGCGGCGGCAAATGACGCTATGCTTGGCCGCGCTTTGGTGTTGCCCCAGTGCGCGCGGTTAGTGGGCGGTCACACAGGGTTGGAGGCGGCATCCATTTGCTTGGATTTGCGGACAAGCAGGGAAGGAAAGAAGCGCGACAAGAGGTTGAGCCGCTTGGCCAGCTTGCCGACAGGGGTGTGGACATGGCTGCCGTGAATGGCGTTCCATGCGGCTTCGGCCACGGATGATACGGGGCTGATTTCCATGCCGCTGGACCGTAATTTTTCCGATGCCGTTTCGTTGCTGTCGCCCGTTACCTGATCCAGCAAGGGGGTGTCGATAAAGCCGGGCATGAGGGACGATACCTGCACGCCATATTTGGCAAATTCGACATTCAAGGCCTCGGTCAGGCCGCGCACCGCAAATTTTGTGGCGGAATAAAGCGCAAGGCCCGCTGTGCCATAAAATCCGGATGCCGAGCCGGTGTTCAAAATCACGCCTTTGCTGGCCCGCAAATAAGGCAGGGCCATGATCACGCCATTGACCACGCCGTTAAAGTTGATGGCGATTAAGCGGTCGGCTTCATCGGCAGGCATGTCGGCAAATTGCCCGCCCGTGCCAATGCCCGCATTGTTGAACAAAGCGTCAAAGCGGCCGCCGGATGCGGAATGAAAATCGCGCAGCGCCAGCGCCCATTGGTCGCGGTCGCGCACGTCCATGACATGGCGGGAAAATTGACCCAAAGTCAGGGTAGAGGCGGTGTCATCCAAGGCAGCGGCGTTAATGTCGGCCAAGCCCACGAACCAACCCCGCTGCGCGAAATAGCGTGCGGTGGCCTGACCAATGCCGGACCCTGCGCCGGTGATGAAAATGGCCTTGGCTGTCATGAACCTGCTCCCCCTTTACTGACATATATGTATATTGAATCGGGGGCTGGCCGCTGTCAATCGCGCATTATGGATGCGGCAATGGTGCGATCATCACGGGGAATGGCCGGATTTTGGGTGCGGCGCAGGGCAAAAGGATGATCGGGAAAGGGGCGCTGGCACTAGACACTGGCGGCGGTTTCACCCTATATTCATCAACGATCATGCCATAAGCTGGATTTTATGGCTATTGAGAGGGGCGATTCTTGCGGTTTTTGTTAACCCTGTTGGCATTGCTGTCCGGTCTGAGTGTATCAGACCGCGCTGTTGCTGCGCCTATCTCGCCTGCCACCATGGGTGCGATGGTGTTGCTGGCCGATACCGCAGGGCAAGCCGAAAGTCAGGCTGCGCGTCGCCGCGCGCCCGACGTCAAGGCGGACCGCCGCAAAGCCAGCGTCACCCCACGTTCTGGCCGCAGCGCGGCCCCTGTGCATTTGCCCGGATTATTGCCGGGCGTTGACCGCGCCATCGAATAGCGACGGTTATCGCGCTGCCCCATCGGGCGGCGCTTTTTTCATCGAATTTTGGCCGATTGGCCGTGCGCGGCATGCCCGCATAAACTGAATATTATTTCCAAGGATATCCGAATGTTTTCTGGCTTGGTGAAGAATCTTTTTGGTTCGTCCAACGAACGTTATGTCGCTGGCATCCGCAAGATTGTGGACAAAATTAACGCGCTGGAACCGCAGGTGCAGGCGCTGAGCGACGAGGCCTTACAGGGCCAAACCGCTTTGTTCCGCGACCGTTTGCAAGCTGGTGAAACACTGGAACAAATTTTGCCAGAAGCCTTTGCGACGGTGCGCGAAGGGGCGCAGCGCGTGTTGGGCATGCGCCATTTTGACGTGCAGTTGATCGGCGGCGTGGTGCTGCATCGCGGGGAAATCGCCGAAATGGCGACCGGCGAAGGCAAAACCTTGATGGCGACGCTGGCCTGCTATTTGAACGCAATCGAAGGCAAGGGCGTTCATGTTGTCACGGTAAACGACTATCTGGCCCGCCGCGATGCCGAGCAAATGGGTGTGCTCTACAGCTTTTTGGGGCTGACCACCGGCATCATCGTTCCCAATATGAATGAGATGGAACGCCGCGCCGCCTATAATTGCGACATCACCTACGCCACCAACAATGAATTGGGCTTTGATTATCTGCGCGATAATATGAAGTTTGATCGCGAACAGATGGTCCACCGCCAATTTAACTTTGGCATCGTGGACGAAGTGGACTCGATTCTGATCGACGAAGCACGCACCCCGCTGATCATTTCCGGCCCGACCGACGACAAGACGGAAATGTATATTCGCGTCAATGAAGTCGTGCTGAAATTGGGTGAGGATGATTATGAAAAGGACGAAAAGTCCAAATCGATCAACCTGACCGAAGATGGCACCGAACATGTCGAGCGTTTGCTGGACGAAGCCGGTTTGCTGTACGGCGGCAACCTATATGATATTGAGAACACCCAGATTGTTCACCATGTCAATCAGGCGCTGAAGGCGATTATCATGTTCCGTGCCGACACGGACTATATCGTCAAAGACGGCAAGGTTATCATCATCGACGAATTTACGGGCCGTATGATGGACGGTCGCCGTTGGTCCGATGGCTTGCACCAAGCCGTAGAAGCCAAAGAAGGCGTGAAGATCGAGCCAGAAAACCAAACTTTGGCATCGATCACCTTCCAAAATTATTTCCGCATGTATCCCAAATTGTCGGGCATGACCGGCACCGCCGCCACCGAAGCGGCGGAATTTTTCGACATTTATAAAATGAATGTCGTCACCATCCCGACCAATCGCCCGATTGCGCGCCGCGATGATGAAGATGAATTTTACCGCAATATCACCGACAAATTCATCGCCATTGCGCGCACGATCCGCGAAGCCAATGAACGCGGCCAGCCGGTGCTGGTCGGCACAGTGTCGATTGAAAAGTCGGAATTGCTGTCGTCTTATTTGGAAAAAGAAGGCGTGGCGCACAGCGTGCTGAACGCGCGTTTCCACGAAAGCGAAGCCGGCATTGTCGCACAGGCAGGCCGTTTGGGCGCGGTGACCATCGCCACCAACATGGCGGGCCGTGGGACCGACATTAAGCTGGGCGGCAACGAAGAATTTCGTATCGACGCCGAATTGGCGGACCTGCCCGAAGGGCCGGAACGCGACGCGGGCATCGCCCGTATTCGCGCCGAAGTGAACGAAGAACGTGAAAAGGTGCGCGCGGCCGGCGGTTTGTTCGTGCTGGCCACCGAACGGCATGAAAGCCGCCGGATCGACAATCAGTTGCGCGGTCGTTCGGGCCGTCAGGGCGACCCTGGCCTGTCGAAATTCTATCTGTGCTTGGACGATGATCTGCTGCGTATCTTTGGTCCCGAAACCTTGTTCAGCAAGATGATGAACAAGACGTTGGACGAAGGCGAAGCCATTGGGTCCAAATGGTTGTCCAAGGCCATTGAGCAAGCCCAGCGCAAGGTCGAAGCCCGCAACTATGACGTGCGCAAGCAGGTTGTGGAATATGATAATGTCATGAACGACCAGCGTAAGGTGGTTTATGAACAGCGCGGCGAGATTATCGATAGCGAAACCGTCGCGGACGTGATGGACGATATGCGCATCGAAACCGTCAATGCGTTGGTGGGCGAAGCTTGCCCGCCCGGAAGCTATCCGGAACAATGGGATATCGAAGGCCTGAAGGCCCGCGTTGAAAATGTTCTCGACCTGACCCCGCCGATCGAGGCGTGGATGCAGGAAGATGCGGTTGAGCCTGAATTGTTTGAAGAGCGTCTGCAAGCCTTGGCCGAAGAGCATGTGGCGGGCAAAGCGAGCAGCGTAGAGGCCGAAACATGGCGCAGCGTCCAAAAATCGGTGCTGCTGCAAACGCTGGATCATCATTGGAAAGAACATTTGGCGACGCTGGATGCCCTGCGTCAGGCGGTGTTCCTGCGCGCTTATGCCCAGAAACAGCCGATCAACGAATATAAGCAAGAAGCGTTCGGCTTGTTTGAACGTATGTTGACCCATATTCGCGAAGATGTGACCCGCACCATCGCGCGTATCGAATTCCGCAGCGAAGAGCCGGAACCGATGCCGCTGCCCGAACTGCCCGATTTCTTGACCACCCATATCGACCCGTTCACCGGCGACGATAATAGCGCGGATATTGATGCTGGCACGCGTGGTTTGATTACCACCAGCCTGCCACCGCGTCAGGTGCCCCATGCCCCAGCGGGCGCGGGGGATAACCCCTATGCAGAGATGGAAATCAGCCGCAACGACCCATGCCCTTGTGGGTCGGGCCGCAAATATAAGCATTGCCACGGCGCGGTTTGAAACGCGCCAAGGACATAGGCTGACACGGTGACATCATGCAAAGCCCGCGCTATCCATGGGTATAGCGCGGGCTTTTTCGTGCGCATGGCTGGCGGAGCGCTGGTCACGATAGGGGGCAGGATATGGGGTATGGGATGACATTAGCGGGCCTGATGGGCGCGGCGGTGTCGCTGGGCCTGACGGCCATGGCGGGGACCGTCGATGCGGCGGTTCCCAATACACAAAGCCTGTCGGCGAGCGCCAAAAATACCGCCGTGATGCGCCCCAGACCATGGACGGTGAAGGCGGAAACCACATCGTGCCAATTGACCCAAGATTTTCGTCAAGGGGATGATGCGGTCACGCTGAGCCTATATCAATCGGTCGTGCCGACGGCGGCCTATTGGGCTGTGATGGGCGATATGGCGGCGGGTTCCCCCGAACAATTGTTGGTGCGCGTGACCAAAAGGTCGAGCCAACTCATCACATCCGATCCCAGCCCGCAGCGCGGCACGATATTTCGGGCCAAGGCGCGCTGGATGGATGATGCGGAAATGGTGCAATGGTTTTGGACGGATGCGGTGCTGCCGTCCAGCTTGGTCGATATCGACCAATTGGAAATAGAGGCCGCCCATTTGCCGCCTTTTGTGTTGGATGCCCGATCTTTGGCGCAAGGCAGTCAGGAATTGGCGGACTGTGCCGCGCGCCAGCGGCAGGCCTTGGGATGGAATGATGCCGTCGCCGTAAAGCCACAGCCAGTCACGAGCCCAGGAAGCTGGGCCACAAACGAAGATTATCCTGCTCCCGCGATAAGCGCGGGCGAGGAGGGGACGAGCGAATTTCTTCTGATGATTTCGGACAAGGGGATTGTGACCGCTTGTCATATTTCGGCGTCATCCGGTTCGCAGCATCTGGATAGGGCGACCTGCGCCGTGATGATGGAGCGTGCGGCATTTCGCCCTGCCAAAGATGCCAAGGGGAAGCCTGTTTCCAGCCAATATTTTAATCGCGTGCGCTGGGCATTTCCGACCAGTGAAGCGGAATGACGGCGCAGCCCCATCAGGGGGATGCGCCGTCTTTGCGGCAAAATCCTAGGGTCAGGCCCTAGCTGCCCAACCTTATTTATTCTGGCGGCCTTCGATCAAACCATCGACCAAGCTGGGGTCGGCCAGCGTGCTGGTGTCGCCCAAGGAACCAAAATCATTCTCCGCAATCTTGCGCAAAATACGGCGCATGATTTTGCCCGAACGGGTTTTCGGCAAAGCGGGGGTGAATTGGATATGGTCGGGTGTCGCGATGGGGCCGATTTCTTTGCGGACCTGTTGTTTCAGCGCGGCGAGGATTTCCTCTGTTGGCTCGACACCTGCGTTCAGCGTGACATAGCTGTAAATGCCTTGGCCCTTAATATCATGCGGGAAGCCGACGACGGCGGCCTCGGCCACCAAATCATGCAGCACCAGCGCGCTTTCCACTTCGGCGGTGCCCATGCGGTGGCCGGATACGTTGATCACATCATCGACGCGGCCGGTGATGCGCCAGTAGCCGTCTGCGTCGCGGCGGCAGCCGTCGCCCGTGAAATATTTGCCCTGATAGGTGGAGAAATAAGTTTGCACGAAACGGTCATGATCGCCGTAAACCGTGCGGGCTTGGCCCGGCCAACTGTGGGTGATGACGAGATTGCCCTCGGATGCGCCGCCCGTTTGTTCGTCCACCAGCACATGGCCGTCGGCATCGACCAATTGCGGACGCACGCCAAAGAAGGGGCGACCCGCGCTGCCCGGTTGCATGGGATGCGCGCCGGGCAGGGTGGTCATCATAATGCCGCCCGTTTCGGTTTGCCACCATGTGTCGATCACGGGGACACGGCCCTTACCGACGATATCATGATACCAACGCCATGCTTCGGGGTTGATCGGTTCACCAACGCTGCCCAGCAAGCGGATGGACGACAGGTCGTGGCGCGTCACATAATCATCACCTTCGCGCATGAGCGCACGAATGGCGGTGGGCGCGGTATAGAGGATATTGACCTGATATTTATCCACAACCTGCCAGAAACGGTCATGGTCGGGATAGTTGGGCACGCCTTCGAACATCAAGGTCGTCGCGCCATTTTGCAGCGGACCATAAACCACATAGCTGTGGCCCGTGACCCAGCCGATATCGGCGGTGCACCAGAAAATCTCCCCAGCGCGATAGTCGAAACCATAATGGAAGGTGGTGGCCGTCCAAACGCTATAGCCGCCAACGCTGTGCAGCACACCCTTGGGCGTGCCGGTGGAGCCGGAGGTGTAGAGGATGAACAGCGGGTCTTCGGCGTTCATCGGTTCGCAGGGGCAGGTGGCAGCAACGCCTTGGCTCAGGTCATGATAATAATGGTCGCGGCCATCCTGCATCGTCACAGCACCGCCGGTGTGCGCGACGACCAGCACGGCCTTGACGCTGACCCGTTCTAGCGCCTTGTCGACATTGGCCTTGAGCGGGATGATTTTTCCCCCGCGCTTGCCTTCGTCGGCGCAGATCACCCAGTCGCTGCCGCAATCTTGGATACGGCCCAAAATGGCATCGGGCGAAAATCCACCGAAAATTACGCTATGCACCGCGCCGATGCGGGCACAGGCCAGCATGGCAAAAGCGCCTTCGGGCACCATTGGCATATAGATGGTGACACGGTCGCCTTTTTGAACGCCCATCTTTTTCAGCGTGCCCGCAAAGCGAATAACCTCGGCCTGCAATTCGGCATAGCTGATGATGCGCGATGGGGCGTCGGGGGAGTCGGGTTCAAAGATGATGGCGGTGCGCTCGCCATGGCCAGCGGCGACATGGCGGTCCACGGCATTGTGGCACAGGTTCAACTGGCCATCCTCAAACCATTTGATATCAACGGGATCAAAGGACCAGCCGGAGATTTTGGTCGGGGCTTTCACCCAATCCAGACGCTCGGCCTGCTTGGCCCAAAAAGCATCGGGGTCACCGATGCTTTCGGCATAGAGCCGGTCATAATCGGCGGCGCTGACATGGGTCTTGGCAGCGGCATCAGCCGGAATGGCAACTAAAGGCTCGGACGGCGCAATCTCAGTCACTTACTATCTCCCCGTTGGTGACGCGAAAATAGGCCACCAACCCAACATAGTCGCAGGAGTATCGCGCAACTATGTGATTGAAAAGGGGTGTTTCGCGATAAAAAGTTGCTGCACTGCAACATGATCGAAGGGTCATGCGGCATGGGTGCAAGGATTTTACGGGGACCTTAGGCCGCTTGCCACAGCGTTCCTTTGTCGCCAAGGTTGATGATCTGGCCCGATGTGCCGACAGGCTCTGCTTCGCCATCGGTTAAAAAGGCCAGCGTAGCAGCATCTGTCACATCAACATGGGCCAGCGTTCGTTCACCGCTTGGGGTGCGCGCCACCACCACGCCCGCGCGGGGGCTGCCGTCGCGGCCATAGAATATGGTATAGCTTTCGATGACAGCGGGGCCGGTATAGCCTTCGTCCATTGCGGGGACGATGCCGCGCTTTTCCTCTGCCTCCGCTTGATAGTCGAAATCTTGTGGGAAGCTGGCGGCGGCAATCGGCTGGCTGCCCAAGATGATGCAATGATTGTCGGTGGCAAAACCGCCATTGGCGAACAGAAAGCCATAACGCCCTTCGTGGCGCAATTTTTCGACCATCGAAACCACGGCATGGCTCATATAATTGGCGATGGGGCCGCCGCCAAAGGTCAGGCCGCCAAAGACGCTGGCGGGTTTGTCCAATGGCCAGCCCAAGCTGCGCCGTGCCATTTTGGGGACGCAGGGAAAGCAGCTGTAAAGTTCGACCATATCCAGATCATCGACCGACAATTGGTTGAGGGTCAGCGTGCGGCTGATGCTGGTTTCCATGCTGACGCTGCCGTCATAACGGTCGCGGTGCAAGATGCTGGGGGGTTCTTTGGCCGCGGCCCCCATGCCGACATAGATGAGCCGATCCTCGGCAATGCCAAGACGGCGGGCTTCGGCCAGACTGGCGACCAAGAAAGCCGCGCCTTGGTTGACCGACGAATTGGCGACCATCAGCTTGCTATAGGGAAAGGCGATGGGACGGTTATTTTCATTGACCGCCAAAATATCGGCGGGCGCGGCGGCTTTGCGTATCCATGCGCCGTCATTATCGGCGGCAACCTGCGAAAATTGCGACCAAATGTCGGCGCTTTCCTGTTGCGCTTCGTCCAATGTCTGCCCCCATGCGGCGCGGGTGGCATTTTCGTATAGGGGGTAAACATCGACTGGCGCGGAAAGACCGTGCGCCTGCGCATAATTGGGTTCTTTGCGGGTCGAGGCTTGGCGGACGGCATTATAGCTTTTGTCCGCACCAGACGCCGCCTTTTTGGCGCGGCCAGCGGCGGTGCGCAGCGCTTCGCCGCCCGCCACAGCGGCCAGTTTCACTTCGCCCGCGCCAATGCGATTGGCCGCTTCGTTGAGCAACCGCACCGGCGTGTCGCCATGCGGCGCGGCGCTTTGATAATTGACCTTGGGATTGGCACCGATAGCGGCCGCCAAAGGCTCGGTCAGCTTGCCCAAATGGTAAAAGCTGATCTGGTCGACGATGGCGAGGCTGTCGATTTGCGGCAGCAGCCCGCCACCAGCGTCGGCGTCGGCCAGCTTCAAAGCCTCGACCATCAGGCCGAGGCTGTCCAGACCCTGATCGGGATCTTCGGGCCGATCATTGATCTGGCCCACGCCGATGATGACGGGGATGCGTTCAGGGTCGTGCATGGTCATTTTAGCGGGCCTTCCATTCTGGCTTGCGCTTTTGCGCGAAGGCGAGGGGGCCTTCGCGGGCGTCTTCGCTGGTGAACACGGCGTTGCGTTCGCGGGTGTTGGTATCCCAATCACCGGATTCGGTGGGAACCTCGCCATTGATAATGCCCAGTGCGATGCGCTTGGATGCTTGCACCGACAAAGGCGCGTTAGCGGCGATTTTCTCTGCCAAGGCGATGGCCGTGGGCAGCAAATCGGCCAGCGGCACCACGCGGTTGGCAAAACCATATTTCAGCGCACTTTGCGCGTCGAAAGGATCGCCGGTCAGCAAATGTTCCATCGCAATTTTATGCGGCAATTGGCGCGCAATGCGGAAGGCCCCGCCAGCCGCCGCGAACAGGCCAACCTTCACTTCGGGCAGACCAAATTGGGCATGATCGGCGGCCACCACCAAATCTGCGGACAGCGCGATTTCACAGCCGCCGCCAAAGGCAAAGCCATTGACCGCCGCGATGATCGGCTTGCTGATCGGGTGCGATACGATGCCCGCAAAGCCCCATGCGGCCTGCGTTTTATCGGCAGGGATAAGCTGTTCCCCGCGTGAGATGGCAACCAAATCGGCCCCAGCGCAAAAGCTTTTTTCGCCAGCACCGGTGATGATGACGGCGCGAATTTCGGGGTCGGCGTCCGCTTCTTCGAGGGCCAGACCCACGCCCACATGCACATGGGCATTGACCGCATTGCGGGCCTCTGCGCGGTTGATGGTGATAATCAATATATTGCCATGGCGCTCGGTCAGCACGGCGGGCGTATCAGACATGCGAATCTCTCCCCTAAAATCTATTGGGGGCATATTCAGCGTGGCCTTACGTTTACGTCAACTGTAAAGGATGGCGGGGTCGCCAAAGAAAAATCCCCGCCGCAGGGCCTGCGACGGGGATTTTTCTTATATTAGAAAGCGCTGGGCTTGGGTGATTAGATCGACTGACCGGTTTTGGCCCAATCGGCCATAAAGCCTTCAATGCCCTTTTCGGTCAGGATATGCTTGAACAGGCCCTTGATGACCGACGGCGGGGCGGTCATCACATCTGCGCCGATCTTAGCCGCTTCCAAAACATGGATGCCGTGGCGAACCGAAGCGACCAAGATTTCGGTGTTATAGTCATAATTGTCGTAGATCAGACGGATATCGTCGATCAATTGCATGCCATCAAAGCCATTGTCATCATGACGGCCCACAAATGGCGACACAAAGGTTGCGCCCGCCTTGGCAGCCAGCAACGCTTGAGCCGCCGAGAAGCAGAGCGTGACATTGACCATCGTGCCTTCGCCGGTCAGCGCCTTGCAGGTTTTCAAACCGTCGAGGGTGAGCGGAACCTTGATGCAGACATTGTCGGCGATTTTGCGAAGCACTTCGGCTTCTTTCATCATCGTGGCATGATCTAGGGCGACGACTTCAGCCGACACAGGGCCATCGACAATGCCGCAAATTTCGCGCGTGACTTCTTTGAAATCACGGCCCGATTTGGCGATCAGCGATGGGTTGGTGGTCACGCCATCCAACAGGCCGGTGGCGGCCAGTTCTTGAATGTCAGCGATTTCGGCGGTGTCGGCGAAGAATTTCATGACGCGGCAATTCCTTTTGGGAAATGATGGATTCGATCTGTTTCGTCCCCTAAACCAACTGGGGCGAAAACGGAACGTATCTATGGGCCAAATTGGCTAAGGAGCGTTTATTGCCCGACCGCCAAAGCGCCGATCAGCAAAGGATTGCGCGTTTGCTGGGGATTGGCGCGAATGTTGGTTTCTTCGCGGCCAATGGCGCGGAAAATGGCATCATTGGCTTGGCGCGATGCGTCTTGGGCCAAGCTGGCAATATCTACGCCGCTGGATGCACGTAGCAGTTCGGCAACCACCGGATTGCTGGCGATGCTGAGGGCGTCTTGCAATTCGGGGAACATCGCGCCGACCAATTGATCGCCCATATTGCGTTGCAGCAGGGCGGTGGCGGCGGTGGGGCCGCCGCGCAAAATGGCGATGGCGTCGGTGATGCTGATATGGCGGATGACGTCGATAATGATCGGTGCGGCCCGTTCGGCACCGCGTTCCGCCGCTTTATTCACCTCGCGCGTCAGGCGGTCCTTGGCCAGATTTGAGGTGAGCAAGCGGGTGAGGATATTGCCGTTATTTCCGCTCTGGTTGGGCAAGGTGATACGGGCCACCTGATCATCATAAAATCCGCCGGGCGCGGTTAATTTGGCAATGGCTTGCTGGGACGACAGCATCAGCAATTCGCGCACCGCATCCGTCATCGAAAAGCTCCCCATGCCGGTGCAGGCCGGCAAAGCGAGCAGCGGGGCGGCGGCCATCAGGGTCAGAATTTGGCGGCGGCTTTGCGGGGTGGTCATGGCATAGGCTCCATCAATATCGTCTGAAAAGACGCTGGCGTTCGATCTTTGTTCCTGTTACGCGATGCGGCATGGCCAAAGCGAAACGTCAATATGTCTGTCAAAATTGCGGATCTGTCAGCTATCGCTGGCAGGGGCAATGTGGGGATTGTTCCGAATGGAATACGCTGGTTGAAGAAGCGCCGCAAACGAACTTTTCTGCCAAACATGATCTGAGCCGTGGTGGCCGGTTGATTAAGCTGGAAAGCTTGAATCAAGACAGCATCATGCCCGAACGGATGCTGTGCGGCATTGCCGAATTTGATCGGGCGCTGGGCGGCGGATTTGTGGCGGGGTCAGCCACTTTGATTGGCGGCGATCCGGGCATTGGGAAATCCACCTTGTTGATGCAGGCAGCGGGCAAGCTGGCGCAGGCGGGCAAGACGGTGGTCTATATTAGCGGCGAAGAAGCGGCGGCGCAGGTGCGTTTGCGCGCCCAGCGTTTGGGGTTTAGCGAGGCCCCTGTGGCCTTGGCCAGCGCGACATCGGTGCGCGATATTTTGGCGACGCTGGAAACGCAGCAAGCCGATTTTGTGGTGATTGATTCCATCCAGACCATGCACAGCGATGTGATCGACAGCGCGCCGGGCACCGTCAGTCAGGTTCGCGCCAGCGCCCAAGAGCTTATTCGCTTTGCCAAAGAAACGGGCACGGCGTTGGTGTTGGTCGGGCATGTGACCAAAGACGGCACCATTGCGGGGCCGCGTGTGCTGGAACATATGGTCGATACGGTGTTGGCCTTTGAGGGGGAGCGCAGCCACCAATATCGCATTTTGCGCGCCGTCAAAAACCGCTTTGGCGGCACCGATGAAATTGGCGTGTTCGCGATGGCCGAAGATGGGCTGGGCGAAGTGGCCAACCCGTCCAGCTTATTTTTGACCGACCGCAACCAAGATGTGCCGGGCAGCGTGGTCTTTCCGGCCCTAGAGGGCACACGCCCCGTGTTGGTCGAGGTGCAGGCGCTGACCGTGCGGCTGGCCAGCGGGGCGACCCCGCGCCGCGCCGTGGTCGGCTGGGACAGTGGCCGTTTGGCGATGGTGCTGGCGGTGCTGGAGGCGCGATGCGGCCTGCAAATGAACAATGCCGAAGTCTATTTGAACATTGCTGGCGGATACCGTCTGACGGACCCAGCGGCGGATTTGGCGGTGGCGGCGGCCTTGGTGTCCGCCTTTACCGAACGGCCCGTTCCGGCGGAAACCATTGCGTTCGGGGAATTGTCGCTGAGCGGCGAAGTGCGCCAAGTGGCCCATGACGGACTGCGCCTGCGCGAAGCCGCGAAATTGGGATTTTCCAAGGCGTGGGGCCCCAGCGGGATGAAGGGCGCGAAGGGCATCAGTGTGAATGGTTTCTCGCGGCTAGGAGAACTCGTTGACCTAATGCTCGGTCGGGACTAGCGAGCGGATATGGATAATTTGACAGCCATGGATGTTGCGGTGCTGGCGCTGGTTGGCGGCGGTGCGGTGCTCGGTTTTATGCGCGGGCTTGTGCAAGAAATATTGTCGCTTCTTGCGTGGGTGCTGGCGATTTTGGCGGTGCGTTTTTTTCACGCACCGCTGACCGTTTGGCTCGGCCAGCATATGGATGCGGCAGGCGGTGCGGCCATGCTGGCCTTTGTGCTGTTATTTGGCGGCTTATTTTTGGTGGGCAAATTTGTGTCGCGCCGTATCGGTCAGGCCAGCCGTTCATCCTTTGTCGGCGGTTTTGATCGCGGCCTTGGTGCGGGATTTGGCGCGGTGAAGGGCCTGTTGATTGCCAGCATTGCCTTTATGGCGATCAACCTATTATATGACATTGGCTATGGCGATGCCCAGCGGCCCGAATGGATGCGCGACAGCCGCACCTATCCGGCCTTAAGCGCCACGGGCGCGGCGATCAGCAAAGTGGTGGCCGAACGGCGGGCCGAAGCCCGCGCGGCGGAAGCAGGACGAGCAGGCAGCAGCGAGCCACGCTGAGGCCATGAGCGCCCCCTTATATAATCGGCAAATATTGATGCTGGCGGTGGAAAATGCTCAATATCCGCCGCTGAAGGATGCGCGCATGCACGGCCTGTTGCGGTCGACCATTTGCGGCAGCCAGATCAGCATGGATGTGGAATTGGACGCCAATGCCCGCATATGCGGCGTGGGTATGACGGTTCAGGCTTGTGCCTTGGGACAAGCGTCCGCCAGCCTATTTGCCCGTCATGCCAAGGGGCGCAGCCACGGTGATATCCGCGCCGCGCGGGATCAATTGCTGGCATGGCTGAAGGGGGATGATGACGCCCCCGCATGGCCGGATTTCGCGTTGTTGGCGGCGGTGAAAGACTATCCGGCGCGGCACAGCGCGGTGGTCTTGCCCTTTGATGTCGCGGTGATGATAACCGACGGGGCTTAGGGTAGCATTCCGTCGGGTTGGTTATAGGCCCAGCTTTTTTGTTCCCGCCGATGCTGAATACGCCAACCTTGCGGGGTTCGCACCAGTTCATCGCGATACCATAGACCAATGAAGAACACGCGCTCGGCGCCTTCATGGTTCATGACCATCGGGTTGAACAAGATGGTGCGGGCGCGGGCTGTATTGCCGTCGATCACGATTTCGCTGGTGGTGGACAAATGCTGAAAGGCAGTGAAATTGGACATGCCTTGGCCCAGAAAGGCTTTGGTTTCATTCAGGCTGCCGACAGGGCCCCCGACTTCGCTATAGTCAATCACGGCGTCGGGGGTGAAAATATGGTCCAGATCGTCCCAATTGCGATCATCAATTGCATAAGCATAGCGGGTGATTAGGTCCTGAATCTCCGCGCGATCCGACAACTGTTCCAGCGTCAGCATAGATGCCTCTCCCTTTTATGATTTTATGAATAAGGTGGGCCATTTTGTACCCATCTTATCCTGTGTGCCTTGGCGGGCTTATTCGTCTTTGTCCAAAAAGTCCGCCACAACAGCCAGCGAAAATTCGTCGGTGACATAGCTTTGTCCGATACCGCGTGTCAGGATGAGGGGAAGTTTTCCGCCGCGAACCTTTTTGTCATGCGACATATGATCGGCCAGCACGGCCCCCGTCGCATCCACTTCGGCGCTTTCCAAATTATGGGGCAGGCCAACCGAGGCCAAATGCTTGCGAACGCGTTCGGCGTCTTCGGCGGGGCACAGGCCTTGCGCGGCTGAAAAACGATGGGCCAAGGCCATGCCCGCCGCCACCGCTTCGCCGTGCAGCAGCAGATCGGAATAGCCGGTTTCAGCCTCCAACGCATGGCCAAAGCTGTGGCCCAGATTCAGCAAGGCGCGAATGTCCTGCGTTTCGCGTTCGTCCGCCGCCACGATGCGGGCCTTGGCGGACACGCTGTGGAAAATGGCATAATGACGGGCGGCGCTGTCGCCAGCTAGCAAGGCCGCGCCATGGGCTTCGCACCATGCGAAAAATTCGGCGTCGTCGATCAAACCATATTTCACCACCTCGGCATAGCCGGCGCCCAATTCGCGGCGCGGCAGGGTGGACAGGGTGGTGGGGTCGATCAGCACCAAGGCGGGTTGGTGAAAGGCCCCAATGAGATTTTTGCCCGCCGCGACATTGATGGCCGTTTTGCCGCCGACGCTGCTGTCCACTTGGGCCAACAAAGTGGTGGGCAATTGGATGAAGTGGCATCCGCGTTTGACGATGGAACAAGCAAAGCCAACCAAATCGCCAATCACGCCGCCGCCCAGCGCCAGCACATGATCGCTGCGTTCCACGCCTTCGCCGATGAGCCATTCGGTGAGCTTGGCAAGGCCCGCCCAGCTTTTCGTGCCTTCGCCCGCATCCAAAACCAAGGATGATGTCGTGATGCCTTGCGCTTGAAGCGAGGATTCCAGCCGCGCCAAATAATGGGGGGCGACATGGGCATCGGTGACAATCATCGTGCGGGGGCGGCGCAGCAAGGGCGCAATATGGGTGCCCGCATCGGCCAGCAGGCCATCGCCGATCAATATATCATAGCTCCGCGCGCCAAGCGCGACGGTCAGGCGTTGCATGTAGAAAGGGCCTCCAAAATTGCGCGAACCGTCACTTCATGCGGATCGCTGGCAGAGCTGACGCGCAAATGCGCCTGTGCATAAATGGGATTGCGAACCTCGGCCAATTCCCGCAGCACTTCGGTAGCGTCGCGGTCCTTCAGCAAGGGACGGTGGCTGCGACGGCCAACCCGTTCGACCAAAGTGGGAATGTCGGCGTCCAGCCAGATGGAAATGGATTTTTCCTGAATAGCAGCGCGGGTTTCGTCGTTCATAAACGCCCCGCCGCCAGTCGCCATGACGCCCTGACCAATATTCAACATGCGTTGAATCACGCGCCGTTCCAAATCACGAAAATGTGATTCGCCATAGCGCGCGAAAATATCGCTGATCGTCATGCCCGCTGCGCGTTCAATTTCATCGTCGGTATCGGCAAAGCGCAGGTTTAACCGCGTCGCCAAACGTCGCCCGATCGTTGATTTTCCGCAGCCCATCAGGCCGACCAGCACGATGGGTTTGGTCAGTTTCAATGACGGGAAATCGGACAATTGGCTTTTCGGGTTTTGCGTCATGATGAGGGTGGCTATACCGACACTATGGCGTTGGACAATGTTTTTGCTGCATGACATCATATTAACGCATAGGAGATGATGTGCAGAAAATGGGTCGATATTGGAAAATTAGACGCTATTTTCGTTCCTTGCTGTGGATAACCCTGTGTCTGGCGGGGCTGTTTGGCGTGGCTTATTATATGGGGCGGCCCATGCCTTCCCAAAAATTTGAGGTGGATGTGACGGATAAAATTGCCGAGTGGGCCAATTCTGCCCCGCCTGCGCCCGTGACGCTGCGCCCAACCGACGAAGTGAAATGACAAGAAAGTCTGCCGATATGATGCGCAAAAATATGGCACGGACAGTTGCTCTGTCGTTGGCGGGCCTGTCGTTGGCGGCGGTCGCGAGCGCGATTGTCTGGCCTGTTTCGGCGCAGGAAAGCCTGTTACCCGAAGGATTTGGCGCGCCAGCCGATCCGTCGCCCAAGGCTTCGCCGACCCCCGCGCCCAAGGCGGCACCAAAAGCTGCCCCAAAATCTGCGCCGACACCGCCGAGCAGCGGCAGTGCCGGCACCCCATCGCCGACGACGCCCACGCCGTCACCATCGCCGTCCACGCTGCCCAGTGCATCGCTGCCGCCCGTCACTGGCCCCGCGCCAACCAACAGCGGGGCAGAGGATGAGGAGCTGGCCGAATCGGAATATGCGATCCCAGGCCGGTTGAAATATGACCTGCCGCCCGGCACGCGCCGCGCCTTGACGCGGGTGGGGCCGTTGACGCCCGAAAGCGGCGGTATGGCCCCCGATGCCTTGGGCGTGCGCGGCGAATATGCGACCTTGTTAATGCGGGCATCGGGCGGGGATTTTGCATCGCGCTGGGCGCATATCCTGCTGCGCCGTGCCCTGCTCAGCGCCCTTGATACACCCAAAAGCGTGAACGGTGCCGATTTGGCGGCTGAACGCGCGGATTTGTTGCTGCGGATGGGCGAATCGGTGGCGGCGCGCTGGATGGTGCAGGCGGTGGATTATGACCGCGCCAGCCAAGCCATGGTGGCCGCAGCCCAGCAAGTTTATTTGGCGAACGCCGACCCAGCGGGCCTGTGCGCCTATGTTCCCGCTGGTTTGGCGCATGGCAATGAACATGTGTGGCGTTTGTCGGCGGGCATTTGTGCGGGCTTTTCCGGCGAAGCTGGTCCCGCTGGCTGGGCGATCAGCCGTGTGCGTTCGTCCGGAAAATTGACCCCCTTTGACATATTGCTGGCCGAACGTGTGTTGGGCGCAACTGGGGCAGGGCGGCGGTCGACCACCATCGAATGGAATGGCGTGGACAAGCTGACCGACTGGCGCTTTGGCATGGCGACGGCGACTGGTGTGGCGATTCCCGACAATTTATTGGCAGCGGCCCCAGCGGCGATGCGGTCATGGACGGTGCTGACGCCGATGACCGAAATGGACGTGCGCTTGGCCTATGCGCCTGATGCCGCCGTGCGCGGTGTGTTGTCCGGCCAAGCCTATCTGTCTTTGCTGACCGCTGCGGTGGGGGATCAGGAACCCAGCGAAGGTTTGGCCGCCCAAACGGCGCAGCTTCGCGATGCATTGGGCGCGGGCAGCGGGCAAATACGCTATGATGCCATGAAGCGCATGTGGGATGGCGATGGCGGCAAGGCAGACCGCTATGCCGCCTTGATTTTGACCGCCCAAGCCGCCGCCGCCATGCCCAACAGCATCGAAGCGGGTGGTGATCCGTGGCAGCTATTGGGGTCGATGATGGCGGGCGGATATGACCGCAACGCCGCCGCATGGCTGCCCAAGCTGGACATTGGCACGCGCGCATGGGGCATATTGGCCGTCGGCAATATTCAGGCGCTGAGCGGGACCACGGCGTCGGTGGTGGATGATTTCGCCAGCGATGACGACAGCAAGGATCAACAGCGCAGCAAATTGCTGCTCGCCGGATTGGCAGGTTTGGGCCGGATTTCGGCGGATGAGCAAGGCAAGGCGGCCAGCAATTTGGGTGTCGATTTCGCCAAAGAAAGCCGCTGGACCCGCGCCATTGATGACGCCGCCCAGCGCCGTGAACCCGCGATGGTGGCCTTGTTGGCGGCGATTGGGATGCAGGGGGAATGGAGCAAGGTTCCCGCTTATCACCTGTATCACATCATCCGCGCCCTTCGCGCTGTGGGGTTGGAGGCAGAGGCCCGTATGATCGCGGCGGAAGCGGTGGTGCGTGTCTGACGGCGCGCTCATTGATCGCTTTTTGGAAATGATGGCGGCGGAGCGTGGGGCATCGCGCAACACGCTGGCCGCTTATGCCCGTGATTTAACACAGGCCGCCCAACTGATGAAATCCACGCTGGGCGATGCCGGGCTGGAGGATTTGCGCGGCCTGATGGCATCCTATCGCGGGTTGGCGGCCAGCAGCGCGGCGCGCAAATTATCGGCGCTGCGCCAATTTTACGCCTTTTTGGTGGACGAAGGCGACCGCGCCGACAATCCCACGCTGGACATCGCCCGTCCCAGCACCCGCCGCCCCTTGCCGCGCATCTTGTCGCACAGCCATGTCGATGCGCTGTTCGCCGCAGTAGAGGAGGAGGCTGGCGGCGAGCATCCGCCCCGCGCCGCGCTGCGCATGTTGTTGATGCTGGAACTGCTATATGGGTCGGGCCTGCGGGCCAGCGAATTGGTGTCGCTGCCCCGCCGTTCGGTGCAGGCCTCGGGTGAATTTATCATGATACGCGGCAAGGGCGACAAAGACCGTCTGGTGCCGCTGTCCCAGCGGTCGCGCCGTGTGATGGATCGGTGGTTGCCGCATATCGCCAGCGATTCGGCGTGGCTGTTCCCGTCGGGCAAATCGCATTTGTCGCGCATCCGCCTGTATCAATTGCTGCGTGAATTGGCGGCGCGGGCGGGGGTGGACCCGATGGCGGTCAGCCCCCATGTGCTGCGCCATGCCTTTGCCACCCATTTGTTAGAAGGGGGCGCGGATTTGCGTGCTCTTCAGATGATGTTGGGCCATGCGGACATTGCGACGACCGAGATTTATACCCATGTCGACAGCGCCCGCTTGGTCGAACTGGTGAATAAAAGGCACCCTCTGGCGCATATGGATGCTGTCAGAGGGCGTTGAGGGCGTTGACGGCGCGGCTTCATCCGCCTAGCGAACATGGCATGACTGCCTTTCTGGACTTCGAAAAACAGGTTGCCGCGCTTGACCGGCAGATTGCTGAACTGCGCGAAATGGGTGACGACCCGACGCTGAATATCGAGAATGATATTGCGCGGCTGGAGGATAAAAGCTCCAAATTGCTGCGGGATATTTATTCCAAGCTCAGCCCGTGGCAAAAAACACAGGTGGCGCGCCACCCCGAACGCCCGCATTTCAAACATTATATTGCGGGCATGTTTGACGATTTCATGCCCTTGGCGGGCGACCGCAATTTCGCGGATGACCATGCGATCATCGGCGGCTTTGCGCGTTTTCGCGGTCAGCGCGTGATGGTGATGGGCCATGAAAAGGGCGATGATATTCCATCACGCATGAAACATAATTTCGGCATGGCCAAGCCAGAGGGGTATCGCAAAGCGATCCGCCTGATGCAGTTGGCGGACCGTTATAATCTGCCCGTGGTGTCGCTGGTCGATACATCGGGGGCCTTCCCCGGTATTCAGGCCGAAGAACGCGGCCAAGCCGAAGCCATTGCCCGCAGCACCGAACAATGTTTGGCGCTGGGCGTGCCGATGGTCGCCGCCATTGTGGGCGAAGGCGGGTCGGGCGGGGCCATTGCCATGGCCGCTGCCAACCGCGTGTTGATGTTTGAACATGCGGTTTATTCGGTGATTTCGCCCGAAGGCTGTGCATCAATCCTGTGGCGCACCGCCGACAAGGCCGCCGATGCCGCAACGGCGATGAAGATGAGCGCGCAAGATTTGCTGGCGATGGGCGTGATTGACAGCATTGTCGCGGAACCTGTGGGCGGGGCGCACCGTGCACCAGCCCAAGCGATGCAGGCATTGGGCGACGAAATCGCCAAGCAATTGCAATCGCTGAAGGGTATGAGCCGCGAGCAGATTCTGCATGAGCGCGAAGAGAAGTTTTTGGGCATGGGCCGCGCGTAAAGCGCGGCCTAGGCTAAGGTTTCCGCGCCTAAGCGCGGTCTCGCCAAAGCGCGGCGTTGCGGCGCATAAGCGCGGTCGTGACGGCGACGATATCCAACAACATTGGGCTTGCGGGGCAGGGTGGTTTGATGCCCAGTTTCGCAGGCTGTGCGGAACCCGATGCGATGCGCCGCGTTCCGTGCTAATCATGACGAACATCATGCGATGCGGACCGCCGCTGGGGCGCTCCCTTCGCCAATATAAGGGACGCACCATGGCAAATTTGGGCGGTAAACGGGGCGGTAACAAGGTGAAATTTGCGGCATTATTGGCCGTCACCAGCATCAGCGCGATCAGCCTGACGCCCAGCGCACAGGCGCAGCTAAAGCGGATCGCCACCGCCAACAGCATCACGGCACAAGAAAAACAGCAAGGCGCAGAGGCGCACCCCCAATTGATGCAGGAATTTGGCGGGGCTTATACGGGCCGCCAGTCCCCCTATGTGGTGCAGGTCGGCCAAAATATTGCCATGCAATCGGGCCTTGGCAATGCGCGCGATTTTACCGTGACCTTGCTCAATTCCCCCGTGAACAATGCCTTCGCCATTCCAGGCGGCTATGTTTATGTCACCCGCCAATTGATGGCTTTGATGAATGACGAGGCCGAATTGGCGGGCGTCTTGGGCCATGAAGTCGGCCATGTCGCTGCACAGCATAGCAAAAAGCGCCAATCGGCGGCCACGCGCAACACCATATTGGGTGTGTTGGGCGCGGTGGTGGGCGGCGCGATGGGCGATGGCGGCGGCTTGATGGGCGGTCTGGGCGGATTGTTGCAAAATAACGCCATGAAGGTGGCCCAGCTTGCGACATTGGGGTTCAGCCGCAGTCAGGAATTGCAGGCCGACCAATTGGGCGTGCAATATCTTCTCAGCGCGGGATATGACACAGGCGCGCTGGCGACGATGCTCGCCAGCCTTGCCAACCAAACGGCGCTGGATGCGCGTTTGGCGGGCACGGGCAACAGCAGCGTTCCGGCATGGGCCAGCACCCACCCCGACCCCGCAAGCCGTGTGCGCAATGCCGAAAGTCTGGCGAAAAAGGCGGGCGGCACGGGGCGCAAGCGCAATTCCGATGCCTTTTTGGCGCAAGTGAATGGCATGACCTATGGCGATGATCCGGCGCAAGGCGTGGTGGAGGGGCAGAATTTTATTCACCCCGACATGAAATTGCGATTTACCGCGCCCAGCGGATATGGCCTGCAAAATGGCACAGCGGCGGTGACGGTCAGCGGCAATGGCGGACAGGCGCAATTTTCCATGGCGCAATATAATGGCGACATGACCGCCTATATCACCAATGTCATGCGCGGCGTGGCGGGCAAGGACAGCAATGTGACGCCGACCAACATTCAACGCACCACGGTGAATGGCATTCCGGCATCCTATGCCAGCGTGCGGGCGAACAGCCAGTCTGGCGCGGTGGATTTAACCGTTTTTGCTTATGAATTTTCGGGCAATCAAGCCTATCACTTTGTCGCGCTAACCAAAGCGGGCGGGGCGGGTGTGTTTAACAGCATGTTCCAAAGCGTTCGCCGCCTGAGCAATGCCGAAGCCAGCGCCGTGCGCCCCCGCCGTGTGGAGGTGGTGAGCGTGAAAAGCGGCGACAGTATCGCCAGCCTGTCGCGCCGCATGGCCTATGATAATTTGCAGCAAGATCGTTTTTTGGTGCTGAACCGACTGGCCAGCAACGCCCGCCTGAGCGCGGGGCAGAAGGTGAAAATTGTCACCTATGGCACGCGCTGAGCGTGCTTTGCGTTTATCGTAGATATGAAAAAGGCGGCAGGGGTGAACCTGCCGCCTTTTTGTGATTATATTGGCTTATTCGCCGCCAGTGCCGCGAATGCCTTCATCAACCTGCGTAAACGCTCCAGCCAATCCAGTGCCAATGTTGCCCAGAACAGCAATGAGGACTACAGCAATCAAAGCAGCAATCAGACCATATTCAATAGCGGTTGCAGCTTCTGTGTTGCGTCCGAAACTCTTAATCTTCTTCATACCATGCCTCCCGATGGGACAAGCCCCCGTTGAAAAAAACTCATCAAATGGCCATTGATGAATCACCAATGTGCGACCTGAATATCTGTGATTCCCTTACTTCTGGTTAACAATGCAGGGCAAGGTGTAAATATTCCGCTAAGCCGTTATTCTGTTTCAAAATGGAATTCAATCATTTGCTTTTGGATTGGAATTTTGAGTAAAAAATAGATTTTAAGATTTATTGAAATAATATCAGTGGATTGATCGTTTCCAATTGACCGATTGTTTATGGTATTAAGGTAATGTGTATCGGAATAGGATCTGTTGGCGCTGTTCCGAGTAAAGATTTTCGCCTGAAAAACGTTAAGTCGCATGACTAAATGATAACCGATTTCGGTTAAATATTTATTCGGCTCGGTGGGTTTTGGGATGGGTGAGCGTCCAATGATTATAATTTTTGACGCTACTAGCCTTGCTCGATTCGTTAGTCACCTGAACCAATAGCGCCGGTCACTTCGTCACCAATATTGGTCCACATACCGCCGGTTCCGCCGCCGAGCGCGCTCACTGCACCCATAATGGCCACAGCGATAAGCGCAACAATTAGGCCATATTCAATGGCGGTCGCTGCGCGTGTGTCCGAAAAAAATCCATGCCGTTTCATTGTCTTACCCCCACGCCGTGCGTTTCACGCCGCTTTTTCGCCCACGCCGTTATAATCCGGCGATGGTGATGAGGAAATGATTTTCGCATGGCGCTTGGCCCATGGGCCTGTATCAGGCCAAATAAGATGCATAATCATGACCCCATCATCACCGCTTGGTTGATGCTGGGCGATGAATATGGCCGAGAAAGGTTAAAAAATTGAATGGTGTTGACGCGCAATCTGCCGAGGGGCTGCAGGGGGATTTGACAATGTCACCCGAAATGGATGCGAAACCGGCGGCACCTTTGCCATTCCTCTATGTCGTCGCGGCGGCGTTGGTGGATTCGGATGGGCGGATTTTGGTGCAGCAACGCCCCGAAGGCACGCCGATGGCGGGTTTGTGGGAATTTCCGGGCGGCAAGTTGGAACAAGGCGAAACGCCTGAAGCGGCCCTGATTCGCGAATTGCATGAGGAGTTGGGGATAGAGGTAGAGCAGGCTTGCTTGGCCCCCGCTTGTTTCGCCAGTGAACCGCTGGGCCAGCGGCATTTGTTATTGCTGCTCTATGTATGCCGCAAATGGCGGGGCACACCCATAGCGCACCATGCCAGCGCGATGAAATGGGTGCGGCCCATTGCATTGCACGGGCTGGACATGCCGCCCGCCGACAAGCCGTTGATCGGCTTGCTGGAAACTATGGTTTAGGCTGGGGTTTAGGTTGGGGTTTAGTTTAGGGTTTAGGCTGGGGCTTTAAGGCGTCGGCCAGCGATGCGGTGGCGCTGCCGCGCTTGGCGGGTTTGGGCTGGCTGGGGTCGGGGGCCCATCCGCTGAAATAGATGATACGAAATGTCTCGCTCACTCGTCCGTCGGGGTCGGCTTGGTCGGCAAAGGCGGCGGCCATATGCGCCACCTCTGCACGGCTGGGCAGCAGGGGCGGCGGGGTCAGGCGGCTGGACAGGCCGTTGGCCCGCAGGTCGCGCACCAAGGCTAGCATATCGCCATAGCGAACATTCAGCGCGTCAACATCGACCACCGGCATGGCAAAGCCAATGCGTTGCAGCAAATTGCCCATCGATGACAGGTCAATTTGTGGGTGCATCCGCGCCACGGGGCGCACCCCGTCCGCCATGGTGGCGCGGCGCAATTTGGGCAGGCTGCCGTCGCCCAAAAATGCGCCCATCAACAATCCATCGGGGGCCAATAAAGCGCGCATCCGAAGCAAGGCCCCCGGCACATCTTGCACCGCGTCCAGCCCGCCGTTCCAAATAATCAGGTCGTAACTGGTCAGCGGGCGGTCCAGCGTTTCGGCATCGCCCCGCGCCGCGCCCATGCGCTGGGCCATGATGGGGCCGGATTCCAACAGATCGACCGTGCCATTTGTTGGGGCCAGCAGCCGCGTGATATCATCCACCAAAGCGCGGTCATGCGCGCCGATCACCAGCGCGCGGGTGAATTGGCGCGTGACCATCGACAATTGGTCCAGCATCGCATCGCGGATGATGGCTTGCAGAAAATCCGCGCCAGCGGGCGCGCCCAGCATCCGGTCGCGCTGGGCCGCGTGACGGGTGAGGGAGAATATGGGGGCAGGGTCGGCGGGGATGGTCGGCGGGCTGTTCATGGGGCGTGCTTGTGCCGTTTTGGGCGATGATGCACAAGGCTTATGGGATGAATGGTGGGTGAGTTTGGGGGCGCTTGGGGGTGCTTGGGGGAAGTTGGGGGGAGTTTGGCCATGGCATGGAGGGGGACGGGGACGGGGGCGGCGGACGCAGCGCGCGCGGGCGCGGCGTGGGTGATGCGGTCGGGACGTGTGGGGCTGCGCTATTTGGCGAATTTGGCCTTGCCGCCGCGCTGCCCGTCTTGCGGGGTGATTGTCGGCGGTGATCGGCAATTGTGCCTGAATTGTTGGCAGGCGCTGGATTTTCTGGATGGGCCAGCCTGTGCGCGATGCTCCATGCCCTTGCCGCAAATGCTGCATTCTGGCGGGGCGGCGGACGGCGGGGCGGGTGGGGCCGAATGCGGCGCTTGCTTGGCCGACCCACCTGCGTTTCAGGGGGCGCCAGCGGCGGTGGCCTATGGCGCGGTGGCGCGGCGCTTGGCTTTGCGGTTGAAATATGGGCGGCGCGTGGGGGATGCGCAATTGATGGCCCTATATATGGCGCGGCGCTTGGGCGATGTGACGGGGGGCGTTGAGGCGGGCGCGGTGCCGTTGCTGATACCAGTGCCGCTGCATCGATGGCGGTTGTGGCGGCGGGGCTATAATCAATCGGCGTTGATCGCCCAGCATATGGCGCGCATAGGCGATGTCGCATGGGACGCCCATGCGTTGGTCCGCCACAAATCGACGCCTAGCCTGCAAGGCAAGCGCAAGCGGGAACGCCAAGCCATTGTTACGGGTGTTTTTTCCTTATCGACCCAAGGGGCGCAGCGGATAAAGGGGCGGCATATTATCTTGATCGACGATGTTCATGCCAGCGGGGCCACTTTGCGGGCCTGTGCCCAAGTTTTGCGGCGCGGCGGCGCGGCCAAAATATCCGCGATTACATGGGCGCGGGTGGTGCCCGATGCAATTATGACCAGCAACATATTTGACTTTGCCGCTTGGGATTCCGATATGGGGTCAGAAGGACTGTAAAGGTAACGCCCGATGGCCAAGATTGAAATCTATACCAAATTCTTTTGCCCTTATTGCACGCGGGCCAAGACCTTGCTCGATTCCAAGGGCGTGACCTATGAAGAATTTGAGGTGTCGAATGACCCCGCTGGCTTTCAGTTGATGCTGGACCGTTCCAATGGTGCGCGCACCGTTCCGCAAATCTTTATCGACGGCCAACATATCGGCGGCAGCGATGATTTGGCTGCGCTGGATGCGCGCGGCGGTTTGGACCCATTGTTGGGGATTGGCTAAGCCTTGATCGTCTTTGATTTATCTTGCGCGGTGGGGGACCATCGTTTTGAAGCATGGTTTGCCAGCAGCGAGAGCTTTGCCGATCAACAGGCGCGCGGGCTGATCCATTGTCCGATTTGCGGGGATGACCAGATACGCAAGGCCGTGATGGCCCCGCGCATTGGGGCCAAATCCAACCAGCGGCCCGATACCGCGCGGCCCGCATCTGTGCCAGCCGTGCAGGCTGAACCCGCAGCTATGCCCGCCGCCAACACGCCCGCCATGGCGGCGGATGGTCCGGCGGTCAGCGCCGAAATGGTGCGGCATATGATCGCGGAAATTGCGTCAAAACAGGCGGAAATGCTGCCGCAATCGCGCTGGGTCGGCAATGATTTCGCCGACGCCGCCCGCGCCATGCACGAAGGCCGCGCACCCGACCAGATGATCCACGGGCAAAGCAGCCCTGAACAGATTCAGGAACTGCACGACGACGGCATTGCCGCCATGCCGCTGTTGGTGCCCATCGTCCCGCCAGAGGCCGCGAATTAGCCCCTTATTGGGGTTGCTGGCTTGTACATCTTGGGCTGTGTTTTTTGCGGGGCGGTCCTGACCCTAAGCTGATGAATGTCTGAACGCAGCGCCCGCCAAGGTGCGGGGCGGGCCGGATTATTGGTGTCTGCCTTTTTGTGTCTGCCTCTGTTGTCGGGGATTGTCTGCGCCGATTCTCGAAATTTATCGGTGGGATAGCGGGAGCGGTTGAAAAGAGAGCAAATTCGCTCAATGCTAATGGATGGATTTTAAATAAATCCAATGTGGGTTGCTTTGTTTTTTCATTTATGTCTTGTTATGCAATAATAAAATAATAGTTTGTTATAAATTCTAACAATTGAAATATCTAAATTGAAACCATGTTAAAATTGTATATTTTTTAAGCAGTAATAAAAATTGGTCAGGCCGTTAACAGGGATTGGGATGGCAATGATTACTGTTTCTATGGACATGGTTTCGTCGAATAAGTATTTGGATCAGGCGACGCTGGGCAATGCCGCGCTGGGCAAAATGGCTGGACATCGCCAAATGCGCGGCAAGGCCGCCATGCTGCGGCAAGTGAGCCGCCTTGCGATGCGTTCGCCCGTTACAGTTGCCGTCGCTGGTGGGGCCTCAATGATCCTAGCCCCCGCGGCTTATGCACAATGTGCGTATGATGCTGTGGCGGGGTCCGTGAACTGTGCGACTACTGTCACTCAAAATACCACTTTTCCCACCGGCGGGGACCTGGCACGCCATTTGTCGGGCACATATGGCACCCCCGTAACGGCTGCGGTTGCGGAGGGTGTGGATGTCAGTGGTATGGGGCTGGGCGTGACCAATTTGGGCACGGGCGGTGTTGTTGCCCAGATCGATGGCGATGTTCGTATTAACGCCAATACAGGGCCGACGATTGGTCCGGGGGCTGTTGCGTTGCCGATCAACAGCGGTGGAAAGCGCGCCGCAGCGTTGGGAATTAGCGCCGCTGGTGGGGACATATTGGTCACTGGATCCGGTAATATTAGCGCGAGGCAGGTGCAAGTGGGCGGTCTGCAAAGCGACGCTTTGGCAATCCTGAACCAGGGGTCTGGTGCCGTAACGGTGGATTGGAACGGTCTTCTTGATTCGCGTCAAAGAGCGCTTTTCGTGCAGGACACTGCGATTGGCGGCGACATCAGCGTAACGCTGGGCGCAGATGCTGCCGCAACGGGTACGGTGTTTGTGTCCAGCTCATCCGAAACCGCGAATGTGTCCCTCGTGTCAAATATGGCAACGATGCGCCATGGCATGCTTGTTCTTGCAAGTGGATCAGGCGATATCGACATGCGGGTGAATACCAATATGGATATCATCGGCGGCGGATCGGTTTCCGCAAGGCATAGCGGTACGGGATCGATTGATATTCACGCGACAGAACATATCCGATCTGACGCGGGCGGTATTAGAGCGGAGAGTTTCGGCGGCGGCGACATTAAAATTACAGCCCATTCTATCGAGACAAATTTCGGTGTTGAACCGGCTTTATTTGCGATACAACGCGATGCAAATGGCGATGGTAATATCGACGTTGAGGTGACCGGCACCTTATTTGGTCGCGGCGGAATTAATTTAGAGAATCAGGGTTCGGGCAATGTCCGCGCTGTGCTGCACGACAATATAACGTCGCGGGGCGTGTCAAGTGTAGGGGCTGTCTTTTTAGCCCGCGGTGACATAGATGTCCTATTGCATAAAAATGCGACGGGCCCTGGATTTGGTGTGGTTGTGGCAATCACGAACGGCGGCACCGGCGATATTAACTTTACGGGACTTGGCGATTATCACGGTCAAACGAACCTCGGCTTGAACGTGCTGAACTATGGAACGGGCAATGTCGACGTCGATGTGGCAGGCTTGGTCAGTTCTGGCGGCACAACGGCCTTTCAGGTGCGCGACTATCTTCTAGGTTCGCCGACTAACTGGGGTCTCGTTGGCGGACGTATGGACATCGTGACTGGATCGGTCAGTGCCTTGGGCACAGACGCCAATGCCGATGGTATCGAAGTGTCGGGCAGGTCTGCCAATGCAGCCATTTCGTTAACCGTTAACGGCGATGTGGAAGCCAATAGAAATGGGTGCTGGCCGAGCTTTTGTCCCCCGATGCAACGGGCGATATTGTGCTGGCGACCAAAGGCGATGTCACGGCAGCGACGGGCATTTATGCGGCGCATAGCGGCACTGGTAATGTGGATATCACACAGGCTGCCGACACGGCGATCACCGCCAGCAATGGTCATGGCATTTGGGCGGCAAGCCAGATGGGTAATAATGTGGTCAATGTGGTCAATGTGGGCGGTAAGATTATCGCTTCGGCGCCCGGTTTTGCGGGCGTGGCTGGGCAAACGACCAGCGGCAATCTGACCGTGAATGTCGCCGCGACTGCCGATATTGATCCGGATTATGGTATTCAGCTGACGACTGTTGACGGGGCGTTGTTGGTCAATCAAGCGGGCACAGTGGAAGGCGATATTGCTGCTATTTCGCTCAATGCAACGGGCACAGGAACGGCAACGATCATCAACAATGGTCTGATCACCAGTGTGCAAGATGCCGTGCATGGCGTGCTGAACGGCGGCGCATATAATATCACCAACAATAATCGCCTGGATGGCGCGGTGAATGTCAGCGGTTCCAATATTGCGGGTTCGACCCTGACCAACAGCGCGGAAGGCACGGCCAATTTCGGAACGCTCGCGTCCCATTTTTCCGGCAATTTTGTGAATGCTGGCATCACCAACATTGGCGCGGCAGGAATGGTGCGCTTTTTGGGTAATGGCAATAACAGCAATCGCATCAATTTGGCCGGAAACAGCCAGTTGCGCGTCGATGGCAATTTCACCAACAGCGGGGTGCTGAACGCGGCCAATGGCGTGACCAGCGACCGCGTGATTGTGGGCGGTAACTATGTTGGTGGCGGCCGGATATTGGCGGATTTCAACGGCAGCGCCATGACGGCCGATCAAATGACGATTGGTGGTAATGCCAGCGGCGTCACGACCGTCGAAATGAACCGCATAGGCCCCGTGACCTTATTGGCTGGTGGCTTTCTGCCTGTCGTGACTGTGACCGGCACGGCCCCTGTTGATGCCTTTACCGGCAGCATTTTGTCCAATGGCTTTGTGCAAGAAAGCTTTGCCCAAAATCCTGTAAACGCCCAGCAATATGGTGTGCTGCAAAGCGTTAACCCCAATGGCGGGGTGCTGGCCGGTATCAGCTTGATCGCCGAAGCCGCCTCCTCTGCGCTGGATGAACCGATGCGTCCCTATATCACCAGCCGCACCGACGCGGCGGACAAGTCGGGGCACCTTAGCTTGTGGATGCGGCTTGGCGGCGGTCGGACCGACCAGCTTGTCCGCACCACCGTGTCGGGTGGACCGCTGCTTTTGTCGTCCTCAGAGGATGTCCGCACCAAATATTACTCGGCGCAAATCGGTTTGGATTATGCGATGCTGAATATGGGCGGTGGCTGGAATATGCATCTGGGCGCCATGGGTGGCTGGTATTCCGGTGACAGCCATTTTGCCAATGGCGCGCAGCTTAAGGTAGAGGCACCTTTTGCAGGTGGCTATGTCTTGATCGACAATGGCGGTTTGGCCATTGAGGGTTCGGTGCGGCACGAATGGCGGCGGTATCAGGCGGTGATGCCATCGTTGTTGGGCGATGCGCCGCGTGATTTTGATGGTCGCGCTACGGCGGCCTCCGTCTATGCCTCCTATCGCATCGGCGCGGGCACAGGTTTCAGCGCGACGCCCTATGTCGGCTTCCAATATGCCAGCGCGAAAATTGATGCCTTGCCGATTGATGCCGACACGCGATTTGAAACCCGTAACGACAAGACCAAAATCGGACGGGCAGGCATCCGCTTGGGCTATCGCTTTGGTGATGAAGCGAATGTCACGGTCGAGCCATTTGGCGGCGTGTCTTATATGCGTAACTGGTCGCGCGGCACGGACAGCCAGTTCCAACTCAGTGAACTGGCCGCCGATTTCACGGCGCGGGCCGAAACATGGCGCGAAACGGTGCGATACACGGCGGGCCTAGATATATGCGCGCACCACAGCCGCGTGACGGGCTTTGTCGCGGCCAATCTGGATGACAGCGGCCGCCGTGATGGCAAGTCGCTTCATGCCGGACTGCGCTACAACTTCTAAAGCCACGCAAAAAAAAAGGCCCCGACCGGAAAATGGTCGGGTCCTTTTTGCATGTTCACGCCGGAACTTGGCGGCTGGCGCTCCGCCGAAAAGAGCCAAAAGCGGTGCGTAGAAATGAAAGCGCATAGGGTCGTGAACGTCCGCACTGTTCCGATTTCAGGCTTGACGATGGGAAGCGCGGCGTTTAGCGAAATGCCTATATTTCTGCGCTTTATGCAGGATGCACCCATAGCTCAGCAGGATAGAGCGTCGGATTCCTAATCAAAAAAATGTGAATCTAACTATTTGTTTTCGTTGGCATTGGGTTCTCGGTGTGCCGCTGAGTGTGCCAATTTTGCGCCCACTTTATCAAATGCACCGCTGATTTCATCTGGCTCGACGTGGGCATAGCGCTGTGTTGTCTTGATATCCTTGTGCGCCATAGCCTCTTTCAAGGTCGGCAGATCGACGCCAGCTTGCCGCGCCCATGTGCCAAAGGTGTGGCGCAGATCATGCCATCTAAAATCGACCAGTTGCAGTTCGCGGCGCAGGCGTTCCCAGCGGCGACGGTAATTGGTCCAATCGAAAACGGGATCTGATGGCAGCGGCACTTTGCCGCTTTCCTTCGCGCTGTCTGATCGGCGGCGTTGCAGCATCGCTATCACCTGTGGCGACAGCTTGATGATCATCGGCACGCCGCCTTTGGTGCGCGGGATCGTGACCGTGGCACCGCGCAGATCCAATTGGCTCCATGTCCATTTCATATTGCCGCGCCGCAGCCCGGTTGAAACTGCAGCCAGAATGATATCTGACAGCCCTTGGTCTTCGCTTGATTGTAGCGCGCTGACTTCATCCTGTGATGCGAAGCGCACCCTTGGCTCACTCTCTTTGAATTTGATCTTCGACCAGGGCAGATCTGGAACTGGCTGGTCGTGCATCAGCTTAACGTGACGCATTGCGGCCTGTAGATATGACAGGTCGCGATTGACGCTGGGCGGTTGCACCAGCTTCGTAGCCAAAGCGGGATCATCGACGGCTGCTTTGCGGACTTTGCCGCTGCGGCCACGATAGGCGGGTTCGCTGCGGCGTTTGGCCCGAAAGTCCATCAGCATGGCAGCCGTCAGGGCATCGACTGGTATTGAACAATCAAGGCATCGGTCGATATTTTCGATATTTGACCAGATGGAATTGGCGCTTTTCAGGTCTTTAGCATGGTCTTCCCACCAGCGCGCAATGGCTTGGCTAACTGTCCAAGTCTCATCGCGTCTTTTCAATTGCTGTTCGAGCCGGTCAACAATGCGATCAACCGCTATCTTTGCGGCTCGTTTGCTCGTTTCTTGCGTGCTTCCTCTATATCGTTGACCTTTGACGGTGACATCGACCCACCAAAACGGTGATTTTTCACGTTTGTAGAGGCGCATCGCATCCGTCTTTCGTCGATGAAATTATCCAGATCGATGCTGTGATAGCGGATTGAGCCACCAATGCGAATATAGGACAGCTCACCGGACTGGCGAAGCTTTCGGATCGAGCGAACACTTATATTCAATATTGCCGATGCCTCGATTTCAGATAGCAGCTTTGTTGGCCCGCTCATGGGCTTGCCTCCCTCAACGCATTTTCGCTTATTACAGATGTTGGGTTCATGCAGCCTTTGGTTGTTTTTGTGCCGATAGGATGGTTTCCAGTAGCGTGATGGTTTCGGCGGGATCGTTGCACCAGTCTTGCGGCCAGCAGACATCGATGCGGCCATCGGCGCGAACGTAGCGCAGCTTGGTTGCGGCGGCGTTGGCGGTCACTGAAACATAGGTAACACAAGGCTGGAATAGGGCGATTTCGATTTCGGTTTCGATTGCCAGCCCGCGTTCGCCGCTGGCCAATCGGTCAATCAGTTTTTGCATCGGCTTCAATCCTCGATCCGGTAATGGGTGATGTCGAATGCGCCGCCTTGGAAATGCCAGCGCATCCATTTGGCGGCGGGGTATAGGTTCTTGCTGATCCAGCCCGATCGAAACCGGACGCGCAGCAGGCTGGCCCCTGTGCGGGGGCGGTAGCCTTCGTTTCGTTCCCACTTCACAGGAAAGCCTTTCCCACGTGGTAGGCGATGACGCTGGTGACGATCGGGCCGAGCAGCATCAGCCATGCCGCGACTTTTAACCGGTGGCGGGTTTCGGCGCGGATACAGGCAATGCAATCGCAATAGGTGCGGCGGCTGTGCGTGTTGGCGGCGCTCATGCTGTGCCGCCCTTCACGTCCCAAATCAGGAATAGCATGGGCAGGACAAACAGCCCCAAGGCGGTGACGAGCAGCCCCTTGGTGAATTCGATCAAATCTGTGCGGTCCAGAACGTCCATCACGATGCGCGATGAATGATGGTTGGACAGCAGGTTTTTCAGGCGTTTTTTCATGATTATCTGGCGGCGCTTATTGGGCTGGCCCGCCTCTCCCTATGGATTGGTGGGTGGTCAGGCTTCGCCAAGTGCGCAGCGGTAGGTTTCTAGGATGGCGTCGCGTTCCTTGCGGTCGTGCGGCGACATGGACCGATCTTTGACGATCAGTTTGACGATCTTAGGATCGTAGCCCTGGCTTTTCAGTTCGGCATAAACATCGCGGCGGTCGTCATTTGCGCCTTTGATTTCTTCCTCGATGCGCTCGATGCGCTCCACGAACAGGCGCAGTTGGTCGTCTGTGGCGCTGGCGTCGTCATCGCTGCGGTTGGTGTTGTCAGCTTCGTCGCAGGATTGGCAGACGGTGAGCTGCGCGCCGGTGCGCGGGCTGCGGTGGTGCGTCCAGCCTTCGGGCAGGGGCATGTCGGTGGCAAAGGCGCTGGCGTCGCATTTGTCGCAGCGGTGACGGGTGATGCCCATGGCTTAATCCTCAATCGCTTGGTTTTTGGGGTTGTCGAAGATCCAGCAGTGCATGACGCGGCCTTCGAGGTTGGTCCGCATGGTCTTTGCGGCGATGAAACGGCGGCTCTTGGATGAGCGCAGCAGGTTTTTCAGGTCTTCGATGGGTGGTCCGATGACGCCGCGTGACCGGCATCGTTCTTCGAACATCGGCAGGCTGATCGCGATTTCGCCCGGCTTTTTGGACAGGTTTAGCTTGTAGCCTTGGCCGTCGACCTCGTTGGTGATGAACCAGTCCACCAGTTCCCAGAATTTGGCGACATGGGGATGATCTGCGCTGATCGACTTGTGCCGTTCGGCCATCATGTCGGCGATGAAGGCGTGGCCGTCCTCGGCGGTGCCGACTGGCATTTCGATGCAGGCGCACATGGCGTCCAACGCCGCCGCCATTTGGGCATGGTTTTTGACCAAACGCTGGTGGTTGATGCCGCTTGTTTTGGGCAGTTCCTTTTCGTGGCGTTTGAAGGCATCAAGAAAAACCTTCATCCACAATTCTTCCTGCCGGATGATGTGGATGATGAAGCCGCTGAGGTCTTCGGTCTTCCATTGCTCGATCAGATCCGCCGCCGCCTTGGTGGCAGGGCTCCAATTCTCTTTGTTGATGGTGATGCTCATCAAGCGTTCGAGCAGGGCTGGCGACGCCTTCACCGCATAGTTTTGTGCGATGACCACGGACCCGCGAAACGGCGGATCATAGGTTTCCATACCGCCTGATTTGACGCCGCGTGACCGCACGGCGCGGCCATTATACGCGGTTTTCAATTCGTCCCATTCAAAGCGTTTGCTGTGCGGGGTGTTTTCGTCGCGGTCGCCCTCGATCAACACGACAGGCAAGCCACCGACCTTGCCCAAATTGCGGGCGATGGCGGCATTGGTCGCCTTGGTCGGATCGAAACCTTCATATCCTTCGCGGCCAAATAGCCGCCATAGGAATTCGATCAAGGTGGACTTGCCGGATCCGGGCTCACCGATAATTTGCAGGAAGGCCATGCTTTTATGGGCATCGCGGATCTGTTCGGCGAACAGGCTCATTTGCCAGAATGTCAGGGCGATCAGGCCGCGAACGCCATAGGCCACGGCCAGCGGCTGGACCCAATCCGCCTTATATTTGGTGGGTTCATAGTCGATAGACAGCAGCCGTTCGGCGCTGCGCAGCTTCACCGCTTCCTTGCCGAAATCGAAATAGTCTTCGCTGTTGATTTTGACGACGCGGCCTTGGCGCACCGCAATTTCGCCCAGGACCCATGCCTGATGCTTTTTGCTGTATCCGGTGAAATCAATCGGTTCGACCGTTTTCAGGTTGCGCACCTGATGCAGCATCATGCGATCCAACTGGCCGGTGCTGCCCGTGAATTGACCCGAAAAGGCGAACAGGCGCTTTTTGAATTCCGGTGCGGCCGTCAGCTGCGCGGCAGAAAAGCGGCCTTTGGCGGTTGGTGTTCTGCCGGGGAAATCGATGCGCAGATAATAGGCCGTGTCGTCGATCACATCATCGCGTTCGCGGTACAGCGTGCGGAATGTGCAGTTGGCGATTTCGGTGATGTCGGCGGCTTGGGCAGCGGCGGCGCGGTCGCTCAAGCCCTCCATCGCCTTGATTTCAGATATTTTGGCGCTGTTGAAATTGGCCCACCACAGGCGGTTGTCAAAGGTCAGGGAAAAGCTGGACCAGCGTTTGCGGTCATAGAGAAGACAGGCTTTTTCGGTGGCGTTTTCGGCAAGGATGACTTCGCCATTCCACATATATTCTGCGAAATGATCGTCGGTCAGGTCGCCGGAATTTAGCAGATCATTCCAATCCGCTGCTTTGCCGTCGTCCAAATTGGGCTGACAGGCGGTGGCGGGCCAGCCCGCCTTCAGCGCCCGCGCCACGAATTTGCGGCTGTAATCGACGCCAGCCTTGCCCACATCAAAGGCAAAGACCAGTTCGGGCAGGGGCAATTCGGCATCGGTGCAATGGCGCCGCAAATCGGCCAAGAATTTGTTGGGCCAATTGCTGACCGTCATGGCCGACACGGCGACATGGCCAGCCTGCATCAGCGCCCAAGCATTAAATATCCCTTCGGCAATCAGGATGCGCGGCGCAGCAGCCAGATCGGCCATGCTGAATTTGGGCGGGATCCAGCAGTAACCTTTATAGGTCAGGTCGCTATCTTCGGGGATCCATTGGAAACGCGCCTTCCGGTCAAAGCGGTCGGGCTGATCAATGATCCGTTCCCACCATGTGCCTCCCGGCAAGGGAAAACGCACTGTGGCCGATGTCAGGCCGCTTTGCTGGTCCTTATAGGTTTCTTGGGCATAGCAGCCCCGCATCCCTTCCAAATTCAGGCCGCGTCCCATTTGCAAAAAGGCATCGGCGGCGGCGTTGGGATCGACGGGTGTGGCTTTGTAACGCTTTGACCAATCGGTAAAAAGTTCGGGATAATAAGCGCGGATGCTATGTTCATAGCCGCACCGATCCAGACGCCCGCATTTCATCACCTTGGGGTCTTCGGCGTGCGTATATAATTCTTTCTTGCCGCAATCGGGGCACTTGCCCTTGCGAAGCCATTGCCCTTCGCGCTTGAACGCAAAGTCACGCATCAGCGCGGCAATCACTTCCTGTTTCAAATTGGTGGACATCGTGCGGGCTGCTTTCAAAAGGCAAAGTTCGGGCGTCGCCGGAAACGGGGTCCGGCGTCGCGGTCAGGTCATGCGGGGGGTTAGGTCAGATCAGCGGATGATCAGGCGGGCGCTGGCCGTGGCTTGCTGTCCATTCCCAATGCCTTTCGCAATCGCGGCATGATGGGAATGCCTTCGCGGGGCTGACCTGCGCTGGCTGGAACCGCGATGCTATGTTCAAATTCCAGCTTGGCTTTCCAGCGGTGGCCACAGGTCGGGTTGGTGCAGTCAAAATAGACATCGCGCACCATGATGGTGACTTCTTCGCTGCTTCGGATCAGTGCCTTTTGCTCGCAATAGGGGCATCGGGCGGGGGCGCGGCTCATGTGCGGTTTCTCCTGATGGACCATGCGGGATTGGGTGTCTGGGCTCATTGAATGCAGCCCATGAAGGTGATGCCCAGGGCAGCGCCCAAGGTCAGGCCGATGGCCAGCGCCGATGCCAGTTCGACAAGGGTGCTGGTCCGCGCTGTGTTGGATATTGGCTGTCGCATATTTTCCCCCCTTGTTTTCATTATCGGCGCGCATCGCGCTGGATCATTTGTGCTTCGGCGCGGATGCGAATGGCCGTGGCAATCACTTTGTCAGCGGCATGTTCGATCAGCGCGGCTTCGGCGGTGGTCACGATGTCATCATCGTGGGCCTCCAAAATCTTGTCGGCCAGTTCGCCGTTGCTGCGCGATTGCTTGGCAAACAGGCGCAGCAGATCGCGGCCACTGGCGGCGCATTGGGCCAGCGGCACGATTTCCATATCCAGCGCCCGCGCCAATACGCTGGTGACATGCGGGTGCCCCGCCATGCCGACCGTTTCCGCTTCCAAAATCGCGACTTCATCCAGTCGCAAGAAAGCGTCGGTGTTGCGGCTGGTGCAATCGCTGATCCGCTGTTGACGGGTGCCAAGGCGCTTCGCAGCGGCATCTTGTCCGCCAAAGGCGCGAACCAATGCGCGGCTGGCTGATTTCAATTCCTGCATTTCAGTGGGCAGGATGATGGTGCGTTCGACGGTCACTGGCCCGCCTCGGGTTCTCCGGTAAGCGGCGCGGCGTTACCGATTGAGGCGGGTGCGTCACTGGCCGATGGTGCATCAGAGCCAAGAGGAAAGATGATGTCATTTGCGGTGATGGGTAATTTGAGCGCTTCGGCGACGGCCAAAACATGCGGCTGTTTCTCCGCCGGGATACGGCCAACGCGTTTCCAAGCGGCCACATTTGAGGATGGTACACCCAGTGCGCGAGCCATAGGCCGGATGCCTCCAAATGTTTTGAAAACTGATACGGTGTGTTCCATGAATTAACATGTGCAATATATTGGCACAGTACGCAAGCCACATTTTCTCACGGACAGTGTGCGAAAATTTTGCATGGATGGAAATGTGAGAAAAACTGTATCTGATCGCCTGAAGGAATTGCGGATTTCCGCTGTGCCTACCTTGTCAATTCGCCGGATGGCGGACGAATTAGGTATGGGACATTCTAGCTATGTCTATTTTGAAGACCCTAAGCGCTTCAAAAAGGCTGCACTGCCCATAGATTTAACACGAAAAATTGCTGATGTTTTACAGCGATATGGCGTCGATCCTGCCGAAGTGATGAAGTTGGCGGGCCTTTCAGATGTTGAGGCAGAGCCTGACGTGCGGCAGATCGAAGCCCGCAAACCTCCCATGCAGATCGTCCCTGTTGGCATGGCGATGCCTAGTGAAGCAGCATTGAAGGATATGTTTCGCGCACTGTTGGTGTTGGTCCCCGATGGTGCGTCAAAAGACGAGATCGCATCAATTCTTGCTCGACGGCTGCCAACTGGTTTTGCAGCGATTGGACCTTATTGGCTGGAGCAACATCATAGCGTTGACGTTCTTTCTGTTGGGCAATTTCCTGCCGAAGAACCTCGCGAAGCTGGACTATAGCTGCACAGGCGACAAAGCACCGCTTACAAGAAAGCTCACAACCCGCCGTCAATCGTTCTGCCTGTCCCTGCACTGAAAAATACACCCCCATGCGTTCCTGTTTCGTTCTCATAATGCGAGCCATGCATTGTAGGAAAGAGGGTAAAGCTATCGATCTGAAATAAATGTTGGTGGACAGGGGCGGCAGGGGGGCATATCCGTCCGAAATATCTGCACGGGGGTGCGGATAGGGTCGTGAAAGGCGCATTCGATAGGGGTGGCAGGTGGGTTTAAACGACGTAGTCAGATCTGTGAGTCAGGCCCGCAGATTGCTAAATCTCAGCTCCTTAGCCGTGATAGTACTTGTTGTTGTATTCGTTGTCTCTCCGGAGGGAATTTTTGCCGATGCGGCAATGTCATTCGTGGTTAATATAATATCATCGGTTGTTGCTGTTTTTTTGTTATATTTTTACTTTGTAAGCCCGCTTCAAGAAACAGAAAAGATAACCGTTTTATCGGAGGATCTGAGCAGCGAGCTTGTTAAAAATGCTGAATTTTCAGATCAATATTTTATTTTCTCTCGGACAGGACGTCATTTTAGATCTAGCATTATTGAGCGATGGGTAAATGGTTTAATAAGCAGAAGCTCGGTCGGTCGAGTAAGAGTGGTACTTTTGGATCATCGCGATACTGAGTTATGTGAGCAGTATAGGTCTTATCGAGCCCAATTAAGTTTCGATAAGCAGCAATGGGTGGAAAAGTCGGTCCAACACGAGGTCTTGGCTACAATTAAGGAACTATCCCGAATTTCGCGTGATGAAAGTCACTCTATGAAGATCGAAATCCGCCTATCTCGACGCTTATCCATGTTTCGGATTGAAGGAGGGGAGGCGCAGCTTTTCGTAACGCGTGAAGACCCCAAGAGCCATGCTTTATCTATAGGCTGTAGGCATCCAGATTATGCTGCTTATAAACGTGAGTTTGAGTGGATATGGAATGAAGCCGATCCACTGAATATTGAGGACGATTTTGAGGGCCATTGTCGTGGTTTGCTGCTTAGCGAATGGGATAAACTGGATATAGAAAACAGAACCCAGAATGCTTCGCCATATGGACGTTGATCGTTCTATCTTTACCGGCGGCAAAGGCATCGCTGCTCGTCCAGTCTCCGAAATATTGGAATGGGTAAAGTGCGCCATTGTAGAAAATAGCCTGATAGCCACTGTTCACCCTCTCGGGTTTTATGTGGTTAAATTGCCATCACCGCAGTCTGAAGACTGGAGGTTTCACTTCTGGGAAAAGGGTGAGCGTCAATTAACGGGGATACCCGCGACGATCCATAATCATGACTGCGTGGTAGAGAGCCTTGTGCTGATCGGAAGTTTAACGAACATGGTTTATGAGATTGAACCTGACCGTGGTGGTAATTTCGGTTTGTTCGCTGTTTACTACGGTGGCGATCGATACGCTCCTGAGACACAAAATAAACTAGTGAATACTAAGGTCCGAGTTGGCGCTCGAGAGATTTGTAGGTCCGTCATCGCGGTGGGTGAGAGTTATCTCGTTGAGCGTTTCTCTTATCACGAGGCGGTGGTACCTGAGGGCCAATATACTGCGACCCTTGTCCGTATGTTTGCCAGAGTGCCTGGTTCGGTTCATGTGTTAGGCGATCCTGGGGGCGCTTCAGATGTTGAATTCAACAGACCGCGCATAGAAAATTACGATTTAGTGGCAGCTGTCAATCGCGCAGCGCCATAAATATTTCTTCGTCAGGGCGGCGCGGGGAGCGACGGGATGATGTTTCGGCCTGCGTATGTCGTTGTGGATAATGCTCTTTGACTTTCTGAACCACGGCAGACCAACGTGCGCGGAAAATCAGGATGCTTTAAGTTAAGACTCCCTTACGGGCATATGATTTGAATGTTTGGAAAGTAGCTTTTGAAGTCGCTGGCATTTGTTGTTAGTAAGGAAATTCCTTCATCTACGGCCGTTGCGCCGATTAAGAAATCTGGAAGTACGTTTGTTTTTGGTGGGGCGTTCGGTATGCCGCGACGACGGACGCAATATTCTTTGTAAGCTTGGCCAGCTTGAAATAGCGCGATATCGCCACTGCGAACTCGATCTAGCGCCCATTCGTCTATCACCGCATCGAGCTGTTCCTTTGACTGCATTCCAGCCGAAAGTTCGCTGTAAACAATGTCGGTGATGATTAGAGGCCCTTCCGCTCGCCGTTCATCAAATTTTTGACATGACCATTGATGATGTGGCTCTGTTTGATTGATGGCGGCCAATAGTGCGCAAGTGTCGAC
>CAZIVW010000011.1:0-52790 GCA_964542975.1 uncultured Sphingopyxis sp.
GAACTTGCGACCCCTACGATGTCAACATAGTGCTCTACCACTGAGCTATACGCCCAACCGTTGGGGTGACGTCGCCTCTAATGGGGGGAATAGATTCTGGCAAGCCCTTCTTTTGCAATCTTTTCAAAAAAATACTTTATTGCAAAGTGGACCGGTGTTTCGCGGCAAACAGCATGTCCACTTCACGCACCAGATCTTTCAGGTGGAACGGTTTGGACAGCAATTTGGCCTGCGGCATGCTTTCTTCGGCGCGCAAGGACACGGCTGCAAAACCCGTGATGAACATCACTTGTGTGTGCGGCGCAACTTTCGCGCTATGTTGGGCCAATTCGATCCCATCCATTTCCGGCATGACGATGTCGGTCAGCAGCAGATCAAATATCCCGCTTTCGATGTGGGGCACGGCGGCGGTGCCGCGATCAACAGCCGTGACATGATATCCTGCGCGGGTCAGGGCGCGGGTCAAATATTCCCGCATCACATCATCATCTTCGGCCAACAAAATATGTGTCATAGGCTTGTTCCCCACGGCAAGCTGACGTTTGGCCCAAATGGCCGGTGCGACAGCATTAAATAAATTATTGTTTTAATTTCGTTGTCTTGGCCATGATCCCTGAGCGACCCACAAAATTTCGGTTCCACTGGATTTATGGCCGGAACTTTGTCACCCATGCAGCATGTCTCCCCAGACCCTTTCCTTTGCACCTGTCACTGTCAATCGCGCTGCCACGCCTTCGCCGGTGATTGTCTCAATTCCGCACGCTGGGCGAATTTATCCGCAAGAAATATTGGACGCGGCGCGAGTCTCTCAGCCTGTTTTGGAGCAGTTGGAGGATCGATGGAGCGATTTGATTGCGCGCACGGCGGGCCGGGAAGGCGCCACAATCGTCACGGCGCATTATGCGCGGGCGGTGGCCGACTGTAACCGCAGTGAAGAGCAAATGGCTGGGGCGGAAGTTGCAAGCGACCTCAAGGGGTATATGAACGGCAATGGCCCGAAGGAACGGGCAGGGCTGGGGGTTATTCCCACCCGCCTTGCTGCGGCGGGCGCATTGTGGCGGCGGCCCATTGACCGCGCGTCGTGGGACCAGCGATTGAACCTGATCCATCGGCCTTTCCATTTTGCGCTGAACCAAGAATTGACGCATGCCTTACAACATCACGGATTTGCGGTGCTGATTGACCTTCATTCCATGCCGCGTATCGCCGCGAATCGGATTGGGCATGGGCAGCAGTTGATCGTGGGGGACTTGTTCGGAACCAGTGGTGCAGATTGGCTGACCCGGGCTGCGATGGAAATGGGTGGGCAGATGGGCCTGTCGGTGGGCCTCAATCGACCTTATGCTGGCGGACATATATTGGAACGCCATGCCGCGCCCCGCCAGCATATATATGGCGTCCAATTGGAATGGGATCGGTCTTTATATCTAACCGCCAGCGGTGATCCTGAACCTAAAGCGCTGATAGCCCTCGAAGAAAGTTTCGCGAACTTTGTCGCACGGATTTCTGAGGGCAATCCGGACCTCCACCGTATCGATATCGCGGCGGAGTAATGCCGCAAAAAAAAACCACCCCATGCGTGCATGAGGTGGCCAGGGTCCAGGGAGGACGCATCTTTGCCAAAAAAGGCAGAGATACTGCCGCGATGGTAAAGGGGGAAACCACAGCGGCGAGTGCCAATCTAGGGTCGTCGAAACAGGCTTACAAGGACAAGTGCTGCAAAAATGGCACATAAAAGAAAATAATTTCTAATCGGACTCTTTTTATCCGCCGTCATGGGATCACATTTGCCACTGTTGGGGGTGAAGGACGCCGATATAGGCGATGAAAGTTGATGGGTGATGTGCGGCATCGTCTAAGAAATATTTTAATGAATTTAACATTTTGAGCCTCGATTCTAGCCGAATTGAACATAAATGATTAAATTTTTGCTAGTAAAAAGTAATCAAGTTGCTAACGCCTATCTCAGGAACATTTGCTGCTATCGCGCAGTAAGGTGGCCTTTTTTAGAGCCGGGGGGCATAATATGGATACGAGGCAAAGGCTTCGAAAGTTAATCGAACAAAGTGATACACTTACTTTTGTAAGCGTATCGGTCCGTGCAGGCTTGTCTGACAGCGCGGTGCATAAATATTGCACAGGTCGCACGCAAAGCATGACCACGGATAATTTGCAAAAGGTCGCAGTCGCCGCTGGTGTGTCGCTGCGCTGGCTGTTGTTCGGTGAAGAAACCTCGCCTGTCATGGAAGTGTTTGAGCGCATTCCAGAGTCTCGACGCCAACAGGCCATTGAATTGCTGGAAAGCATGGCGGGTGTCGCGCCCATCGCCGCTATTGACGGCTTGAAAGGCGATGTGGTTCCGCCAGTAACCCCGCAACCCTATGTTACTAGCCCAAATGCCATCAAGCGCGACGGTGCGCTGGCAAGCTAAGCTGCTGCTAGACATTGCAACGAATTAGCATGGCGCGATACCGAGTATCGCGCCATTTTCATTGGGTGGACAGGCCAAGAGTTGGTGCCTGCGTCTCGGTGAGAAATATATGATTTAGGGCAGGTGATGGTGCATGCAAAATCTGCCCAAGCCCTTATGGTCGTCACGCTACTCTCGCATCAGTCGCAGCCCAGCAACGGCGCTGCCGCTTAATGATTATCACAAATTTCAGATGGATAGTTGGTCGGGGAAAGAGGATTCGAACCTCCGGCCCCTGCCTCCCGAAGACAGTGCTCTACCAGGCTGAGCTATTCCCCGACCGATGCTGGCGCCCAAGACAATGCTTTGGCGCCGAGGCAGGGCTGCCGTTTAAGCGCGGCTTGTACGAACTGCAAGCTGGAAAATGATGAACGGGATGAAATTATTGGGTTAAAGCAATCCCGCACGGTAAAAACTATAATGACCGTGGTTCACAAAAATCAGATGATCCCGCAATGTCAGGCCCAAAATGTCCAGCATCATGGCGGCGCGCATGGTGGTTTGCCGATCAATACGGCTGGGCCATGCAATACCGGACGGATGATTATGGGCCATGATGACGGTGCTGACATCCGCACATAATAAGTTGCGCCATAATTCCGGCGGGATGACGCATTGCTGGCGCATTTGGCTGTGACTTTGCTGCATGCGAACCAGACGCTGCCTGCCATCAAAGGCCAGCAGCAAAAAAATCTCATGCTCGTCTTGGAAATAAGGACGGATCAGATCATGAGCGAGGCTGTTCTCTTGATCGCGCCCGACATAACCCAAGCTTTTCATCCGAGCGCTATTTTCGATGGAGGATGCGGGTGTTGTAGACATCTGCTGGCCTTGCGCCCAACATGCGCACGGCCCAAGCAGGGATTGCGCCATATCGGAGCAATGGGTGGGGCAATGGGCTAGCTGCCCTGATCCTTATGCTGGGACCCGATGGATATATTGTTTGAATTGGTTGGAGGTTTTTTTGTCACATTCGGTCCATTACGAAGATCAATATTTGGATCTCATGCGCCGCATATGGAACGACGGTGACGAACGGATGGATCGAACCGGCGTCGGCACGCGCTCCTTATTCGGTCAAACCATGCGATTTTCGCTGTTGGATGATTCGATCCCATTGCTGACGACCAAGCGCGTCTATTGGAAAACCGCACTGCGCGAGATGCTGTGGTTCCTGAGCGGGGATACCAATATTCGCCCGTTGCTTCAGCAAGGCGTGCGGATTTGGACCGAATGGCCGCATCAAAAATATTGCCGCAAGACAGGCCATGACATTTCCTTGGCGGATTTTGAACAGGCCATCATCCATGACGCGGATTTCGCGCAAAAATGGGGGGATTTAGGACCGGTCTATGGGGCCCAATGGGTCAATTGGCCGCGCTATGAAGCGGCGGGGCAGGGCCTGTTTCGCCGTTCGGATCAAGGTTATAACCAAATCGTCGACTTGATCGATGGTTTGCGTAATAATCCGGGGTCGCGGCGTCATATCTTTACGGGTTGGAACGTCGCTGAACTGTCCCAAATGGCTCTGCCGCCCTGTCATATGACATATCAATTTCATGTGCGAAGCGATGGTGGATTATCCTGTCTGCTGTTCCAACGGTCCTGCGATCTGGGCTTGGGGTTTGCGTTTAATATATTCGAAGCGGCGCTACTGACGCGGATGATTGCCGATCAAACCGGCCTGCATGCCCATGAACTGATATGGACGGGCGGCGATGCGCACCTTTATCTTAATCACAAAGACTTGGTGGAGGAGCAGTTGAAACGGTCCCCCTCTGGTGATCCCAAACTGCGCATCTTGCGCCGCGCGGATGATATATTCTCGTATCAATTTCAGGATTTTGTGGTCGAAAATTACAATCCACTTCAACATATTGCGGCCCCTGTTGCGATCTGATTTTGGTGCATTGTCACGGGGAAGGGTTTGAAATAATATGTCTGCGTATTGAAATATAACTGTTTGCGCGTTGATTCGCGTTGGAGTGGAAAAATATGTCAGACGACCCACCCCGTGCGGCCCATAATTTGCCGCCGCTTTCCCTGCATATCCCAGAACCGCGCTATCGCCCTGGTGATACGCCGGACTTTGGCGATATCGACATACCGGCTGTCGATGCCATAGCGCGCCCAGCAGAAAGCGCTCTGCCTGCGGATATTCGGGATTTATCCTATGGCCTTATTCGGGTCTTGGATTTTGACGGGCAAGCATCCGGATCTTGGAATCCGCAACTGTCCCCTGATCGTTTGTTACAGATGCTGCGCTCGATGATGTTGCTGCGTTCGTTTGATGGACGCATGTTTCGCGCGCAACGCCAAGGTAAAACAAGCTTTTACATGAAAGCGACGGGCGAGGAAGCGGCCAGTGTTGCCTCGACCATGGCGTTGGACCGTGCGGACATGTGCTTTCCCAGCTATCGCCAACAAGGTATTTTGATCGCTCGCGGATATCCGATCATCCAAATGATGAACCAGATATACTCCAATCGCGGGGACCATCTGCTCGGCCGTCAATTGCCCGTGATGTATAGTGCGCCGGAATATGGTTTCTTTAGCATTTCTGGTAACTTAACGACGCAATATCCCCAAGCGGTGGGCTGGGCGATGGCGTCTGCATCGCGCGGAGATAATCGCATCGCGACCGCATGGTGCGGCGAGGGGTCTTCGGCCGAAGGTGACTTCCACTCTGCTTTGATTTTCGCCGCCGTCTATAATGCCCCAGTTATTTTCAATATTATTAATAACCAATGGGCTATTTCCAGCTTTTCCGGCTTTGCTGGGTCGGAACGCACAACATTTGCCGCGCGCGCCATTGGCTATGGAGTCGCGGGGCTGCGGGTTGATGGCAATGATGCCTTGGCGGTTTATGCCACCACGGCTTGGGCCGCAGAACGGGCGCGGACCAACCAAGGGCCGACGTTGATCGAGCATTTCACCTATCGCGCAGAAGGGCATAGCACCTCCGACGATCCCAGCGCCTATCGTCCCGCCGCGGAAGCGTCGGCGTGGCCGCTTGGGGATCCCATCGACCGACTGCGCCAGCATTTGGAAAGCATCGGGGCGTGGGATGCGGATCGCCATCAAGCCCTATATAACGAACTAGAAGATCTGGTAAAGTCGAACCAGAAGCAATCGGAAAAGCTTGGTATTTTGGGTCATGGTATGCACCATCCGTTCGAAAGCATGTTCGATGATGTGTTCGAAGAACTGCCTTGGCATTTGAAGGAACAGCGGGACCAAATGCTCGCGGAACGAGAGGCTAAATTCGGACCAGATTGGACACCAGCATGACGGGCGAAGCAATGCGAACCATGAATATGATCGAAGCGATCAACAGCGCGATGGACGTCATGTTGGCGCGCGACGCCGATGTCGTGGTGATGGGCGAAGATGTCGGCTATTTCGGCGGCGTATTTCGCGCCACGGCGGGTCTGCAGGCAAAGCACGGAAAAACCCGCGTTTTTGATACGCCCATCAACGAATGTGGTATCATTGGCGTCGCCATTGGCATGGGCGCTTATGGCCTGCGGCCTGTGCCGGAAATCCAATTTGCGGACTATATCTATCCGGGTTTGGACCAGTTGGTCAGCGAAGCGGCACGTTTGCGCTATCGCTCCGCCGCCGATTTCATCTGCCCCATGACCGTTCGGACCCCCTTTGGCGGGGGGATTTTTGGCGGCCAGACGCACAGTCAATCGCCCGAAAGCATTATGACCCATATTTGCGGCGTCAAGACGGTGATCCCGTCAAACCCCTATGACGCCAAAGGTTTGCTGATCGCGGCGATCGAAGACAATGATCCGGTGGTCTTTCTGGAACCAAAACGCATTTATAATGGGCCATTTAGCGGCTATTATGATCGTCCCGTCGAACCATGGTCACGCCATAGCGAAGCCGAAGTGCCCGAGGGATATTATCGGATTGATCTGGGCAAGGCATCGACGGTCCGGTCCGGCGAGGCGCTGACCATCCTCACCTATGGTGCCATGGTGCATGTCACCAAAACGGTGATCGCGGAAATGGGTGTGGATGCCGACATTTTGGATCTGCGGTCTTTGTTGCCGCTCGACATCGACGCGATTGAACAATCTGTTCAGAAAACCGGTCGCTGCTTGATCGTCCACGAAGCAACCCGCACATCTGGTTTCGGCGCGGAACTGGCGGCGCTGGTGCAGGAACGTTGTTTTTATCATCTGGAAGCGCCCGTCGAACGGGTCACTGGTTTTGACACCCCTTATCCGCACAGTCTGGAATGGGCCTATTTCCCCGGACCTATTCGTATTGCGACTGCTGTTAAAAAGATTTTGAAGGACTGATTCTATGGGTCTGTATTCCTTTCGCCTTCCGGATATCGGTGAAGGCATAGCTGAAGCGGAAATCGTCACATGGCATGTGGCGGTGGGTGATGTAATTAACGAAGATAGCCCGCTGGCGGACATGATGACCGACAAGGCGACCGTGGAAATGGAATCGCCGGTCACGGGCGTGGTCGTTGAACTGGCGGGCGAGGTTGGCGATATGGTGCCAATCGGATCGACCCTTGCGGTCATTCGCGTCGATGGGGACGAGGCTGGCGATATTGGTGCTGCGCCCATAGCGGCGGATCAAGTTGGTGGTTCAGACGCGCCAAGCGCCTCGATTGCTGAGGCAGAGATGATGTCGGAACCCGCGCCTGCGCTGGATGCTGGGGCGACAGAGATTGAAGCGCGCGGGCAAACAGCGGCGGAGGCCGTTCCCATGCCGGCTGAAGTGCCAAGCCAGGCGCAGGGCGAAAAGGCCGACGTGCCCGCTGTAGGTGCCGCCGGTATCGCTGGCGCCGCTGGATCTGCGCGGCATGTGTTGGCCTCGCCAGCCGTTCGGGCGCGCGCCAAGGATTTGGGTGTCGATCTGACCCAAGTTAAAGCGGAGGGCGACCGAATAAGGCACGCCGATTTGGACGCTTTTCTGCGCTATGGCAGCGGGCAGGGCTATCATGTCCCGCAAGCCGCAGCGGCGCGGGCGGATAAGCCGATTAAAGTCATCGGTATGCGCCGCAAAATTGCGGAAAATATGGCCGCGTCCAAACGCGCCATTCCGCATTTTACCTATGTCGAAGAAATCGACGTGACGGCGCTGGAGGCTTTGCGCGCCGACCTGAATGATGTGCGGGGGGATCGCCCGAAGCTGACCATGCTGCCCTTTTTGATTGTCGCCATTTGCCGCACGGTGGCGGATTTCCCGATGATCAATGCGCGCTATGACGACGAAGGCGGCGTGGTCACCCAATATGGTGCGGTGCATTTGGGGATGGCGACACAGACGGACGGCGGGTTGATGGTGCCCGTGATCCGCGATGCGCAGGCTCAAAATGTCTGGCAGTTGGCGAATGAAATCAGGCGCTTGTCGGATGCTGCCCGCGCCGGAAAAATCGCGCCTCAGGAAATGGGCGGCGGAACGCTGACCATCACCTCGCTCGGCCCGCTAGGCGGGGTGGCCACCACGCCGGTGATCAATCGACCAGAAGTGGCGATTATTGGACCCAATAAAATCGTCGAAAGGCCGGTTTTTGTCACCAACGCCCAAGGGGTTGAGGAAATTCGCAAGGCCAAGTTGATGAACCTGTCCATCAGCTGCGATCATCGTGTCGTCGACGGTTGGGACGCGGCTAGCTTTGTGCAGGCGCTGAAAGCGGTGATCGAAAAGCCGGTTCAGCTTTTCTCGATGTAACATCTCAATGGAACATCAGGCGTTCGACCGGACATAAAAACGCGCCGCCCCATCCGCCTATTGGGGCGGCGAGGAATATCGGGGCGCGAAGGCAGAGCTGATCTGTTCTTCGTGCCCTTTTTGATGCCAAATCACTATTATCCTAGCATGAAATCCGGTGTGGGTTTATCAGGTGCCAGTTCCAATTAGGGGAAGTGGTTCGTGGGCGATCCAACCGGTTTTGATGAACAAGAACCTTCGCCGCGCGATTCGTTGGCGCAAATTGCGGACGACGACCTGCGCCGTGACCGTTTGTTGGCCGCTTTGGCGCTGACGGTTGGCGCGGCCTTTTGCATCGCTTTGCCCTTCGCGCTGAAAGCGGGGCAGGAGTTTTTCATGCCGCTGACGGCGGCGTTGGTGATTTCTGTTGCGTTGGTGCCGTTGCTGGAATGGTTGGAACGGCGCGGTTTGCCATCGGCGCTGGCGGCGTTTCTGGCGACCTTTGCCTTTTTGATGCTGACCAATGTCGCGTTGGCGGTGATCGTAGTGCCAGCAACGGACTGGTTCGCGATGATCCCCAGTTCGATTCCCCGTATCCAGCATAATCTGGCGCCGCTGATCGACTTTTATGCATCTTTGCAAGATTTCGTCGAAAAGACGCTGTCTTTCGTTGCCAGCGGAACAGAGGCCACAGCCCAAGCCGTGGCGGCCACCACGCCATCCTCTGTGCTGGACTATGCGATTTCCACGGCTCCTGCGGCGGCTATCCAGTTATTTTTCGCGATTTTGGTGATTTTTTTCTTTCTGGCGGGTTGGACGCGGCTACGCAAAAGCACCATCCGGCGGCGGGGCAGTTTTGACGGCGCGATGCAGACGGCGCGGATGATCCAAAGCGTGGTCGATGTCACCGCCAATTATTTGGCGATCATCACCTTTATCAATGCGATGCTGGGCCTGATCGTCGCGCTTTTGCTGTGGGCGCTGGGGATGCCGTCACCCTTTATGTGGGGCGGCATTGTTACGCTGTGTAACTTCGTCCCATATTTGGGGCCGATCGTGGCCTCTGTTTTGCTGGGGCTGGGCGGGCTGATGACCTTTGATGTGGTTGGCTATGCCATCTTACCCGCCATGATCTTTATTTCCGTGCATTTGGTGGAAGCGAATATTTTGACGCCGACGATTCTGGGGCGGCGTTTGACCATCAATCCGCTGTTGATTCTGGTGTCGCTCAGCTTTTGGGGATGGGTTTGGGGGACGGCAGGGGCCTTGTTGGCGGTTCCGTTGTTGTTGATTATGCAAACAATATTACGGTCAACAGGGACGCCGGATTTGGCCGGTTTTCTGTTCGAACGGGGCACGTTGACCGGTACGGATTTTGACCGGGATAAGTTAAAAGATGCAGATTTTTAAAACTCTTGATTGACAGGCCGACAGGCTCGGCATAGATGCGCCCTACCACAGCGAAAGCGGGTGTAGCTCAGTTGGTTAGAGCGCCGGCCTGTCACGCCGGAGGTCGCGGGTTCGAGTCCCGTCACTCGCGCCATTCTTTATCAAAAGAATGGCGCCCTCCCATTCCGAATTCGCTGTGATCTACTTCCATCATCTTGATAAGCCTTCGGCCTTATGCTGATCCCAATTTGGGGCTTGGGCAGGTGCGTTGTCGCTGCGCATTTTCGCGTCGGGCGGTGCGCCAATTTGTCGTTAAGTGTCTCGCAACTAAATATTTTTCAAAAATCTCTTTTGCTCCGTTGACAGATGATCTGTCCCCGCATAGAGGGCTTTTACCGCAACAAAGCGGGTGTAGCTCAGTTGGTTAGAGCGCCGGCCTGTCACGCCGGAGGTCGCGGGTTCGAGTCCCGTCACTCGCGCCATTTCTTGGAATTTCACAAGAATTGGCGCAGCGCAAAAGCGCTTTTTCCCCATCTTAAAATTGTAACAATGGCCGCTTGATAGGCTTGATTTGACCTTTGCTGGTCGCTGACCTGCAAAGTTTTTTCTTTTCTTTGCAATGGCATTTTACCCTGTTGACAGATGATCCGCGCCCGCTTAGAGGCTCCCTACCGCAAACGAAGCGGGTGTAGCTCAGTTGGTTAGAGCGCCGGCCTGTCACGCCGGAGGTCGCGGGTTCGAGTCCCGTCACTCGCGCCACTCTTCATAAAAAGAGTGGCGCGACAAATTTACCTTACATCTGAAAAATATAGTGAGCCATTAAGCTACGAAAGCGCAGCATCCACTTTGTCGTCTGCGCGCTATCGATAAAGCGGCCTAGGGACAGGCGCGGCGGGCATGCGCTCAGCCAGCATGGGCTGGCGCTTTTAGCGCCAGCTTCCCAATTCCATCCAGCGCAACAGCGGCTTGAGCGGCATGATCCACAAAATGCCTGTAATCAGGTAAAATAGGGCTTGAAGCAAAACGGGCCACTCGCCGACCCATGGGGACAGGCTGCCGATGACGACCACCCAAATCAAGATCAGCCCCAAAATCATGAAAATGCCAGCAGGCTTGCGCCAGCTTGGTTGTTGCTGATCTTGGTTCATGCTGCTCGTTCCCCACATTGGATATATTCTTGTTCGGTTAAAATCGCATCGAGCGGAATATCCGTGCTTTCACAGGCTATTCGGTCAAACTCTTGGATCGACCAGCCAACGCCGATACGCAAAGCATTTAGATGCTTCGAAAAATATCGATCATAATGACCGCCGCCTTGGCCCAATCGGCCACCATGGCGGTCAAAGCCCAGCAAAGGGCAGAAAATGATGTCGGGCGTCGCGGGCGTACTATCCGCGGCGGGTTGCGCGGTGCGCCATGGGCCATTTTCCAAGGCGTCGCCAACATTCCATAAGCGAAAGCCCATATGTTCATCCCGCGCGGCATGAAATGGCATGGCCAAGCGCCCTGATGGCACGGATATTTGCATCAGCGGCAAAATATCCGGCTCTCCCTTGCTTGCGGCATAGGCGCTGACAATGGGGTTGCCATGGTTCAGCAAATGGCTGAGCGGCGCGGGCAGGGTGCGAAAGGCGGCCAATGCCGCCATGCCGTCCAAATTGGCGGTAAAATGACGACGCCGGAAACGCAGCCGTTCGCGTAAGCGGGCTTTTTCCGCCAAGATGTCGCTATTGCTCTCCATGTCATCGCTCTGCGCGCTTGAGCGGCGGCTGTCCAGATGCTTGCTGCCAAATGGAGGAATATCGCTGCCGATATGGGTGGTGGAGAGGGGGAGAGGGTGAGGGGAGAAAGGGTGGCGGGACCACTATGGGTCGTTTTCCGGAAGATCCTCTGACGCCAGTAACGTCAGGTGGGCGCCATGTACGTCGGGCCAGGGCCCGGGCAGGGACAGCTCCCGTGGATAGATGTATCGCCTCAGGGATTTTCGCAGCGGCTCGTGCCGAGCAGTTCCCGCCGCCGCCTATGTAGGGGCGATGGCCCTGCACCTCAAGGGTTTAGATGGATTTGATGATGTTATTTTCTGGCACGCCCCAGCGGGCATGTGCCGCATTGGGGGGCGGGGGCCGCCGAACGGGCAGCGCTGGTCGTCAGGTTAAGGACTGAAACTTATCCGCCAGCGCCTCGATACGATCCGCCAGTGCAGATAAGGCTGGACCATGGGCGGACGCAGGCTTTGTTTGGGCGCTATTATCGGCCAAGGCGCGGGCTTGCGCCAAAGCCTCCGAGGCCGCCTCGGCCTGCTCGATCGCATTATCAGCCGCAACCTCGGCTTCTGTCAGGGCAACATGGGCCGCCTGAAGCGCGGCTTGGGTGTCGGCTAGTTGCTGAACCTGTGTGCTATTTTGTTCGCGAAGGCGCTGGGCTTCTTGGGTCATGGCCGCCAAATCAGCGGCCAATTTTTGTTCCTGCGCTTCCGCCTGCGCCAATTTGGTGCGCAATTCGTCTTGTTCAGGCGTGCTTTTGGGAATGCCTGCACGGGCTTCTTTCAATTCATCCGCCAAAAAGAGCGCGGAGAATAGCAGTTGGCGGATTTCCGTCGTCCCGACCGCACCGGCCGCTTTTTCATCCACCATGGCGGCAAGGGTCAGCAATTGCTGTTCTTGGCCGTCCGAACAGTGGACATCATAATGGCGGCCAGCAATGTTCAAACGGACGTCAGCCATTTTCAGCCTCCGATATCAGGCGGTCGAGTTCGGCGATCACGGCGACAACTTCTTGACGCAGCAGGGCCGAATCTTCGGGGGACGGGGTTGCAGCAGTGTTCGCGCCGGAAATTCCCAGCGGCAATTCGGGCGCGCGACTCACCAAAAGAGATAGCGTATCTTCTATGCGGCTCAGGGCGCGTTCAATCCGGCCAATGGCCAGGCTGGATTCATCGATGTCGAGTTCCATATCGTTCGCCTAGCAGCGAGTTGGACCCTAAGCAATCATATCAAACACAAGATATGGGCGCTTTTTATCAAATCAGGTGCCACAGAAGGTTGACTCCTGCCCCTATCGCGCCAAAGGGCTGTCGCAACGAACGGGTGCCGTCCCCGAGCGGTGGCACCTTCTTGCAGCCCAGCTATGACCGGGGGAATAATGACACTGCCCGAACGCCAGCTCGCCAACGCGATCCGCGCTCTTGCCATGGACGCCGTCCAAGCCGCCAACAGCGGACATCCAGGTATGCCCATGGGCATGGCCGATGTCGCCACCGTGCTTTATTCGGATTATCTGAAATTCGACCCCAGCGAACCAAAATGGGCGGATCGGGATCGATTCGTTTTGTCGGCGGGCCATGGTTCGATGCTGGCTTATGCCACGCTGCATCTGGCGGGTTATACGCGCCCGACGATGGACGACATTAAAAACTTCCGTCAATTGACCAGCCCTTGCGCTGGCCACCCCGAAAATTTCGAGCTGGAAGGTGTTGAAACCACCACCGGTCCGCTGGGGCAGGGCATTGCTACCGCCGTGGGTATGGCGATGGCAGAACGTCATTTGAACGCCAGCTATGGCGATGATCTGGTTGATCACCGCACTTGGGTGATCGCGGGCGACGGCTGCTTGATGGAAGGCATCAACCACGAAGCCATTGGCCTTGCTGGCCATTTGGGTCTGGGCCGCTTGATCGTGCTGTGGGACGATAACCGCATTACCATTGATGGTTCGACCGATTTGTCGACCAGCGAAGATGTGCAAGCACGCTATCGCGCCACCAATTGGCATGTTGTGGCCTGCGACGGTCATGACGCCGCCGACATTCGCCGCGCGATTGACGAAGCGCTGGCCGATCCGCGTCCGTCGCTGGTCGCTTGCCGCACGGTTATCGGCTATGGTTCGCCCAACAAGCAAGGCACGTCGGCCACGCACGGATCGCCGCTGGGTGCCGATGAAATCGCCGCGACGCGCGCTGAACTCGGCTGGTCGTCGGACGCATTCGACATTCCGGCGGACATCGTTGCGGAGTGGGCGAAATTTGGTGATCGCGGCAAGGCTGCCCGCGCCGAATGGAACGCCCGTTTTGCGGCTGCTGACAAGAAAGCGGCCTTTGAAGCCCAGCTTTCCGGTGACGTGACCCCCGGTGAGAATTTCAAAGCCTATCTGGCCGATATCACGGCGAACAAGCCCAATGTCGCAACCCGCAAGGCTTCGGAAAATGCCCTTGGTGCTTTGACCGCTGATATCGCATCGATGGTTGGCGGCAGTGCCGATTTGACCGGTTCGAACAACACCAAAACCAAATCGACCGCGCCGTTCAGCAAGGATGATTATTCGGGTCGCTATGTCTATTATGGCATTCGCGAATTCGGCATGTCGGCGGCGATGAATGGTATGGCGCTGCATGGCGGCATCATCCCTTATGGCGGCACTTTCTTGGTATTCTCCGACTATTGCCGTGGTGCAATTCGCCTGTCGGCTCTGCAGGAACAGCGCGTTGTCTATGTGATGACGCATGACAGCATTGGTTTGGGCGAAGATGGCCCAACCCACCAGCCTATCGAGCATATCCAATCGCTGCGTGCGATGCCGAACTTGCTGGTGATGCGTCCTGCCGATGCGGTGGAAACCGCCGAATGCTGGGCGATTGCGTTGGAACAAAAAGACCGTCCGACCTTGCTGGCTTTGACCCGTCAAAACCTGCCTGCCTTCCGTGATGACGCCAGTGTCAATCTGTCGGCCAAGGGCGCTTACCGCGTCAAGGCGGCTGGCGCAGACCGCAAGGTTGTGATCGTCGGCACGGGTTCGGAAGTATCGCTGGCCGCAGAAGTTGCCGCAAAGCTGGAAGAAGCTGGCGTTGGCGCCGATGTCGTATCGATGGTTTCGACCGAATTGTTCGACGAACAAGACGGTGCTTACCAAGCCGATATCTTGCCACGTGATGCGCTGATCGTTTCGATCGAAGCGGGCACCACCTTTGGCTGGGAACGCTACACGGGCCGTGATGGCCTGCGCTTCGGCATCGACAGCTTTGGCGCGTCGGCTCCGATTGACGATCTTTATCGTCACTTCGGCCTGACCGCCGATCAAATTGCACCAAAAATTCTGAGCAAGGTCGGCGCATAAGTCGGCCTAACGCTACTCAATCCTTCAGGGAAAAGGACAAGAATATCATGGCAGTAAAAGTCGCAATTAATGGTTTTGGCCGTATTGGCCGTCTGGTTGCTCGCGCTATTTTGGAACGCCCTGATTGCGGTCTGGAATTGGTCGCCATCAACGATTTGGCAGACGCAAAAGCCAATGCTTTGCTGTTCAAGCGTGACAGCGTTCATGGCGCCTTCCCAGGCGACGTATCGGCTGACGGCGACGTGCTGACCGTCAATGGCAAGCAGATCCGCGTGACCAAGGAACGCGATCCTGCAAATCTGCCGCACGGCGAATTGGGCGTGGACATTGCGCTGGAATGCACCGGCTTCTTCACCGACCGTGACAGCGCGCAAAAGCATCTGAATGCAGGCGCAAAGCGCGTATTGATTTCGGCTCCTGCCAAGGGCGTGGATCTGACCGTTGTTTACGGTGTAAACCATGACAAGCTGACCGCCGAACACACCATCGTGTCGAACGCATCGTGCACCACCAACTGCTTGGCCCCCGTTGCCAAGGTGCTGAACGACGCCATCGGCATCGAACGCGGCCTGATGACCACCGTTCACGCTTATACCAACGATCAAAAGATCCTCGACCAAATCCACTCGGATGACCGCCGCGCCCGCGCTGCTGGTATGTCGATGATCCCCACCACCACCGGCGCAGCCCGTGCGGTTGGCGAAGTGTTGCCAGAATTGAAGGGCAAGCTGGACGGTTCGGCTATCCGCGTTCCAACCCCCAACGTCAGCCTGATCGACCTGACCTTCACGCCGGCGCGTGACACCAGCGTGGAAGAGGTGAACAAGCTGCTGAAGGACGCATCGGAAAGCGCGCTGAAGGGCGTATTGGATTATTCGGACGAGCCGCTGGTTTCGATCGATTACAACCATTGCCCAGCATCGTCGACCATCGACAGCTTGGAAACGGCTGTATTGGACGGCAAGCTGGTGCGCGTGATCAGCTGGTATGACAATGAATGGGGTTTCTCGAACCGCATGGTGGATACCGCTGGCGTGATCGGCAAGCTGCTTTAAGATCAGCAAGACTTTGGGTGTTGCCCTCTGGTGCTTTTCGCGCCGGAGGGCATCGCCATATCAGGCATAACTCCGGCTTTCGGGAAACGGATCAGAATAATGGCTAGCTTTAAAACCCTCGACGATATTGGTGATATTCATGGCAAGCGCGTGTTGGTGCGCGTCGATCTGAACGTGCCAATGAATGACGGAGCGGTTGCCGACGATACGCGCATTCGCGCTGCCATGCCGACCATCAAGGAATTGTCGGACAAGGGCGCTATCGTTTTGTTGCTGGCCCATTTTGGCCGTCCGAAAGGCGCAAAAGATCCCAAGCAATCGCTGTCGCTGGTCGTCGGCGGCGTCGAAGATGTGCTGGGCCATGGCGTCATGTTCATCCCCGAATGTGTGGGTGAGGGCGCAAAGGCTGGCGTGGCCGTGCTGGCGGCTGGCGATGTGGCGATTTTGGAAAATACCCGCTTCAACCCCGGCGAAGAAAAAAATGACCCCGCTTTCGCCGATGCTTTGGCTGAAATCGGTGATATTTATGTGAATGACGCTTTCTCGGCCGCGCACCGTGCGCATGGTTCGACCGAAGGCATTGCGCGCCGTCTGCCAGCCTATGCGGGCCGTTCGATGGAAGCGGAATTAAAGGCATTGGACGCCGCGCTGGGCGCGCCAGTGCATCCTGTTGCGGCCGTGGTTGGCGGCGCAAAGGTTTCGTCGAAAATCGACGTGCTGCGCAATTTGGTCGGCCAAGTCGATCATCTGATTATCGGCGGCGGCATGGCCAACACCTTTTTGGCGGCACGCGGTGTGAATGTCGGCAAAAGCTTGTGCGAACATGATTTGATCGACACCGCCAATGCGATTTTTGAAAGCGCTGATGCCGCTGGCTGCACCATCCATCTGCCTTATGATGTGGTGGTATCGAAAGAATTCGCCCCCAATCCGCCAACCCGCACGGTGAATGTGCATGAAGTGGCGGCGGATGAAATGATCCTCGACGTTGGTCCTGCCGCTGTTGAAGCCTTGGGTGATGCGATCAAAAATTGCCGCACTTTGGTGTGGAACGGCCCGCTGGGCGCGTTTGAAACCCCGCCGTTCGACACGGCAACGGTGGCCTTGGCCAAAACCGCTGCCGCGCTGACCGTGGACGGGTCGCTGACATCGGTGGCTGGCGGCGGTGATACCGTGGCCGCGCTGAACCATGCCGGCGTTGCGCCGCAGTTCAGCTTTGTGTCCACCGCCGGCGGCGCATTTCTGGAATGGATGGAAGGCAAGCCCTTGCCAGGCGTGGACGCTTTGAAAGCCTGATCCCGCCGTTTATAAATTAACCGAAAGGCCCACCGAGTGAACGGTGGGCTTTTTTTCAAAAGCGGCACCGCAAAGACCAACAGGCCGGTTGCATCATGCGCCGGTCATGCTATGCGCCCGCATCACATACGTATGCAAAGCCACGGAGACGTTATGACGACCCCCAATGCCGAGATGATGGAAAAGATTAAGTCGGGCCAAGGCTTCATTGCCGCACTGGACCAATCCGGTGGATCGACGCCAAAGGCATTGAAGGGCTATGGCGTTGAAGAAGATGCCTATGCGAACGAAGAAGAAATGTTCGCGCTGATCCACCAAATGCGCAGCCGCATCGTGACATCGCCTTGCTTTGATGGCCAAAAGGTCATCGGCGCGATCTTGTTCGAACGCACGATGGACGGCGAAGTTGGCGGCAAGTCGGTTCCAGCCTTGCTGTGGGAACGCGGCGTTGTGCCGTTCATCAAGGTCGACAAGGGCTTGGAAGACGAAGCCAATGGCGTGCAATTGATGAAGGCCAATAGCACGCTGGACGATCTGTGCGCGCGCTCGGTCGCCAAAGGCGTGTTCGGCACCAAGATGCGCAGCGTTGTGAACTTGGCCAACGAAGCTGGCATCAAGGCGATTGTGAAGCAGCAGTTCGAAGAAGCGGCCCGCATCGCCGCGCATGGCTTGGTTCCGATGATCGAGCCAGAAGTGAATATAAAAAGCGTCGAACGCGACGCCGCTGACCGTTTGTTGCTGGCTGAATTGCTGGCCGCTTTGGACGCTTGGGAAGGCGCGCCCGTGATGTTGAAGCTGTCTCTTCCCACCGAAGCTGGCCTGTTCCAGCCATTGGTTGATCACGCCAAGGTGCTGCGCGTTGTGGCCCTGTCGGGCGGTTTTGCCCGCGCCGAAGCTTGCGTGGAATTGGCCAAAAACCCCGGCATCATCGCCAGCTTCAGCCGCGCATTATTGTCGGATCTGCGCGCGCAAATGAGCGATGACGAATTTGACGCCTCATTGGGCGGCGCGATTGACGAAATTCACGCGGCATCGGTTGCGTAATTTGTCGCGTTGATAAGGTTAAAAAGGCCCCGCTGATGGAAATCGGCGGGGCCTTTTTGTTACAGTCCGCCCGAAAAGCGGAAGGAAAAGCGATAATCCGTCACTGCCGTTGATCCTTCGCCCGCAAGGCGGGGCGGGGTGGCGGCGGTGATTTCAATATGGCCATCGGCGATATGTGTGATCTCGCCCAGCGTCAGTTCAAATGGCTGCGCTTCGCCATTGCCGCGATACCAGACCATCGCCAGCTTTAATCGGCCAGCCCATACGCAGCGGGCATTTTGCGGACAGCGGCTGTCCTCCAATATTTTGACCACTTCGATGGTGGGGCCATCGGCATAGGCCCGCTGGCCGACTGCTATATCCTGCGCGTGGGGCAAAATGGGTGTTGGTGCTGGCCCATGCTGGGCAGCAGGCTGGGCTGTGGGGGGCGTGCTGCGGGGCGTTTCACTGTTCGCACAGCCGGACAACAGCATCATCAGCGGCAAAAAAGCGGCGGCACAGAGGGGGAGGGGTGCTTTCATCATTTGCCGCACCATCACTCCATCGCTATGAACGCTGGATGACCACAGATTCCTGCCAATTATATCTAATCTCCCCGCTCGACGTGGGGGGAGATTTTCCGGAACGCCTGACCGCTGCTTTGACGGCAGGTCCCGTTGCCGCTTTTCAGTTTCGCGTCAAAGGGCTGACCCAGCATCAAGCCGCTGATTTGGCTGCACCTTTGCGCGCGATTTGCGCCGAGCATGATGTCGCATTCATCGTCAATGATGATGTCGCCTTGGCCAAGCGCGTGGGCGCGGACGGCGTGCATTTGGGCAAGGATGACGGCGATCCGCGTGACGCGCGCGCGGCCTTGGGTCCGGATACGCAAATTGGTGTATCTTGCTATAACAGCCGCCATTTGGCGATGGAAGCGGGCGATGCTGGCGCCGATTATGTCGCTTTTGGTGCCTTTCACCCGACCACCACCAAAGAGGTAGAGGTCTATGCCGACCCCGAATTGCTGACATGGTGGCAGGGGCTATTTGAACTGCCATGCGTGGCCATTGGTGGCATCACCGTGGAAAATGCAGCGGCATTGGTGGAAGCTGGCGCCGATTTTCTGGCGGTTTCCGGCGGCGTTTGGAACCACCCCGATGGTCCTGCCGCCGCCGTCAAAGCCTTTGGCGAAATCTTCGCCGCCGCCCCGCCGCGCGAACAGGGCCAATATCCCATATCCGTCCCCGCACCATAGGGGCTGATATAGCCCAGGGTCGTGACCCTAGATGCTTGATCGTTCATTTTGGCGGTCAAGCATCTTGCCATTTCAGGCGAGGCCGTTTATTGGCCCGCCTTCTGATCCGGCGTGCGATACGCTGGCTGCTCTTTCCATCTTTGTTCTAGTGAGTGTGCGCGATGAAAATATCCGGCGTTGAAATCCGTCCCGGCAATATTCTTGAATATGAAGCTGGCATCTGGAAAGTTGCCAAAATTCAGCACACCCAGCCTGGCAAAGGTGGGGCCTATATGCAGGTTGAAATGAAGAACCTGATCGATGGCCGCAAAACCAATGTGCGTTTCCGCAGCGCCGATACGGTCGAAAAAGTTCGTTTGGACACCAAGGATTTCCAATTCCTCTATGCTGAGGGCACCGACTTGGTGTTCATGGACAAAGATAATTACGAACAAATCACCATTGCCAAGGCGGTTGTCGGCGATGATGCAGATTTTCTGCAAGACGGCATGGATGTCGTTCTGGAACTGTGGGAAGAACGTCCTATCTCGGTCGAACTGCCCGAAAATATCGAAGCCACCATCGTCGAAGCCGATGCGGTTGTGAAGGGTCAGACGGCGTCGTCCTCGTACAAGCCAGCCATCCTTGACAATGGCGTGCGCGTGATGGTTCCGCCGCACATCACCACCGGAACCCGCATCGTGGTGAATGTCGCCGACCGCGAATATGTGCGCCGCGCTGACTGATTTTTAACGCCGCTCGGGCGCTTATTCTCCCGCCAAGGGATGATCAAGCGGACGGGCGGCGTGATATTTTGGGCCATAGGCGCAAGGCGCGGCTATGCAGGGCGGGAGGTATAATCCGTTGCTGCGCCAAAGATGGCCATAGGGCGATCAATAGGCCCAAAAGTTGAGGCTGGCCCAATGGGCCGGATGCTTGCCTGATGCTTAGGCATGCGATTATATATTTTAACAAGCGAGTGTATTGATCATGGCCATTTCCGGCATCATTACCGTCATGGAACGCGCAGCGCGCAAGGCTGGAGCCAAGCTGCGCCGCGATTTTGGCGAAATCGAACATCTGCAAGTCTCGCAAAAAGGTCCCGCCGACTTTGTGTCCAAGGCCGATCAGGCTTCGGAACGCACCCTTTATGAAGAATTGGGTCACGCCCGTCCGGGCTGGGGCTTTTTGATGGAAGAGGCTGGCGAGATTGAAGGCGAACCGGGCAAGCCCCGTTTTATCGTCGATCCGCTGGACGGAACGTCAAACTTTTTGCACGCCATTCCGCAATTCGCCATTTCCATTGCGGTTCAAGAACCCAAATTGGGCGGTGGCTGGGGCGATATTACGTCCAGCCTGATTTATCAGCCCGTGACCGACGAAAGCTATTGGGCGGAACGTGGACGCGGTGCATGGCTGCATGACCGCCGCCTGCGCGTATCGTCGCGCCGTCATCTGCATGAATGCTTGGTTGGCACCGGCATTCCGTTCATGGGCCATGGCGACATGGGTCAATGGGCGCGCATTTTTGGCGCGGTCGCCCCCGAAGTTGCGGGCCTGCGCCGCTTTGGCGCGGCCAGCTTGGATTTGGCTTGGGTCGCATCGGGCCGCTTTGACGGTTTCTGGGAAAGCGACTTGAACATCTGGGACGTGGCGGCTGGGATGCTGTTGGTCCGCGAAGCCGGTGGCTTCGTCAGCGATTATCGCGGCGGCGATCGCGCCATTGAGCGCAAGGAATTGATCGCTGGCAGCGGCGCTGTTCACAGCAAGCTGCAAAAGCTGATCGCAGGGTCGCTTCGTAACGCCTAATCGGGCTGCATCCCACGGGTGAACAAAAGGCCGCGCACCGATAGGGTGGGCGGCCTTTTGTTTGCTTAAATGCGGTTGTCTGCTTAAGTGCGGGTGGTCGGCTTGGGCTTATCCCGCTTTTTGATCATCGTCGCCATTCACGAACTTTGAAAAATTGCCCAGTGCTGTTCGCCAGATAGCAAAAGACTCGACTATATTTTCGCGGGGCAAGCCATTGAAGTCGAGGTCGAGGTCCATTTCCAGCACCGGATCGCCGCTATTGTCGACATAGGCCCGCGAAAAGCGCTTGTCGCGGTTCCACTGGTTGATGCGATCGGTTTCAAAGACGTCGCTGACGCTGTAGCCCGCGTAAAATTGGATGGTTTTACAATTGGTTTTGGCGTCATCGCAATCCATGAACAGCACCAAGGAATTAACACCATCGACCGACATACGGAATGACGGGGCTTCACCCTTTTTGCTGATCATTTCTGGCGCATAACCTTCAGTTTTGGCCAATGCGAACAACGCCTTCGGGTTTTTGGCATCGATCCAATTCTGCGCGTGGGCGGCGGGTGTCCCGGCGATGATTGTTGCGGCAATCATCGCTATAGCCAGTGGTGCGGCGTTATTGGTTAGGAGCGAGCGCATACTTATCTTTCCTAGGTGACATATTTCGAAAATGTAGAAAGAGATATTTTTGCTACAGGTCAATATCGTGGTAATTTTTTCTAAGCAGAATGGGCGCTAAGGCCTTTGGTAAGGCGGCGCGTTTGCCTCCTTGGTGCAAATGATGCTGGAAAAAGGCGAAACTCATGCGCTTCATGACGGACCATGAACGGCAGCGAGCGCCCCAGATTATTCGCTTAAGGATGAATTCCAAGCTCAGGTTCATGTTCGCTTTTCTCAATGTTCGCGATATTCCGGCCTTTTGATGATAAAATCATGGCCTCAGTGCTTGCGGGAAGGGGATAAGGGGCCTAAAGCGCGTGCCATCGGGTGATAAAACATCGCCCCAATGATTGCACAAACTGACTGCGAGTTCCCATGGTCGATCTGACGCATTATCTGCCGATTCTGATCTTTCTGGTTATAGCTCTGGCCCTTTCCACGGCATTTGTATTCCTGCCGATGGGTGTGGCGAAGCTGACTGGATCGCATCAACCGGACCCCGAAAAACTGACGGAATATGAATGCGGATTTCCTGCATTTGAAAGCGCGCGCGGTCAATTTGACGTGCGCTTTTATCTTGTCGCTATCCTTTTTATCATCTTCGATCTCGAAGCAGCTTTCCTCTTTCCTTGGGCTGTTAGCCTGGACGTAATTGGTTGGGCTGGCTGGGGCGCCATGATGGTGTTTCTTGGCATTTTGTTGGTCGGCTTTATTTATGAATGGAAGAAAGGAGCGTTGGATTGGGAATGACCAATACATCTATCCTCACCCCCGGGCAGATGCCGGTTGCCCCCGGTACCGCTCCGGACCAAGGGTTTTTCGATGATCTGAACGCCGAGGTGAATGACAAGGGCTTTCTTGTCACCTCGACCGAAGATCTTTTTACATGGGCGCGTACCGGCTCGCTGTGGTGGATGACCTTTGGTCTGGCCTGCTGCGCGGTGGAAATGATCCATGTGAATATGCCGCGTTATGACATGGAGCGCTTCGGCGCTGCTCCGCGCGCATCGCCGCGCCAGTCGGACGTGATGATTGTGGCTGGCACATTGTGCAACAAAATGGCCCCCGCCTTGCGCCGCGTTTACGACCAGATGTCGAACCCCAAATATGTGATTTCGATGGGAAGCTGCGCCAATGGCGGCGGTTATTACCATTATAGCTATTCGGTGGTTCGCGGCTGTGATCGTATCGTTCCGGTGGATATTTATGTCCCTGGGTGCCCGCCGACCGCCGAAGCTTTGCTGTATGGCGTGATGCAATTGCAGCGGAAAATCCGCCGCGTTGGGACGATTGAACGCTGATGGCTCACAATGCTCCCCTCATCGCCCCTCGTGCAGGGATTGCGGCAGAGCTGACGTCCGTTCTGGGCGCGGATTTGCTGGACCATATTTTCGCCGTTGATGAAGACAGCATCACCGTCAAGCGCGATGCGCTGGGTGGTGTGATGGTCGCGCTGCGTGACCGTCTGGAATATCAGCAATTGATGGAAATTGCGGGTGTTGACTATCTGGACCGTGCAGAGCGGTTCGAGGTGGTGTATCATTTGCTGTCCGTCACCAAAAACCACCGCCTTCGCGTGCGCGTCAGCACGGACGAAGCGACGCCAGTTCCGACCGTCGTCAACATCTGGCCTGTTGCAGGCTGGTTGGAACGCGAAGTGTTCGACATGTATGGCGTGCTGTTCGCGGGCAATCCCGATTTGCGCCGTATTTTGACGGACTATGGCTTTGAAGGCCATCCGCAGCGCAAGGATTTCCCGCTGACCGGCTATGTCGAATTGCGTTATTCCGAAGAGGAAAAGCGCGTCGTGCAAGAGCCGGTGCGTTTGCAGCAGGATTTCCGCAGCTTTGACTTTATGTCGCCATGGGAAGGTGCAGATTATGTGCTGCCCGGCGATGAAAAGGCATCGGCACCTGCCGCTGCACCAACGCCTAAGGATACGCCGTCCACGGCGGCGACCGGTGCAGGTGCTGCGGCCAATGCCAAGGCTGCTGAAAAAAGCGGCGAAGGAGATAAAGCATGACGGAAACTGTAACCGTCAAGCATCACGGCAGTGATATGTTCGAAGGCTATCCCATTGATGGCCCGCTGGACCCTGGCACCACCGCTGGCGACCTGAGCGTTAGCAATTATACGATTAACTTCGGCCCGCAGCACCCTGCGGCGCACGGCGTTTTGCGTATGGTGTTGGAACTGGACGGCGAAATCATCGAACGTGTCGATCCGCACGTCGGCTTGCTGCATCGCGGCACCGAAAAGCTGATCGAGCATAAAACCTATCTTCAGGCTCTGCCTTATTTCGACCGCCTCGACTATTGCTCGCCCTTGGGCATGGAGCATAGCTATGTTCTGGCGGTCGAAAAGCTGCTGGGTCTCGAAGTGCCGGAACGCGGCCAATATTTGCGTGTGATGTTTGCGGAATTGACCCGCATTTGTAACCATATGCTGAACATTGGTGCGCATGTCATGGACGTCGGTGCCATGACGCCAAACCTGTGGGTGTTCGAACTGCGCGAAGATTGCTTGAACTTCTTCGAGCGCGCTTCGGGTGCCCGTATGCACAGCGCTTATTTCCGTCCCGGCGGCGTGCACCAAGATGTGCCGGAAAAGCTGTTGGTGGATATTGCGGAATGGGTGGAAACCCGTCTGCCCAAGCTGTTCGGCGATGCCATGAGCTTGGTCATCGACAACCGCATCTTCAAACAGCGTAACGTCGATATTTCGGTCGTCAGCAAAGAAGAAGCACTGGCATGGGGCTTTTCGGGTCCGATGATCCGTGGCAGCGGCATTGCGTGGGATTTGCGTAAATCCCAGCCTTATGACGTTTATGCCAAGATGGACTTTGACGTTCCGGTGGGCACACGCGGCGATTGCTATGATCGCTTCATGGTCCGCGTTCAGGAAGTCTATCAGTCGGCGCGCATCATCAAGCAGTGCATTAACGAGATGCCGTCTGGCCCAGTCTCCAGCACCGATCGCAAGATTGTTCCGCCCAAGCGCGGCGAAATGAAGCAGTCGATGGAAAGCTTGATCCACCATTTCAAGCTCTACACCGAAGGTTTCCACGTTCCCGCTGGCGAAGTTTATGTCGCCACCGAAAGCCCGAAGGGCGAATTTGGCGTCTATTTGGTCAGCGATGGTTCCAACAAACCCTATCGCTGCAAAATTCGCCCGACGGCCTTCAGCCACCTTCAGGCGATGGATATGATGTCGCGGGGCCATATGTTGGCCGACACCACCGCGATCATAGGCGCCATCGACGTTGTGTTCGGGGAGTGTGACCGTTGAGCAAGCTTGCCATCGCAGAGCAGATGATCGCGCATTATAATGCGCAGGACGCCGATGCTTATGTCGCACTGATGACCGACGATGCCGCCGAGGCAGGCTATCGCGGTGATGTGGTGCGCGACGGCAAAGAAGGCGTGCGCAGCGGTCTGAAAGCCATGTTCGCGGAATATCCAGAAAATCGTGCCGAAATCCTGACGGGTTATGAACTGGGCAACTATGTTGCCCTGCACGAAAAGGTGTTCCGTTCGTCCGACGCTGAACCTTTCGAGGTCATGTCGATTTACACTTTTGAAAACGACCTTGTGTCGCGCGTGGAGTTTGTCCGCTAATGGCCGACGCACCCCAAATTCCCGATGAAGCCGAAGTACGCGCTCGCTGGGGCAATTTTGCCTGGACAGCGGAAAACGCCGAAAACGCCAAAACGGTTATTGCCCGTTATCCCGCAGGACGCCAGCGTTCTGCGGTGATGCCGCTTCTGGACTTGGCCCAGCGTCAGGTCGGGGCGGAAACCCAAACCCAAGGCTGGCTGCCCGTGCCGGTGATCGAATATGTCGCAGCCCAGCTCGATATGCCGTTCATCCGAGCTTATGAAGTCGCCACCTTCTATACCATGTATAATATGGCGCCGGTTGGCCGTTTCCATGTGCAAGTTTGCGGCACCACGCCTTGCTTGCTGCGCGGGGCGGACGCGGTGATGTCGGCTTGCAAAAATCGCGGCATGGTCAAGGGCAAAACCACGCCAGACGGCTTGTTCACCCTGAACGAAGTCGAATGCCTTGGCACCTGCACCAATGCCCCGATGGTCCAGATCAACGATGATAATTTCGAAGATTTGGACTATGATAGCATGAGCCATATTTTGGATGAATTGGCCGCTGGCCGTCAGCCCAAGATCGGCACGCAAAACCCCAAGCGTTTCACGTCTGACCCCGAAGGTGGCCCGACGACGCTGAAGGAAATGCAAAGCGCCAACCATGATTACCGGAAGGAGTGGTAAGCGATGCTAGCCGATAAAGATCGTATCTTTACCAATCTTTACGGGTTCCAGCCATGGAACCTTGGCTCCGCGCAAATGCGGGGCGATTGGGACAATACCAAGGATTTGATCGCGCGCGGTCAAGACGCGATCATCGAAGAAATCAAAGCGTCGGGCCTGCGTGGGCGCGGCGGCGCTGGCTTCCCCACCGGCTTGAAGTGGAGCTTCATGCCCAAGGAGCCGCGCGCGGATCGTCCAAGCTTCTTGGTCATCAACGCCGACGAATCTGAACCGGGTTCGTGCAAAGACCGTGAAATCATCCGCCACGATCCGCACAAGCTGATCGAAGGCGCCTTGATCGCCGGTTTTGCGATGCGTGCACGCGCCGCTTACATCTATATTCGCGGTGAATTTATCGCCGAAGCGAAGACGCTGTTTGCGGCGGTTCAAGAAGCCTATGACGCGGGCCTGCTTGGCAAAAATGCCGCTGGTTCGGGTTATGATTTCGATGTGTTCGTCCATCGCGGTGCAGGGGCTTATATCTGCGGCGAAGAAACGGCGATGATCGAAAGCTTGGAAGGCAAAAAAGGCCAGCCTCGCTTGAAACCACCTTTCCCTGCTGGTGCAGGCCTTTATGGCTGCCCCACCACGGTGAATAATGTGGAATCGATTGCGGTTGTTCCCACCATTTTGCGGCGCGGTGCTAGCTGGTTCTCCAGCTTTGGCCGCGAAGGCAATAAGGGCACCAAGCTGTTCCAAATCTCTGGCCATGTGAACACGCCTTGCGTGGTGGAAGAAGAGATGGGCATCACCTTCCGCGAACTGATTGACAAGCATTGCGGCGGCATTCGCGGCGGCTGGGACAATTTGTTGGCGGTTATCCCTGGTGGTTCGTCGGTTCCTTTGGTTCCTGCCGAACAGATCATGGATTGCCCGATGGACTTTGACGGTCTGAAGGCTGTGGGTTCCGGTTTGGGCACGGCGGCGGCCATCGTGATGGATAAGTCCACCGATGTCGTTCAAGCGATCAGCCGCATCAGCTATTTCTATAAGCATGAAAGCTGCGGCCAATGCACCCCTTGCCGTGAAGGCACGGGTTGGATGTGGCGCGTAATGGAGCGACTTCGCACCGGCGACGCCCAGATCGAAGAAATCGACACGTTGTTTGATGTGACGAAACAGGTGGAAGGTCATACGATTTGCGCCCTTGGCGACGCATCAGCATGGCCAATCCAAGGTCTGATCCGTCACTTCCGTCCGGAACTGGAACGTCGCATCCGTGAAAATGGCGGCATGATGGAGGCCGCGGAATAATGGTAAAAGTCACCGTAGATGGCCAAGAATTGGAAGTGCCGCAGGGCGCGACCGTTCTTCAGGCTTGCGAAATGGCGGGGAAGGAAATCCCCCGTTTCTGCTATCACGAGCGTCTGAGCATCGCTGGCAACTGCCGCATGTGCTTGGTCGAAGTATCGCCCGGACCGCCGAAGCCCCAAGCTTCCTGCGCTCTGCCTGCTGCCGAAGGTCAGGTCATCAAGACCGACAGCCCAATGGTGAAGAAGGCGCGGGAAGGGGTGATGGAATTCCTTCTCATTAACCACCCGCTGGATTGCCCGATTTGCGATCAGGGCGGCGAATGTGATTTGCAGGATCAGTCGGTTGCTTATGGTCGTGGCGGTTCGCGCTATGACGAAAATAAGCGCGCTGTGACGGAAAAATATATGGGCCCCATCGTGAAAACGGTGATGACCCGCTGCATTCAATGCACCCGCTGCGTGCGTTTTGCCGAAGAAGTGGCCGGCGTAGAAGAAATTGGCGCGATTTATCGCGGCGAGAATATGCAGATCACCAGCTATTTGGAACGCGCTGTGAACAGCGAACTGAGCGGTAACGTGGTCGATCTGTGCCCCGTTGGTGCTTTGACATCCAAGCCTTATGCGTTCGAAGCTCGTCCTTGGGAATTGACCAAGACGATGGGCATCGACATGAGCGACGCTGTTGGCACCAACGTGCGTATCGACAGCCGTGGCCGCCAAGTGTTGCGCGTTCTTCCCCGCGTCAATGATGATGTGAACGAAGAATGGGCCAGCGATAAGACGCGCCACCATGTGGATGGCCTTATTTTGCGCCGCCTCGACCGTCCGTTCGTCCGCAAGGACGGCAAACTGGTCGAAGCAAGCTGGGGCGAAGCCTTTGCTGCCATCAAGGCGGTGAACGCGGGCGCATCGGTTGCCGCCATTGCTGGCGACATGGCCGATTGCGAAACCATGTTCGCGGCCAAGGCTTTGCTGGGCGCGCTGGGTTCCAACCTGCTGGAAGGTCGTCAGACCGGTCTGAAATATGATGTGTCCAGCCTGTCGGCGGTCAATTTTAACACGACCATCGCAGAGGCTGAAAATGCCGATGTGGTCTTGTTGGTTGGCACGAACCTGCGTTGGGAAGCGCCGCTGATTAACACCCGCATCCGCAAAGCTGTGTGGAAGCGCGGCGTCAAGGTTTACACCATTGGTCAAGACATTGACCAAAATTACCGCACCCAGCATCTGGGCAATGACGCATCGCTGGTCGCCAATCTGCCTGCCGATGTTTTGGAAGCCCTGTCTTCGGCAGAGCGTCCGATGATCATCGCTGGCGGCGGCGCGCTGTCGATTGACGGTGTGCACGGTGCCTTGTTGGCCTTGGCAGACAAGGTAGGCGCAGTGAAGGACGGCTGGAACGGCTTTAACGTTGTTCACTTCTCGGCTTCGCGCATGGGCGGTTTGATGCTGGGCTATGCTCAGGCTGGCGGTATCGCCGATATCGTGGCGGCCAAGCCAAAGCTCGCCTTCTTCTTGGGCGCGGATGAAGTGGACTTCACCAACTTCGCCGACACCGTAAAGGTTTATGTGGGCCATCATGGTGACAAGGGCGCACATGCGGCCGACATCATCTTGCCAGCCGCGGCATGGACGGAAAAAGACTTTACGACCGTCAACACCGAAGGCCGCGTGCAGCGCAGCGAACGCGCGGTCTTCGCCCCCGGCGATGCCCGTGAAGACTGGAGCATTTTCCGTGCTTTGGCGGACACGTTCGGCGTGAAGCTGGGCTTTGACAATTTCGATGCGTGCCGCGCTGCGATGATCGCTGCCGTGCCTGCATTGGGCGTTGAAGGCTTGGCTGATTATGGTTGGGCTGTTCCCAGCCTGCCTGCTTCGCCAGAAGCGCGCGAAATTCCATCGCCGATCAAAGACTTTTATCTTACCAACGCCATTTGCCGCGCATCGCCGACAATGCAGCGTTGCTCGGATGAACTGATCCACGGGGTAGAATTTGTGGAGGCAGCGGAATGACCGAGTTTTTCCAAGGCCTTGGCCTGTCCTATGAGTGGGCATGGGGTGTCGCGACGGTGGCTGGCATTTTGCTGATCGCTTTGCCGCTGATGTTGGCGGTGGCGATGATCATTTACACCGACCGTAAGATTTGGGCCGCCATGGCGCTGCGCCGTGGTCCTAATGTGGTTGGCCCCTTTGGTTTGCTGCAAAGCTTTGCCGACGGTCTGAAGGTTTTCTTGCAGGAAACCATCATTCCAACCGCCGCCAACCGCACTTTGTTCCTGATCGCACCGATCATCACCTTCACGGTGGCGCTGATTGCTTGGGCGGTTATTCCGTTCAACTCTGGCGCGGTGCTGGCCGACATTAACGTTGGTTTGCTCTATATTTTGGCGGTCAGTTCGCTGGGCGTTTATGGCGTGATTTTGGCGGGTTGGGCGTCCAACTCGAAATATCCGTTCTTCTCGGCGCTGCGTGCTTCGGCTCAGATGATCTCTTATGAAGTCTCGATGGGCTTCATCTTGATCGGCGTGATCTTGTTCGCTGACAGCTTTAACATGAATGAAATCGTCAAGGCGCAGCAGGGCCATGGCCTTGGCATCGTCAACGCCTTTGGTTTCAATCTGTTGCTGTTCCCGCTCGCGATCATGTTCTTGATCACCGCCTTGGCCGAAACGGCCCGCGCGCCGTTCGACTTGACCGAAGCGGAAAGCGAACTCGTCGCCGGTTATCAAACCGAATATTCGTCGATGAGCTTTGCGCTGTTCTGGCTGGGTGAATATGCCAACGTCATTTTGATGTGCGCATTGAACGCCATTTTGTTCTGGGGTGGCTGGTTGCCGCCGCTGGATTGGGCTCCGCTCTATCTGGTTCCTGGCTTTATCTGGCTGCTGCTGAAGATTGCATTTTTCTTCTTTGTGTTCAGCTGGGTGAAGGCAACGGTTCCCCGTTATCGTTATGACCAGTTGATGCGTCTGGGTTGGAAAATCTTCCTGCCACTGTCGCTGATCTTCGTGGTCTTGGTTTCCGGTTATCTGATGCTGACGAGGTACGCATGAGTTACGTTGGTCATCTCGTCAAAAGCTTTACGCTTTGGGAATTTGTGAAGGCGCATGCGCTGACACTGAAATATTTCTTCAAACCAAAAGCGACGATTAACTATCCGTTCGAAAAAAACCCGCTGTCGCCGCGTTTTCGTGGTGAGCATGCGCTGCGCCGCTACCCCAATGGGGAAGAGCGTTGCATCGCCTGCAAGCTGTGCGAAGCGATTTGCCCAGCCCAAGCGATTACCATCGAAGCGGAACCGCGTGATGACGGCTCGCGCCGCACCACCCGTTATGACATCGACATGACAAAATGCATTTATTGCGGCTTCTGTCAGGAAGCTTGTCCGGTTGATGCGATCGTCGAGGGTCCGAATTTCGAATTCGCCACCGAAACGCGCCAAGAGTTGCTGTATGACAAGGCAAAGCTGCTGGCCAATGGTGACAAATGGGAAAGCGCGATTGCGGCAAATCTTGCCGCTGACGCGCCCTATCGCTAGGGGCAGCGCAAATGATTCAAATATTTGCCTTTTATATTTTCGCTACGGTCTGCATCGCTTCTGCGGCGATGGTGATCTTTTCTCGGAACCCTGTTCACAGCGTCATGTGGTTGATCTTGGCATTTTTTAATGCTGCGGGTCTGATGCTGCTGTGCGGCGCAGAGTTCATCGCCATGTTGCTGGTCATTGTTTATGTCGGCGCGGTCGCGGTGTTGTTCTTGTTCGTTGTCATGATGCTCGACATCGACTTTGCCGAATTGCGGGCGGGCTTTGTCCGCTATCTTCCGCTTGGCGCGTTGGTGGCCATTATCTTGGCGGCTGAATTGGTCTTCGCTGTGGGGGCATGGAATGCCGGTGCCATTGATATGGCTTCGCGCGCTGCTCCGATTGCCACTGACATGACGAACATTGAACAAATCGGCGCGCAAATCTTTACGCGCTATGTGTTCTTGTTCGAAGCATCGGGCTTGATCCTGTTGGTCGCCATGATTGGCGCCATTGTTCTGACCAATCGTCAGCGTTCAGGTGTTCGTCGGCAAGTCATTGCCGATCAGGTTCGTCGTCGTCCTGAAGACGCGACGCGCCTTGTTGATCAGCCCGTCGGGCAGGGGGTCGAACTGTGATTTCCGTAGGACATTATCTGGCCGTTTCGGCGGTGTTGTTCACGCTGGGCGTGCTCGGCATCTTTATCAACCGCAAGAATATCATCGTCATTTTGATGGCGATCGAATTGATCTTGTTGGCCGTCAATATCAACCTTGTCGCTTTTTCGGCGGCACTGGGCGATTTGGTTGGTCAGGTCTTTTCGATGTTTGTTCTGACCGTGGCGGCGGGTGAAGCTGCCATTGGTCTGGCAATTCTTGTTATTTATTTCCGTGGCCGTGGCACCATCGCGGTTGACGATGCCAACCGGATGAAGGGATAAGCCGGTGATACAGGCAATCGTATTCCTGCCGCTGCTGGCGGCGCTTGTTGCGGGGCTGGGGCATCATGTCATCGGCAAAACCGCATCGAAAATTATTACAACGGGCGCGCTGTTCATCAGCGCGGGCCTTAGCTGGCCCATTTTCCTGTCCTTCATTAACGGCACCGGCGAAGCGGGTGTTGTGACGGTTTTGCAGTGGGTCCAATCTGGCACCCTCAGCTTTAACTGGGAATTGAAGGTTGACACGCTGACTGCCATCATGTTGGTGGTCATCACCTCGGTTTCGTCGCTCGTCCACCTCTATAGCTGGAGCTATATGAGCGAGGATCCGCACCAACCGCGCTTCTTTGCCTATCTGTCCTTGTTCACCTTTGCGATGTTGATGCTGGTAACAGCCAACAACCTTGTTCAGATGTTCTTTGGTTGGGAAGGCGTTGGTCTGGCGTCTTATTTGCTGATCGGTTTCTGGTATAAGAAGCAAAGCGCCAATGCAGCAGCCATGAAGGCTTTTGTGGTCAACCGCGTTGGCGACTTGGGCTTCATGCTGGGTATTTTCGCGACCTTCTTGGTATTCGGCACCGTGTCGATCCCCGAAATTTTGGAAGCGGCACCGGGCATGGCTGGCTCGACCATCGGTTTCTTGGGCATGCGCTTGGATACGATGACCGTCATTTGCTTGCTGTTGTTCGTCGGCGCGATGGGCAAATCGGCACAATTGGGTCTGCACACTTGGTTGCCAGACGCGATGGAAGGCCCGACCCCTGTGTCGGCGCTGATCCACGCGGCCACCATGGTCACGGCTGGCGTCTTCATGGTTTGCCGTCTGTCGCCGATGTTCGAAGCGGCTCCGGTTGCTTTGGCGGTTGTGACCATTATTGGCGCGGCCACTTGCTTCTTCGCCGCCACGGTTGGCACGACGCAGCATGATATTAAGCGCGTTATTGCTTATTCGACCTGTTCGCAGCTCGGCTATATGTTCTTCGCCACTGGCGTTGGCGCTTATGGCGCAGCGATGTTCCACTTGTTCACGCACGCCTTCTTCAAGGCTTTGTTGTTCTTGGGCGCCGGTTCGGTGATCCATGCGATGCACCACGAACAAGATATGCGCTATTATGGCGGCCTGCGTAAGCATATCCCGCTGACCTATTGGGCGATGATGATGGGCACGCTCGCCATCACCGGCGTGGGTATTTACGGCGTATTTGGTTTTGCTGGTTTCTATTCCAAGGACGGTATTTTGGAAGCCGCTTTTGCGGCGGGTGGCCTTGGCACCATGGCGTTCTGGGTTGGCATTTTTGCCGCTCTGCTCACCAGCTTCTATAGCTGGCGTCTGGTATTCTTGACCTTCCACGGCAAGCCGCGTTGGGAACAGAGCGAGCATATTCAACATGCTGTTCATGACGAACATCATGATGATGCGCACGCCCATGGCGACGATCATGGTCATGCGCATGCCCATGCGGCCCATGATGATCATGCGCCCAAGGCCGACAGCGACGGCACAGCGGGTTATCACCCGCACGAAAGCCCGCTGCCTATGCTGATCCCATTGGTGATCCTGTCGGTGGGCGCGGTGTTGGCTGGCTTTGTCTTCAACCACCCATTCATTTATCCCGAAGAAGGCACCGCCTTCTGGGGGAACAGCTTGGCCTTTAATGCCGAGTTGATGCACGCGGCGCACGAAGTGCCGATGTGGGTGAAGTGGACCCCATTTGCTGTCATGGCCATTGGTCTGCTGCTGGCTTGGAACAGCTATATTCGCAATCCGTCGATCCCCGCACGCTTTGTGGCGACCTTCCGCCCGTTGCACCAGTTCCTGTTCAACAAATGGTATTTTGACGAACTTTACGATAAAATCTTCGTCAAGCCTGCCTTTGCTTTGGGTCGGTTCTTCTGGCAGCGTGGTGACGTTGGCACCATTGACGCGCTGGGTCCGAATGGCGTTGCATCGGTTGTTTCCGGTGGTTCGCGTCTCGCCGTCCGACTTCAGTCGGGTTATGTTTATGGATATGCTTTTGTGATGCTGCTCGGTTTGGTCGGGCTCGCCACATGGGCAATGGTCAAATTCCTGTGAGCGGCTCTATGGCTATGCTTTCGCTGATGCTGGCGGTCCCCGCGATCGCCGCCATCCTTTGTATCTTTTCCGGTGATCGTCTGGCGCGCTTTGTCGCGCTGGGCGCCACCTTGATAAATTTGGCTTTGGGCCTCGTCATGTGGCGCGGTTTTGAAGTGAATGGGGCGCAATGGCAATTTGTCGAGCGCGCCGACCTGTTTGGCCGTTTCCAATATGCTTTGGGCATTGATGGTATGGCGCTGATGCTGATCTTGCTGACAGCATTTTTGATGCCGCTGTGCATCCTTGCTAGCTGGAACGCTATTCAAAAGCGTGTCGGCCTGTACATGGGCATGTTCTTGCTGATGGAAGCGATCGTGATCGGCGTTTTCTCGGCGCAGGATTTGATCCTTTTCTATATCTTCTTTGAAGCAGCGCTGATCCCGATGTATTTCATCATCGGCATTTGGGGCGGCGACAACCGCAAATATGCGGCGTTTAAATTCTTCCTTTATACGCTGCTTGGTTCGGTGCTGATGCTGATCGCGATGATCGTCATGGTCAAAACGGCTGGCACGTCCGACATCACTGCTTTGCTGAACTATGATTTCCCAACCAATATGCAATTCTGGTTGTGGCTTGCTTTCTTCGCCAGCTTGGCCGTGAAGATGCCGATGTTCCCCGTGCACACTTGGTTGCCCGACGCGCACGTTCAGGCACCAACCGCTGGCTCGATGATCTTGGCAGGCGTGCTGCTGAAAATGGGCAGCTATGGCTTCATTCGTTTCATGATGCCGATGTTCCCAGACGCATCCGCTGATTTGATGTGGGTCGTGTTCATCCTGTCGATGATCGCGGTGGTTTACACCAGCCTGATCGCCTTGGTGCAAAATGACATGAAGAAGCTGATTGCTTATTCGTCGGTTGCCCACATGGCGATTGTGACCGCTGGTCTGTTCGCTTTTAACCAACAAGGGCTGGAAGGCGCGCTGATCATCATGCTGAGCCATGGTGTGGTTTCGGCGGCCTTGTTCTTCTGCGTTGGCGTGATTTACGATCGCCTGCACACCCGCGAAATCAGCCGTTACGGCGGTTTGGCTGTCAATATGCCAGCTTATGCTGTCTTCTTCTTGCTGTTCACCATGGCGTCGATCGGCTTGCCGGGCACCAGCGGTTTCGTTGGTGAATTCCTCAGCTTGCTGGGCATTTACGAAGCATCCAGCTTTGTTGCCCTGATCTGCACCACCGGCATCATCTTGGGTGCTGCTTATATGCTTTATCTCTATCGCCGCGTGGTGTTCGGCGATCTGACCAAGGACGATGTGAAGGCGATGACCGACCTGAATGCCCGGGAATGGGCCATCATGGTTCCGCTGGCCGCCGTGGCTTTGTGGATGGGTATCTATCCCGAAAGCTTCCTTGCGCCGATGCGCGATGACGTGGCCTTTGTGGTAGAGCGTCTGGCGGATGCCAAGCCTGCGGGTGATGCCCAGTTTGTGGCACCTTCCGTAATTGCAGGAGTGGCGCAATGATCGCTGATCTGAACTTGATTTGGCCTGAAATCATCATCGCCGTTGGTGCGATGGTGGCGCTGATAATCGGGGCTTATCTCGGCGACCGCCGTGTGGCCCTGTATCAAATCACCGCCATGGTTACGTTGGCGGCTGCAATGGCCGCCGTCGCCACCATATTTGGTACGCAAGCTACGGCCTTTTCTGGCACGGTTGCGGTCGATAATTTCGGCAATTTCGCCAAAATCTTAATCTATGCTGCCAGCTTGGTTTGCATTGTCATTGCGCCGCGCTTTTTTGAAAAGGGCATGAAGGCGGAATATCCGGTGCTGATCCTGTTGGCGGCACTGGGTATGGGTATCATGGTGTCGTCGCGTGATATGATGACGCTGTATATCGGTTTGGAACTGAACAGCCTTGCGGCTTATGTTCTCGCCAGCTTTATGCGCAATGATGATCGCTCCAGCGAAGCGGGCCTGAAATATTTTGTTTTGGGCGCTTTGGCATCGGGTATGCTGCTTTATGGTATCTCGCTGCTTTATGGTTTCTCTGGCTCCACCCAGTTCAGCGAAATCGCCGCTGCCCTGTCTGACAATGTGTCGATGGGCGAATTGTTCGGCCTGATTTTTGTTCTGTCGGGTCTGGCGTTTAAAATCAGCGCGGTTCCGTTTCACATGTGGACGCCCGACGTTTACGAAGGTGCGCCAACCCCTGTGACGGCATTTTTTGCCAGCGCGCCCAAGGTTGCGGCCATTGCGTTGATGACCCGCGTGGCCATTGATGCGATGGGTCCGGCGCTGGGTGCATGGCAGCAGATTGTGATCTTCTTGGCCTTGGCCTCGATCATTTTGGGTGCGGCTGGTGCCATTGGTCAGAAGAATATCAAGCGTCTGCTGGCCTATTCGTCGATCAACAATGTGGGCTTCATGCTGATTGGGTTGGCAACGGGTACACAGGCCGGCGTCGAAGCCATTCTGACCTATTTGGTGGTCTATCTGGTCACCACCTTGGGTGCCTTCTTGGTTGTTCTGCAACTGACCGACAAAGACGGCAACCGCGTCGAAAGCATTCCTGCCTTGGCAGGTCTGTCGTCCAGCCGCCCTGGCTTGGCTGCGGCGATGGCGGTGTTCTTGTTCAGCCTTGCTGGCATTCCGCCGCTGTTCGGTTTCTGGCCCAAATATTTGGTGTTCGAAGCCGCCGTTGCTGCGAATATGATCCCCTTGGCCGTGGCGGGTATCGTCGCATCGGTGATCGGCGCTTATTATTATATCGCCGTCATCAAGACGATGTATTTCGACGACAAGTCGGACGTCCAAATCACGGGTCACGGCACGGTTATTGACAATGCCATGCTGACGGCCAGCGCCGTTTGGCTGTGCGTCATTGGCTATTTGTTCATTCCGGTTCTGGGCACGGTTTCGGCCAGCGCCGCTGCGGTGCTGTTCTGATCCCGCCGATTGAACGGGTCCAGCAGACAGGCTCTACCAGTGCCGATCTGCTGGGACGCCTTGCTAGGCAAGAATATGTTGGCGACGGGCATTGGCTCGTCGCCGACAGGCAAACCGCCGGTCGCGGCCGATTGGGCCGCGCATGGGGCGATGGTTATGGTAATTTTATGGGGTCGGTCGCGGTCCATTTGACCCGAACAGACCCGATGCCCGCAACATTGGCTTTGGTGGCCGCCGTTGCGCTGGCTGATACGGTCAAGGCGCTGGCGCCGGACCTTCCTATGCAAATGAAATGGCCCAATGATCTGTTGCTGGACGGGGCAAAATGTGCGGGCATTTTGTTGGAACGCAGCGGCGATGCCATTGTGATTGGTATGGGCGTGAATTTGGTGTCGTCGCCAGAATTGGCCGACCGCCGCACGGCCTGCTTCGCCGACTATGGCACGACATTTTCCCGCGATTTCTTTGCCGATGCGTTGGCTATTGCCTTGATGGACGCGCTGCGTTGCTGGCGGGACGAGGGGCTGATCGCGATCATTCGCCGCTGGTTGGCCGTCGCGCACCCCATTGGCACGCCGCTGCGCGTCAGCGAACAAAATATTGATGGGCTGTTTGACGGGTTAAATGCCGAAGGCGCGCTGCGCCTGAAAATGGCAGATGGCCGCATTGTCGAGGTTCATGCCGGCGATGTTGAATTGCTGCGCCCTGTCGAAAAAGGAAATTGAAGGTGCTGCTTGCGATTGATGTTGGCAATACCAATGCCAAATTTGCGCTATTTGATGGCACGCGCATGGTCACGCGTTGGCGCATCGCCACCGATGATCGCCGCACCGCTGATGAATATGCCGTGTGGCTGGACCAACTTATGCGCATGGAAAATCTGGACCGTGCACAGGTTGGCGCGGTGATTATTTCCACCGTGGTTCCGCGCGCGCTGCACAATCTGCGATTGTTGGCACAAAAATATTTCAAGATTGAACCACTCATCGCGGGCCGCGACCCGGTGGGGTGGGGCATTGCGCTCAAGGTCGAAGAACCGGGTTCCGTGGGGGCAGACCGCGCCGTCAATGCCATTTCGGCGCAGGCATTGGAACCGCAGGGTGAAAAGCTGGTGATCAGCTTTGGCACCGCGACCACCTTGGACCATATCAGCGCGGACGGTGCCTATATGGGCGGCATCATCGCCCCGGGTGTCAATTTGTCGCTGGAAGCCTTGGTGGCCGCTGCTGCCAAATTGCCGCGCATCGCCATCGAAGCCCCAGAAACGCGCAGCGTCATTGGCCGGACCACCGAAAGCCAGATGTTAATTGGCGTCTATTGGGGCTATGTCGCGATGGTCGAAGGATTGATCGCGCGCATGAAGGCGGAAATTGGCCAGCCTGTCAGGGTGATTGCCACCGGCGGCTTGGCGGTATTATTCGATCAGGAAACCGGCTTGTTCGACCGTATCGAACCAGATTTAACCTTAAATGGTTTAATGTATTTATATGAAAAGCGAGACGCTGCGTGACAAAGCCCGGTAAAGAATTGCTGTTTCTGGCCCTTGGTGGGTCGGGGGAGATTGGCATGAACGCCAATCTTTATGGCTGCGACGGCAAATGGTTGATGATTGATTTGGGCGTCAGCTTTGGCGGCGAAGAATATCCCGGCATTGATATTGTGATGCCGGATCTGGATTTCATCGAGGAACGGCGCGACGACTTATTGGGTATCGTGCTGACCCATGGTCATGAAGATCATATTGGGGCCATCCCTTATTTGGCCGCCGATTTGGGCGTGCCGCTTTATGCCAATCGCTTCACGGCAGGGCTGATCGCGCATAAGTTGATCGAAGAAGGGCTGGACAAAGATGTGGACCTGCGCGTCCTCGACATCGACGGCCAAGTCGATATCGGACCCTTTGGTATACGCTTCGTGCCTTTGGCCCACAGTATTTTGGAAATGAGCGCGGTCGTGCTTGACACGCCTTATGGACGTGTCTTCCATACTGGCGACTGGAAATTGGACGAAACACCCGTTTTGGGTCAACCCGCCCCCGCCGAATATTTGAAAAACATTGGCGACGAAGGGGTCGATGTTTTGGTGTGCGACAGCACCAATGTGTTCAACCCCGAAAGTTCGGGCAGCGAAGGCAGTGTGCATGATCATCTGCTGCGCGCTGTGACCAGCGCACGCGGACGCGCCTTGGTTACGACCTTTGCCTCCAATGCTGCGCGCCTGCATACATTGGGCGAAGTTGCCAAAGCGAGCGGACGCAAATTATGCGTGGCGGGACGCTCGCTGGACCGTATTTTGGGCGTTGCCCAATCCTGCGGATATTTGAAAGATTTTCCGTCCACTATCGGTTTTGACGAAGCCATGCGCTTGCCGCGTCACGAGGTGATGATCATCGCCACAGGCGGGCAGGGCGAACCCCGCGCCGCCTTGGCCCGCATCGCGTCTGACACGCACCAAATTAAATTGGACGCGGGCGATACGGTGATTTTTTCCTCCAAGCAAATTCCGGGCAATGAACTGGCCATTGGGCGGATTATGAACCAATTGGCGGCCAAGGAAGTTTTGACCGTCACCGAAAAACAGGCGCATATCCACGTCAGCGGCCACCCCGGTCAGCCAGAATTGGCAGCCCTTTATGGCTGGTTGCGCCCGACCACCATTTTGCCGGTGCATGGCGAAATTCGCCATATGCAGGAACAGGCCCGTTTTGCCCTGCAATGCGGTGTGCCCCATGCGATCACTCAGAAAAATGGCGATCTGGTCCGCTTGGCCCCCAATGGGGGCAAGATCATCGACCATGTGCGGTCGGGCCGCTTGTTGCTGGACGGCGATGTGATTTTGCCGGCAGACGGTGAAAGCATTAACGAACGCCGGAAATTGGCGATTTACGGTCATATCAGCGTGGCGCTGGTGCTGCAAAATGGCCGCTGCATTGGCACCCGCATCCATTATCGCGGGGTTCCGGTCGAGGATGATCGCGAGGAATTTTTGGCCGAATTGAACGACGCGGCAGAGGCTGCGGCCGATAAACCCGCCAAGGATTTTGACCAGCGCAAAGAAAATATTCGCCTTGGCGTGCGCCGTGTGGCAACCGAGTGGACAGGCAAAAAGCCGATCACCGATGTTCTGATCGTGGAGGTATAAATGAGTTGGACGTCCATGCTTGCGATTTACGCGCTTGTCTGGTCGATCAGCGCCTTTTTCGTGCTTCCCTTTCATGGTCGGCGGCCCGCAGATGATGCGGTGCCGCTGATTGCGGGACAAGAACATGGCGCACCGTCACAGGTTTGCCTTGGCCGTATTGCCATACAGGTAACGATCGTATCGGCGCTGTTCTTCGGCTTATTTTACATCGCTTTCACCCAAGGTTGGGCCGACCCCAATGTGATCGCTGGGCGCGATTAACATCTGAATTTTCTGGGATTACCCCGCGCATATGCGATTATGCGCGGGCGATCTGCGCTGACAGTTTTGCGTTAGCGCATGAAATCCGTTGCGCGCGCCTAAGGCATCGTTACACAGGGCGGGCTATCGGCTATCGGCTGTCGCCAGACAGGCCGGTCAGAAGCGGAAATCCGCCACCGAGCATATAGGGAGAGAGAATGAGCGCAGCCACCGATCATGGCCCGTTGGAATCCGCTGATTTAACGTCGGATTACCAGCCAAATGCCAAAGAAATTCGTATGGTCATCGCAGCATCGTCCGCAGGCACTATCTTCGAATGGTATGATTTCTTTATCTATGGCACTTTGGCCGCGATCATTGGGCGAACCTTTTTCCCTAGTGATAACGCAACTTTGGAAGTCTTGCTGGTCTGGGCGGGCTTTGCTGTCGGTTTCGGTTTTCGTCCGCTTGGCGCATTGTTGTTCGGTTTCTTGGGCGACCGCTTGGGGCGCAAATATACATTTTTGGTCACCGTCACGCTAATGGGCATCGCCACGGCGGGCGTCGGCCTTATTCCTTCGGCCGAAACCATTGGCATTGCGGCCCCGATCATCATCATCTTGCTGCGTATTCTACAAGGATTGGCGCTGGGCGGCGAATATGGCGGCGCGGCCATTTATGTCGCGGAACATAGTCCACCCGAAAAGCGCGGTTTTTACACCAGCTTCATCCAAGCCAGCGTGGTCGGCGGTTTCGTGCTCAGCCTGATTGTCGTTTTGGGGTGCAAGGGGCTGATGTCCGATGAAATTTGGCAAAGCTGGGGCTGGCGCGTGCCGTTTCTTTTGTCGATTTTGCTGTTGGCGATTTCTTTGTGGATGCGCTTAAAATTATCCGAAAGCCCTGTCTTTAAGGCCATGAAAGCCAAGGGTGAAATTGTTAAAAACCCGATCAAAGAAAGCTTTACCTATCCCGGCAATATCCGCCGCATGTTCATTGCCTTGTTCGGTATCGCCGCGGGCCTGACGGTGATTTGGTATACGGCCATGTTTTCCGGCCTGTCCTTCCTGAAAGGGCCGATGCGGGTGCAAGAAACAGTGGCCGAAATCACCGTGGGCTTGGCTGCTGCGACGGGCATGCTATTCTTTTTATGGGCGGGCCGCATTTCGGACCGTGTGGGCCGCAAAAAGCCCATTGTCTGGGGCTATGCCGCGACGTTGCTGCTGTTGTTTCCGCTGTTTTGGTTGATGGGCGCGGTCGGAAATCCGGCCCTAACACAGGCCGCCAAAGCTGCGCCGATTGTGGTCACAGGGTCGCAATGCAGCTTTGATCCATTCGCAGAGGTTCAGGCCACATCATGCGGCAAGATATTGTCGGAATTAACAAAATTGGGTGTGTCCTATGATATTGCGCCCAGCGACAGTGCCTTTGATGTCGCGACGGTTCATATCGGTGGCCGCGAAGTGGCGAGCGATGATCCCAACATTTTGAAACCCGCGCTTGAAGCGATGGGATATAATTTCGACCCGCAAATTCCCCAATGGTCGGGCTTGGTGGTGATCTTCCTCGCGCTGGTCGGGCTGAGTGCGTTGTCAGGCTTTACTTATGGTCCAGTCGCGGCGCTATTGTCCGAATTTTTCCCGCCGCATGTGCGCTATTCCTCGCTGTCTTTGCCTTATCATTTGGGCACCGGCTATTTTGGCGGCTTTTTGCCGCTGATTGCTACCTTCATCGTCGCCAAGTCTGGCGATGCCTTTGCGGGGCTGTGGTATACATGGATTGTCGTGTTGGTCGCTTTCCTCATCACCCTGTTCATGTTGAAGGAACCGGGGCGTGATGCATGGGGCGGGGCAGATAATCATCAAAGCCCCATTGGCGATGGGCATAAATCCGGCTAATTGCCGCAGATGCTTGAAATATCATCGCCGCTTCGCCTTCGTTTGTCCCATGATGCCTTGATTTCCAACTGGCGCTGGTTGGCGGCGCAGGGCGGGGACGGCGCGCTGTGCGGCGCGGCGGTCAAGGCCAATGGTTATGGACTGGGCGGACGCGAGGTAATGTTGCGCTTGGCGGGGGCGGGTTGTCGGCATTTCTTTGTCGCCACATGGGCCGAAGCCGCAGCCTTATTGCCTTTGCCGATGGGATGCGAGGTGTCGGTGCTGCACGGCGTTGGTCCCGATGATATGGTGGCCGCCGCGACCATTCCGGCGCGGCCTGTTCTGGCCAGCCTCGAACAAATTCAGCGTTGGGGCAGCATGGGGGCAGGGCGTCCGTGCGACATCATGGTCGACACTGGCATGAACCGCCTTGGTTTGCGGGTCGAAGATGTTGTGGCGGGCGCGGCGCAAGGGCTGAATATTATCAATTGCCTGAGCCATTTGTCATCCGCTGACGAAGATTTGGCTGTCAGCGCGGCGCAATTGGCGGCCTTTCGCACGGCGAAGCAGCATGTGACCGCCCAGCGGTTCAGCTTGGCCAACAGCGCGGGCTTGTGCTTGGGGACGGATTATCAATTTGATCTGATGCGCCCCGGCATTGCTTTATATGGCGGCATTGTTCATCCCGCCATGGCTGGGAATATCCGCCAAACCGTGGTTCCGGAAGCCCGCATCTTACAGCTACGCACGGTGCCAGCGGGCGAAAGCGTGGGTTATGGCTGCACATGGACCGCATTACGCGAAAGCCGCGTTGCCGTGGTGAATATCGGCTATGCCGACGGATATTTGCGCTGCCACGCGGGCAATGGGTCGGGGCATTGTCACGGTCAGGCCGTTTCCACCATCGGCCGTGTGTCGATGGACCTATTGGCCTTTGATGTCACCGACGTGGGCGATCTGGCCGAGGGGGATTGGATCAGCCTATCTTATGATCTGGCGCAGCAGGCGGAAAAAACGGGCCTGTCGCAATATGAATTGCTGACGGCGCTCGGCCAACGCTTTGCGCGCATTTGGGAATGACAGTCATGTTGCGGCGCATCACGCTTTGATGCTAGTGACGTGTCACACACAAGAAGATGGAGCAATTGCGGCATGGGTAAATCGAAGGCAAGCGCCGAAGGCGATGTCGTAACGATCAAAAAATATGCCAACCGCCGCCTCTATGATACAGAGCGTAGCTGCTACATCACGCTGGACGACTTGGGTGTGATGGTGCGCGAAGGCCGCGAATTTCGTGTGGTAGAAGCCAAAACGGGCGACGATATCACCCACAATGTTCTGACCCAGATTATTATGGAGACGGAAACGCGGGGCGAAACCTTGTTGCCGGTGAATTTCCTGCGTCAATTGATCGGCATGTATGGCGACAATATGCAGTCGATGGTTCCGCAATATTTGGAACAATCCATGCAGGCCTTTCACAAAAATCAGCAGGATGTGCGCGCTGCCTTTGATGGGGCGTTGGGCGACAATCCCTTGGCGGAATTGACCCGCCGCAATTTGGAAATTTTTCAACAAGCCGCAGGGGCTTTCATGCCGGGCATGATGGGCGCCGCGCCAAATCGTTCGAAAGAGGACGAAATTGCTGCCTTGAAGCGTGAAATTGCGGTGTTAAAGGCCGAACTAGCACAGAAAAATTAAAGGGGGGCATTCCCCCAAAGCGACAGAAATCGGAATATTTATGGTTAAACATGCGCTGAGCGTGACGCGGCAGGCAGATTTTTCAGCCTGGTATCAAGAGGTTATTTCCGAAGCCGATATGGCCGAGGAATCGGGTGTTCGCGGCTGCATGGTCATCAAGCCATGGGGTTATGGCATTTGGGAACGTATCCAGAAAATCATGGATGCGGACATTAAGGATGCTGGCGTTCAAAACTGCTATTTCCCCTTGTTCATTCCGCTGTCTTTCTTTTCCAAAGAAGCCGATCATGTCGACGGTTTCGCCAGGGAAATGGCCGTTGTCACCCATCACCGCTTGATTGGCGATGGCAAGGGCGGTTTGATGCCCGACCCCGAAGCCAAGCTGGAAGAACCGTTGATCGTCCGTCCAACATCGGAAACGGTGATCGGCGCGGCGATGAGCCGCTGGGTACAAAGCTGGCGCGATTTGCCGATGAAGGTTAACCAATGGGCCAATGTCGTGCGCTGGGAAATGCGCACCCGTATGTTCCTGCGCACCAGCGAATTTTTGTGGCAAGAAGGGCATACCGCCCACGCCACCCGCGAATGCGCGATGGACGAAACATTGCGCGCGCTGGAAATGTATCGCAATTTTTCCGAAGGCGCTTTGGCCATGCCCGTGGTGGCAGGCGAAAAGCCGGAACATGAACGTTTCCCCGGCGCGGTCGCGACCTATAGCATCGAAGCGATGATGCAGGATGGCAAAGCATTGCAGGCGGGCACGTCGCACTATCTAGGCACTGGTTTTGCCGAGGCAGCGAACATCCGTTATCAAGACAAAGACGGCGGCCATACGCTGTGCCACACCACCAGTTGGGGTGTGTCGACCCGCATGATTGGCGGCGTGATCATGACGCATGGCGATGATGACGGCCTGCGCTGTCCGCCTCGCATCGCGCCGCATCAGATTGTGATTGTGCCGATGCTGCGCGACAATGACGAAGATCAGGCCGTGATCGATTATTGCCGCGATCTGGAGCGGAAATTAAAGGCGCTGGACGCGTTTCGCGAACCCGTGCGCGTCTTGTTCGACGCATCGCCCGTCAAGGCCCAAACCAAGCGTTGGGGCTGGGTGAAAAAAGGCGCGCCGATCATTTTGGAAATCGGCCCGCGCGATGTGGCGAATGGCAAGGTCGCGATGATCCGCCGCGACAATTTATATAAAGATGATGGCAAGCTGAACACGGCTTTCTTGGAACAAGACGCATTTGTGGCGGACGCTGTCGCCACCTTGGTCGACATCCAATCCAGCCTGTTCGATCAGGCAAAAGCGCGTTTGGAAGCCAATATCCGCCGCGACGTGACCGATATGGCCGGATTGGCCGCGCATTTTGCCGACGGCAACAAGACGGCTGGCTGGGTCGAAGTGCAATGGTCGCGCCCCACGGGCGACGGATTGGAACGGATCGTTGAGCAATTGAAAGCGTTAAAGCTGACAATGCGCAACACCCCAATGGAGGCAGCACCGGTCGACGGCGCTTGTTTCTTTACGGGCGAAGCGGCGGTGGAACGCGTGCTGATTGGACGGACTTATTAATTTGGCAAACAGCCCCAGAAAAGCGAAACCTGCCGGCAAAAAACCGGCAGGATTGCCGACGCCTGAGCAAATCCTGAAATATATTGAGGACAGCAAAGAAGCGGTCGGCAAGCGAGAAATTGCCAAATATTTCGGCCTTCATGGGGCGGAGAAAATCGCGCTAAAGGCGTTGTTGAAGGATATGACCGACGACGGTCTGATCGACGCAGCGCCAGGCCGCGCATTTCACAAACATGGCGGCTTACCGCGCGTCACCGTCCTTCGCATCGCCGCGATCGAAGGCGATGCGCTGTGGGCCGTTCCGGATCGCTGGGAAAGCCCCAATCCGCCGCCGCGCGTGCGGGTGATGGAAAAGGGCAAGCGCAGCGCCTTGGGCATTGGCGACCGCATTTTGGCCCGCACCGAAGAACGGGGCAAAGGCCATATTGCGCACCCAATGAAGCGCTTGCAGGCCGGCGGCGAAACCATTGTCGGCGTGCTGGTCAGCGACACTGGACCCAATGGCAAGGCCATGAACTGGCTGCGCCCCGCCGATAAACGCGCCCGTTTTGACCATCCCATTTCCGATATGGGCGACGCCCAAATTGGCGATTTGGTGCGCGCCGAATTGTCGGGCCGTGGCAGCAATATCAAGGCCAAAGTGCTGGACGTGCTGGGCGACCCCTTTGCGCCCCGATCCCTGAGCATGATTGCCATTGCGAAACATGAAATTCCCCATGTTTTCAGCAATGATGTGATGGCAGATGCAGAAAAAGCCAGCCAATTGCCGCTGACCAGTGATGGCCGCGAAGATTTGCGCCATTTGCCGATTTTGGCCATCGACCCTGTTGATGCGCGGGACCATGATGACGCGGTTTGGGCGGTTCCGGACGATGACGCTGGCAATGTGGGTGGTTGGAAAGCCATCGTCGCCATTGCGGACGTCAGCTATTATGTGCGGAGCGATGGCGCGCTGGACCGCGAAGCGCGGCGACGCGGCAACAGCGTCTATTTCCCCGACCAAGTCGTGCCGATGCTGCCGCATATTTTATCATCCGGCATGTGTTCGCTGAAACAGGGCGAAGATCGTGCCGCCATGGCTTGTCATTTGGTTATCGACAAACATGGCAAGGTGACGTCTTGGCGCTTCACCCGCGCCTTGGTGAAATTGCGCGCCAATATTGCCTATGAACGGGCGCAGGCCGCCTATGACAGCGATACGCCCGATGATGGGTGGGACAGCGATGTTTTACCGACCCTGAAAAATCTGTGGGGCTGCTGGGGCGCGTTGGCCAAGGCCCGTGATGCGCGCAAGCCGCTGGATTTGGACCTGCCCGAACGGCAAGTGATGCTGGACGAAGCGGGGAATATTGCCGAAATCCGCGTGCGCGAACGGTTGGACGCCCACCGTTTGATCGAAGATTATATGATTGCGGCGAATGTTGCGGCGGCCAAAGCGCTGGAAGCCAAAAAAGCGCCTGTCATGTACCGCGTGCACGAGGTTCCCAGCCGTGAAAAGCTGTTGAGCTTGAAAGATTATCTGGAAACCTTTGGTCAAAGCTTTGCCTTGGGGCAAGTGATTACCCCCGCCACCTTCAACCGCATCATCGACGCTTTTAAAGGCCAAGATCATGCGCAAGAGGTGATAGAAGCGATCCTCCGCACGCAAACACAGGCCTATTATGGGCCAGTGAATGCGGGCCATTTTGGCTTGGCGCTGGGCAGCTATGGGCATTTTACATCGCCCATTCGCCGCTATGCTGATTTGATCGTGCATCGCAGCTTGGTTGATGCCTATCGTCTGGACGTTCCGCACAAGCCCAAGGGCCTGCCAGAACGCACAGGGCTGGGCGAGCAAGACCGCAAAGGCTTGGCTCATATCGGTGAGGTTATCAGCCGGTTGGAACGCCGCGCGATGGAGGCAGAGCGCGAAACCATCGACCGCTATGTCGCTGCGTGGCTGGCGACCAAGGTCGGCGAAATTGTCGCGGCGCGCATCACCGGCGTTCAGAATTTCGGATTTTTCGCGACGGTTGACGGGCTGGGCGGTGACGGATTGGTTCCGGTATCCACCTTGGGCCGCGAGCGTTTCCATTATGACGAAGCGGCGCGCACGCTGGACAGCGAATTGGGCCGCGTCAGCTATTGGGTCGGGCAAAGGCTCGATTTGCGGCTGGTGGACGCCAATCCGATCAGCGGCGGGCTGCGCTTTGCCTTGCCGGACGCCCCCGAAGCAGGGGAACCGCAACGGCGCGGCCCGCGCAGGGAAATCCGCCGCGATGGCGGGGGACGCAAAGATGGCAAAGGCAAGCATATGGTCGGCCAGCGCGGGCGACCCAAAAATATCCGCCACCAAGGCCGGAAACGTTAATTTAGCGACGGTCCGTTAAGATTTTTGCCGCGCCTGTAACAGGACAGGATAAGTCCATATTGGGCGCGGCAAAAATGCAATGATCCTTTGCGGGAAATTGGGAACGCCGACCGATCAGCTCAGCGCGTCAAGCCGTTCGATATCGATGCCGCCTGGAATGATCATGACGGGGCAGGGCAGGCTGCCAGCGTCCACCCCCGTAAAATGGGCGACCAGTGGGCCGGGGGCGCCAGATGGCGCGGTTCCCAATACCAAGGCGGCAACCTCTTCATTAGAAGCGATAATATTGCGAACCACCTCGGCAGGTTTACCGGATTTGATCAAAATTTGTGGGTTGATGTCGCCTTCTTTGCTGGCTTCGGCGACCGATGCGGCGACCAAGGCTTCGATATGTTCGCGCGCCTCGGCCTCCATCGTGGCTTGAGCGCCGCCAAAAGCGATAAAATCCTGCGGTTCAACAATGCCCAGCAACATCAGCCCGCCAGCGGTCCGTGCGGCACGACGCGCCGCAAAGCGCAGCGCCAAAGAGCTTTCTGGACTTTCGTCGACGACGACTAAATAGGTCCGCACGTTGATAAATCCCCCAAAGAATAGCAGTTCTGACCGATAAATTGCGGCAGGAACGTCAGAAAGGCAAGTTCATCTGATGGACGTGCGCCAAATAGCTGCTAAGAATAAGCAAAATGCCCTAGCGGCATGATCCCCAGGTTGATTGATAAGGACCAAAAGAAAAATATGGCCATCGAACTCAAAATGCCCGCTCTCTCCCCCACGATGGAAGAGGGCACGCTGGCAAAATGGCTCGTGAAAGAGGGCGATAGCGTCCAATCCGGTGACCTGCTGGCAGAAATTGAGACAGATAAAGCGACGATGGAGTTTGAAGCGGTGGACGAAGGCGTCATCGCAAAAATTCTCGTCGCAGAGGGCACGGACGGCGTGAAGGTCGGGACCGTCATTGCGATGATCGCCAGCGAAGACGAAGATGCGGCGGACGTCAAAGCCCCCGCCGCAAAAGAAGCGGCCAAGGCGGACGCCCAGCCTGAAGCCAAAGCTCCAGAAAAGGCTGCTGAAAAGGTCGCACCGGCCGCCACGCCGGCCAAGGCTGCTGCTGCTGTGGCAGCCCCTGTGCGCGCGGATGGTGATCGGGTGAAGGTCAGCCCATTGGCCCGCCGTTTGGCCGCCGAACAAGGCATCGACCTGTCGACCCTGACCGGCACGGGCCCTGGTGGCCGCATTGTGAAGGCCGATCTGGACGGTGCATCCGCGACGGCTCCGGCGGCTGTGGCGGCCCCTGCGGCGGCTTCGACGCCAGCATCGGCTCCGGCGGCTAGCGCCGCTTCCGCTGCGCCTTTCACCACCGATATTCCGCACAGCGTCGAAAAGCTCAGCAATATGCGCAAAACCATTGCGCGCCGCCTGACCGAAGCCAAGCAAACCATCCCGCACATATACCTGACCGTCGATATCCAGTTGGATAAGCTGCTGAAGCTGCGCGGTGAATTGAACAAGGCGCTGGAACCTCAGGGTATCAAACTGTCGGTCAATGACTTGCTGATCAAGGCTTTGGCCAAGGCGCTGGTACAGGTGCCAAGCTGCAATGTAACTTTCGCGGGCGACCAACTCATTCGGTATGAGCGCGCGGATATCAGCGTGGCTGTGTCCATCCCCGGCGGTTTGATCACCCCGATTGTGACGGATGCGGGCAGCAAGTCGATCAGCGCGATTGCGAGCGAAATCAAGGAATTGGCCGCGCGCGCCAAGGAAGGCAAGCTGCAACCCCATGAATATCAAGGCGGCACGGCCAGCCTGAGCAACATGGGCATGTTTGGCATCAGCAAATTCGACGCGGTGATCAACCCGCCACAGGCGATGATTATGGCCATTGGCGCGGGCGAGCAGCGTCCTTGGATTGTCGATGGAACCTTGGGTATTGCAACTGTGATGGCGGCCACGGGGAGCTTCGACCACCGTGCAATTGACGGCGCCGATGGCGCGCAATTGATGCAGGCGTTCAAGAATCTCATCGAGAACCCTCTGGGACTGGTGGCATAATATGGCTGACGTAAATTATGATGTGATCGTGCTGGGCAGCGGCCCCGGCGGCTATGTTGCGGCCATCCGCAGCGCGCAATTGGGCCTGAAAACGGCGATTGTGGAACGCGAAAATTTGGGTGGTATCTGCCTGAATTGGGGCTGTATTCCGACCAAAGCCTTGCTTCGTTCGGCGGAAATTTTCCACTATATGCAACATGCCAAAGATTATGGCTTGGCGGCGCAAAACATCACGGCGGACTTGGACGCCGTGGTGAAACGCTCACGCGGCGTGGCGAAACAGCTTAATCAGGGCGTTACGCACCTGATGAAGAAGAATAAAATCACCGTGCATATGGGTGATGGCAAGCTGGTGTCGGCGGGCAAGCTGGAAGTGAAGGGCGAGAAGGGCGTGGAAACGCTGACCGCCAAGCATATCATTGTGGCAACCGGTGCGCGTGCCCGCGATCTGCCCTTTGCACCTGCGGACGGCAAGCGCATCTGGACCTATCGCCACGCCATGACGCCCAGCGAAATGCCAAAGAAGTTGCTGGTCATTGGTTCCGGCGCGATCGGCATTGAATTTGCCAGCTTCTATAATGACATGGGCGCTGATGTGACCGTGGTGGAAATGCTGGACCGTATCGTTCCGGTGGAAGATGCGGACATTTCGACCTTCCTTGAAAAAGCCTTGAAAAAACAAGGCATTAAGATCCTGACCGGAGCGGGCGTCGAGGAATTAAAAGCCACCGCCAACGGCGTGTCGGCCAAGATCAAGACCAAGGACGGCAAGGTAGAGGCATCGGAATTTACCCATGCCATCGTCGCCATCGGCATTGTTCCCAACACCGAAAATATCGGCTTGGAAACGCTGAAGGTGGAAACCACCAAGGGGCATATCAACACCGACCCTTATTGCCGAACCAATATCAAGGGTCTGTGGGCGATTGGCGATGTCACCGCGCCGCCATGGCTGGCGCATAAGGCCAGCCATGAAGGCGTGATCGCCGCCGAAGCCATTGCCAAAGAACTCGGCAATAAGGACGCGCACCCGCACCCGATGGACGCTAAAAACATCCCCGGTTGCACTTATTGCCACCCACAAATCGCCTCGGTCGGTTTGACCGAAGCCAAGGCGAAAGAAGCGGGGCACGAGGTTCGCGTTGGCAATTTCCCCTTCATCGGCAATGGCAAAGCCATCGCGCTGGGTGAGGCCGAAGGCTTTATCAAGACGGTGTTCGACGCCAAGACCGGCGAATTGCTGGGCGCGCATATGGTGGGCGCAGAGGTGACCGAAATGATCCAAGGCTTTACCATCGGCAAGACCGCTGAACTGGTCGAGGAAGATTTTATGCACACCGTCTTCGCCCATCCGACGATGAGCGAGGCCATCCATGAAAGCGTGCTGAGCGCTTATGGACGGGCGCTGCATATCTAAACGAAAAAGTCGGCAATATTTGGCCCCATCATGCTATGGTCCGCACAGCGGCCATCGTATCGGTGGGGCCATTTTTATGGACGATAATGCTGGGACCGCCATCGGGCAGGGCAAGGAATGATGATGATGAACAATGGCACGAAAAACGACGACCATCATCGCGCCATTCCTGCGACGGGGCCGCGCTATGGCGTAGCGCAAATTTCGGTCATTATCGCGTTGTTATTGTTCGTTCCTTTATTGGGTTGGCTGGTGTCACGCGGGGTTGGCGGCCAGATGGACTGGCTGGTGTCACAGCTTTTGGTGCTGCATGGCGATGCGGCCCATGGGACGTGGGCCCAAATTTTACAGGCCGTGACATGGATGGGGCATTTTGGCCCACGCACGGCGACGGTGCTGGTATTGGCCCTATTTGTCTATCGGATGCGCGGCTTGGTGGGCGCGGCGGCGCTGCTATTATGTTCTTTGTTGGCCAGCGGATATAGTTCGGTTTTCAAGGCGATTTTTGACCGCGAACGGCCCGATATCATCCCGCATTTGGATGCGGTCAGCAGCGCGTCTTACCCCAGCGGCCATGCCACGGGGGCGATGGTTTTATATGCCATGCTGGCGATGATCGTTCCGCCAGCTTACCGTGTTGCGGCATGGATATTGGCGGTGGTGATGGTCAGCCTGATGTCCATTTCGCGTTTGGCCTTGGGCGTGCATTGGCTGACCGATATTTTTGGCGGCTTGGCCATTGGCTTGGCCTTTGCCTTAATGGCCCGCCCTTTCATCGTGTGGCGGGCCAAATAGGCGGTATTTTACTGAATGAAATGGTCGATCATCGCCTGACGCTTGGCGGCATCAACATCCAATATATCCGCAGCATAAGTTTCGATGCTGCCATGTTTTTCGCGAATTTCCGACAAGGCGGTGTTCAGATAAGCCGCGTCTACACCCATCAGCGTGCGTATGGCGTCATCGCTGATGCTGCCCGCATAGCGTTGGCGCAGATGCGCGCCGCCTTGGGCGATGCGCGCATCAATATTGCCCGCTTCGTTGGTCAGCAGATAATCCTGCATCATATCATCCGCATGAACGCCCAGCAGTTGATGGAGCAAGGCGACGCTTAATCCGGTGCGGTCTTTGCCAGCCACACAATGGATTAAGCTGGGACTGGCTGCATCGGCCAAGGCGGCGAAATAAAGCTTCATCGTGCCGACCAAGGCCGGACGCCATGGCATGCCGCGATAGGTTTCCGTCAGGCGTGTGCGCGCCGTTTCGGCGTCAATGCCATCGCTGGCCGCCGCCAAATGCGGGGCAAGCCCCGCCGTGGTGCCGCCCGCAAATAATATTTTCGCCCGAAAAGCGCTGGAACGACGGCATGGGTGCAGCGCCCGTTCATCATCCCCGCGCAAATCAACCACGGTTTCCAGCCCCAAAGCGTCAATCTGGTCCAGATCTTCGTCGCTGGCCGCTTCATGATGGGCCGAACGCCACAGCAAACCCCGTTTGACCTGTCCCCCGCCAGATACGGCATATCCGCCATAATCGCGGAAATTATGCACGCCATTCAGGGGCAGGACACGCGGATTGGTCATATTCAATCTCCGGTAAAAACAGGTTTGCGCTTTTCAACAAAGGCATTGATGGCTTCACGATTGTCTTTGGTTTCGTGAATAAT
>CAZIVW010000011.1:52800-93318 GCA_964542975.1 uncultured Sphingopyxis sp.
GCAGGCGCTTGGTCAGGCGCAGCGCGCGCGGCGGGTTACAGGTGATACGTTCGGCCATGGCAATGGCGCGGTCCAGCAATTCTTCGTCTGGCACGACATCATTTACCAGCCCGATTTCCTTGGCATATTGGGCATCAAAACGGTCGCCCGTCAGGAATAATTCTGCGGCGCGGGGATAGCCCAGCACCTTTTGCAGCAACCAAGCCCCACCATCGCCGGGGACAATGCCGACCTTGATGAAGGAACAAGCAAATTGCGCGCTTTGCGCGGCAATGCGAATATCGGCGGTGCAGGCCAAATCACAGCCAAGACCAATGGCATGGCCGTTGACGGCCGCAATCATTGGCACTTCGCAATCCATCATCGCGCGGATGACGGCTTGCACCCCTTCGCGGTAATTGCTGCGGGTGGAATCCGGCTGGTCCAACACGCCAATGCCGGTGCGGTCCTTCATACCCTTTAAGTTGCCACCGGCGCTGAACGCCTTGCCTTTGCCGGTCAAAATAATCGCGCTGATGCCGCGATTGTCGCGAATACGTTCAAAGGTGGAAATGATGTTCTGGCAATCTTCGTGCGTGCCAATGGCGTTCAGGCTTTCTTGGCGGTCCATCGTCAAAATCGCGATGGGGCCACGGCGCTCTAGTTGCAAAAAGTCACTCATGATGGGCATCCTCTCCTGTGTCAGGCCCCTATGCCATGGACATAGGGGCCTGCCAATCACTGCTTATCTATCCCCTTTAAGCGACAGCTTTATGTTCGCGCAGCGCAGCGATTTTTTCGCTGTCATAGCCCAGCGATGCCAGCAAGGCGTCGCTGTCTGCGCCCACCACAGGCGCGGGGCGGGGGGTATCGTTGACGGTCGCGGAATAACGCGGCGCGGGGGCGGGCTGAACCGAGCCGCCAACATCGACAAAGGTTTTGCGTTCGACATTGTGTGGATGCTGCGGCGCTTCTTCCAAGGACAAGATTGGCGCAAAGCAAATATCCGTCATTTCCATAATCTCGCACCATTCGTCGCGGGTTTTGGTGGCGAATAAAGCGGTCAGGCGGTCCTTAAGCTCACCCCATTTCGACACATCATGTTGGGCGTCAAAAGCGCTGTCTTCGCTGAGACCGGTTTTTTCGCGTAGCAGCGCGTAAAATTGCGGTTCAATCGACCCGATGGAGATGAACTTGCCGTCTTTGCAGGTATAGCTGTCATAGAAATGCGCGCCGCCGTCCAACATGTTGACGCCAGGGGCGTCTTGCCAGCGGCCCATGTTGCGAAAGCCCCATGTCATGCCCGCCAGCAAGGCCGACCCATCGGTCATCGCGCAGTCAATGACTTGGCCTTGGCCGCTTTGTGCTGCGTGCAGCAGCGCGCTGACCATGCCGAACGCCAGCATCATGCCACCGCCGCCAAAATCGCCGACATAGTTGACGGGCGGAACTGGCTTTTGCCCGCCAAGGCCCACCGTGTGCAGCACGCCGGACAAAGCGATATAGTTGATGTCATGACCCGCATAGGGCGCATAAGGGCCATATTGGCCCCATCCGGTCATGCGGCCATAAACCAGCTTGGGATTGTCTGCCAGCAACACATCCGGCCCCAGACCCAGACGTTCCATCACACCAGGGCGATAGCCTTCGATGATGCCATGCGCGCTTTTGCACAAATCTTTGGCGATTTGCAGGGCGTCGGGGTCTTTCATGTTCAGCGCAATCGATGTGCGGTTGCGCGACAAGGGATCGCGCGGGTCCAAATGGCCGCCGGGGCGGTCGATACGGATCACCTCTGCGCCATGGTCGGCCAGCATCATCGCGCAATAAGGTCCGGGGCCAATGCCTGCAAATTCAATGATACGGATGCCAGTTAACGGGCCTGCCATATTTCTTCCTCTCTGTCTTTTTTACGCTGATTGTCGGTGAAGGGGTGGATTGCCGATGGGATTGCCGCAGCTTTGTAACATTTGGGTCATATGCGGCGCAGCAATGGGGCGGGCCATAGGCGCCGCTGGATAGTCAAAAGGAATGATCATCTTATGCTGAACCGCCGCCAATTTGCGGGTAGCTTGACCGCCATGGCCTTTGCAGGCTTGGCCGCGCAAAGCCGTGCGGTTGCCCAAGGGCGCATGGCTAGCGCCGCTGGCTATGGTCCGTTGGTGGCCGACCCAGCGGGCTTGTTGGATTTGCCGTCTGGTTTTTCCTATCGTATTATTTCGCAATTGGGTGATGCGATGCGCGGCGGGACGAAGGTTCCCGATCGGGCGGACGGCATGGGTTGTATCGGCCTGAAGGATGGGCGCATCGCCTTGGTTCGCAACCATGAATTGCAACCCAAGCATATGGCCGATGGTCCCTTTTCGCGCGGGGCGGCGGTGCCAAGCGAGGGTTTTGACAGCATGAACGGCGAACTGTTGCCGGGCGGCACCACCACCTTGGTCTTGAACCCCGACACGCTGATGGTCGAAGATCAATATCTGTCGCTGGTTGGCACCATTCGCAATTGTGCGGGCGGCGTGACGCCATGGGGCAGTTGGCTGAGCTGCGAAGAAAGCGTTGACGGACCGGCGCAAGGCGTTGGCAAAAATCACGGCTGGATGTTCGAAGTGCCCGCCGATGCGGGGGACTTGGTTGCCGCCAAGCCGCTGAAATCCATGGGGCGTTTCATGCGCGAAGCGGCGGCGGTCGATCCGCGCACCGGCATTGTCTATATGACCGAGGACCGCGACGACAGCTTGTTCTATCGTTTCTTGCCCCATGTCGCGGGGCAATTGGACAAGGGCGGACGGTTGCAGGCTTTGGCCCTGTTGAACGGGGCGCAGGACAGCCGCAATTGGTCCGACAGCCCATGGGAAATGGGCGAATGGCATATCACGCGTTGGATAGACTTGGATGATGTCGAAAGCCCTGCCGATGATCTGCGCCTGCGCGGCGCAGCGGATGGCGCGGTGGTTTTTGCGCGCGGCGAGGGCGTGCATTGGGGCGAGGAGGAGCTTTATTTCACCTGCACCAGCGGCGGCGCGATCAAAGAAGGGCAGATTATGCGTTACCGTCCCTCGCCCTATGAAGGGCAGGGCGCGCGGCGCGAAGCGGGCGGCCATGTGCAATTGTTTTTGGAATCCACGGACGCCCGCCAATATAGTTTTGGCGACAATTTGACCGTCGCACCCAATGGGCATTTGATGGTGTGCGAAGATCAATATCATGATGTCGTTGATAATTATTTGCGCGGAGTCACCCCGCAAGGGGCGGTTTACGCCTTTGGCCGCATTCGAGTGCAGACGGAGCCGGCGGGCGTTTGTTTTTCGCCCGACGGCCAGACTATGTTCCTGAACCTTTACAGCCCCACAAAGACACTTGCCATTCGGGGGCCGTTTTAAGGTCATTCTATGCGCCTGTGATCAATCGACGGTCAGATACGTTCGATGATGATCGCAGGTGCCATGCCGCCAGCCGCGCACATGGTCACCAGACCATAGCGGCCGCCAGAGCGTTCCAATTCGTCCAGCGCCGTTCCGATCAAAATGGAACCGGTCGCCCCAATGGGATGGCCCAGCGCCATCGCGCCGCCGTTGATATTTACCTTTTCACGATCCAGATCCAAATCACGGATGAATTTTTCGGCGACCACCGAAAAGGCTTCGTTGATTTCCCAAACGTCGATATCATCCTTGGTCAAACCAGCCTTGGTCAATACTTTTTTCGCAGCGGGAACGGGGGCGTTCAGCATCAAGGTGGGGTCATCACCTTGGTTGCAATAGGCCACAATACGAGCGCGCGGCTTCAGGCCATGCTTGTCGGCATATTCCTTGCTGGTCAGCAAGATAGCGGCTGCACCGTCCACAACACCTGAAGAGTTTCCGGCATGGTGGAAATGTTCGATCTTTAGATCGGGATAGCGGCGGTTGATCTGTTTGCGGAATGTGGTGCCGCCCACATCGAAATCGGCCAATTTACCAAAGCTTGGCTGCAATGCGGCCAGACCTTCGGCGGTGGTTTCGGGGCGTGGAAATTCTTCGCGGTCCAAGGCCACGCTGCCATCGGTGTTCAGCACGGGCACGACCGACTTGTTGAAACGGCCTTCTTTAATCGCCCGGTCGGCGCGCTGTTGGCTGACCAGCGCCAGCGCGTCCAACGCTTCGCGGCTGATGCCTTCCATCGTGGCGATGGCGTCACCGCAAATGCCTTGGTGCGATTGTGGGTGCAGTTCGTCCAACGCTTCATGGCCCGAACCCATCAGGCGCGGCGGCAAGCCCGCATTGGCTTCGGCGGCGGCATGAGCGGCTGTAAAGCTCATCATTTCCGTGCCGCCTGCGATCACGCAATCTTCCATGCCGCTCATCACGCTGGCGGCTGCGAAGTTCACCGAGCTGATACCGCCGCCGCAGAAACGGTCCAAGGTGGTGCCGCTGGCTTTGACGTCATAACCCGCCGATAATGCCGCCATGCGGCCCAAATCTCCGCCTTGCTTGCCGACTTGGCTGGACGTCGACCAGACAATATCGTCCACCGTGGCGGTGTCGATATGGTTACGGTCGCGAATGGCGGCCAATACGGTGGCGGCCAGATGTTGCGGGTGCAGGTGCGACAAAGCGCCTTTGCCGGGTTTGCCAATGCCGCGCGGGGTGCGGACGGCGTCGATAATATAAGCTTCTGCCATGGAATTTATCCTCTCTCAGATCGTTTAACGGGGGGCCATACGAATGGCGCCATCAAGGCGGACCGTCTGGCCGTTGAAATAGGTGTTGCGAACCATTTCCATCGCCAAGCTGCCAAATTCTTCGGCTTTGCCCAAACGCTTGGGGAAGGGGACGGAGGCTTCCAGCGATGCTTTGACCGCTGGGTTCATTTTGCCCAGCAAAGGCGTGCCAAACACACCAGGCATGATCGAATTGACGCGAATGCCAAGATCCATCATGTCGCGCGCCATCGGCAAGACCAAGCCATTCACGCCGGCCTTGGCCGAACCATAAATCACCTGACCAATTTGCGCGTCTTGGGCGGCAACCGATGCGGTGAAAATAATCACGCCGCGTTCGCCGTCTTCCATTTCGGGCAGCTTGGCCATGCCTTCGGCGGAAATGGACCCGATGCGATAGCTGGCGACCAAAATCCCTTCGACGCCCGCCGCATAATCTTCGGTTGGGGTGCGCCGAAACTCGCCGCTTTCCTTGTTAAATGCCAAGGTTTTTCCGCGCCGCGACGTCATTGCGCAATGGACGCAGATCCGTTCTTGGCCATGGGCTGCGCGGGCCTTTTCAAACCCGTCCAGCACCGATTGTTCGTCCGTAATATCGACGCGGACGAACAGCCCGCCAATGCTGTTGGCGACTTCGGTGCCCAATTCTTCATTAATGTCGAAAATGGCGACTTTGACGCCCGATGCGGCGAGGGCTTCGGCGGTGGCGCGGCCCAAGCCAGATGCGCCGCCCGTAACCACTGCTGCAAAATTTTGTTCAATTTTCATAACGTGCCCAATCAAGCTGGAATTTGGTTGAAGGGAACGCCCTTGTCGGGACGGTGATCTTGGGGCAGGCCCAACATTTTTTCGGCAATGGTGTTCAGCAGGGTTTCGTCCGAACCGCCCGCAATGCGTCCGGTTGGGGCGTTGATCCAGCTCGACGCCCAATCCGATTTTTGCGACGCATGTTCGTCAAATGGCAAGGCGTCCGTGCCTTGCAAATCCAACGCCAGTTCGGATAGTTTTTGGCGCGAACGAACCGCCACCAGCTTGTTCAGCGACCCTTCGGCGCCCGGCGTCATGCCAGCGCGCATCATCAACATCGCCCGTGTGGTGATGCTGTCCAGACCCGACCGCATGGCATAGTTGCGGGCGATTTGCTGGCGAATACGGCCATCTTCGATTGCGGGCTTGCCGTTCATTTGAACCGATTTGGCCAGCGAGACAAATTCGTCGATGGGCGGGCCAAAACCCGCGCTGTCCGTGGCGACATAACGTTCGATCATCAAGGTCGCGATGGCGACCCCAAAACCGCCGCCGACCGGCGACATACGGTGATCGTCGGTAATCCGCACATCGTCAAAGAAGACTTCATTGACGTGGCTGTCGCCGCCCGCCAATCGAATGGGGCGCACGGTGACGCCGGGGGCCTTCATATCCACCCAAAAATAGGTCAGGCCCTTATGCTTGACGACATTGGGATCGGTGCGGACAACAATGACGCCATAATCGCTATATTGCGCCCAGCTTGTCCACACTTTCTGGCCGTTAATTTTCCAGCCATTGCCGTCGGATTCCGCCCGTGTGCGCAGACCCGCCAAATCGGTGCCGCCCGATGGTTCGGAAAAAAGCTGACACCAAATTTCTTCGCCTTTCAGGGCCTTAACCACCCGTTCTTTGACGAATTCACGATCTTGACCAAATTGGATCAGCACCGGAACGGGCATGCCCAGCGAAATGCCAAAATAGACATTGGGCAGGCCATATTTCATTTCTTCGGCTTCGAAGGTGACCTTTTCAATATGGGTCAGGCCTTGTCCGCCAATCTCGGTCGGCCAATTGATACCCGCATAGCCTGCGGCATATTTTTCGGCCTGATATTGGCGGCCTAGCGCCAAATCTTCTTCTACGGTCAAACCCGCACGCACATCGCGGCCATATTTGGGGGCGACGCTGTCCAGCCATGCAATGGCCTTGGCACGATAGGCATCTGTTTCATGGTTCATGCCGCTTCTCCTGCCAATTCGTCGACCAATATATCTTCCCAAAACAGGCCGCTGCCCTGTTCAATGGCCAAGCTGCGGGCGCGGCGCATATGCAGATGCAGCCCCAATTCCCATGTCACACCAATGCCGCCATGAATTTGCACACAGTCGCGCGCCGCCGTGTCATAAGCTTCGGTGGCCGACAGGCGCGCTGCAGCGGCCGCCAAGATAAAGCCGTCGCTGCCATAAGTGGCTGCCGCGCGAATGCAGTTGGCGCGGGCCAGTTCGACATAGCTGTAAAGCTCGGCAATCCGATGCTTCACCGATTGGAACGCACCGATGGGCTGCCCAAAGGCTTTGCGGGTGTTGGCATAATCGCGGGCGATTTCCATCAACACCTCGGCACCGCCGGTTTGTTCATGGGCCGTCACCACCGATTGCAGGGCCAAAATATGCAAGGCCGCATCGCGCGCGGCGGGACCGCTGGCCAATATATCGGCGGCTTGGCCGCTGAAGGTCAGCTTGGCAAAGGCGCGGCTGTTATCAAAGCTGCTGATGAAGCTTTTGTCCGCACCAGCACCATCCACCGCCAGCAATTTTGCGCCGTCCGCCGCTTCGGCCAGCACGATAAGCACATCGGCATAAAGGCCGCCGACCACACCGTCGATTACGCCGCTGACCTGACCATTGGCATAGGATAAGGGCGAAGTGCGGGGCAGGGGGTCTGCACCGGCGGCAAAGGCCACGCTGCCGATGATCTCCCCACTCGCCAAGCCAGGCAGATAGCGGGATTTTACACCGTCATCGCCATAGGTTTCAATGGCTTTGGCGGCGCCGAAATTGGATGTTAAAAAGGGCGCGCCGCTGATCGACCGACCGGCCTGATGGGCGATCAGGCCCAATTCGACCAAACCCAGATCCAAGCCGCCATAGCTTTCGGGCAGGGCGAGGGCGGTCCAACCCTGTTCTTTGGCGATATCCCAAAATCCTTGGTGATAGGTGCCATGTGTTTCCAGCAGCGGCAACAAGTCGTCCTTGTTGATCCGCGCTTCCAAAATGCGGCGGGATTCCGTCGCAATGGCGTGTTGCCCTTCGTCGTACAGGATGGTCATACCATCAGCCCTCTCTCCCAATATTTATCTTATGAAGACGGACGTTAACGTAAACGTCAAGTGATTTTGCGATTTTTATTGTCAAACCACCTTTGCGCTGACCCATGAATGGCATGAACCAGCGCAGCGGCGTCATAGGGTGGCGGTCATCATAAACAGACCGGCATCAGATCAAAGCTGACACAAGTCGCATATAGCCTCGACCCGCTATCAGCCTTGCTGGGCTTTCCAGTCGCGGCGGATTTTCTTGGCAAGGCTCCATTTATGAACCTCTGTCGGGCCGTCATAAATGCGGAACGCCCGCACTTCGCGGAACACTTGTTCGACGATGGTCTTGTCGGTCACGCCGGTGCCGCCCATCACCTGAACACATCGGTCCGCAATGCGCATCAAGGCTTCGGACACCGCAACCTTGGCCATAGAGCTTTCGACTGTGCCCAAAGACCCCGTATCCAGCACATCGGCGCACCAGTTGATCATCAACTCGGCCTGTTGCAGGTCGATCATATTTTCCGCCAACATGAAACCCACGCCTTCATGCTCGATCAATGGCTTGCCAAAGGCAGAGCGGCGATTGGCATAATCGCTGGCGATTTCATGGGCGCGGATGCAGCAACCCAGCCAGCGCATACAATGCGACAGGCGGGCGGGGGACAGGCGGATTTGGGCATATTTAAACCCTTCGCCCGCATGGCCCAGCATCTGGTCCGCCGGCACCCGCAAATTGTCGATGATGACCGTGGCATGGCCGCCGGGCATGCTATTGTCGATGGTGTTGGGCACATGCTCAATCCGAATCGCGGGGTTGGGCAGGTCGACCAAGAACATGCAGGCCCCTTCATCGGCCTTGGCCATGACAATGCCGACACCTGCGCCCTCTGCGCCCGTAATAAAGGCTTTGCGCCCGTTTACGACCCAATGATTGCCGTCCAAATGACAGCTTGTTTTCATCATCGACGGGTCCGATCCCGCGCCATCTTCGTCGGCAGGCTCGGTCATGAAAAAGGCCGACCGTGTGGAGCCATCAACCAATTTGTTCAGAAATTTATTCTTCAGATGGTCACTGCCGACCTTGCCCAGCAAGTACATATTGCCTTCGTCGGGGGCCATAGTGTTCACCGCCAAGGGGCCAAGCGGCGACAGGCCGCTTTTGATCAGGACGGTGGCGGTTTCGCGTTGGGTTAGATGATCACCATCGCCCAATATATGCGGGGTTAAAACACCGGCTGCGCGGGCCTTTTCGCGCATTTCCTGCACCAATTCGTCGGTCGGTGCCCCATGATGGTCACGGCGCGTGTCTTGTTCATAGGGAATCACCACGGTGCGGACGAAATCCTCCACCTTTTTCGCGATGATATCGGCCCGATCCATAGGGGGAATATGTGCGCTCACCAATGTCTCTCCAAAAGATATGATTATATGTCATCAGTCCATTTTTGGCGTATTTCCAAAGTCTGGGCCGATGATTCCCTTACGGGTTTGGTTGATCATCAAATTGCGGACGTTGACGTAAGCGTCAAGTTAATTCATGGCCATATGGATGTTTGCCGTCAGGGCAAAGATGATAGGGTTTAAAGGGGAGAGGTTTCGATGGCATTCAAAACACGCATCACCGACATGTTGGAAATTGAGCATCCAATTGTGCAAGGCGGCATGCAAAGCGTTGGTTATGCCGAATTGGCCAGCGCCGTATCCAATGCTGGCGGCTTGGGCATTTTGACCGCGCTGACCCAGCCTAGCCCACAAGCCTTGCGCGAAGAAATTGAGCGGTGCCGTTCGATGACGGACAAGCCCTTTGGCGTGAACATCACCGTATTCCCGACCATCAATCCGCCGGATTATAAGGGTTATGCCCAAGCGATTATCGATGGCGGTGTGAAGGTGGTGGAAACCGCTGGCACACAGGCTGTTCGCGAAATTTGGGAAATGCTGAAACCACATGGCATCACCATTTTGCACAAATGCACCGCGGTTCGTCATGCCTTGTCGGCGGAAAAAGCGGGCTGTGACATTATCTCGATCGACGGTTTCGAATGTGCTGGCCACCCCGGCGAAGATGATATTCCCGGTCTGATCCTGATCCCCGCCGCAGCGGACAAGGTGAAAATCCCGATGCTGGCATCGGGCGGTTTTGGCGATGGTCGCGGCTTGTTGGCGGCGCTGACATTGGGCGCAGAGGGTGTAAATATGGGCACCCGTTTCTGCGCGACGGTCGAGGCCCCCATTCATGACAATGTCAAACAAGCCTATGTTAACAATGACGAACGTGGGTCGTTCTTGATTTTCCGTAATTTCAAAAACACCGCCCGCGTTGGCCGCAGCCCCGTGAGTGAAGAGGTGGTCCGCCGCCTGTCACAGCCGGATGCGCAATTCAGCGATGTTCAAGAATTGGTGGCGGGTGCTGCTGGTCGTGAACTGCTGCAAAGTGGTGATCTGACGAAGGGGGTGTTCTGGGCTGGCATGGTTCAGGGCCTGATCCATGACATTCCGACCTGTCAGCAATTGATCGACCGGATGATTAAGGACGCCGAAGATTTGATGGACCAGCGCCTGAAAAGCTTCCGCGTTTAAGGCCTGCGGCATTGTAATCCATGTTTGGCGATGGGGATGATGTCGATGGAGCATCATTCCCATCGCCTGCGCTGGCTTATCTGCGGCGCTTGTGCGCATGTCTCTGAACTGAAAAGGTCAGATTTTCCTATCTGCCCCTATCGACAGGAATAAAATTCGTCGGATAAAGGGCTGCGCAATATTTCTATCTATTAACCGAGTGGGTGTGTGTGTGACGTCAATCCAGTTTAAAGCATTTGGCGGTCAGACGCTGCAGGCCGAATTGCTGGGGGACGCCAAAAACCCTGCCGTTTTGATGGTCGCTGATGCCGCGTCCAATATCCATGAATGGCGCAGCATTGCGGATGCCTTGCTGTTGTCGGGCCGTCATGTTGTCATGCTGAATTTGCGGGCGTCGGACGATCTGAATGCTGCCACAGATTATTTCCCGCATGTGGATGATCTGCGCGCAATATTGGCGCAGATGGTCTCGCGGCCCGTCATTTTGTCCGCCGGACGCAGCGCAGCCATTGCGGTGCGGGCTTTGCAACAGGATGGCGCGCATTTGGCGGCGGGGTTGATCGGCGTTGATCTGCATGTGGATCAGGGCCTTGATGGCAAAAATTTGGGAAATATTCCCTCGCTTTATATCGCTGGCGGATTGCAAGGCCTTGATTTGGCACCAGACAATGGCACCACACCCATTGGGCCCTTGGTATCAGACGCCCCGCAGGCGAAATTTGTGCAACTGGACGGCGCAGAAACGGATGATTTGCACGAAGCGTTGCTGGGCCAATTGCTGGAATTTCTGGAACAAAATCACCCACGGGATGCGCGCGAATTTCGGTCGGGGTCGGACCCCCGCACCTTGCGCGATGCCATGGGGCTGTTTGCAACAGGCGTGACCGTTGTCACCGCCATCGGCGAAAATGGTGACGGAATTGGCATGACGGCGAACAGCTTTACGTCTGTGTCTTTGGACCCGCCCTTGTTGCTGGTGTGCATCGCCAAAAATGCAGGGTCGGCGCCGCATCTGCAGGCGACGCAGAAATTTGGCGTCAATGTGCTGCAAATTGGCCAGCAACCGGCATCCAATCGCTTTGCATCCAAAGTCGAAGACCGTTTTGCGGGTATTGATTGGACGATGGGCGAAACGGGCGTACCACTGCTGGATGGGTCTTTGGTATCCTTTGAATGTGAACGCCAAACATTGCACGATGCGGGCGATCATTTCATTTTGGTCGGCCATGTGGTGCGCGCCCAATTTGAACCGCATCGCGACCCGCTGCTATTCTTTCGCGGAAAATACCGCCGCCTTCACTTCGCCTGATAGGCTGCGGCGTTACATGTCATCAAAAAGGGCTGGCCGAAGATATGGCCAGCCCTTTTTGTTTTTTATCTTTAGCCTATTAGCCGTGCATCAACGTTGGATGACCCCGTCACTGGTAAAGCTAGCCGGAATCCCTTCGGACAAATAACCGGGCGCGACAAATATGGTCTGAAAACCGCGCGCAAAAATCCCTTGTTCATCAGCAAAAATATTGCGCGCCGTGCCATGACCATCGCCCGCCATATGGGTTTCGGCGTCGATCAACATCCACTGGCCCACGGGCATCCGCAAAAATTGCATGGTGATGTCCAGATTGGCAAAGCTCCATTCCCGTGCGTCGGTCGCATTCCCAAAACCATTGCCATAATCGCTGAACATAGCAGCCCGTTCAAAGGCGGTGGCGGGATGGTGCAGGACAATATCCGCCTCCATCGACGTCCACGCCACAGCGCGCCCTGGCACGCCTGCCGCGCCTTCGATAAATTTGATTTGAAAGGCGCCCAACATACCAAAAGATGTCGTATTTTGCGTGTCGCCTACGCTGTCGGGCAGGGGGTAGGGCATGTCCGGTTCAATAACCGGCGTGTCCGTTTTGCGCACACGCAGCAAATGCGCCTGTGCCACCGGCTTGTTCGCGGCCATCAAAGTTACGCGGTGTAACTTTGTTTGGCGGCCATCGCGCAGCACGTCGACGCGCATATGTAGCGGCGCAAATGGAACCTTTCCAAAAATATCAACGGTTAATCGAGCAATGCTAAAATCCGCATCCAAGTCGCTATTCATCCCGCCATGGGCCAGAATCGCGCTGATCGGCCCGCCCGCAATGGATTGGCGATCCCACGGACTACGCGCCAAGCCGGTCGGCCAATATTCGCCGGACTTGAATTCAAAAAAATGGGGTGGGTGTGCGTGGCGTTTTTCGGTGCTCATATCGGGTCTTTTGACTTCACAATTGATGATGTGAACGAACAGATGGGGAGGAATTTATCTATTCCGTCCCGCTCTCTTCAACACAATCGGTGCGTTTCACGCGATTTTGGAGCCTATAGGGACAGTTTTTGCAAGTCTCTTTCTACAAAAAGCATTTAGGTCAATGGCTTTTGGATAGGTTCGCTGCTCATCCTATTGTCTTTAGGATATATTCTAAATTGGCCTATTGGCGGCTCATCCATTTTATCTTGGGCTAGTGGTGCTAAAGCCACAGGCCAAGCGGACATCGCCTCGCCGCAAAAATGGGATCGCAGCCGATGAAAGCCATGACAGCGGTCAATATGGGCTTGCCTGATATATCCTATTATATAATGTCGAATTTGAACGTGATGTTAAATGATTATTCGATTTCGGGGCGGCGAGGTGCATGATGAAGATATTGGGGCGTTTTGGCATATCAGCGGCGTTGGTGATGGCCGTGGCAGCGCTCTCTCAGCCAGCAGAGGCTCAGCGATGGGACAATAAAAAGGGCGCGATTGATCCCAGCGACACGCATGTGCGGGCCAGCCGGATCAGCAAGCAAGCGCCGATGCGGGTTGAAAATCTGCCATCGGCCACCCCTGGCGAGCGCGCGCGGGTGGCGCTAAATGGCTTTGCTTTGTGCCGCGTGTCCGACGACCGTCCGGAATTTGAGGCGCTGGTCGCGGCCCATCCGGTGCCGAAACTGAGCCATGACGCATATTCGAAATTTATCAAAGATAACAGTGGCCAATCATGCCTATTTGATGCAGATTTGGCGCTGTCGGCCGAATTGATGGCGGGCGCCGGCTTTTTGGCACTGCTGCGGCTGACCTATTTGCGGGCGGAAAATGTTCCGGCCCTGAACGCCGTGGAGTATACAAGCTTGGCGGATGCCAATGATGCCGAGGGGCAACATTATATCGCCACCCGCAGCTTTGCCCAATGCGTGGTGATGGCCGCACCCCAACATGTCGCCGCGATGCTCTTTTCACGCGAATTGGGCAAAAGCGAAGCGGACGCCTTGGCGCAGGTCACGCCGCATATGGGACCTTGTTTGTCACAAGGGCATCAAATGACCATCACACGGCCTTTGTTATTCGGTTGGCTGGCCGAAACCATGTACCGTGCATCCAAAGCCCCGCCCAGCGCCTGATATCCAGCGCTTACTATATAGCACCGAAAATGGACGGCGCGGCCAAGCCGCGTCGTCCATTATAAATAGGCTGGATTATGTTCCGCCAGAAATTTTTCCATCGCACGGAGCAGGGTCAATCGGTCTGCTTCGCGGGTGAAATAATGGTCGGCCAGCGGAATAGAGGTGAACTGCGACCGCTTTCCCGCCCGCGTCATGGCGCTGTGCATCCGCGATGATTGGTCATGTTCAACCGTCACATCTTTCTTGCCATGCACCAACAGCAAGGGCGCAGATATGCGGCCGATGGCATTAATCGGTGACACAGCGTCAAAATTATCGGACATTTTCTCCCACTGTTGGCGGTAAAGGCGGGAATGGATGGCGCCGTTAAAATCATTCACTTCGCGGCGCAGGCTGGAAACACCGCTGATGGAAATGGCACAGCGATACAGGTCAGGGTCTTTGGCAATGCCCCACATGGCCGCATATCCGCCATAGGACGCCCCCACGATGCACAAGCGTTTGGGGTCGGCAATGCCTTGTTCCACCGCCCAGCGGACGCCATCGGTCAAATCATCCTGCATCGCCAAGCCCATTTGGCCACGGCCCGCCCATTCAAATTTATTGCCATAGCCGGTGGAGCCGCGAAAATTGGGTTGCAGCACCGCATAGCCCCGCTCCGCCAGAAATTGGACGATATAATCATAGCCTAAACGGTCGTGCGCCCAAGGTCCGCCATGGGGCAAGATAATCATGGGCAGATTTTGCTCTTCGCGCCCGCGTGGCATGGTCAAGATTGCCTCAATGGGCAATCCGTCACGCGCTTTATATTGAATATATTTGGAACGAGACAGGCGTTTCGCGCCCAATTTCTCGTTCATCGATGCCAGCTTGCTTAAGCTTTGGTCTTCGGCGTCATAGTAATAGAGCAAGCCGGGATTATCGGCGGTGCTGAACCTGACCAGCATTTTGCTCTGGTCGTCATTCATGCTGATAATCCGGACATCAGAGGCGGGGGAGGCCGCGTTCAAAAATTGTTGGTGCTTGGCCATGTCTGGGTCAAACCAATGCACCGGATATTCGCGATTTTGAACATGAGCACCCAGCAATTTCGACCCATTCGGCCCCAATATCACATTGCTGACGGGATATTTGTCATAGATGGTGCGAACAATGTTACCGGTTAACATGTTGATTTCGACAATGCTATTGCGCCCATCGGCATCGCTATTCAGCATATAGGCATGGTCGCTTCCGGCCAGAAATTGGAACGGAATGTTCAATTCCTCGTCATTCAGCAAATTGGCCCGATCCACGGAACGCAAAATGCCGGACCCGTCCGGTCGGTATAATAGGGTGGATTTGACGCCGCCGTCCTGAAAGACACGGCCCGTTCGCACGCGACCTTGGTCGTCCGCACCCCACCATAATAAATTGGTGCGGCCACGCTGAATGACCGTTTTTCCGCCAGTGTTAATGTTGACACGATAAACCGCGGGCCAGAATTCCGGCTGGTTGGTGTAAATACTGTCTTGGGCCGCCACCAAAATATGCGGGCTGCCGTCGGTTGGAACATAGATGACATCCGATGCCATTTGGCCGCCAGCATCCCATAGCAAACGTGTAACCTTGCGGCTGTCGCGGTTAATGGCGATCATGCGCTGGACATACCAATTGCTGCCTTCGACGCCGTGCATCGCCCGCAGGCCAACGAGGATATTATTATTGCCGACCCAGCGTATCCAATCAATCTCGTTCATGTCGGGGACTTGGAAGCTAGCCCGCTTGGGATTTTTTCCAAATATTTCGGAAATAACAATATTTTGCACGCCGCCGATGTTAAACAGGCCGGTCATGGATTGACCATCGGGCGACAGGCCGACTTTTTCAGCAAAAGGCAGGGAGGCGAAGGTTTCCGTTGAAATGGGCTGGGATTGAGGGGCGCTTTGGCCGGATGTAACAGGCGTGGATTGCGCCTGTGCCGCACCATATGTCAGCAGGCTGGCCCCCAGCATGAGGGAGGAAAACCACCGTACCATATGCATAATCTGTGTGCGGGACCGTTGGCACGAATGATCGTCCAAAGGACGGTAATGACGACCCATTTTTTCATCCCCCACGATGATGGCGCAGGCAGGCGTTCCATCATTCATGGTGGAAAAATTAGATGAAGGAAAAGATAAATCAACCTTAATGTTAATATAGAATGGTCATCACAATCTGTGTGGCGGGGACGGGGTGTCATGGAAAAATGCCACGGCGCTGTATCGTGCAGGCCGCGGCATTTTACAGGTCGGAAATGACCTTGGCTGGGCTTAGCCGACCAGCGGTTGCAGGCGGGTCAGCAAAGCCTGAATGCGCTCGGCAGCTTCGGAAAATGTGTCGACATCTTCTTTATTGCCAGCGTCGCGAGCGTCCTTGGATGCTTCGATATAGCCTTCCATATCGGCTTCCAAGGCATCGACGATCATTTCCAGTTCGTCTTCGGTGAAGGACAAGTTCATATTATCGGCCATAAATTGGCTGCTCCTGCAAAAAGCGGCGGCTTTAAAAGCGGATCGCGCTTCGCGCAAGCCTATAGCCATTGGACATGATATGCATCATTTAACCGCATATGGGTAATTCATCACGATATTATAGGGTTTTATCGATTGTTCTTTCTATCGATAATAGGAATAATCCCGTGATGATTTGCGGTTTTCACGGTCGACGCCCATGATCGCGCCAATGGTAATCATCGCCGCCAACATGGCCGACCCGCCATAAGAAACCAGCGGCAAAGGAATGCCCACCACAGGGGCCAGTCCGACCACCATCATCAAGTTGATCGCAATATAAAGGAACAGGCTGCAGGTCAGGCCCGCCACAAATAATTTTTCAAATCGGCTGTTGGCGCGATTGGCGACTTTGGTGCCCCATCGGATCAGGATCGCGAACAGGCCAATCACCACCAATCCGCCTACCAAGCCCCATTCCTCGACAATCGCGGAATAGATGAAATCGGTATGATTTTCAGGCAGATAATTCAGGTGCGATTGGGTGCCTTGCAAAAATCCTTTGCCGAAAATACCGCCGGAACCCAGCGCAATCAGCGATTGCGAAATATGATAGCCCGCGCCCAGAGGATCGTCTTGGGGGTTCAGGAAAATCGTCACGCGCCGTTGTTGGTGGGGCTGCATCAAAAAGGTGAAAATCAGCGGCAAAACAGCCGCCACCGTCGCCCCCGCGCCCACAAACCATTTCATCGGCAGGCCAGCAAAAAAGCACAGCATGATCGCACTGAGTAACAACAGCATACCCGTGCCCAAATCGGGCTGTGCGGCAATCATTAAAAAGGGAACGCCCGTCATCAGCAAGGGCGGCCAGACGGCGTTCCAGCCATCCGTATCCACGGGCGGCAAGCGTTCAAAATAGCGCGCCAAAACACATATCAAGGAAATTCGCACAAATTCAGAGGGCTGAAGCTGCATGAAGCCCAAATCAATCCAGCTTCGCGCGCCCCCTTTAATGGCCCCCAAGGTCAAGACGCCCAGCAACAACAATATACTGATGCCCAGCGCGGGATAGGCCAAGGGCTTGTAAAAGGCGACGGGGACATAGGAGATGCCGATTGCCAGCCCCAAAAACAGGGCGAAGCGGATCATATGGTTCATTGCCCATGGCGACAGCGATGCACCCGCCACCGAATACATCGCGACCGCGCCAATCAGCGCCAGCGCGGTTGTCGTGAAAATGGCCACCCAACTTTGGTCGGCAATGGGTTTGGGAACTCGAACAAACACGCGAAATTATGGCTCCGTCACACGCATATTCTACGGATATCATGCAGCGGCAGCCTTGCGGCAACGCCGACGGCATGAACCGCAAATCAGGCTGCAATCCATATCCCATGCGCCGCGAACCGCAAGCGTCTTGCGATATATGACGACCAATTTCATTTGGTGCCGATGATGGATGATGATGGGCGATAATTGCGGGCAATATCGCGGGCAATGACGCAGGGGGCCACGAAAACAGGGGCCACGAAAACGGGGGAGCGCGAAAAGGGGGTTAATGAAAATCGCGGCTGGGGAATAAATGCTTGGCTTGTTCGCGGGGATGGCGGGCGCTGATTTTGCGGGGACGGGGGGCTTCGTCGGCTTGGGCTATGGTTTGGCCGACCATATCGTCCATGGGGTGGCCCAGCCATGACAAGGCCGATGATAAATCCTCTATTTTTTTGGCAATAATATGGGTGACGATGCCTTCTTTTTGCAATTCCCCTGTGACGCGCAGCAAGCGTCCGCCCATTACCGCTGGTCGATGATCCTCCAATAAATCGGGCCAGACAACGATGTTGGCGACGCCCGTTTCATCCTCCAGCGTCAAAAACACCACGCCGGACGCTGTGCCGGGGCGCTGGCGGGTAATCACCAAGCCGCACACGCTATAATCGCCGTCGGGCAGATGGGCCAATTGGTCATGGGCGGTGATCGGATGTTTTTGACCCAAGGGGCTTTGCGCCAATTGATGGCGCAGCAATTCCATGGGGTGGGCGCGCAGCGTCATGCGGGTGGTGACATAATCATCTACCACTTCCTCGCCCAAATGCATGGGGGGCAGGGTGACGGGGGCTTCGCGTACAGCCTCGCCGTCCAGCGGGTCGGCAAATAAAGGCAAGGGCTGGGGCGTGCGAATGGCTTTGACGGCCCATAAGGCATCGCGCCGTGTCAGACCCATAGATGCAAAGGCATCGGCTTCGGCCAAGCGCGACAAGATGGCGGGCGATAAACCGGTGCGCAGCCACAGGCTTTCGGGGTCGGAATAGCCATTGCGGCGCTGGCGCACAATTTGGTCGGCGTCTGTTTGGCTGAAGGATTTCATCTGACGCATCCCCAACCTGAGCGCCAAGCGCCCATCGCTGCGCCGTTCCAAATGATTATCCCATTGGGACGCATTAACACAGATGGGCCGAACCTCGACACCATGATCACGGGCATCCCGAACCAATTGAGCAGGCGCGTAAAAACCCATCGGCTGGCTGTTCAACAAGGCACAAGTGAAGATGGCGGGATGGTGGCATTTCAACCATGATGACACATAGGTCAGCATGGCAAAGGCGGCGGCATGGCTTTCAGGAAAGCCATAATCGGCAAAGCCTTCGATTTGCGCAAAGCAGGCCTCGGCAATTGATGGGGCATAACCATTGGACAACATGCCCTTGATAAAGCGATCTTTATGCGCGCCAATCGTCCCCATACGGCGAAAGGATGCCAGCGATCGCCGCAAATGATCGGCTTCCTCCGCGCTATAGCCCGCGCCGACTTGTGCGATTTGCATCGCTTGTTCCTGAAACAAGGGAACGCCAAGGGTTTTGGCGGTAATGGCCGCCAAGGCTGGGCCAAAAGGTTCAGGCGCCTCCAACCCCTGACGGCGGCGGATATAGGGTTTGACCATACCGCCTTGAATGGGACCGGGGCGGACAATTGCGACCTCGATCACCAGATCATAAAAGGTGGCGGGTTTCATGCGCGGCAGAAAATTCATCTGGGCGCGGCTTTCCACCTGAAACACCCCAATGGCATCCGCGACTTGTAACATCGCATAGGTTGCGGGGTCTTCTTGGGGAATAGTGGAAAGTCTATGCTCTATCCCTTCGTGATATTGTAATAAATCCAATGATTTTTGGATACAGGTCAGCATCCCCAGCGACAAAATATCGATTTTCAAAATTTTCAGGGCGTCAATATCATCCTTGTCCCATTCTATGAAGGTGCGGTCCTCCATGGCTGCATTGCCAATCGGGCATAGGGCGTCCAACTGGTCCTGCGTAATCACAAAGCCGCCGACATGCTGGCTAAGATGACGGGGGAAGCCGATGATTTCTTGGACCAATTGGATCATCAGGCGCAAACGCCGATCCTTGGGGTTCAGCCCCATGGCGGCCAAGGCATCGGCCCGCACGCCATCATCGCTTTGCCCCCAAATGGCGCTGGACAGGCCCGATGTCACTTCGCTGGGCAGGCCCATGGCTTTGCCCACTTCGCGAATGGCAGCGCGCGAACGGAAATGGATGACCGTGGCGCATAATCCCGCCCGATCGCGGCCATAGCGTTCATAGATCCACTGGAAAATTTCCTCGCGCCGTTCATGTTCAAAATCGACATCAATATCGGGCGGCTCGGCGCGGTGACGTGATATAAAACGTTCAAATACCATGCCAATCATATCGGGGCTGACATCGGTGATGCCCAAGGCCCAGCAAATGATGCTGTTGGCCGCGGACCCCCGCCCTTGGCATAAAATGCCCCGCGATTTGGCTTCGGTAACAATGTCATGAACGGTCAAGAAATAGGGCGCATAGCCCAATTCCCCCACCACCGATAATTCCTTGTCCAACAATTGCTGATAGCGCGGCGGAACCGCCCCGTCACAGCGCAGGGCAAGGCCGGTCGTCGTCAGCCGTTCCAGCCGTTGCGGGGCGCTTTCGCCATCCAAATTTTCGTTGGGATATTGGTAGCTTAATTCCCCCAAATCAAAGGCACAGCGATTGGCAATATCCACACTGCGCCGAATGGCGGCAGGGTGATGGCGAAACAGGCGGGCCATATCGCCCGCCCCTTTCAAGCGGCGTTCGCTGTTGGGTAGGGCGCGGGTGCCGATATGATCAATCGTCACCCCTTCGCGAATACAGGTCAGCACATCGGCCAAAGGGCGGCGGGCGGCGCTGTGCATCATGACATCGCCAATCGCCACCATCGGGGCGGATGTGCGCAGAGCCAGATCGGCGCAGGCGTTGAACCATGCCTGATCGGTGCCATCATAACGCGGCGCAGCGCCAGTATAGACACAGCCGGGAAAGCGGCGCTGCATATCGCTGATGGGACCAAAGGCCTTGTCCCACCCCAGCGAAGCCCCCCCATGCTGCCAGCCATCTTGCGGCGGAATGGCGATCAAAATCATCCCCCGCGCAGATTGCACCAGATCATCCCAATAAAGGGTGCATTGGCCTTTTTCGCTGCGCCTTTTGCCCAGACTGATCAATTGCGACAAGGATTGCCATGCCGCTTTGTTGGTGGGCAAAGCGACCCATTGCACGGCGCAATCTTGTAAAACCAATCGGCTGCCGACAATCAATTGCGGCAAAACGGCATCCGGATATTCGGCGGCAAGCGTTCCCCGCGCGGACCATGCGCGCACCACACCCGCCAAGGAATTAACATCGGTGATCGCCACCGCCGCCAGCCCCAATTGCTGGGCCTTCACCATATATTCCTCGGGGTGGGATGCGCCGGTCAGAAATGTGAAATTGCTGGTCACGCACAATTCGGCATAGCCCGTCATGCAAATTCCCCCTGCACATACCAGCCGGATGCTTGGCTATATTGTCTGTCTTGGGGGGCGTGGAAAATCCACAAACGGCGGCCTTGATGGGTTTGGACATACCAATAATCCCGCAAGGATTGTACGCTGTTCCACCATTCGGGCGCGATACGTTCTGGCCCGCTGGCCTTGGCAATGGTGAAAATATCGCGCCGCCATTGAAATTCCGCAGGCGGGCCGCGATGGCCGTCATGATGGGCGTAAAGGGGTTCGGGCGGGAATAAGCAAGTGGGGCGCAAATAATGGCTGCGCCAAATGCTGGGCCCGCGCCCGCCACAAGATGTCGCGGGCGTCAAAGCAAAGCTGCGCTCGGGCCAATGGCTGTCATATGGAACAAAGCGCTGGATATTATCCAACCCAATGCGGGTGCCAATGCGGGTGATCAGATCATTCAGGTCTGGCACTGCATCGGCGCCCATCTGTTCCATCGCCAAAGGTTCGACTTGCACGGCGCGCAGGCGCAATTGGTCAATGCCAAAGCCGCTGTCGACCATGTCCAATTGCCGCGAAAAAAGCGGCAAAATCCAATCCTTGTCGCGCATAGGCGCGGCCAGACGCAAGGGCAGGGTGAGCGAGGCTTTGTCGACGCGGCGCAGCACCAATTCCATGGCGCGCATCCCCATATGTTGGCTGGCCAATTTGGCACACAGCCGGTCTAGCAGCACCCCCAGCCCCCGCGTCAGATCATCCAACAAGCCAATGGGTTCGGCCAAGGTCATGCTGGCGGCATAATGGGGCGGATCGGCATCAGGGGACATGGGTTCGGGGCGCAGACCCATTGCCTGATCCAATTTGGCCAATAAATCTGGCCCAAAACGACGGGCCAGCGGGGCGCGGGCGGTGGTCTGTAAATCCGCGATACGGCGCAGGCCCAATCGCTGGAGCGCCACCACCATATCCGGGTCCAAGCGCAAGGCCGCGACAGGCAGATTTTGAATATAGGCATATGTTTCGCCCACTGGCGCAATGGCGTCTGTTTCGCCTGCCAGCGTAATGGCTTCATGATAATGGGCCAAGGCCCATGCCGCGCCGCGTGTATCCGCCAAAGCCAATCGGCAGGACAAGCCCATGGCGGTCAAGCGGCGGCGTATATCGGCCAGCATCATTTCTTCGCCACCGAACAAATGGTCGGAACCCGTCACGTCCAGCAACAAGCCATCACTGCCATCACTGCTGGCCCATGGCGTATAATATTGGGTCCAGCGGCGCAGTTTCTGCAAAAATTGTGCATCGTCATCGGGGCAGGCTGGCCATAGGGTCAGGTTGCGGCACAAAGCGCGGGCCTGTGTCACCGCCATGCCGATATGCAGCCCAGCCTGCTCTGCCGCCGCATTCAGGCAATATATCCGTTCATGCTGCCCCTGTGTCCCAATCAAAGCCAAGGGACGGGACGGATCACCTGCTTGGGCCGCAGGGCCGCCATTTGTCCTATCTCTCTTGTGGCGCAGGGCTCGCTCTGTGGGAAGGCGCGGGCACCATATGCAGACGATGCGCCGTCCGGTCCCAGCGAACATGCCATGCTCCAATTGTTCCTGATTTGTTCTTTATACATTCCCACCGCATCCATGTCGAGTCTTCTAAGGCCCCATCGCCTTGTGGGTCATAGAGGGGGGAGCATATCCACCGTGTTTCTGCAGCATTGGACCCCATACCATCGCGGATCAGGCATAATCCCATGCCACCGCCGCTTTGGGCGGCCAGTTGCAAACGCCGCCCTTCGCGCAAATTTAAGGGGGCCTGACTTTCCAGCACCACCGATTTTAGCGCCTTATCCTTCAACGCTTCCTCGGCCACGGCCAGACTGTCTGTTTGATCGGCGGGGCGGGCTAGCAAAATCTGGTCAGGCGATAAAAAGGCGGCAATGCCTTGGGGGAACAGGTTCGAAGCCAAGCCTGCCTTGCGGATCCATAGCATGGGCAGCCCCGCATGATGGGCGCTGATAAGGCCAAAACTATAAGCCGCAGGGCCTATGACTTCATGCACCCGCGACAGGCGTAAGGGAAAGGGGCAAAGGGGTGGCTCATCATTCTTGATCATGGTTTGTTCTTTTTATCATATCAAAAATTGGCGGGGAAGAATTTTATCAGGGTAAATTTGCTCCATCATATTTGGGGACAGGGGCGCAGAAATTTACTGAAAATTAGGGGTAATATAGCGGCGTGAATGATCAGTGAAAATTAATGCTATTAGGAATCATTATTAAATATATTGACGCTCAAAATGCGCACGCTTAACTCGTGAATGCGAATCAATCGCAATAAGGGGTAAAGTTTTGACGTTGCTATCATCATCCGCCATGGGCCGCCGCGCCGTGACGGTCGCTTTGCTGGGTGCCGCATCCATCCATACCGTTCCGGCCTTGGCACAGGATAATGACGGCCAATATTGGTTGGCGCGCAAGAACCAAATTGTGGTCAGCGCGACGCGCGGTGCGCCGGTTCTGGCGGCTGACGTGCCTGTGACTGTCACGGTGATTGATGCCGAAAAAATCGCCGATGAATTGGCGACCGACATTCGGGATTTGGTCCGTTTTGAACCGGGGGTCAGCGTCCGCCGTGCGCCTGCGCGTTTTAATGCGGCGGGCAGTTCGACCGGACGCGCGGGCAATGAAGGATTTAATATTCGCGGTATTGGCGGAAACCGTGTGCTTATTCAGGTGGATGGCATTCGTGTGCCCGATGGTTTCAGTTTCGGCGCGCAATCGGCCGGACGGGGGGATTATGTCGATCTGGGCTTGATTAAATCGGTCGAAATTTTGCGCGGTCCATCCTCTGCCTTATATGGCAGCGATGGCTTGGCTGGTGCTGTCAGCTTCATAACCGCTGACCCCCAAGATTTTATCGAAAAGGGCCGCGACATTGGGGGATCGCTTCGCACATCCTATGCCAGCGCGGACAATGAATTTTCGCAATCCGCGATCGTTGCAGGACGCAGCGGCGATTGGTCCGCCATGGTCGCTTATACCCGCCGCGATATGAAGGAATTGAAAACCAAAGGCGATGTCGGCGGTACGGGCGCTACACGAACCAAGGCCAATCCCCAAGATGGCCACAGCAATGCCGCGCTGGCGCGGATTGTTTATGATCCATCTAACGGCCATAAATTGCGCCTGACCGGCGAATATATGGACACATATTTGTTCACCGACGGCCTATCTAATCTCAGCTCATCCGTGGATTTGTTGCAGGCCAAAGACAGTAGCGAACGCAAGCGGCTGTCGCTGGACTGGACGTGGGAGGGCGAGGGGACTTTGCGCTTTGCCCGTATTGCCACCTATTGGCAGGATGGCGAGGATCGCCAATTCACCGACGAAGATCGCACGATTTTGGCGGATCGGGAGCGGCTGAACACATTTGAAAACCGCGTCTGGGGCGCTGCCGCCGACGCGCGTTTGGAATTTGCCACCGGCCCCTTGCATCATGCCATTACGCTGGGCGGGGATTTCAGCAAAACCCGCCAACATGGCCTGCGTGATGGCGTCACGCCGCCAGCGGGTGAAATTTACCCCACTCGCGCCTTTCCCGTGACGGATTTTACACGCGCGGGCTTGTTTGTTGGTGATGAAATTTCCCTGATGGACGGCAAATTGCTGCTCTATCCCGCGCTGCGTTTTGACTGGTATGATCTGTCACCGCGCGATGATGGATTGCTGGGTGGATTCCAAAGCGCAGCACAAGACGGATCGCGCTTGTCCCCGAAATTTGGGGCGGTTCTGAAATTGACCGACAAGCTGCGCTTATTTGCCAATTATGGCACGGGGTTCAAGGCACCCGAACCGTCGCAGGTAAACCAATTTTTCGAAAATCTGACATCGCCATTTTTCTCCTATCGCACCATTCCCAACCCCAATTTGAAACCGGAACGTAGCACCAGTTTCGAAGGCGGAATACGCTATAACAGCGATGTCGTTAGTCTGGATGTCACGGGTTTCTCCGCTCGTTATCAGGATTTTATCAGCCAAGAAGAGATTGGCGGCACGGGGACATCGGCTGATCCATTATTATATCAATTCATCAATTTGGATCGTGTGCGGATCAAAGGCGCCGAAGCGCGGTTTGAGGCACGGGCAAGCTCCGGCCTTTATGGAACGATGGCGCTTTCCTATGCGCATGGCGATGTGCTGGACGGAAGCGGCGCCAAAACCCCGCTCGATACCATTGATCCGCTGAAATTGGTTGGCGGTATCGGCTATCGTGCGCCCTCCGGCCGTTTTGGGGGGCAGCTTATCCTGACCCACAGCCAACGCAAAGAAATCAGCCGTGCCGCCGCCACCGACTATCGCCCCGATGGCTTTACCATTTTGGATGCCACGGCTTTTGCCAAGCTGACTGATGCCCTGACGCTGCGCGCAGGCCTATTTAACATTTTGGACAAAAAATATAGCTGGTGGAGCGATGTGCGGGGCCAAAGCAACGCCAGCATGACCAATATTGCTGCGCCGCAACTGGCCGACGCCTTCACCCAGCCGGGCCGCAATGCCAGCGTTTCCGTCAGCTATCGCTTCTAAAACAGGGACTTGCTTCATGAAAAAAACATAAAATTCGCTTATGCGCCATGGCGGCTTCTCTGGTCTTGGGCATCAGCCTGTCCGGCACCGCCAGCGCCCACCCACCCTTTGCCACGGTGCAGACCCAAGGCAATTTTGAACAGGATCGCGCCGATATTTTGGCTATGGCGGGCAATTACCGCGTCAGTTTCAATATGCAGGAAAGCACGCGCTGGGACCCGAATTACGAGGTTCTGGAACCCAAAAGATCGGGCGGTAACGAAGTTGTCCGCGTGATCGAAGATACGGGCCGCCGGATCAGCTTGCAGCATATGTTGGTGATGACGGACGATGCCGGAAAATCGCATATCATCAAGCATTGGCGGCAGGACTGGGAATATGAACCTGCCAAGGTGCTGGTCTATTCCGACCGCAACCAATGGACATGGCAGGATGTGCCCGAAGCGCGGCGCAAGGGCGGCTGGTCGCAAACCGTGTGGCAAGTCGACGACAGCCCGCGTTACGGCAGTTGGGGCACGTTCCAAACCCAAGGCGGCGTGCGCCGCTGGCGGTCAGATTGGACATGGCGTCCCTTGGCCCGCCGCGATGCCGTGCGCAATCCGGTCTATGATCGTTATTATAGCATCAACCGCCACCAACCATCGCCCGATGGCTGGATCCATTGGCAGGACAATATGAAATTGGGCCTGAAGGATGGCAAGTTGGTGCCGATTGTTCAGGAATATGTGCTGAACAATTATATCAAATATGATCAATATGACACCAAGGCCGCTGATGCTTATTGGGCGTCAACCAAAGATTATTGGGCAGCGGTGCGCGCGGAATGGGGCCGTGTGGCCCAAGCCAAAAACGGCATTGCCATCCCCGAACAGGCTGAAACCGGTACGATCATCAGCGCGCGACTGTTGGAGATGGGGGATGAAATCCACGCCAAAACTTTGTCCACCGCCGCCGCAATTGCCGAAGCGAAAAAGCTGATCGACAGCAATACCAAGCCGCTTTGATCCCACAGGCGTATCCCGCATGGGCTGCGCGGACTTGACCTAGTAAGTCTATCCATTCTGGGCGGCCCAATGGAAATCCCCCCGCTGCGTTCCGGCAGCGGGGGGATTTTTGTGATCCTTAAATATGAAGATTAAAACAGCCAATTATGACGCGGAAAATAATCCCGCATCAAAGGCAGAGCGTTCCAATTCTTCGCGGAAATCAGGATGCGCGATGCTAATCAACGCCTTGGCGCGCTCGGCCACCGATTTGCCCTTCAGGTCCACCCAGCCAAATTCCGTGACCACCAAATGGGTGTCAGTGCGGCCGGTCGTCACGGGGCCGTCCAACATGGGGGTGATGCGCGAAACCGTGCCTTTGACAGCCGTAGAGTGGCAGGCGATGATCGACCGTCCGCCGCGCGACGCATAGGCCCCGCGCACAAAGTCCACCTGACCGCCCGTTGCGCTGAATTGGCGGCCATTCATAAATTCCGAATTGCACGCGCCGTTCAGGTCAATCTGCAAGGTGGCGTTGACCGACACCATATTGTCATTTTGGGCGATGACGAAGGGGTTGTTCACATAGTCAACCGGATGGGCCTCGGCCAATTGATTGTCGTTCAGATAATCATATAGCCACGCATCCCCCATCGCAAAGGTGAAGAGGCTGCGTCCGGCATGAATTTGCTTGCGGCTGTTGTCGACAACGCCAGCCTTCATCAAATTGGCCAAGCCGCCGGTCATCATTTCGGTGTGAATACCCAAATTTTTATGATGCGCCAGCCCTGCACAGACGGCGTCGGGCAGGGCGCCGATGCCCATTTGCAAGCAATCGCCATCGCGAACCAATCCGGCGATGATTTCACCGATTTTATCGTCGGTCGCGGTGCGCGCACCCGCAGGAAGCAGCGGCAAGTCCGCCTGATGCTCCACCAAAGCCGTGACATCGGACAATGGGATCAAGCAGTCCCCATGCACATAAGGCATGTTGGGATTCACTTCCAAGATCAGGCGGATGCCTTTCTTGCGCGCCACGGCAACGGAATAATCCGCGCTGATGCCCAGGCTGAAATTCCCATTGGCATCCATGGGCGAAACCGTGGCCAGCAACGTGTCGACGCCCACATGCTCCACCAAAGAACGCGGAACTTGGCTGAAATGACAAGGAACAATGTCCAGCGCGGCCAAAGCTTCGGCGCGGCGGCGTTTGTCCAACGCGCGCTCAATTCCGCCATGAAAAAAGCTGATCGGGATCAAGCGATCCGTCACATCATAATCCAGCACACTGGACGCCGCGACGCCTGTCGTCAGCATATAATGCAGGCGAATATTCTCGACCTGCTTTTGCCGCGCGCGATCGGCCAATGCGACCATCAAGGCTGGTGGCTGCCCCGCGCCCAGTGCCAAGGCGACTTTCGACCCTGATGGTATCAGGGCGACCGCTTCTTCGGCGCTAACCAAGCGTTGCTTATAGGCTGTTTCCAGAGGGGTAGGCGTCATAGTCTCCTCTTCCTTATCAGAAGATTGCTGCGAATAAGATGATCTATTTTTCCATATCTTATAATATATCATTATTATTTTGCTATGTTTTATAATTCATATTTCATCGTAAAAATCAGCATATCCCACCATGCTGCCATGTGGGAATAGCATGGCGCGGCACCCCCGATCTGCCAAAGCATATGGCAGGATATGCTTTTGGAGAAGCCCTCACTTCCGGCCTCATATTCGGCACGAAGACTCTCGGAGCGAAGTTCACTTGCTGTTCACCACCAGAGCGGCAAAATATTGCGCTACGGCTATTGCGGGTATCACGGGTATTGGAGGGTGAGAGATGAACTTTTCGGTTCGAGCGGGCGCAGCCTTGGCGGCGTTAATCTCTGGCAGCGGACTGGGCATGGTGTCCATGGGATATGCCGCGCCCTTGGATGTCTCCGCTGATGCCATAGGCCGCACGGTACAGACGCATAGCGCGGAGCAGCGTCAGGGCAGGCCGCAAGGATTTTGCCGCCGCGCCGCGGCCTTACCCATTTTGCCGCCAGAGGCTGCTTGGCAGCCGCAGCAGGGCAGCCCAGATGGGCCACGACTACGCCCCCATGCAGAGCCATCCTATCCGGATGCATCAGTGCCGCCTCCGCCACCCCCAGCACCACCCCCACCGCCAAGCGCTGTCATGGCCCCCCCAGTGGCCATGGGCACCGCGCGGGCAGCGGCAACGGGCAAAGCCGCTACAATGGAGCGGGTCGCCGCCGCCGACCATAGTGGGGCGTCTGCTACGCCCAGCGCAACCTCGCCCGTCCGGCCCGATGTGCGTCCCCCGCGCATCCCACGTCCGCGACAGCCGCCGGTGCAATCGGGCTTGCTGACAGCGGGGGAACATGATGACTTGCTCAATTCCCAGCTTTACGCCGCTTATGTTCGGGACAGCAATTTGGGGCAAAGCCTGCCCGATTTGCCCTATGTCGACACGCGGCGGATGCTGAGCGTCACGGTGCAAGACAGGGCAGGGCGCGCTGTTCCATTTGCCGAAGTGACGGTGCATTGTTCGGATGGAAACAGCCTCAGCCTCACCACCCAAATGGATGGCCGCGTTAATTTTTTCCCAGCGCTGGACCGGCTCAGTCCGGATATTCGGATAGAGGCCGCGAAAAATGGGCGCAGTTTGACGAGCACCCAAAATCTGCGCCTCAGCAATGCGGATGGCGGGCAAAATCTTATCTTGCGCTCGTCCCAAGCTGGCGCAGAAAAGGCCCGCGCTTTGGACCTGATGCTGGTCATCGACACCACGGGCAGCATGTCGGACGAAATCCGATATTTGCAGGCGGAACTGACGTCGATTGTCGATGACCTGAAGGAACGGCACCGCAATTTGGACGTGCGGGTGGGCTTTGTCTTTTACCGCGATGATGGCGACCAATATGTCACCCGAACCATCGATTTTGACCGCGATATCGGTCGAGCCAATGAAATATTGGGCCAGCAACGTGCCAGCGGCGGCGGCGATTATCCCGAGGCGATGGATCAGGCCTTGGTCCGAGCTGTCGGCGCGTCATGGCGGCCGGACAGTGTGAAATCCTTGGTCTTGGTCGCCGACGCGCCGCCGCATGATGATAAATTTGGTCGCACATGGCTGGCCGCCGAAGCGGCGCGCGCCAAAAATATCCACATCACCCCGCTCGCGGCCTCTGGGGTTGGTGACAAGGCGGAATATGTCATGCGCGCCATGGCGGCGGCCACCCAGTCCCGCTATTTATTCCTGACCGATGACAGCGGCGTCGGCAATCCGCATGCGCCGCCTGCCGTGGCTTGTTATGTCGTCACTCGTTTGGACGCCTTGCTGCGCCGCGTGATTGACAGCCAACTCAGCGGACAGCGTATCGAACCCGATCAGGGAGAGGTTATTCGCACCGTGGGTCAATATAATAAGGGAAAATGTGCGTTGCCGAATGATTTCCGTTGGCAGTAGCGCCTAACACTGTCATCAAGCGACCCAAATGGGAAACGCATTTCGGTGCGCTTCCCCTTGCCAAATCCTGATACCGCCCAATCTGTGTGTAAATCACGCTTGACGGGGCGGTAGCAGGGTCGGCAACATCGCGCATAAGACCCACAAGTTCCCGGGGAACGGAATTTCAATGCAATTGGTTATCGTGGAATCGCCCGCTAAGGCGAAGACAATTGAAAAATATCTTGGCAGCGATTTCAAAGTTTTGGCATCCTATGGCCATGTTCGCGACCTGCCGCCCAAGGATGGTTCCGTCAATCCTGACGAAGGCTTTGCCATGGAATGGCAGCTTTATCCCGACAAGGCGAAGCGCCTGAAGGAAATTCAGGACGCGGCCAAAAAGGCTGATCGATTGATCCTCGCGACTGACCCTGATCGCGAAGGGGAAGCGATTAGCTGGCATGTGCGCGAATTGCTGCGGTCCAAAAAAGCATTGCCGGACAATGTTCAGCGCGTGACCTTTAACGCGATCACCAAGCAAGCGGTGACGCAGGCAATGGCCCAGCCACGCGATTTGGACGATGATTTGATCGACGCCTATCGCGCGCGCCGTGCGCTCGACTATCTGGTCGGTTTCACCCTGTCGCCGGTCTTGTGGCGCAAATTGCCGGGCGCAAAATCGGCGGGCCGTGTGCAATCGGTTTCGCTGCGCTTGGTGGTGGAACGGGAACGCGAAATCGAAGCCTTTGTGCCGCAACAATATTGGTCGGTCACAGGCTTGTTTGAAATGGGAGGCACGCCGTTCAAGGCGCGCCTGTCGCGCTGGCGCGGGGACAAGATTGAACGTCTATCGATCAAAAGCGAGGCGGACGCCCGCGCCGCCGAAGCCGACGTCAAGGCTGGGCTGTTCACCGTCGACGGTGTCGAAACCAAGCCGCTGACCCGCAATCCGCCGCCGCCCTTCACCACATCGACCCTGCAACAAGAAGCGGCGCGCAAGCTGGGCTTTTCGGCCAGCCACACGATGCGCGTGGCGCAGGGCCTGTATGAAGATGGCGCGATCACCTATATGCGTACCGATGGTGTGCAAATGGACGGCAGCGCGATCAGCGCCGCCCGCAAAGCCATTTCGGACCGCTATGACGGAAGCTATGTTCCCGAAAAGCCCCGCCAATATCAGACCAAAGCGAAAAACGCCCAAGAAGCGCACGAAGCCATTCGTCCCACCGATTTTTCCAAGGACAAGGTCGGCAGCGGCGATCATGCGCGCCTGTATGAATTGATTTGGAAGCGCGCCTTGGCCAGCCAAATGGCCTCGGCCCGTCTGGAACGCACCAGCGTTGATTTGGCGGATGGCACCGGAAAAACCGTGATGCGCGCCACCGGACAAGTGGTGAAGTTCCCGGGTTTCTTGGCGCTTTATGACGAAAGCCGCGACGATAGCGCGGATGACGAAGATGGTCGTTTGCTGCCCGCCATGAACAAGGGCGATACGCCCGCGAAAACGGGCGTCGAAGTGGAAGGGCATGAAACCCAGCCGCCGCCGCGCTATTCAGAAGCCAGCCTTGTTAAAAAGATGGAAGAATTGGGCATTGGCCGCCCATCAACCTATGCGTCCATCCTGCAAGTGTTGAAAGACCGCGCCTATGTGCGGGTCGAAAAAAATCGCTTTATTCCAGAGGAAAGCGGGCGATTATTAACAGCGTTTCTAGAACGCTTCTTTAACCGCTATGTGGAATATGATTTTACCGCTGGCCTAGAAGATGAACTGGACGATGTGTCCGGTGGCCGCGCCCAATGGCAAGAGGTGCTGGAACGCTTCTGGCGCGATTTCAAGCCGCGCACGGGCGAAGTGATGGAGCAAAAGCCGTCCGAAATCACGGCGGCTTTGGACGAATTTTTGGGCGAATATCTGTTCCCCGACAAAGGCGACGGCCATGACCCACGCGCTTGCCCAGCCTGCACGGTGGGCCGATTGGCGCTGCGCGGGGGCCGTTTTGGGCCGTTCATTGCGTGCAGCAACTATCCGGAATGCAAATTCACCCGCAAATTTGCCCAGCCGGGCGGCAGCGATGGTGAAGCCGATAATGGACCGGAAGTGCTGGGCGTGGATCCCGACAGCGGCGAAGAAGTATCGCGCCGCAGCGGCCGTTTCGGGCCCTATATCCAATTGGGTGAGGGCAAAGAAGCCAAGCGTTCCTCCATTCCCAAAGATGTGTCCAGCGACGCGCTGGACTTGGAATATGCCTGCAAATTGCTGGCCTTGCCGCGCGAAGTTGGTATCCATCCTGAAAGCAGCAAGCCGATCATGGCGGGTCTTGGCCGCTATGGTCCCTATTTGTTGCACGATGGCAAATATGCCAAGCTGACCGGCACAGCGGAAGTATTTGAAATTGGCATGAACGCAGCGGTTGCGCGTATCGCCGATGCCGCCAATGGTGGTGGACGCGGCGGGCGTGCCAAGGTGGAACCGCTGAAAGTCTTTGGTCCGCACCCGATCAGCGGCGGCGAAATGAAGCTGCTCGCTGGCCGTTTCGGGCCTTATGTCACCGATGGCACGACCAATGCGACCATCCCCAAATCGATGGAACCCGATGCGCTGACCGCCGAACAAGCGGTAGAACTGATCGACGCCAAGGCCGCCAAGGGCCCCGCAAAACCCAAGAAAAAAGCCGCAGCGAAGAAAGCGCCCGCCAAAAAAGCAGCGCCCAAGAAGGCGGCGGATGGCGAAGCCAAGCCCGCGACCAAAACAAAGGCCGCAGCCAAGCCCAAAACCGCCGCGAAAAAAGCGGCGCCCAAGAAAAAGGCTGCTGCCGCTGACGCCGACACTGCGTCGGACGCACCCTTTGATGCGGATTAAATGTCCCGCCCATCAGGCTAGGCCATAAAAAAGGGCCGGTGGAAATCTCCACCGGCCCTTTTTATTTCTCAATGGGATGGAGCTTAATCCACCCAATCAAGGCCCATGTCGCGATAAACGCCGCGATCTTCATCCCAATTGGGCTTCACCTTGACGTGCAGATATAAATGCACCTTGCGGTCGAGCGTTTGCTCAATCTCTGCGCGGGCGCGCGATCCAATTTCCTTGATGCGCGATCCGCCCTTGCCCAGCACAATGGCGCGTTGATTGTCGCGGGCCACCAAAATTTGCTGATGAATTTCGGCGCTGCCATCGGGACGCGACTTGAATAATTCCGTCTCAACCGTTGATTGATAAGGTAATTCTTCGTGCAACTGGCGGTATAATTGCTCGCGCGTAATTTCGGCGGCCAGCGTGCGTTCGGGGGAGTCGCTCACCTCATCTTCGGGGAAATGCCACACGCCTTCGGGCATCATGTCAGCCAAAATACCCTTTAGCTGCGCGACACCGTCATCATTGCTGGCGGAGATGAAGAAGGTTTCATCAAAGCCCATGCGTTCGTTCAATTCGGTGGCGATGGTCAGCAGCTTGTCCTTGCGGGTCAGGTCCACCTTGTTCAGCACCAGAAATTTCTTTTCGGGGCGGTTTTTCACGCCTTCCAACACCCGCTCAACACGGCCCGTCAGCTTGGCGGCGGCGTCGACGACGACCAAAATCGCCTCGGCTTCTTCCAAACTGCCCCATGCGGCGGCAACCATCGCCCGATCAAGGCGGCGGGTGGGGGCAAAAATGCCCGGCGTGTCGATCAAGACAATTTGGGTGTCGCCGTCCATCGCGACGCCCATCAAACGGGTGCGGGTGGTCTGCGCCTTGGCGCTGACAATGGCGACCTTTTGGCCAACCAAAGCGTTCACAAGGGTGGATTTGCCAGCATTGGGGGCGCCGACAACCGCTACAAAACCGCAGCGCTGCGTCATTTCTTTTCTTCCTCGGTCAGCCGCGCAAGCAGCGCGGCAGCAGCCGCTTTCTCTGCGGCCTGTTTCGATGAACCTTCGCCTTCCGCTTCGGCCAATTTGCCGATGGAAACGTTGATCCGAAAATGGGGTGCATGGTCCGGCCCATCACGAGCGACGATGCGATATTCCGGCGGGCGGCGTTTACGGGCCGCTGCCCATTCTTGCAAGGCCGCTTTGGGATGTTTGGGTGCAGCGACCTGTCCGGCAATCATATCACCCCACAGACGCACAATAAAGGCCCGTGCGGCTTCGTCACCCAAATCCAGCCATAAAGCGCCAATCACCGCTTCCATCACGTCGGCGGCAATATTGTCGCTGTGCCGTCCGCCATCGCCAATGGCTTGTGCGCCAAAATGAATAAGCGCTGGCAATTTCAGCCCATGGGCGATGCGGGCACAGGTTTCACCCGACGCCAAAGCATGGAGGCGGGACGATAATTCGCCTTCGGCCGCGGCAGGGTAGCGGCGATAGAGTTCGGACGCCAAAACCAAGCCGAGCACCCGATCGCCCAAAAATTCCAGCCGTTGATAATCCCCCACGCCGCTGCTGCCATGGGTGAAGGCCTGCCGATAAATGTCCAATTTTTGGGGCTGAAAGCCAGTAATATCAAAAATCGCCTCTGGTGTGATGACAGGGGTCAAAAGCCTTCCCCAATCCGATCCCAACGGGTGGCGGTCAGCCAGCTAATCGGGTTGATCCAGCTTGCCGATCCGTCGGTGGAGAACATGCTCACCAAGGCTTTGCCCACCAGATTTTCTTCGGGGACCAAGCCAATGCCTTGATTGTCCACCGCCGGAAAACGGCTGTCGGCGCTGCGATCGCGATTGTCGCCCATCATGAACAAATGACCTTCGGGCACGATTACCAGCGGCGTATCATCTTCGCGGATGGTCGTGATATCCAAAATCGGATAGCTGCGGCCACTGGGCAGGGTTTCACGATATTGCTTGTAACGGCACAGGCGCGAACCATCGGCGGCGACATCTTCAAATTCCGGCGCATAGCAGGGCAGGGTGCCGGTCAGCCGCGCGGCATCGATCATATTTTGGGTGACGGGAATGACGAAATCTTCCATCGGCTCGCGCTTCAATGGGTGGCCGTTCAGCCAGACCACGCCGTCGATTAATTGCACGCTGTCACCGGGAATACCGATCACCCGTTTGATATAGTCATTTTTCGCGCTGGGCGGCGCTTTGAATACCGCCACATCGCCGCGCTCTGGCGTTGCAGGGAAAATGCGGCCTGGGATGAGCGGAAGACTGAGCGGCAGGCTGTGCTTGGAATATCCATAGGCCATTTTATTGACCAACAAATAATCGCCAATCAGCAAGCGCGGCTGCATCGACTCCGATGGGATATTAAATGGTGACAAAAAGAAGCTGCGAAAGATCAGCACCGCAATGGCCAGCATCGCCAAAAAGCGGATGGTATCAACCGCTTCTTCCTTGGCGGACAGAGGGGCTGGCGCTGGCGGAGGAGCGATGTTGCTGGGTGCAGCGGGCTGAGACGGTGCAGTGCGAATTTCGGTCATGGGGTCATTGGCGATGAATAGGTCTGCGCGTCAAGCAAATATCCGTTTTGAAAGCTGGATTCGTGGCGATGGCTCGCATAAACTTGGATCAAATTGATACGGTGCCTAGCTTGGTTTTTGACGGCATGTGCCCTAAGGGTCATTTTACATGCCCGTCTTTACATGATGCAGCGTATCCCGATTTGCATTTTGTCGAAAATAGGACGTCGATAGAGTGCGATGGAAAAGGGAATTATGATGACGCGCGCGGATCCGCACTGGCAGGCTTTGCAGCAATGGCAGCCGCAACAGATCAAATATTTGATCGACAGCAACCCAACAGCGCGCATCGACCAGTTCGTGCACCATGTCGCGGACATTCGCTTTGACTTTACCAAGACCCATTTGGATGATGCGGTCTTGGAAATATTTGCGAATATCGCCGCACAGCAAAATTTTGCCGATCATCGCCGCGCCTTATTTGCGGGGGATATTGTCAACCCCAGCGAACAGCGCGCCGCCGAACATATGGCCGAACGCGGCGATGGCGCACCCGACAGCGTCTATCACGCCCAAATGCTGCAACATCGTATGCGCATGTTGGTCGATGTGATCGAAGCCGAAGCCTTTGGGGAAATTCGGCACATATTGCACATCGGAATTGGCGGTTCCGCTTTGGGGCCGGACCTGCTGGTCGACGCATTGGCCCGCGATGCGGGACATTATGATGTTGCGGTGGTGTCCAATGTCGATGGCGCGGCGTTGGAGGCTGTATTCAAACGTTTCGACCCCGCCCATACGTTGGTGGCGGTGGCGTCCAAAAGCTTTGCGACCGCAGAAACCATGGTCAATGCCGTATCGGCACTGCAATGGTTGACCGACCACGGCGTGGAAGACCCGATGGGCCGCTTTATCGCGCTGACCTCTGCGCCTGATAAAGCGTTGGAATGGGGCATTGATGAAACCCGCGTCTTGCCGTTCAGCGAAACTGTGGGTGGGCGATATTCCTTATGGTCGTCCATTGGCTTTCCGGTCGCCTTGGCTTTGGGCTGGGAAGGCTTTGCTGAATTATTAGAAGGCGCTGCCGAAATGGACCGCCATTTCCGCTTGGCGGATGGCGCGGACAATATTTGCTTGCTGGCCGCCTATGCCGACCAGCTTTATGCCAACCGTATGGGCGCGCAAAGTCGGGGCGTTTTTGCATATGATGAACGCTTGCGCTTGCTGCCCAGCTATTTGCAGCAGTTGGAAATGGAATCCAACGGCAAGTCCGTCACCACCGATGGCCAAAGTTTAACCCTGAAAAGCGCGCCGATCACATGGGGCGGGGTGGGGACCGATGCCCAACATGCGGTGTTCCAATTGCTGCATCAAGGCACGCATTTGGTGCCCGTGGAGTTCATCGTCGCGCGCTATCCTGATCATGGGCTTGACGATCCGCATCATGAAATGCTGGTCGCCAATTGCATCGCCCAAGGGGCCGCTTTAATGGCAGGGCGCGCCAGTGACGATCCCGCCCGCCGCTATCCCGGCGACCGACCGTCCACGACCATTTTGCTGGAAAATGTTACGCCGCGTAGCTTGGGCGCGCTGATCGCTTTTTACGAACATCGCACATTTTGCAATGCGGTGTTGCTGGGCATCAATCCCTTTGACCAATTTGGCGTCCAATTGGGCAAGGAATTGGCCAAAAGCCTGAGCGAGGGAACCGCGCAATTTGATGCGGCGACTTTGGCTTTGTTGGCGGCGGCCACACAGGCGGAATAGGGGCGACCTGAAAAAGAATAGGGCCAAGCCTGTTTCCTGCGCGGCAATGGCTTGGCATATCGTCCGCCGCGCACCACATAGGGCGAATGCAAGGGGCAACGCCCGCACCATGACGTGAAAATCCCCAAAAAGAAGGTTGTTTACATGCCCGAATTTGATTTTGATCTGTTCATCATTGGCGCAGGTTCGGGCGGTGTGCGGGCGTCGCGTGTGGCGTCATCGCACGGCGCGCGCGTGGCGATTGCCGAGGATCACCGCGTTGGCGGAACCTGCGTTATTCGCGGCTGTGTTCCCAAGAAATTGCTGGTCTATGCGTCACATTTTGCCGGAGATTTGCAGGACGCCAAAAGCTTTGGCTGGGACGCCAGCGGGGCGACATTTGACTGGGCAACATTGCGGGACAATGTCGCCAATGAAGTGACCCGGCTTGAGGGGCTTTATGGTCAAACCTTGGCCAACAATAAGGTCACATTATTCGCCGAACATGCCAGCATAGCGGGTCCGAACACAGTGCGGCTGGCTAGCGGGCAAGAGGTCACCGCCGGAACCATTTTGATCGCCACCGGCGGCTGGCCCCATATTCCCGATTTTGCGGGCCGCGAATATGCGCTGACATCGAATGAAATTTTTCACTTGCCGGAACTTCCCCGCCGAATTTTGATCGCGGGCGGCGGATATATCGCCAATGAATTTGCGGGGATTTTTCACGCGCTGGGCAGCGATGTGACCGTTATCAATCGCGGGGACCGTATTTTGCGCGGCTATGATGACCAGATCGCCGAGCGGTTGCTGCAAATTTCCACCGAAAAAGGCATGAATTTCCAATTCTACACGGAAATTCAGTCGATTGAAAAGCAAGATGATGGCTCGCTGCGCGTGCATTTGACATCGGGTGATCCGCTTGATGTGGACAGCGTGTTGGTCGCCGCTGGGCGTGTGCCGAACAGCAAGGGCTTGGGCCTGTCGGATGTTGGCGTGGCGGTCGATGCCCAAGGGGCGGTGATTGTTGATGACCAATGGACAACATCGGTTGATAGCATTTTCGCGGTGGGTGATGTCACCAATCGCGTGCAATTAACGCCCGTTGCCATTCGCGAAGGCCATGCTTTTGCCGATAATCGTTTTGGCGGGAAAAATGTCCGCGTGGATTACAGCAATATTCCCAGCGCCGTGTTCAGCAACCCGCCCATCGGCGCGGTTGGCCTGACGGAGGCAGAGGCGCGCGAGCAGGGGGTGGACGTTCAAATTTACACCAGCGATTTTCGCGCCATGAAAAATGCCTTTGTCGGCAACAGCCAGCGCGCGCTGTATAAAATGATTGTCGATGGGGCCACCGACAAGGTGGTTGGCCTGCACATGATTGGGCCGGAATCGCCAGAAATTCTGCAAGCAGCGGCCATTGCGGTCAAGGCTGGCCTGACCAAAGCGGATTTTGACGCCACCGTTGCGCTGCACCCCAGCATGGCCGAAGAATTGGTGTTGATGAAATAAAATGGGGGCGGGGCGATTGGGTCGCCCCGCCACTGTTCTTTGCCCTGAACCGCTGTGCCCCATCGCCCAAAATGGGCGCGGCCAGCATATTAGGGTTCTGATCCTAGCCAATCTTATAAGGCACATAGCCCCTGCGGTCAGGGTCGACCAATATCGGTCGGTCGCTGGGCGGAAAGGCCCGTTGGTCGCAATCGTCGCGCGGGCAAATGCGGCAGGACAGGCCAATCCGCGCCGCGCTGTGCCCCGCCTTCACATCAACGCCGTCGGCATAAATGAAATCGCTGGCATATTGCGCTTCGCATCCCAGACTGACGGCATAGCGGCGCGGTGTCCGGCCATAGCTGGGCGAGGCTTTTACCAATCCCTTGGCCATCACCACATAACGTAAGCCATCGGGTGTTTCGGCCAATTGGAACAAGATGCGGTCGGCGCTGGCGGCGGCTTGGTGCGCGACCCACAAGGGGCAGGACCCGCCAAAGCGCGCAAATTGCAGGCGCGTCGCCGAATGGCGCTTTGTGACATTGCCCGCCATGTCCACGCGGCAGAAAAACATTGGGATGCCGCGTTCACCGGGCCGCTGCAAGGTCGATAGACGGTGGCATACTTGTTCAAAGCTGACCCCAAAGGTCAGCCTTATTTGGTCGATGTCATGCCGCACGGCGCGGGCATTTTCCCGAAACAAGCCATATGGCATCAAAATGGCGCCCGCCGCATAATTGGCCAAGCCAACATGCAGCAATTGCCGCGCCGCCGCCGTGCGCAGGGGCGATGCCTCCACAATCGCGTCAATTTCCCGCGCCAATGCCAAGGACCCCAATTGATGCGCCATTTGAAAACGCCGACTTTCCTCGGGCTGGCTAGGGTCGATCATCAAATGCCGCATGGTGGCGTCATATTCCCGCAGCGCGGCGGTGGGGCGAAAAGCGGTTGATACGCCAAAATTAATTTTTAAGTGGCGGTCCATCGACTCCATGGTGGGGGATGGCAGCATTCCACGCATCCGCGCCGACAGATTTTCTGCCGCGCAATCAATGCTGTTCACATAATTTCCGGCGTCATGAAACCAATCGCGCACTTCTTCCCACGGCAGGCGGCTTCCCTCGGCGGTGCCGCCCGTCAGGGCTTCGTCAATCATTTCCAACCGTTGCCCTGCGCGGCGATAGGCCGCATGCAGGGTGATAAAATGATCGGCCAGTTGGGGTTGTTGCAATGCGGCGCGTTCCAACTGTTCGGCGGTTAAATATTGGCTGGAAAATAGCGGGTCCGACACCGCTTCGCGCAACGCGCCGAGGCGGCGATGGCTGCTTTCCGTTGTCACTTCTTCCCATTCCATGGGAAATAAGCTTTGCAATCTTTCCAACAAATTGGGGGTCAGCGGACGGTCATCATGCTCAATCTGGCTGAGATAAGAGGTCGAAATGCCCAATGTCGCCGCGAAATCAGCCTGTTTAATGTCGCGTTCTTGCCGCAATTGTTTCAAGCGCGGTCCGGCAAATATCCGTTGGCGAGACATGGTTTCTTCACTTTTCTTATGCGGCTTCTGTGGCTTGTCCTCTAGTGTAATTTTGAAACTTTGCAAACTGAGACTTTGCAACTTTGCAAGTTCGCACTTGCATCATCGCATAGCTATGCGCAAATGGCCCCAATTGGCCCATATGGGCTTTTGCTCGGAATGGCCCGCTTGGTTTTGATGGTTCCGTGATTGTTCGGACCATCGGATTTGAAGGCCCATTGGTTTGGATGGAGAGTGCCCACGTGTCCGCGAATATCGCTGAAATGGAAGCCCGCCGTGCTGCTGCTGCCTTGGGTGGCGGTCAAAAGCGCATTGATGCCCAGCATGCAAAAGGC
>CAZIVW010000012.1:0-85164 GCA_964542975.1 uncultured Sphingopyxis sp.
CTTGAACGAGCTTTAAACTCTCAAGTGACCGGCACAAAACCGTTACAAGTCCACTTCACCGACAACGCGGCAGGCGCGGTGCTATAATATGATGTGCAACATCGCCTGCCTCACTGCTCCTTGCGAGCGCAGTCGATGCACAGTGCCGCTTCCGGGCGCACTTCAAGACGAGCCGGGGCAATAGCATCGCCACAGCGCACGCATTCACCATAGGTGCCGTTTTCAATGCGGAGCAAGGCCCGGTTGATCGAGGCCATGTCGCGATGGATCAGCAGCGCCTGAGCCTCCAAAGACGCATCGTCCTGCACCTCCACCGCCTGCTCGGAGGCGTCGGCGTTGAGTGGTTCGGCCAAATCCGTTTCGACGTGCCCTAATCGCTCCTTGAGTTCTGCCAGTTGCGCTTCGAGACGAGCTTTATTTGTCACGACATTCTCTCCTGTTCGATCAGCGAACAGCGAGTGTGCGAAAGGTCGGCCATCCAGTCAATCAGACATTGCGTGTCCGGCCGATCATTCAATGGACCATAGGATCGACCAGCCAGGGACAATGGGAGGGCCGGAGACGATCGCGGGCTGGTGGTTGCGATGCAGGGCGTGTCACGGCCTTGCATCTTGTAACGCAACGCGATACAGTGCGTCATGATAATCGGATTTCGGCACAAGGGACTTGAAGCCTTCTATCGCACTGGCACGACGAAGGGCGTTCAAGCTTCCCATGTGAAGAAGCTCCGAAACATCTTGGGACTGTTCGATGTCGCGGCAGGGCCGGAGGACATGAACCTGCCATCCTTCAAGCTGCACCCGTTGAAGGTCGACCTGAAGGACCATTGGTCGATCTGGGTCAATGGCAACTGGCGTGTCACCTTCCGCTTTGTCGGCACCGACGCCGAGCTTGTCGATTATCAGGATTACCATTGAGGCCCCCATGACCATTGAGACAATCACGATGATGCACAATCCTCCCCACCCCGGCGAACTGCTCCGCGATGAGGTCATCACGGCGCTGGGCCTGTCCGTTACCGAGGCAGCCGAGCGGCTCGCCATGTCGCGGGTTGCCCTGTCGCGTGTGCTGAACGGCAAGGCTGCGATCAGCCCCGATCTCGCGGTGCGACTCGAACAGGCAGGCGCAAGCACGGCGCGGGCATGGCTTGCCATGCAGGCGAATTATGATCTGTGGCGCGCCCGGCAACACGAACAGCCGCCTGTTCGTCGATTGAAGGACGCAGCCTGACAAGCTCATCTAGCCTCTGATAACCTTCACTTATCAGAGCCTAAAAACGATCTGGCGAGCCGCTCTTCGCAGCGTGCAATTAATTGCACGCTCGTTTTTTCGGTTCCTTTGTGTCGCCAATAATCCTCGGCGCTGCTATCGGATCATTCAGTGAACAAGCTATGTGGCTCAGGGAGGAGCCAGACTTCTGGGGGATCAATGCCAATACTGACACAAGCCGACCTCGAACGTCACCTTTGGGGTGCGGCGGACATATTGCGCGGCACGGTGGATGCCGGGGACTACAAGCAGTATATCTTCGGTCTCCTGTTCTATAAGCGGCTGTGCGACGTGTGGGACGAGGAGTATGAGGCCCTGCTCGCTGAGACGGGCGACCGCGAGGAAGCCGCCGACCCAGACGAGCACCGCTTCCACATCCCCAAGGAGCACCGCTGGGAGGCCGTGCGCCAGCAATCCACGCAGATCGGCCAGCGACTGAATAATGCGCTGGCGGCTATCGAAGATGCCAACCTGCGGCTGCGCGGGGTGTTCGGCGATGTGGACTTCGCCAATCAGGATCGCTTCTCCGACGCCCTGCTGGAAAGGCTGCTGTCGCACTTCGAGAAGCACAGGCTGCGCAATGCCGATGTGCCCGCCGACATGCTGGGCGATGCCTACCTCTACCTGATCAAGATGTTCGCGGAAGGGGCGGGCAAGAAGGGCGGTGAGTTCTACACGCCCCGGCAGATCGTGCGTCTGATGGTCGAGATCGTCGAGCCGCGCACCGGCATGTCGATCTACGATCCCACCTGCGGCTCTGGCGGCATGCTGCTGGAGGCGGTGCAGTATCTGAAGGATCGCGGCGAGGATGCCCGCACCCTGTCACTCTATGGGCAGGAGAAGAACTTCGCCACATGGGGCATCGCCGAGATCAACCTGTTCCTGCACAACGTAGATGATGCGTTCATTGCCAAGGGGGACACCATCCTGTCCCCCAAGCGGTATGACCCCAAAGCCCGCGAGTTCGTGGAGGGCATCGGGGCCTATGACCGGGTGCTGGCCAACCCGCCGTTCTCGGAAAAGGTGTGGGGCTACGATGTCTGGCAGAACGGCGATCCGTTCGGGCGCGATGCCTATGGTTGCCCGCCCAAGGGTTATGGCGACCTAGCTTTCGTGCAGCACATGCTTGCCAGCCTGAAGGATGACGGGATGCTGGCGGTGGTCGTACCGCATGGCGTGTTGTTCCGTGGCGGAGCCGAGGGTCGGATCAGGCAGGCCATGCTGGATGCCGACGTGATCGAGGCGGTCGTGGGTCTCGCTCCCAATCTGTTCTACGGCGCGGGCATCCCGGCTGCGATCCTCGTATGCCGCAAGGCCAAGCCTGCCGAGCGGCGAGGCAAGGTGCTGATCGTCAACGGCGATGTGACCTTCCAGCCGGGCAAGGCGCAGAACTTCCTGACCGACGATCATGTCCGCACGTTGGCCGATGCCGTCCATGCCTTCGCCGACATTGACAAGCTGGCCCGCGTCGTGCCCGTGGAAGAGATCGCCGCCAACGGCCATAACCTCAACATCAGCCGTTATGTGCAGACCGGGGCGGATGCCGAGGCCGTCGATGTCGCGGCGGAAGTCGCCAAGCTGCAAGACCTGATCGCCAAGCGCAACGAGGCAGAAGCCGTGATGTTCGGCCACCTAAAAAGGCTCGGCTATGTCGAGTGAGGCACTGGCCGAGCAGTGGGAAGATGGCGTCATCCCAGATATACTGTTGGGGGATTTGATCACTATCCAAAGCGGATACGCCTTCAAAAGTCAGGACTACACACCGGCTGGGCACTTCCTGATGAGGATAGGGAATGTTCAAGATGGCGAAATCTGTCTTGATAACCCAAAATACGTCACGCTGGATAAGCGAACGCAGGTGTTTGAGCTTGCCGTCGAGGACATTCTAACTTCGCTAACCGGGAATATCGGTCGAGTGGCACGGATCGAAAATATCCACCTGCCTGCCGCCCTCAATCAACGCGTCGCTCGACTGATTGTGAAAGACGCGGACAGACTTGACCACGAATATCTATACCATGCGCTGTGCTCCCCGGCGTTCAGTAAGAAACTAGCATTTGATGGAGGAGGAGCCGCCCAGCAGAACGTTAGCCCAAAGGCGATTGCCCGTATTGCAATTCCACTCCCACCCCTCGACGAGCAGCGGCGGATCGCCGAGGTGCTGCGGTCGGTGGATGAGGCGATTGCGATTGGCCAGAACGTCGCAAAACAGGCACAGGCAGCATGGAATGGCCTGACCGAAGAGCTGATATGGGACCGGCTCTCAACCAGTCCAGATATAGCCCAGCCGATTGGCCATGCTTTGCTAGGGACCGATTACGGCGTCAATGCGCCGCTAGGCAACGAGCCAACCGGATACGCCGTGTTGCGTATGGGGAACCTGCAAGACGGCTGGATAGACCCAGCAGACCTCAAGTGGGGTGAGATTGTCGATACGGAGGCGCAGACGCTCGCCCTTGATGTCGGTGACATTCTTTTCAACCGAACCAACAGTCGAGATTTGGTTGGCAAGGTCGCGCTGGTCCGCGATCCGACCGATTTTCTCTATGCTAGCTACATCGTTCGGCTTCGGGTCAACCAGTCGGTTGCGGACCCGTATTATCTATTCGCCGTGATGCACTCGCATCGGGCACAGGCGCAGTTCAAGTCCATTGCTACGCCGGGCGTGAGCCAGTCGAATATCAACCCGACCAACCTGAAGAAGCAGATCATCCCGCTTCCGCCGCTTGCTGAGCAACGGGACATCGCAGCACAGTTGCAATCGACTGAAGGTGCTCGCCGAACTGTGCTGGAAGAACTTGTGACGTTACGTCAGATCAAGTCCGACCTCATGTCCGACCTCCTCTCCGGTCGCGTGCGGGTGCCTGCATGAGCGAATACCGCCTCGCCGAGAAGCCCGCGCTCGATGCGCTGGCGGCCATGGGCTGGCAGGTGCTGTCCCCGGTACAGGCGCTGGCGATGCGCGAGGAAGAGAACCGCGTCATCCTCAAGCCGGTGCTGATCGACGCGCTGCGCACCTTGAACGGCATCGGTGCGGAGGATGCCGAGGCGATCTACAACGACCTGTCCACCCTGTCCGACAATGAGGAGTGGCAGCGCAAGCTGCGCGGCGGCTATTCGCGCCGCTTGTCTGGCGAAAACCGCGACAGCCCGATCACGCTGATCGACTTCAAGCAGCCGGGCCGCAACGCTTTCCACGTCACCCACCAGTTCCGCGTCGCCGCCCAGCGTCCGCGTATCCCGGACGTGGTGCTGTTCGTGAACGGTATCCCGCTGGTGGTGATCGAGGCCAAGTCTCCCCTGAAAACCACGGCACGGGCCGAGGAAGCGTTCGAGCAGATCAAGCAATATGAGCGGGACATCCCCCGGCTGTTCTATCCCAACGCCTTCAACCTCGTCACCGATGGCATGGCGACGCTCTATGGCGCGACCGGCGCACCTTCGCAGTTCTATGCTCCATGGCCCGACGCATGGCCGCGAAGCCGTGATGAGTTCGCCGATGATCTCACCAAAGACCTTTGGTGCCTGTGTGAACCATCGCGCCTGCTCGACCTGCTGGCCCATTTCATCGTGTTCGAGACCGACCCGGAGACGGGCCGCAAGATCAAGAAGGTTTGCCGCTATCAGCAGTTCCGCGCTGTCAACAAGGCCGTCGAGCGGGTTGCGGCGGGCGAGCATCGCAAGGGGCTGATCTGGCACACGCAAGGGTCGGGCAAGAGCCTGACCATGGTGTTCCTGGCCCTCAAGCTCAAAACCCACCTGACGCTCGACGCGCCCAGTCTCGCCAATCCCAATATCCTCGTGCTGACCGACCGGATCGACCTCGATGACCAGATCAGCAAAACCTTCGTCGCCTGCGGCCTGCCCAACCCGACGCAGTGCGGATCGGTCGCGGCCTTACGCGAAGCGGTGAACCGGGGCGGCAACGGGCAGATATTGCTCTCCACCATCTTCAAGTTCGCTGGGTCGAAAGAGCCGATCCCGAATTCCGCGAACTGGATCGTGCTGGTGGACGAGTGCCACCGCACGCAGGAAAAGGATTTGGGCGCGTTCCTGCAAGCCACGCTGCCCGACGCCCATTTCTATGGTTTCACCGGCACCCCGATCAAATCGACCGACAAGGACACCTACGCCCGGTTCAGCATCGCGGGCGAAGGCTATCTCGACAAATACGGGATCGACGACGCCGTGCGCGACGGGGCGACCGTGCCGATCCTCTATGAAGGCCGCAAAGCCGACTGGGCGATCAATGAGGCCGAGATCGACATCCTGTTCGACCGCTGGTTTGTGGACCTGCCCGACGACAAGCGCGACGAGTTGAAGCGCAAGGGCCTGACCCTCGCCACCATCGCCAAGCACCCGCAGCGCATCCGGCTGATCGCGCTCGACATATGGGAGCACTTCAAGGCGGTGTGCCAGCCGGATGGTTACAAGGCACAGATCGTCGCCGTGGACCGGGAAGCGGTAATTCTCTACCGCGCCGCACTGTCCACCGTGATCGCCGCCGATCTTGAACGGGACGGGATGGAAGCCGGGGAAGCGCAGGCCAAGGCCGACGCGATGATCGCCTGCGTCTATTCCAAGTCACAGGAAGACAACAAGCCCAGCGAGAACCCGGAGATTGCCGCCCTGCGCGCCGGGCTGGAGGTCCATTATCTCGACGATGCCGCCGAGAAGGACGTGAAGAAACGGTTCAAAGCCGTGGGGCAGGAACCCAGCTTCCTGATCGTCTGCGACAAGCTGCTGACCGGGTTCGACGCGCCTATCGAGCATGTCATGTATCTCGACAAGCCGCTGAAGGAGCATAACCTGCTCCAAGCCATCGCCCGGACCAATCGCACCTGCACGATCAGGCTGCCGGACGGTGGCGAGATCGCCAAGCCCAACGGACGGATCGTCGATTATATCGGCGTCACCAGCCATCTCGACGAGGCGCTGCAATCCTACCGTTCCGAGGATGTCGAGAACGCGATGCGTGACATCGCCATCCTGCGCAACGACCTCAAGGAAGCTCATGCCCGCTACCGTGCCCAGAAGCGCGCCATGGGGCTGGAAGGGATGGACGAGAAGGCCGCCGCCTATGCTGCCGCCAAACTGGCGGCTGACGGTCAGGAAGATGATTGGTTCGATCTCCAGCGGCTGACCCGGATATTCATCAAGGTCTATGCCGACCTGTCACCCGATCCCGCGATCCTCGACTTCACCGCCGAGGTGAAATGGGCCTCCGCCTTCCTGCGGCTGGCAACGCAGGCCATCGCCAAGGACGAGAGCCTCGATCACAGGAGCTATTCCGGCAAGATCAGGGAAATGCTGGAGCAGCATGTCCATGTGACCGGCCTCTCTACCACCATCCGCCTGCGCAACATCACCGATCCCAACTTCACCGATGACTTCGCCACCGAGGGCAAGGCAGAACCGGAGTTGCAGGAGGCGTTCGTGCGCAAGTCCGCCGAGCTTCGCCGGACCACCCGCGAACTGGTGGACAAGAACCCGGCGCAATATGGCCGTTTCTCCGAACGGGTGCTGGAGATCATCCGCCGCTTCGAGGAGGGCCAGATTGCCGCCGCTGATGGTCTGCGCGAGTTCGAGGGCCTGACCGGCGACATCGAGACCGAACAGGGCGCGCACGCCGACCTTGGCATGGACGAGAACGCCTTCTCGATCCTGCGCATCATCGAGGCCATCGTGCCCGATGCCGATCATGCGATCTTGCAGGACGCGGCCGTCGCCATCGGCGCTGTCTATGCCGATGCCGCCGCGACGCAGCCCGCCTTCGCGCACATGGAAGCCTATCTGCGATCCCTGCGTCAGCAGGTCCGACGTATCCTGACCGACCACGGTATCGGCGAGACCAGAACCATCCGCGAGAAGGTCGAGGAGTTCGCCGTCCACGCCTATGGGAGCGCGGCCTGATGCCGACACTCCAGATCGGCAAGAAGGAAATCCCTTACGAGCTTCGCCGATCGGCGACGGCATCGGAACGCCGCATCACCATCACGCCCGGCCATGTCGAGGTGCTGGCGCTCACCCGCGACAATGATGACGACATCGCCGGGTTCCTTAAGCGCAAACGGCAGTGGGTGTTCAACACCTTGCGCGAGATGGAGCGGATCACCGCCAGCCGCCATGCCGTGCCCCGGTTCATCACGGGATCGAAGATACCCTATCGGGGCCGAAATATGTCGCTGACCGTGCGCCGCACCGACGCCGAGCGGATTGCCATCGCCTATCGTAACGGGTTCGTCGTCGATCTGCCGCACTGGGCCGGGGACGATGCCGACCACCTCGTCGCCAGCGAACTCAAGCTCTGGCTGAAGCAGCGCGCTCGGCGTGACGTGCAGGAGATTGCCGCCGACTACGGCCAGCGGTTCGGCCTCGTGCCCCGGACGATCCGCACGACCAACCTTACCCATGGCTGGGGCTCATGCGGGCCAGAGGGCAATATCCTCATCAACTGGCACCTGATATTCGCCCCCAGGAAGGTCTTGGAGTATGTTGTGGTGCACGAACTGGCGCACCTCAAACACCGATCCCACGGGGCGGAGTTCTGGGCCTATCTCGCCGCCCTGATGCCCGGCTGCGAGAGTTCACGATCTTGGCTCGACCGCCATCAGTCAGCGTTGTCGGCGTCATTTTTCGCTCGCAACTGATCCCGTTGCTGCTTTGCCAGCAGGCGCACCGTTGTAGTCTGCTCATCGGCGGGAGACAGGTTCAGGGCCTGCTCGATTACATCCAACCGTTCCTCGATAGCGTTAAGGCGCGGCAGGATGCGTCCGTCGTTCGCCTCGTCTTCACGCATATAGACACTGCCGACAGAGGCGTTGAGACGATCCACGATCAACTGATTGAGGGATGTTCCTGCTTCCTTGACTTCAGCCGTCAGGGCCACGTGGACCTGCTCTGGAAGCCTCAGCGTCATTTTCACCCAGACCGTCATGTTTAGAACCTCGTGCCATGTTTCATGGTGGCACATAGCAGTGGCACATTGCCGTTGACTAGCCTCATAAGTGCCACCATAATTCTGACCTCATTAAATGGTGTCACAAGGATTATGATGAATAGCGAGACGAAAACGACATTGCGACTGCCCGACGGGGTGCACGCATGGTTGCGCAAGCTCGCTCCGAACTGGATATCTGGGAGGCTGTAAACCACGCAGCGGGTTCTCGCAGTGGGGACAAATTTGCTAGGGTCGCGCAATCCATCACGCTGGACGTGCTGGTTGATCACGCCAACCACCATCTGTCGGATCTTAACCCGCGTTACCGGCTACGCCGCGCAGCGGATCTGGTGCTGCAGGTCGAAGATTGCGACATGGGTGGTGAAGCTCGCGCCACGCGCAGTCTTTCCGGCGGAGAGCGATTTCTGGTGTCGCTCGCCCTTGCGCTCGCCTTTTCGCGAATGGACGGGAAAGGAGGCCTTGCGGCGACACTGTTCATCGATGAGGGCTTTGGGTCGCTCGATGCTGGCAGTCTGGATCTTGCTATTGATGCGCTGGAAGCCTTCAATCACAGGGCCGTCAGGTCGGTGTCATTAGTCATGTCGAAGCGATGAAGGAGCGTATTCCAACCCGTATCGCCGTAAACAAACAAGGAGGAGGAAAGAGCGCCATCTATATTCTCGAGGGATAGTCTGTGGGTCAGGACCCTATTTATTCTTTGCCTCTGCATCCTTGGAAAGACGCATTCAGTTATCCTGTCCATCAAAGCGATTTAGCTAATTTGGTTATTGATTCAACAATATAAATTCGTACGATCTATGGAGTATCGGCCAGTAAATTCGACGACATACGCTGACACATGCCATCTGGTCAGAATAATTGGAATGCAACCCTACAAATGCTATAGTAGGTGCATGTCCATACCTGACCAAAATGTTGCGCTTTCCGAAAACTCGGCCCTGTCTATTATATATCGAGAGACCAGTAGCCTTGTTCCTGATCTGCGCAATGCTCGAACCCATTCTCGCAAACAAATATTGCAGATTGCAAAGGCGGAAAGTCGGTCTGAAAATGCCGCAAAACATTTTAGCGGAGCGAATGAAGCTGTCACGGCTCGCTTGAATACGCTGCAGTCCCTCCAGGCCGAACGTGCACCTCTTTTAGGCGGCGAAGTCACTGCCGCGCACCGCACCCGTCACAACGAAGCACGCAAAGGTGCCGCCACCGCACTAGATGCGGCCCGCAACGCTTTGGCGGACGCTACGACTGCCTGGGCAGCTGCTCGCGCCAAGGCCGAGGCCGCTACGACTGAAATGACGGGCGCAAATCAGGCGCAAGAAATCGCACAGGCAGCGCTTACCGAGGCATTAACCAGCACAGATCTAGTTCAGGATGATCTGGACACCCTTTTTGCTCTGCCGGCAACGGAGATCGCCGCCCTGCGTCAACGGCTTCGTGCGCTCGACGATTCGGTCACTTCAGCTCGCGCCGCTTTGGACTCCCGGCGCAAAGATCGTGCCGAAGCTGAAGCTGCTGGCCTGCCTGAAGATCCGCCAGAGGCCCTGGCAGAGGCACTTTCGGCGCTGGATGCAGCCAACCAGACGCGCGCGGAGAGGGTCGGCGCAATCGACGGGGAACTCCAACGCGACATTGCAGCGCGGACCGCACTTGCCGGGCTGGAGGTGGAAATTGCCCAAGCTCGCTCCGAACTGGATATCTGGGAGGCTGTAAACCACGCAGCGGGTTCTCGCAGTGGGGACAAATTTGCTAGGGTCGCGCAATCCATCACGCTGGACGTGCTGGTTGATCACGCCAACCACCATCTGTCGGATCTTAACCCGCGTTACCGGCTACGCCGCGCAGCGGATCTGGTGCTGCAGGTCGAAGATTGCGACATGGGCGGTGAAGCTCGCGCCACGCGCAGTCTTTCGGGCGGAGAGCGATTTCTGGTGTCGCTCGCCCTTGCGCTCGCCCTTTCGCGAATGGGCGGCAAGGGTGGCCTCGCGGCGACACTGTTCATCGATGAGGGCTTCGGATCGCTCGATGCTGGCAGTCTGGATCTTGCTATTGATGCGCTGGAAAGCCTGCAATCACAGGGCCGTCAGGTTGGTGTCATAAGCCATGTCGATGCGATGAAGGAGCGCATCCCAACCCGTATTGCCGTGCACAAACAAGGAGGAGGAAAGAGCGGTATTTATATCGGGGGAGAATCATGCGAGATCAGCGCTCATTGAAGTGCTGGAGTGATGTTTAGAAACATGGGGTAAGAAATTTTAGGTGATGACTGGTCAGCGGGAGGATAGAATGGGGGACGCAGTCAATGGCATATTGCTGCTGTAGTTGCATGTTAGATATGTTCGCTGTCCCCGCTTCCACCTTATTATCGTTCGCATTGGCGTCGTTCTTAATCGAACTCACCCCAGGCCCGAACATGACATATCTCGCTCTAGTCTCAGCAAGCGATGGCCGCCGTGCCGGTTTTGCAACCGTAGCTGGCGTCACGCTCGGCCTGACAATTGTCGGTTTGCTTGCCGCCTTTGGCGTGGCCGAACTGGTTCAGGCCTCGAAGCTGGCTTACAATAGCTTGCGTTGGTCTGGCATATTATTTTTGCTTTACTTGGCGTGGGATGGGTGGCGGTCGAGTGCGGATACAAAAGCTGTTCCAGAGCATAGCGGACTTGTCCGATATTTTAGACGTGGGCTGATAACCAATATCCTCAATCCAAAGGCCGCCGTCTTTTATATCGCAGTGCTGCCCACCTTTATTGATGCAGCGCGCGCGCCTTTGCCGCAGTCTATTCTTCTGTCGTTGGTTTATGTAGCCGTTGCCACGGTGGTTCATGCGCTAATTATCGTTCTTGCTGGCGCACTAGAGCCAATGCTCAATGACCCACGACGTGAAAAGTTCGCGCGCCGTATGTTATCGGCATTATTGGCCCTAGTGGCGGTCTGGTTTGCCTGGTCGACAGCTCGGTAGCGAACCCTTTGCTCGTCCGTCAGCGAAGAAAGGCCCGCAAATTCGGGTTATTTCGTTGTCGTCTGAATCACAGCAATCAGCGCACATCAACGAGCGCTGATCTCGCATGACTATCTATTTACCCTATTTATTCTTTGCCTCTGCATCCTTGGAAAGGCGCATTCAGTTACCCTGTCCATCAAAGCGAGTTAATTTGGTTATTGATTCAACAATATAAATTCGTACGCCCTATGGAATATAGGCCAGTAAATTGGACGACATACGCTTGCACATGGCATCTTGTCAGAATAATTGGAATGCAACCCTACAAATGCTATAGTAGGTGCATGTCCATACCTGACCAAAATGTTGCGCTTTCCGAAAACTCGGCCCTGTCTATTATATATCGAGAGACCAGTAGCCTTGTTCCTGATCTGCGCAATGCTCGAACCCATTCTCGCAAACAAATATTGCAGATTGTTGCGTCGATCCGTGAATTTGGATTTACCAATCCTATTCTTACCGATCCGGAAAGCCGGCTCATCGCTGGTCATGGCCGATTGCTGGCAGCCAAAGAAATGGGGCTTGACCAGGTCCCCGTTATTGAAATTGCTGGACTGAGCGATGTCCAAAAGCGTGCCTTGCGCCTAGCTGACAATAAGATCGCCCTTAATGCGGGCTGGGATATGGAGATATTGAAGCTGGAGCTGGGCGAGCTCTCCATGCCGGAGATCAGCTTTGATTTAACGCTGACCGGCTTTGCTAGCGGCGAGATTGACGTCATTTTGCAAGACAGCCCTGATCCAGACGATGAGGTCATACCCGCCGTACCGCGATCACCACGCACGCAGCTTGGCGATATCTGGGCATTGGGACCACATCGCGTCGGCTGCGGCGATGGCCGTGACATTGATTTCCTGCGAGCTGTCGTGGGTGACGGGACTTTTGTGGACGCAGCTTTCCTTGATCCGCCCTATAATGTGAAGATCAATGGCCATGTGAATGCCAAGGGCCGCCACCGCGAATTTGCCATGGCGTCTGGCGAAATGACAACCGACGCGTTCCGAGACTTTCTAGGGCAGACGCTTGGAGCTTGCGCGGCTGTATCACGCCCTGGCGCCGTGCATTTTGTCTGCATGGATTGGCGTCATATGGATGATGTGAGCGCGGCGGCCACTTCTCTCTATGACGAGTTGCTCAACATCTGTGTGTGGAACAAAAGCAATGCGGGCATGGGGTCCTTATACCGTTCCAAGCATGAAATGATCTTTGTCTACCGGGTTCCGGGCGGCGCTCATTATAATGCGGTCGAGCTTGGAAAACATGGACGCTACCGGACCAATGTCTGGGATTATGCATCGGTTAATTCTTTAAAAGGCAGTCGGCGGCAAGATTTGGACCTGCACCCCACCGTCAAGCCTGTGGCGATGGTCGCCGATGCCATTTGCGATGTGACCCGTCAGGGCGGGCTCATGCTGGATATTTTTCTGGGGTCCGGCACCAGTCTGATTGCCGCCGAGCGGGTAGGCCGCAGATTCCGCGGCCTCGACATTGACCCTGCCTATGTCGATGTTGCGATTGAGCGATGGGAAAATCTCACCGGCCAAACCGCCGAACTGCTGCACCGCGAACAGGAGGTGACGGCATGAGTGAGGAGCGCAGCAGCCGCTTTCGCAAAGGACAGTCTGGCAATCCCAAAGGGCGACCGAAGAAAAAGATCCCATCGCCTGCATCAGCCTTTGATGTCATTTTGGAACAAAGGCTGACCGTGATGCAAAATGGCGAGGAACGCGCCCTCACAGTCGATGAGGCCTTGCAATTGCGTACCTATCAGGATGCGCTGGCCGGAAACAAGGCTGCAGGTAGCAAGATATTGAAGATGATCCTGCAACGAGAAATATGGTTGCAACAACACCGATCAACCCAAATGCGCCAGCGCCGACCGGTCAGCTATACAGTCGCAGATGATCCACAAAATGCGAATGACGCATTATTGCTACTGGGCATCGCCACCTATGATGAGCGCTGGCAAGGACAGACTCATGGCGATGAACGGTTGTTATTAGAGCCATGGGCCGTCAAAGCCGCTCTGCAGCGGGGTCGCAATATCCGTATCGCTGGCAAAGATCACCGCGTGGTCCAAAACTCGGTACGAGATGGGCAGGATATCGTCTGGCCATGAGTGGGAACAGAGCTTTTGCTGTGGGCTTTGGAGCTCCTCCCATCTCCACACGGTTCGTGAAGGGCCAATCTGGCAACCCGCGCGGACGGCCAAAAGGAAGCGTCAAACAGGCGCCCTATCAAAACGTGCTGGGCCAGATGGTCATGGTGCGAGATGGTGATCAGATCCGGCAGATGTCAGCAGCCCAGGCCTTTTTACTACATATCACGCGCAAAGGTCTGGAAGGCGAAGGAGCCGCTGCACGTGCGGCCCTCAAGGTCATAGAGGAAGCCCGCGCATCCTTAGCGCTTGGCGCACCATCAGATCTTCCCACCCCCATCATGTCACTGGTCGCTCCCGGTTCCGTCAATATGGCTCTGCTGAGTCTGCATATGGCGGCAAAGCATGATCGCTTGCGACCCACCGCGCGGATTGTGCTGCAACCCTGGCTCGTCGAAACAGCTCTTGCCCGCATGAACGTCAAGCAGCTTAGCCTTGATGAACAAAAAACTGTTTGGGAAGCTACCCGGACACCCTGGAAAGTGAAATGGCCGTCTTGGTGGGCTTATTATAAAAGCCGTTCATAGCGGTTAAGATTAATCCAAACCGTTAAGAATAAGCGCAACTCTACACTCGACTTGCCCGCAGAACCGAGCATGACTGTGCACGCCGCATCGGTCTGCTCATGCTCCGCCCCCACCGCTGGACGGGGCTCGGGGTGGTACAGGCATCCCGCCTGTCATCCGAAAGGCAGGGTTATGAAACTAGCAAAGCAACGGCGCGGCAGTACGGCAATATTGGCGAAGCTAACTGTTATGACATTGGCGCAGCTTCGCGCAGAGTGGGTCACGCGCTACGGAGCGGCCCCATCCCATCGATCGAGCGATCTCCTTCGCCGCGTTTTGGCATGGCGGATACAAAGTGATGCGCACGGTGGATTGGACGTTCCGACACGGCGATTGCTGGAGAAAGAGGAAAGTGTAGCACCTGCCCCCACCCCCGGGATGCGCCTTGCACGGGAGTGGGAGGGCCAGCGCCATGAAGTCATCGTCACCGATGATGGCATTCTCTATGAAGGGCAAAGTTACGGCAGCCTATCAGAAGTCGCCCGCCATATCACAGGGCAGCGGTGGAACGGACCACGTTTCTTTGGCCTGCGGCAGAAGAACGTCCGATGAGCAAAGACTCGAAACGCCTGCGCTGCGCGATCTACACCCGCAAATCCACCGACGAGGGTCTGGATCAGCCGTTCAACAGTCTGGATGCCCAGCGGGCCGCCTGTGAGGCCTATATCTTGAGTCAGGCTGGCGAAGGGTGGGATTGTTTGCCAGCACCCTATGATGATGGCGGCTGGTCGGGCGGCAATCTGGAACGTCCTGCCCTTCAGGCGTTGATGGATCAGATATCCAAAGGCCGTGTTGACATTGTGGTGGTCTATAAGGTGGACCGGCTCACTCGCAGCCTGATGGACTTTGCCAAAATCGTCGAGACGTTCGACAAGCATCAGGTCTCCTTCGTCAGCGTGACACAGGCCTTTAACACCACCAACAGCATGGGCCGCCTGACGTTGAATGTGCTGCTGTCCTTCGCCCAGTTCGAACGGGAGGTCACAGCGGAACGCATCCGCGACAAAATCGCCGCCTCCAAAGCACGCGGCATGTGGATGGGCGGGCATGTGCCGCTTGGCTATGATCTGGGGGATCGGCAGCTGCTGATCAACGCCCAAGAAGCTAATCAGGTCCGGCATATATACCAGCGCTATCTGGAACTGGGATCGCTGACGCAACTGGCGCAAGATCTGGATCAGGCTGGGATCCGCTCCAAGCGCTGGACATCGCGCAATGGCAAGATACGCGGCGGGCTGCGCTTCAATTGCGGGGCGCTGGCTTATATCCTGAAGAACCGCCTCTATCTGGGCGAGATTACCCACAAAGGCATCAGCCATGTGGGCAATCATGACGCCATCATTGCGGCAGATCTATTTGATGCGGTTCAGGCAAAGCTGGCGGCCAATAAGCATCAGCACAGCCAGCGCCGGACCAAAGCAGCATCCAGTCCCCTTCATCGCAAACTCTTTGATGCGCAGGGCATGCCTATGCAGCCAAGCTTTGGATATGGACGCGGCAAGAAGATTTATCGCTATTATGTCAGCCAGAGCCTGCTTCCGCAGGGCAAGGCTTTGCACCAAGGCAATCCATCGGGAACGCGCGTCTCGGCCGAACAGTTGGAACGGCAGATCATAGCTGGCCTCACCCCGTTGGCCAGAGATGTACAACCAGATCATATCTTTGCCGCCATCTCCAAAGCCACTTATGCCGATCATAAGCTGCATCTTCAGTTGGATGTCGCGGCCCTCAAAGGTGACACTGTTCCGGACGCCATATTGCTCGACAAGGCGCTGGCCATTGATCCTCGGGCCAGCGTCTCGGCTGGCGATTTGCATCTGACTATATCAGCACCGCCGCTGCGAAAGGGACAGGCGATTATAGCTCATCTGCCTGCTGCCGAACGCCATAACCAAATGTCCAAAACCCTGAGAATGGCGCATCAAAAGCTGAAGCTATGCCATGCATCGCCTGCCTACCCCAGCACCCACAACCAGATGACAGTACCACAGGACAAATGGACCCGTGAACATATGCAGATCGCCTTTCTGGCACCCGATATCCAGAAGGCCATATTGCAAGGCAGGATAGCATCCCATGTCGATGAAGCCTTACTAATCTCGCCCGACCTTCCTTTGGACTGGAAGGCGCAGCGCAAGTTTTTAGGGATGGAGGCTTAGTCGCTCCTCCCGCTGCCTCGCAAAAACAGAGCCGGCTTTAGGCCGGCTTTTTCTTGGCCCGCTCCCTATCGATCAGTCAGGCTTCAACTGGTCTCTGCAACGGAATCTGCTCATATCCACCCTCAGCTAATCAGGGGCAGAGACTTTGGGTCTTTTGGGGCGTATCTTGTCCCATCCAGCGTCTCCGCAGAGACAATAGTCTTAGCCCACACACCGCAAAGCCCGCAGAACTGCGCCGTTCATGGCCAGCCCATACAAAATAGCTATTTATCGGAAAGTGTGTGGAGGCCCGAGCCGGAATCGAACCGGCGTGCGAGGATTTGCAGTCCTCTGCGTCACCACTCCGCCATCGGGCCTCGATGCGTAATCGCGTGGTGACAGCGCCCCTAACCAATTCGATGCGCAGTGGCAATGCCTTCTTGCCGCAAATCTTTCGCCCACAGTGAATTTTTCTGGCAGCCCCCATGATAAACACCGCGCATCGAACCCAAAACCAGCCTGTGGTCATGATTGCAGGCTTGGCGCGGCGGCGTTCAAAGGCTATGCGCGGGCAGAACACGACTCTTTGCTGTATTGCAATTGTAATACAGCTTGTTCTGGGCTAGGCGTCGTGCCAGTCATTGGGCCCAGAGAATCGGATTGACACGGATGGCAACCAAATTGAACGAATCCACCGCTGCTGAAATGCGTTCGGCAATGATCGACTCTCAGCTTCGCCCCACCGACGTGATCGACAATAATGTCATAGCCGCGATGGGCAGCTTGGCCCGCGAAGACTTTGTCCCCGCCGCTTTGGCGAGCGTCGCTTATGCAGATCGCGCCCTTCCTTTGGCTGCTGGCCGCGTGCTGAATGCACCGCTGGTCACGGGCAGCATGTTGGTAAAGGCCGAAATCACCGCTGGCCAGCGCGCCTTGGTGATTGGCGCTGGCACGGGCTATGTTGCGACATTGGTCGCCGCATTGGGTGCGCGCGTTGTGGCCGTCGAAGATAATGCAGAGCTGCGCAATGCCGCGCCAGCATCCGCGAAAATCGACGCGATTGAATGGGTTGATGCACCATTGGCATCGGGCGCAGCCGACAAAGGCCCCTTTGACCTGATCATCATTGATGGCGCGATCGAAGAATTGCCAGCCACATTGGCCGATCAATTGGTCGATGGTGGCCGCCTGATTACGGCAAAGCGCGAAGGCGCGGTGGCGCGTTTGCAATTGGGTATCAAAACCAATGGCACGCTGAATCTGCGTCCCTATACCGACATGGATGTTGCGCCACTGGCCGCCTTTGCCGCGCCCAAGGGTTTTCAATTCTGAACATCTCAATATCCACACACAGACTATGACGAGCGAAGCTGTTGTCTTTCTGACCTATTGAAGCGGAACCTATATGACTCATTCCCTCGGCACCCTTCGGCCCCGACGCAAATTGTTGCTGACCGGCCTTGTGACCGGAGCAATGATGATGGCGGTTCCTGCTGGGGCCGAAACGCTGCAAGAGGCGCTCGTCAAAGCCTATGGCAACAACCCCACGCTGACCGCCGCCCGTGCGGGCCAGCGCGCGAATGACGAAAATGTCCCCATTCAGCGCAGCTTTGGCCTGCCGGGGGTGAATTTGTCGGGCAATTATAACGACAATATCGCGCAATCCAGCGCATCGCTTGGTCAACCGGACCGCAGCCTGTCCGCGACCACCCAATTGGCGGTGCCCATTTATCAAGGCGGCGCGGTACGCAACAGCCTGAAGGCCGCCAAGCTGCGCGTCGATGCCGGACAAGCCAATTTGCGCGCCACCGAAGCCAGCATATTTTCGCAGGTGGTCGGCGCCTATATGGACGTTATTCGCGATCAAGCGATTGTCCAGTTGAACCGCAACAATGTCGATGTGCTGCGCACCAACTTGGAAGCCACGCGCGACCGCTTTGAAATCGGCGATCTGACCCGCACCGACGTGGCGCAATCCGACGCCCGCTTGGCCCGCGCTGAGGGGGAATTGCGGGGCAGCGAAGCCCAGCTTATTTCCAGCCGCGAAGCCTATATCCGCTTGGTCGGCAGCGCGCCGAACGACCTGCAGGCCCCGCCGCCCCTGCCCAATCTGCCAACCACGGTGGATGATGCCGTGAATACCGCACTGAACAACAATCCCGACATCGCCAGCGCCGCCCTGAACGTCGAGGCATCGCGCGCCGACATTGGCACCGCCCGCGCCGCGCGCTTGCCCAAAATTTCGGCCACGGTCAGCGGCAGCTACAGCAATTATCTGGGCAGTTTGGACAGCGTCGTGCCGTCTGTGCCCGTCGATCAGGACAATAAAAGCGCGGTCGCCGGTGTATCGCTGACCATGCCTTTATTCGCGGCGGGCCGCAATTCGGCGCAGGTGCGTCAGGCCCAAAGCCGGTCCAGCCAATCGCTGGAACAATATATCGAAGCCGAACGCTTTGTGATCGCCCAAACGCGCGGGGCCTATGCGGCATGGCAAGCCAATGACCGCGTGATTTCGGCATCCCAGCAAGCGGTGCGCGCCAATGCCCTGTCGCTCGAAGGGGTGCGGGCGGAAAATAGCGTCGGCACACGGTCGATCTTGGACATTTTGAACGCCGAACAAGAATATTTGAACGCACAGGTGCAATTGGTTTCGGCCCAGCGCAACGCCTATGTCGCCGCCTTTTCCCTGTTGGCCGCCATGGGCAAGGCCGAAGCGCGGGATTTGGGGCTGGACGGCGGCGTGCTATATGACCCCAATGTCCATTATGACAAGGTGCGCGGCCAATTGTCGGACTGGTCCGATTTGCCAACGCCGGTCCAACAAGCCAGCGACACACGCGCTGTTCCGGCCGCCAATGCCAATGTTCCGGCATCGTCGGTGGTGGCCGTCAGCACGGGCCAATAATTTCCAGAAGGTTAAAATCGGCGATATTGGGGCTTGGCAAGTGTCGCCTTGTGTCGCTAACCATGGTTAACCGTCCATTTGGGCGGACGAAAGGGGTATAGCCTGATGGGCGACATGTCGCGCGAACCATCTATGGAAGATATTTTATCATCCATTCGCCGCGTTATTGCACGCGATGAAGCGACGATTCAGGCCCGCATGGCGCGGGTTGGCTCCGTTGAGGAAACGGCGGAACTGGACGACGCGCCAGCCGATAATGTGGTGGAAAAACCCGACGTTCATACCGTCGAGAAAATCACCCTGTCGCCCCATGGCGCGGCGCCATCTGGGCAAGCTGCCCCCTCGGCGCCATCCGCCCAACCCGTGACGGTGCCTGCGGCCAGCAGCATCGCTGCGCCAATGCCTGCCGCATCACAACCCGCCGCAACGCAGCCGACCAGCGCAGCGGTGCCGCCGCTCAGCGACACGTTGATTTCCAACGCCAGCGCCGAAGCGGCGCGTCAGTCGCTGGAATCGTTGAACACGGCTTTTGCTTTGTCACCCAATATGATGTCGGCGGCCATTTCATCCCCCGGACGGACCATTGATGATGTGGTGATGGAGGCTCTGCGCCCCATGCTGAAAACATGGCTGGACCAAAATCTGCCCCCGATCGTCGAGGCGATGGTCGCCAAAGAAATCCGTCGGATCACCGGCCAACGCTAAGATTTTCCATCGAAGTCTATGACCAAAGGGCGGCTGATGGGCCGCCCTTTTGCATTGTCTGGACCCAAAATATGGGACCGGTCAGGCCATGCCCACCCAATGGGCCAGCAAATGGCGCGCAATGGCCAGCGGCGGCGGCGCAACGAAGGGCGCGTTCATATCGCCCGCCAAGGCGGCGCGAACCTCGGCCTTGTCCACCCACATCGCCGCTTCCAATTCGGTTTCGTCCAAAGTCAGGGCGGGGTCATCCGTCACCGCCATACAGGCCATCATCAAGGATGACGGGAAAGGCCAAGGCTGGCTGGCGATATAGCCTATATCCCGAACCCTTATGCCCGCTTCTTCAAATAATTCCCGCGCCACCGCTTCTTCCAGCGATTCCCCCGGTTCCACAAAACCCGCTAGGGCCGAGAAAAAGGCTGGCGGGAAACCGGGTTGGCGGGCGACCAGCACCTTGCCTTGATGTTCCGCCAACATGATCACCACCGGATCGACACGGGGGAAATGTTCCGCGTTGCACGACCCACATTTGCGGCCCCATCCGGCGCGAAAAACATCTGTCGCTGACCCACAAGACGCGCAAAAACGGTGCCGCGCATGCCAGTCCACCAACGACCGTGCGCCGCCATAAACCGCCAAATCTTGATCGGAGAGCATAGGTAAAAAGCGCATCACGGTGCGTGATCGTGCATCGACGCGCGGCCCAGGCACCGCTTCGCGCACAAAATAAGGGATGCCCCGTTCGTCGCGCCCCAACAGCAACAAATGGCGGTCATCCATCGGGTCAAGCGCTTCCCACAGCAAGCCGCCGCCGTCCGCTGGCACAAAATCCACGCCATTCATCGCCAAACAGCGCGCGCGCGGGTCGGCCTGTGCCTCGGCCAACGCCGCATCATCGGCGCGCAATTGATCGGCGCGGTCCAACCACGCGCCAGTAAAACCCAATGGTCCTGACATATTATTTTATATCCTGCATGACAATTTCGGGAAACTTGCTTTGGAAATCAACGCTATTTGGCGGCAGATATTGGGCATAAGCGGCCACGCGATATCCGCGCTTGCGGTCAACAAAGCCCAAGGTGCCCGCCGCGCCGGACCAGCCATAAATACCCTCTCCGCCCGGCGTATTGGCCAGCGACACCCGCCCACCTGCGCCAAATCCGGCCCCATCAATGAAAGTGCCTTTGCGCGCAATATGGTCGCCGATCAGGTTGGACATTGCCAGACGCGCGGTTTCCGGCTTCAAAATGCGCGCATCCCCCAATGCCCCTTCGCCCATCAACATCGACAAGAATCGGTCATGGTCCCGCGCACTGGACACCAAGCCGCTGCCGCCATGCAGCACCTTGGGCTTGTCCAAATATATGCTGGCCCGCGCCGGATCGATGGGGAATAATATACCGCCCAAGGGGCTGTAATTGGTCGTCAATCGCGCGGTTTCGGATTGCGGCACTTGAAACCATGTGCTGCGCATATCCAGCGGTTCAAATATGCGCCGCCGCAAAAATTCGTCGAAACTTTGGCCCGATGCAACCTCGATCACCCGCCCCGCCAGATCAAGGCTGATCGAATAGCTCCACTGCGTATCGGGTTGATAGATCAGCGGCAAAGTCGCCAGACGGTCGGCAAATTCGGTCAAACTGGGCGCGATGGTGCCGCTCATCCCCGGCACGGGCAATTTGGTAAACACGCCGCCGGTCAGGCCCGCTTCTTCATAGGCTTGGCGAATGGGGCCTTTTTGCATGATGGAATAACCAAATCCGGCGGTATGGGTCAGCAATTGCCGGATGCTGATCGGCCCTTTGGCATCGCGCACATCGCTGATCGACCCATCGGGGGTGTTTTGCACCTTCATCTTGGCAAAAGCGGGCAGGAAATCAGCAATCGGCTGGTCCAATGTCACCACGCCATCGTCGATCAAGATCATCATCGCCATGGCCGTAATCGGCTTGGTGTTGGAATAAAGCCGCCACAATGTGTTGGCATCGACCTTGGTTGCCGAATCCATCGCAATATGGCCCGCTGCCAATATGGTCGCGGGCGATTGCCCCTTGCCAATCATCGCCAGCGTTCCGGCCAATTGCCGCTGCTGCACAAAAGAAGCGATAAAATCACGCACATGGGGATAGGCCGATGGCGCGGCTTGGCGCGCACTTTGTGCCCATGCGGCGCGGGGCAACAGTAACGCCCCGCTGGCCGCCGCTGCGCCGCCCAGCCATGCCCGCCGCGACAAAGTCTGTGTCATATCCTCATCCCTTGCTGCTGCTGTCGTCGCTTTGCCGCTTTTTATCGACCAGCTTGCGATAAAGCGTGGGCAGGCCCGCATCGTCAAGCTTTGATATCGGCCACCATTGGCCATTTTGCCCGTCATCGATGCGGCCCATATGCGCTGCCGCTACGTCATCCAAATCATCCAGCACTTCCACCCCGCGCTCCACCAACGTCAGGGTCAGGTCGAAATGGGTAAAGCTATGGTCGACGCAAATCGCGCTGTTGCTGCCCAGCCGATCATCCCCCCACGGCCCGCCGGGCAAAGCGCGCATACCGCCGAGCATCCCCTTGGCAGGGCGCGTGACCAGCCAAACATGCTGGTCATCCTCAACCCAATAGGCCAAGCCATGGCGGTGCGGTTTTGCCTTTTTCACGGGCTTTACCGGAACGCGTTCAATATCGGCGCGGCCCACCGCCGCACAATCTTGCATCAAGGGGCATATGCCACAGGCGGGGCGGCGCACGGTGCAAATGCCTGCGCCCAAATCCATCATCGCTTGGGCAAAATCGCCCGCCCGTTGCTCTGGCACCAAGGGCGCGAGGGCGGCGCGGATTGTTTTTTTCGCGGCGGGCAACGGGGTTTCTATCCAAGCGTAACGGGCGATCACCCGTTCGATATTGGCATCCACCACCACCGCGCGCTGCCCAAAGGCAATGGCCGCCACCGCTGCAGCAGTATAATCCCCCACCCCCGGCAAGGCGCGCAGTTCCGCCTCCGTATCCGGAAAATGCCCGTCATATTGTTCGGCCACCACACGGGCACAGGCCAGCAAATTGCGCGCACGGGCATAATAGCCCAGCCCCGCCCACGCGGCCATGACATCGGCATCATCCGCCGCCGCCAAATCGCGCACGCTGGGCCATGCTTGGGTGAATCGCTGAAAATATCCCGCCACGGCGGCCACAGTGGTTTGCTGCAGCATTACCTCCGCCATCCAAATATAATAAGGATTGGGCACCCGCCCGCTGTTCGGCGGAATACGCCACGGCAAATCGCGGGCATGGCGATCATACCAGCCGAGCAGATGCGCTGCAAAGCTTGGCAAGTCGGGGGACAAGGCATGGCCGCTTAGGAAGTCGGTATCCATGCGGCAATTCGGGTCAGAAGTCTGGACGCTCACCCCCCGCTTATGGCATGGGTGCGGCTATGACGAAAGCAGCCAGCGGCGATAAGATTCCTTCCATGCCGCCAGCCGATGCGGCGACGGCGGCTGTGATGGATTCGGGGTTGGAAGCAGCCCCCGCCAAACCCCGCCGCAAAACCGCCACCAAGGCCAGCGCCGAAAAAAGCAGCGCCAAATCAAAAGCCACAAAATCACAAACCAAGGCCGCAAAACCCAAATATGCCCGCCCACGCGGCGGCGAAGCGCGGCGGGTGGCCGATTTGGTGCCCGAAGTGGGGGGCACGGCCTTTCGCAAATTTGGTTTCATCCAAACATCGGTGGTCAGCCGCTGGGCCGAAATCGTCGGCGCACGATTGGCCAAGGTGACACAGCCTGTCTTGATTCGTTTCCCAACGGGCAGCAAGGCTGGCGGCACGCTGCATCTGTCGATCTGCGGTGCCCATGCCCCGATGCTGCAACATATTGGTCCCGACATCGTGGAATCGGTCAATCGCTTCTTTGGCTATGCCGCCATCGCCAGCGTTCGCATGGCCCATGGCCTGACGCCGCCCAAACCGCCCAAACCCAAGGCCGAATTGGGACCTGTTCCGGCGGACCTTAGCGATTCCTTGCGGCAAATTGCCGACCCCGAATTGCGCACCGTGTTGGAACGTATGGCAGCGGGGCTAAGCGTTTCGCGCGACTTGCCACATCGCGGATAATCGATATTCTCCCCCAGCCGCAATGCGCGGCCTTGTGCCAATAAGGTCCCAACGGATGTTCTTTTCTTCTGCTCTCAGCCGCCGTGCGGCGATCAGCGCCTTTTCGGGCGCAGCCTTGATGCTGTTCACCGCGGCCTCCACACCATGGGCCAATACGGTCAGCCGCAACAGCATTGGCGCGCATGTCATTGGCAATCCGGCCGCCAAAACACGGCTGGTCGAATATTTCAGCTATACCTGCGGGGCCTGCGGAAATTTCGCGAACAACAGCGGTCCTTTGTTGACCAGCCAATATGTCGCCAAGGGCACCGTTCTGGTTGAATATCGCAATTTGATCCGCGACCCGCTGGACATGACCGCTGCATTATTGGCGCGTTGTGGCCGCCCCACCCAATTTTATGGCAATCATCAAGCCATTTTCACCGCCCAGCGCCAATGGATCGCCAAGGTCCAATCGGCAACCGAGGCTCAGCAAAAAAGCTGGTATGAAGGCAGCACGGGCGAACGCACCAAACATATGGCGGTGGACAGCGGCCTGTTCGCCCTGATGAAACAGCGCGGCTATAGCGATACCCAGCTCAATGCCTGTTTGGCCAGCGAAGTCAGCTTGGCCGAACTCACCAGCATGACCAATATTGGCCGCACCCAAGATCATGTGACCGGCACACCCAGCTTTTTCGTCAATGGCGCGGCGGTCGGCAGTTTGGAATGGGACCGCATTAAAACGGCGCTCGACGCCGCGCTCAAGCCCGCTTAAAAGCCTATCCACCAAATTGCATTTCCATCCGATTTTGCCTTTTCCCTAGCAAATTCATTTTCGTCAGAGAGTAACCGACCATGAAGCCAGTGTTGCACATCGCTCTTTTATCCTCGCTTGCGGCCCTTGCCTTGACGGGCTGTGGCGGTTCGGCTGGGGACCAAAGCAAAGAACAGGCGCAGATCGCCAATGTTGCGGCACCTGCTGGCAAAACTTGGTCGGATGTTGTCACCCCCACCGAAGCGGGCGGCATGTTGCTCGGCAACCCCGACGCACCCATCAAGGTGGTGGAATTTGCCTCTATCACCTGCTCACACTGCGCTGATTTTTCAGCCAAATCGTCGGAAGAGCTGAAGAAAGATTATATTAATTCCGGCCGTGTCAGCTTGGAAATGCGCCACTTTGTGCGTGACCCATTGGACGCCACCGCTGCGGCGGTGCTGCGCTGCGCACCGGCGGAACGCTATTTCCCGCTGCTCGAAAGCACCTTTGCCGGTCAAGCTGATCTGTTCGCTGGCGCACAGGCCAACCCACAGGCTGGCGAAGCGGCCATGGCTATGGCACCAAATAAGCGTTTCACCACGCTGGCAACCAGTTGGAAATTGGATGAATTTTTCAAGGCACGCGGCATTACGGCGGACCAGTTGAACGCTTGCTTGTCGAACGTTGACAATATTTCCAAGCTGGAAAAGGTCACCAATGCGGCGACCGAAGAATATAAAATCTCCGGCACGCCCAGCTTCTTGATCAACGGCCGCTTGGCCGAAAACACGGCATCATGGGAATTGCTGCGTGATCGTCTGCGCAACATGGGCGCGCGTTAAACGCAGCCACCCCCCTTTGGTCCATGGCCGTTCTTCGGCCTTGGCATAACCACAGCATATAAAAAACGCCCCGCATCACCATGCGGGGCGTTTTGCTATTGGCGGTTTATATAACAGCCCGCCGTCTTTACGTCGCGGTGCCCACCACGGCCATCGCCGCCAATATCAACAATCCGGCAAAACGGTTGCTGCGAAATTTGGCCAGCGCATCCGCACCTTGGCTCATATCCAGTGTCGTCACCTGACCGATAAAATGCAGCGCCACCGGCAACAAGGCCAGCAGAGCCACCGGATCTGGCCGCACCTGCCAAATCGCCGCGCCCCACAGCGCCAAAGCCCCCGCATAGCATAGGCCAACACCGCCGCGCACGTGCCGCCCCATCGCCCGCGCGCTGGACTTCACGCCCACCAAGGCGTCATCCTCAATATCCTGCAGCGCGTAAATGGTGTCATATCCAATGGTCCACAGGATGCAGCCGACATATAGCATCGCAATCGCCAGTCCAGCGGGCGCGCCAACGGCCACCCATCCAACCAAGGCCCCCCAGCTATAGACCATGCCCAGCCATGCCTGCGGCCACCATGTAATCCGCTTCATAAAGGGATAAGCCGCCACCAACAGCACACTGGCAAGCGCCACCAATTGCGCCGCCCATGGCAATTGCACCAACACGATCAAACCGATTAGGCACAATATCCCCGCCCAAATGGCCGCCGCGCGCATCGACACCAAACCGCTGGCAATGGGCCGCGACGCGGTGCGGGCGACTTGGCGGTCCAAATCGCGGTCCACCATATCATTCCACACACAGCCCGCCCCGCGCATGACAATGGCCCCGATCAACATACAGATCAGCAAAACCCATTGATCGCGCAGCCCCCCACCCAAGGCGATGCCAAAGGTGCAAGGCCAGAATAGCAGCCACCACCCAATGGGCCGATCAAAACGCGCCAACAGCGCAAAAGGGCGCGCCGATGGCGGCAGAAAAGCAACAAGGCCCAGATGCTGGGTATCAGGCGTATGGCGGATCATGGTCATAGCGCTCGGCGATAGCAGCGATAACCGATGTGGGAAATAAGCGGTCGGGATTTATATGGGCAAGCTCGGGTCAGGCGCAGTTTGAGGCCGTCACCGTAGGTGTGGGATTATAGACCCGCGTCAGGTCGCGTGCTTCGCGCACGTTAAATGCGGCGGTTGTCCGTATCAGCCTGTTCGGAACCAAGGAAGCATAGACCAACGGCTGATAATCATAGACAATTTCAACGAACATCACCGGCGTTCCGTCCAATGCCTGCACTGGATTATCCGCAGGCCCCATGCCCGCCAAGCTTGTGCCCGTCGCGCCCATTCCCTGCGTTCCATAGGATGACGATACCGCCAAACCACCATAGCAACGCTGCCAATGAATATGTTGGCCACCGTCGCTATTTTGTTCCAAGCTGGACAAGATAATCCGGCCATGGGTGGCAAAATCCATCCCACCAGCCTGAACCTGCACACCCGCGAAAACTTCATTAATATCGACTTCGCGCACACGCGGCAAAGACAGGCCACTGCCAAAGGCGATACGCGACGCATTGTCCGCAGCCGTCAGGGCGATTTGGCTGACACGGGTATGGGTGATGGTCAGATTCACCATTTCCAGCCCACCAAGGCCCAGCAACAATAATAGGGGCAGCGCAAAAGCAAATTCGACCAACACGGCTGCACTACGCGCCCGCGCGAAATGGCCCAAAAATTGGCGGAGACGAATGCGCTGGCGCAGCATGGATATCCGGCCGATCATCCGCAATGCACCATCACGCTGATATTGCTACCCGCATTATAAGGCTGGTTCCGCAAAATGGTGGATGCCGTCAATGTCACTTGCTGGGGCTGGTTCAACATCCGCCACACCGGCATCACACGATCGAATTTCATCGTGACCGTATAGCGCACCACGTCATCCGCGCCGCCGCCGCCTTGTCGGCCGGACACAGCATCCCACACGCCATTGCCGTTGGTATCTTCAAAACATTCGCCCACATCATAGCGGCCATTCGGCGGTGTATTCCCCTGCTTAGCATCTGTATAAGGTTCGGGTTTTCCAACCAATTCATAACGGTCGAACGCCAGACGGTCGAAATCCACGCTGGCACCTGCATAGACATTTCGCACCTGCGCTGCCACACGGTCATCCAAGGCTTGCGGGTTGGCGACATAGGCTTCGAGCGATGACGAGCGCCCGGCTTGCGCCACGGCCCCATGCAGAACCGCCCGCGCATAATATTGCCAAGCATAATCAAACAGGCCCATCAGCAACATCAGGAACAATGGAGCTGCCAGCGCCATTTCCACCGCCGCAACAGCGCGCTGTTCCCGCCGCAAACGGCGCAGGATAGCGAATAGGCCGCTCATCGTGCCAGCCTCAGGCGCGAAATTTGCCCAGCAATATCGTTGAAAGCCTTAATCAATTGTTCGCGCGTTTGTGTTACATATAATTTCCCTGCGGTGGCACAGTCTGTCACCGCACTGTCGGAAGTCTGTGCGAAAGTGATCACCCAAATGGTGATATTCTTGGAAGGCGCGATGTCACACAGGGCCGAAAATCGTGCCAAATGCTTCGCCTTCATATCGGCATCACTTGTCGACGAACTGCCGCTCACGCGGCGATCGACCGCTTCATATCCTTGATGCGACAAGATAGTGGTCCGCGCATCCTGCTGACCATCGGTCATGAAAATAATATGGCGTCCAATCGGACGACTGTTGGGCGCAGCGCTATTTTCATCCGCAAACAGGCCGTCTTGGGACAATAAACGCAGACCCCACACCAGACCAGCGTCATGATAGGTGCCGCCCACCGGTATCAGGGAATCCACCCACCCCTGAAAAATGGCCTTGTCCGCCGCCGTCATTGTCCTCAGCTTTTTAGCAGCGGCAGGACAATTGCCCCATGCCGAATTATCCGTCTCGCCCGATACAGGCTTGCCGAATTTGGGATAAATGCTGCTCGTCGCACTGGGCGTCAAAGAGGTCGGAGCATTGCTGATCTCGCGGTTCCGACTATAGGTATAATTCGGAAAAATCATCATCCAGCGCGATGCCGCATTGCTCGGTGCTATATCGACGTTTAAATCAAGCGTTCCGGACGGCGCCCCATTGCCACTGGTCACAGGGGTTGTCTGGCGTTCCATCACACAGCCGGTCCACGGGATGTTGCTATGGTTGCCGCCATTGGCTGCGCTATTGACCGTGATTCGCCCCGTGTTGTTATACGTTTCCGCGCCAGTCGTGGCGTCGCGCGTAGCAGTAAAAACATTTTTGATCGCACGCACATCCAACACGCGATTTTCATACATATAATCGCGAAATGCGACGGATTTCGGGGCAGCAATCGACCGTGACAATGTCACCTCATTCTGACGGCGCTGCAGCCAACACGCCCCACCTGACCAACTATATTTATAGTCATGGTAACGATGAGTTCTGCCCGCTTCCGTAATCGGTGTCGCGCTCAAATTGCCACTGCTGGTCGTTGTTTCCGTTGTTCGGGAAAATGGTCGCCCTGCCATATGAGCGTTAACCGCCGTTGCCGTGGTCGCAAAGGTTATTGCCGGAACCGGACGATTGCCACATGAGGTGCTGTCCGTGGCGCTGCTGTCGATCAATAAATTTTCCCAATTACCTTGATTCAGCGGCGGTACGGTCACACTTTTCACGGCATTACGATCATTCTCGTCGGCCCAATAATAATACATACGCGGCGTGCGCGATGAAATGACGCTATGATCCAAAATCCAGCTTCTATCTCTGGCTAGCAAGATTTCGCCGACATTGGCCATACTATTATAAGGCACCATGCCGATCCGCAGACGCCCGTCACCCACCAGCGCCGCACTGGTGATGGTGTCAAAAAAGTCCATGGCAGCCGTTCTCAACGCATCCATGCGCTGGCTGCCCACGGGCGCCTTATTATTATTGTTCGGATAATACTCCATCGAACCGGTGACGTCTAACACCAACATCACATCGGTGTTGGCGATTTCCATTTGCGCGCCGCACTCCACCGACAGATCAAAACCCAATTTCCCAAATGGAAAAATATGCATCAACACGGTTGGCAAATAAGCCGTCGCGGTGCCGGTGACATTGGATGCGTTCACCGCCGTTGGCACAAAATTTACACGGCTGCTTCCATACATGTCGTCCGGATAATTAAAGGTGAACATATTTTGTGCAGCTTCTTCGGTATCCGTTGTCCACTGACCCGCAGCCATGGCGCGGCGGCCAGCCAACACACCCGCGTCACACGCCTGCTGCAGACGCAATTGCGCCATATAAGCGCGGGCGATATCCACGCCGCTGCCCACCAAACCGATTAAGGGAATTAAGGCTGCGGCCACCATGATGAGAATATTACCGCTTTCGTCGCGCGATAATTTTCCGGTGCCCCGCATCAAGCCGCGCTTCAGTCGGCGAGCAAAATTCCATGCCATCGTATACCCCCAAGGCAACGCCGCAGGCTATGCTCCGCCCACGCAGACCTTCAATTCATCAAAAAAATTAGCGTGAAAACTTTACCAAAAGACTAAGTTTCACGCCAGACATTCTGCCCCATTGAAATGAACCCTGCTTCAAAATCAGACAAATTTCCATGAAAAACCATTGATTGTTCCGGATCGGCGAGCACTGGACTGGGCCGTTTGCTCTGCTATCCCATCATCTATGTCTACAAAACCCCATGGGCTCCCCGCCAGCACGCCGCGTTTATATGTCGATCAACCACTTGATCTGACATCAGAACCGGTCGTCGAAGGGGCATCCGCGCATTATCTGGCCAATGTGATGCGGCTGAAAATTGGCGATCCCGTTTTGCTGTTTGATAATATCAGCGGCGAATGGCTGACCACTGCCAAAATGATAGGAAAAAAATCCATCAGCTTTGCGGTGGAACGGCAAATGCGCATCATCGAATCGGTTCCGGACCTGTGGATTTGCTTTGCCCCGATCAAAAAGGTCCGCATGGATTGGATCATCGAAAAAGCGTGCGAGCTGGGGGCCAGCCGTCTTCAGCCCGTCATCACCGAACGCACCATCATCGACAAGGTCAAGCCCGACCGCCTGACCGCCCAAATGATCGAGGCTTGCGAACAATGTGGACGGACCAGCCTGCCCACTTTGGCGGACCCCGTGAAATTGCCAGCCTTGCTAAGGGACTGGCCAAGCGAGCGCCAATTGCTGTTCGCCGATGAAAATGGCGGCACCCCGCTGCCCCAAATTCAAGCGCCGCCGCCCGCCGCCCTGCTCGTCGGTCCCGAAGGCGGCTTTACCCCAAAAGAACGCGCCTTGATCCGCGCCCATTCCTCGGTCCAAGCCATATCCTTGGGCCCCCGCATTTTGCGGGCAGAAACCGCCGCCATTTCGGCCATGGCGCTGTGGATGGGACAATATGGTGACTGGGATATGGCGCATGGATAGCTTGTGTCGTTAAATCTGTTTACCAACGAAAAGAATTAATGACTTAATCATTCGCCAAATTGCGTCCCTGATCATGGGTGCGATCACAGGCACCAAAACAGGCGATTGTATTTTTCATGGCAGAATTTAAGGGCGCTACATGAGCACGCGAACCGTTTCCAACAGCAATGACCCGATCATCGAAGATCGCAGCCAATTGGCACAGCCGATGGCCAAGGGGGAAAAGCCCCGTGATCGCTGGCGCATTGGCACGGAACATGAAAAATTCGTTTATCGCACAGCGGATTTTCGTGCCCCATCCTATGACGAACAAGGCGGCATCCACGATCTGTTGATGGGCCTGACCCGCTTTGGTTGGGAACCGGTCATGGAGGGCGGCCATGTCATCGCGTTGGCCGGTGCAGATGGCACGGTCAGTTTGGAACCGGCGGGCCAGTTGGAATTGTCGGGCGCGCCGTTGGAAAATCTGCACCAAACCCATGATGAAACTGCCCGTCATATCGAACAGGTCAAGGCCGTGGGCGCAGAGTTGGGCCTCGGCTATCTGGGCCTTGGCATGTGGCCCGACAAGACCCGCGCTGACCTGCCCATCATGCCCAAGGGCCGTTATGGCATCATGCTGAAACATATGCCGCGCGTTGGCAATTTGGGTTTGGATATGATGCTGCGCACCTGCACCATCCAAACCAATTTGGATTACAGCTCAGAAGCGGACATGGTGCAAAAATTCCGCACATCGCTGGCGCTGCAACCCATTGCGACCGCCTTATTCGCCTCGTCCCCTTTCACCGAAGGCAAGCCCAACGGCTATCAAAGCTATCGCAGCCATATTTGGACGGACACCGACCCCCAGCGCACCGGCATGTTGCCCTTCGTGTTCGAAGATGGTTTTGGTTATGACCGCTATGTCGACTATATGTTGGACGTTCCAATGTATTTCGTCTTTCGCGACGGGAAATATATTGACGCAGCGGGTCAAAGCTTTCGCGATTTCCTAAAGGGGGAATTGCCCGCCTTGCCCGGTGAATTGCCGCATTTGTCCGACTGGAACGACCATCTGTCCACCGCATTTCCGGAAGTGCGGCTGAAAAGCTTTTTGGAAATGCGCGGCGCGGATGGCGGGCGGCAGGGCCAGATTGCGGCTCTGCCCGCTTTTTGGGTCGGCCTGCTCTATGATCAAGGCGCTTTGGACGCGGCCTATGATCTGGTGAAGCATTGGACCATCGAACAGCAACAGCAATTGCGCGATGCCGTGCCGCGTGACGGCCTGTCGGCGGCTGCCCCCAATGGCGGCAGCCTGCGCGATTTGGCCCATCACGTGCTGGACATTTCCGCCAACGGTCTGGCCGCGCGCAACATTTTAAACGCGGCGGGCGAGGATGAAAGCCGTTACCTGTCCCCGCTGCGTGACATTGTCGCATCCGGAAAATCCCCTGCGGCTGAGTATTTAGAGCTGTATCATGGCAAATGGCAGCAAGACCTAAGCCATATCTATGATGAGTTGAGCTTTTGATCAGACAAACAGCCTGAGTATATGCGGGAACATGGCCCGCTTTACTCAGGCCACACCCCATGATTCGCGGCGAATTCTTGGAACCAACCCCGTTTGATTCCGATCATGTTCCGCCCATATTATCCATTCATCCGATCATCCGTCCGATTCACCCCGCCCTTGGCGGAAAGGATTCGTCACGGCGAATCGGGGCGCCTATGGCAGCATCACGCATAGGGGAATGGGGGTTCCCCTTTTTTGTTTAACTGCGGGGTCGCAACATTGTTATCGCATCATCACGGTCCGCGCAGCCTGCGCCAGCGCTTGTCTGCGTTGTTTCAAGACCATGAAATCTTCATCCGCACCCACGGACAAGTTCGCTTTGTGACGGTGACGGCACGGATGCAGAAACAAATTTTAATGGGGTTGGCTGCGCTGCTGATCCTATGGGTTGGCGTCACGGCGGCGATGGTCGCTAGCCAAGGCCCCAGCGCCAGCGAACTGGAAGCCATCGCCAAGAAACAAGCCGCGACATCGGCGTCGGAACAGCGGATCGCCGCCTATCGCAACAGCTTGAGCGACATGGCCGCCGACCTCGACGCCCGCCAAGGCCAATTGGAAGAATGGCAAAAGGCCTATTTTGGTCAGGATCTTCCCACCGATACACCCGATGCCCTCAATGCAGCTGGCGAGACGCAAAATAAAGCGCAGAAAATCAGCGCCCAAACATCCCCCACCATCGCCCCCAACCTGCCGCCCGAGGCGCGCCAATTGATGATGCTCGCCCAGCGCCAAGACCGCATGTCCGCCCATTTGCTGGCAGCGGTGCAGGACCGCGCCGCCAACGCAGAATTGGCCGTCAAAAAATTGGGCCTGAACCCCGATATGATCGTGCGGAATGTCGCATCGGGTCGCGGTGGTCCTTTCATCCCCTATCGCGACAAAATGGGCAAAGCCAAGCAATTGGGCGGCGCATTCGCGGACTTGGAACGAGCCTTATTCCGGATGGAGGTGTTGGAACGCACCTTGGTTGCCTTGCCGTCCGGCAAACCCGCCGATGTGATGATGATGTCATCCGGCTTTGGCTATCGCAGCGATCCGTTCAGCGGTGCTGGCGCCATGCACGCTGGGCTCGATTTTCGCGGGCCGATTGGCACGCCGATTTTGGCCGCCGCACCGGGCCGCGTGACCTTTGTTGGCACCAAATCCGGCTATGGCAATGTAATCGAAGTGGATCATGGCCAGTCGATCATGACCCGCTATGCCCATTTGTCTGGCTATACCACCAAGGTCGGCGATCAAGTCGCCGCTGGGGAACAGATTGGCAAAATGGGTTCCACCGGACGCAGCACCGGCAGCCATTTGCACTTCGAAGTCCGGCTAAATGGCGTGGCGGTCAACCCCCGCCGCTTTCTGGAAGCCAAAGCCGATGTTCGGGATGCAAAAGCCGATGCCAAACAACGGGTCGGCGCCATCGCCGGACGCGCGATTTAATATATGTGAATCCCTGCGATCCGCAGCCCATATCAGACGGGACATATAGCGGCCAATTGCCGCGCCGGACAGGCCGCCGCTTAGTGCAGCAGCGCCAAACCTTCCCCGCTGCCATCCCATGACGGGTCGCCCACACGGGCGACAGACAGCCTGTCACGCCCCGCATTTTTGGCATTATATAAGGCCCGATCAGCGGTGCGATACAAGGTCTGATAAGCTGTTCCGACCGACGCTTCCGCCACGCCCACGCTAGCGGTCACCTTAAACCCTTCGGTCCATTCCTTTAGATCGCATTCCGCCACAGCGCGGCGCACCGCGTCGGCGAAACGCCGTAGTTCCAAACCGTCCACCCCGACCAAGAACAGGGCAAATTCCTCGCCCCCCACGCGGCCAGCGGCGCAATAGGCCCCTTCCCACCGCTCCATTTCGCTGGCCACGGCGCACAGCACATGATCCCCCACATCATGGCCGAACCGATCATTAATCGATTTAAAACGATCAATATCGACCAAAATCAGGGCCATGGGCAATTGATCCGCACGGGCATAATCCATCAACCGCGTGACTTGATCTTGAAATCCACGGCGATTGTTCAATCCCGTCAACGGATCGCGCACCGCCAATTGCATGGCGCGATCCGCCGCCCGCTGTGCGGCATCGCGTTCATCGCGTAAGCTGTGCACACGGCGCGTTGCGGCCAAGGTTGACCAAATCGCCAGCCAACTGGATGCCACAAGCACCACCAATTTCGACCCGCCGCCCCAAATCTGATTGTCGATATTCACCACCGAAATGAAACCCAAAACCAGCATGGGCACACTCCATGCCATAATCATATCGCGCCCATGGCGATATCCTCGGCGCCAAGCGATGACCATGCTCGCGCCGGCCAGCAACAGATTGAGGGCAACCAGCAACCCCAAAGCCTTGTCCAAATAGACAATGGGCGTATGCCGAATGACCGCCAGCGGTACACCTGCAACCGCAATCAGCGCGGCCAGCCACAAATTGCTGGTCCGCATCCAACGGGGTATGGCCTGCGGCTGCATCGGGTGAATGGCCGCAAAAAAGCCCAAGGCGATGGCGGACGTCGCCAATAAAGTCGCAAATTGTGCCGATGCAGCCCCAGCGAGGGACGGCAACAGCATCAAATGCATTTGGGACCAGACCAGCCCCCAAATGACCATCACACCGGCCCACGCCGTCTGCCATAACAATTGCGGACGCCGCGCCGCCGACGCCAACGACAGGCTGTAAATGAAACAGACCAGCAACAGCATCAACGCGCCGCTGACAATCGCCGCCACCGACGCGGATTCTTGGCTCGCCTTGCCTTCGGGCATGAAGCGGATGCGCAGCAGGCCATAATCGGTCAGTTCATCAAAACGCAAAATCGCGGACACAAGGCCCGGAACGCGATTGGGGGCCGTAAAGCGCAACTGCCCGCCCACGCGCCAAAAGGTCCCGAAATCCCCGTTGCGGACCTTTTTCCAGCGCACCGCCCCATCAGCATAGATAAAGCCGACGCTCAGGGCGTTAAAACGCGACTGATGCACCATGATCGCCACATCGTCGGTTAAGGACCCGCTATGGCTGTCCGCAATTTTTAACCACAGGCTTTCATGCTGATAATGTTGGGGCGGCGTGTCACAGGTGAAATTCAAATCTTTGGACACGCTGTCTGGCACGGATAATTCCGTCACCGCATAGCAATAATCACCGTCAAATCGGACATCAGCATGCACGTCCGCCGCCTGCGCACCGCTCAGGCTTCCGCAAAACAGCAGAAATATGATCGCAGATATAATCCGCCATAATGGGCTGATAAAATTCGTCATTAGCGCTGAAATGCCCCACCCCGTCGCAATATTTGTGCCGTCTCAAACCTAAGCTCAACCGCGAGTCGCGAAGCCCTGTTTATAATCAGGCGGTTAAGTTTGATTAACTTCGTGGCGTTTGACGACGATAGCTCAAAGCTTCGCCAAGGTGAAGCCGAGAGATATTTTCACTACCCGCCATATCCGCAATCGTACGCGCGACCCGTAAAATTCGGGTAAATCCCCGCGCCGTTAATCGCAGCCGATCGGCAGCATCTTCCATTAATTTTCGGCCCGCGGCATCCAATGGACAGTTGGCGTCCAAACAGGCCCCGTCCATTTCGGCATTGCTGCGGGTGGAGGTGCCAGCGAATCGTTCCGCCTGCCGCGCGCGCACCGCCGCCACCCGCGCCGCCACCGCTTCGCTTGGCTCGCTGGGCGCTGTGTGCAGCAAATCGGCCCCCGACACCGCCGATATTTCTACATGCAAATCGATACGATCCAGCAAGGGTCCTGATAATTTGGCTTGATAATCCACCGCACAGCGCGGCGCGCGGCTGCAGGCCAAGGCGGCATCCCCCAAATAGCCACAGCGACAGGGGTTCATCGCGGCGATCAACTGCACGCGCGCCGGAAAGGTCATATGCGCATTGGCCCGCGCCACCGTCACTTCGCCGCTTTCCAAGGGCTGGCGCAGCGAATCCAGCACCATGCGCTGAAATTCCGGCAGCTCGTCCAGAAACAGAACGCCCAAATGCGCCAGACTCACTTCGCCCGGCTTGACCCGCAACCCACCGCCCACCAAGGCCGCCATGGACGCGCTATGATGCGGCGCGCGAAAGGGCCGTGCGCGGGTCATCCGCCCTTGCTCCAACCCGCCGGACACAGAGGATATCATCGACACTTCCAACGCCTCGGTCGGGGACAGCGGCGGCAGAATCGATGGCAAACAACTGGCCAACAGGGATTTTCCGGCCCCCGGCGGCCCGCTCATCAACAAATTATGCGCCCCTGCGGCAGCAATTTCCAAGGCGCGTTTGGCGACCTCCTGCCCCTTCACCTGTGACAAGCATGGCCCAGACCGAACCTCCTCGACTTGGCCCATCACAGGGGCGGGCAACAAAGCGATGCCCCGCAAATGATTCAACAAAGACAAGAGGTCGGGCGCCGCCAATATTTCGACCTCGCCCGCCCATGCCGCCTCTGGGCCTTGGGCGGCGGGACAGATTAACCCGCGCTGCGTCTCTGCGGCGTGCAGCGCGGCCAGCAACACGCCCTGACCACCCGCCACACGGCCATCCAAGCCCAATTCCCCCACGACCACAAAGGACGACAGGCTTTCTTGGTCGACCACCCCCATGGCCCCCAGCAGGGCCAGCGCGATGGGCAAATCATAATGCGAGCCTTCTTTGGGCAAATCGGCGGGCGACAGATTCACCGTAATCCGTTTCGGCGGCAGCGATAAACCAATGGCCGCCAAAGCGCCGCGCACCCGTTCACGGCTTTCGCCGACCGCTTTGTCTGCCAAGCCAACGATGGAGAAAGCGGGCACACCCGATGATATCTGGCACTGAACCTCGACAGATCGTGCCTCTAGGCCCAAAAACGCCACCGTCGATGCAATTGCGACCATCCTCATTCCCCCAAATGAGTTCGGCGACACCAACGCCGATTATGATTTTGATTCGCGGCCCAAGCCCGCGCCTCATGCTATTGTCCGTGCTTACGGATGAATGGAAAATGGCTCAATGGCTTTGCTATGCGCCGTCCCTCATTCGAAATGGCGACCTTCCACTGACCATCCAAGGCCCCGATCCGGCCTCACGGCCATGGGCCATCAATCCACCGCGATGGATACGAATCACATCATTGATGCGCGCGAGGGGCAAATAATTTGGAAAAAATAATGACCTAAACCCATATGGGCGCAATATTTTTACGGGGCATCCCCCAGAAAATCCGTCCCGCTCCATTCATCTTGGTGGCGGACCTATTTCGTCGCATCACCCCCTTGCCGCATCCGCCGCCCGCCCCCAATTTGGCCAATGTCATGGACACACCCCCTTCTTCTCGGCGCCGCCAACGCTCGCCTCATATGCGGCTGATTTTATTTTCATTGGGCGCGGCGATGGTCGTTATTTCCCCAATTATTGGGGTTTTGCCGGGTCCAGGTGGGCTAATTCTCTTTCCATTGGGCTTGATGCTCTGTTTGCAAAACAGCCATTGGGCTAAGCGCCGCTATGTGCGTTTTAAAAATCGCCATCCCAAATATGGCGCATGGACAGACAAGGTTATGCGCCGCCCAACAGCCGCACGGCGCAACGTCACGGACCAAATGAAATCTAAGCAGATGGAATCTTTACGCCATGACAATTGACTTTGGCCCGACTCTCGCTTAATCGGCCCATCAATGCGGTCGCCCGCTTGCGGCGGCCTTTTTTTTATTTCGACCGAAGAGATTTGGGGATACCGCGATGAAGCGCACCTATCAACCGAGCCGCCTTGTGCGCAAGCGCCGTCACGGCTTCCGCGCCCGCAAGGCAACTGTTGGCGGCCGCAAGGTTCTTGCAGCACGCCGCGCCCGCGGCCGCAAGAAGCTGTCGGCTTAATTTTAGGGATTGCACCGGCTATGCTGGTGCGAACTCTTGCCAAACGAAGCGAATTTCTAGCCGCGAATCGCGGCCTTCGCTTTCCCGTGCCCGGCTTTGTCCTGTTGGTTCGCAAACGCGACGATGGGGATGATCAGCTGGGCATTGGCTATACCGTCAGCAAAAAAGTGGGAAATGCCGTTACCCGCAACCGGATGAAACGCCGGATGCGCGCGCTCGTCCGCGATATTTTACCTGAAAATGGTATGGCTGGGTGTGATCATGTGTTGATCGGTCGCCCGGGTGCTAATGATATCGCTTTTGCTGATTTGGGGGATCAACTTTCCTCCGCGTTGCGCCGTGCCGCGAAGAAATTGGAACAAGGCATCACCGTCGAAAGCCGGTCCTATCATGGTGGCCGCCGTAAATCCAACGGTCCCAAGGGTACCGCACCCAACAGCGAATCCCCACAAAATGAGAATCGCCACCGCCCTCGTGCGGTTCCGCGCATTCGCAAAGGCAAAGATACGGCTGTAGCTGATAGCGCTGACCCAAACAGGGCCTCAACCGATACCACCGCTTCCTCCCCAATGACGGGACCCATGAAAGGCTAAGCCTCCATCATGTTTGCACGGATGCTGATCTTCATCGCGCGCCTGTGGCAAATCGGCCCATCCCGCATTTTGCCGCCATCCTGCCGCTATTCCCCATCCTGCAGCGCTTATGCGATTACCGCCCTGAAACGCTATGGTGCGATCAAGGGTGGCTGGTTGACGATAAAAAGGCTATTGCGCTGCCATCCTTGGGGTGGCCACGGCCATGATCCGGTGCCTTAACGGCATCCTAACCCCCGCAAGATACTGAAGAGAGACCAACGAGCGTGGACGATAAGCGCAATTTACTCGCGGCGATCCTCCTGTCTGTAGCTGTGCTGCTGGGCTGGAATTTCATTGCCGAGCGATTTTTCCCGACCCCCGCCAAGCCGGATGTCACCACCAATGTGGCAGGCACGCAAGCGACGGGCACCCCTGCGGCTCCCACGGCTGGCACGCCTGCGGATATTGCGGGCCAGCCCGCTTTGCCAACCACCAACATCAACACACCGACGACCATTCGTCCGGTGGAGCAGGTGTTGGCCGCTGGCAATCGTATCCCCATTGAAACGCCCGCGCTCAGCGGTTCGATCAATTTGGTGGGCGCGCGCGTGGACGACATCACGCTGACCAAATATCGCCAGACCATTGACAAGGATTCGCCCGCTGTGCGCTTGTTCGCACCTGCTGGTGCGCCAGGGGCCTATTTTGCCAGCATTGGCTGGTCGGCACAGGGCATCACGGTGCCAAGCGCCAATACGCTGTGGACCGCCAATGGCACCAAGCTGACGCCGACCACGCCGGTCACGCTCAGCTGGAACAATGGCGCAGGTCAGACCTTTCGCATCGAATATAGCATCGATGACAAATATCTGATCACCGCCAAGCAAAGCCTTGCCAACACCGGCGCGGCCCCCATTTCGGCCAGCAGCTTTGCGCTGATCGACCGTGCGGGCAAGCCCACCGATCCGCATGAAGCGGATAGCTGGACCATCCATGTTGGCCCGACCGGCTATTTGGACGGCAAGTCGGTGTTCGACGTTGATTATGATGATGTCGAAGAAGCAAGTGGTCGCAGCGTGCGTTACAACAGCGCCGCTTGGCTGGGCTTCACCGATAAATATTGGTTGGCTGCTGTCGTCCCCGCCAAGGGTGAGCGCGTAACCGCTGCGATCAGCTCGCCGGCCGCCAATGCCTATCAAACCCTGTTCGCGCGCGATTTCAGCCAAATCGCCCCCGGCCAACAATTGACCACCACCAGCCGCATCTTTGCCGGTGCCAAGGAAATGGACGTTTTGTCAGCCTATCAGGACGATCAGGGCATCACCCGTTTGTCCAACGCCATTGACTGGGGTTGGTTCGAATTTTTTGCCGTGCCGATCTTCAAGCTGCTGAACTGGTTGTTCCACCAAGTCAGTAACTTTGGCGTGGCCATCATGCTGCTGACCTTGATCATTCGGGCCGCGATGTTCCCCATCGCCAACCGCCAGTTCCACTCCATGGCGCAAATGCGCGTGGCGCAGCCCAAAATGAAAGCGCTGCAAGAGCGTTACAAAAACGACAAGCCCAAGATGCAGCAAGAATTGATGAAGCTGTATAAGGACGAAAAGATTAACCCGCTGGCGGGCTGTCTGCCGATCCTGATCCAGATTCCGATTTTCTATGCGCTGTATAAGGTGCTGATGCTGGCCATTGAAATGCGTCACCAGCCGTTCATTTTGTGGATCAAGGATTTGTCGGCGCAAGATCCGGCAACCTTCCTGAACCTGTTTGGCTATCTGGACTTCACCCCGCCATCGCTGCTCAGCTTGGGCGTGCTGGCGCTGATTCTGGGTATCACCATGCATCTGCAATTCAGCTTGAACCCGCCTGCGACGGACCCGATCCAGCAGCAAGTGTTCAAAATCATGCCATGGTTGTTCATGTTCGTCATGGCACCCTTTGCGGCTGGTTTGCTGCTCTACTGGATCACCAACAACATCCTGTCGATCGCGCAGCAACAGTGGATGTATCGTAAATTCCCTGCGCTGAAACAGGCCGTAGCGAAGTGAGCTCAACCATCCACCCCGAACCCATGGCAGCGATGCGCGAAGAACGTGCGCGCAAGCTGTTCATGGGGCAGATTGAATTTCTGAAATCTGCTCCGGCTTTGGAACATCTTCCGGCACCCACGGTGCCGGAAATTGCCTTTGCGGGCCGTTCCAATGTTGGCAAATCATCGCTGCTCAACGCGCTGACCAATCGCAAAAGCTTGGCGCGCACGTCTGTCACGCCAGGCCGCACGCAAGAGCTGAACTATTTCGACGTCGGCAATCCGCTGGTGTTCCGCTTGGTCGACATGCCCGGCTATGGCTTTGCCAAGGCCCCCAAGGATGTCGTCAAAAAATGGCGTTTCTTGGTGAACGACTATTTGCGCGGTCGCCAAGTGTTGAAACGCACATTGGTGCTGATCGACAGCCGCCATGGCATTAAGGACGTCGATCTGGACGTGCTGGAAATGCTGGACGTCGCCGCTGTCAGCTATCGCTTGGTGCTGACCAAAACCGATAAGATCAAAGCATCGGAATTGGAAAAAGTGCTGCTGGCAACCCAAGCCGAAGCCCGCAAACACCCTGCCGCCCACCCCGAAGTCATTGCGACCAGCAGTGAAAAGGGCATGGGCATCGCCGAATTGCGCTCTGCGGTGTTGGAAGCGGTAGAGAGTTGATCTTTTCTTCATGCCCCCCAATGATGGGGGGCATGAAGCTGTTTATTGGTAACAAAGCCTATTCCAGTTGGAGCCTGCGTGGCTGGCTCGCTGTGAAACATAGCGGTCTTTCCTTCGAAGAAGTGACCGTCCCCCTTTATGACGAAGATTGGTCGCGCCGCCGCGAAGGTGACGAGTTCGCCCCATCGGGCGGAAAAGTCCCGATCTTGTGGGACGGCGACGATATGGTGTGGGACAGCCTCGCCATTATCGAACATCTTAACGATCTGACGCAAAACAGCCGTGGCTTTTGGCCCAGCGACAAGGGTGCCCGCGCCATGGCCCGTTCGATGGCCGCCGAAATGCACAGCAGCTTTGCCGCGCTGCGCCGCGAACATAGTATGAATATCCGCCGCATCTATCCCCCCGCCCCAATCAGCGCAGAGGTCGCCGCCGAACTAGAGCGCCTGTTTCAAATTTGGGCACAGGCCCGCGCGCGCTATGGTCAGGACGGCGATTTCTTGTTCGGCGACTGGTCCGCTGCCGATATGATGTTTGCGCCCGTTATCACCCGCCTCATCACCTACAGCTTGCCCATGCCGCGCTTTGTGCAAGCCTATGCGATGGCGGTCATCAACCATCCGCATATGCAAGCATGGATCGGCGGGGCTCAGGCCGAAGATTGGGTGATCGAACAATATGAAAATATCGCTCGGAAACCATAATTAGGGGATACGATAGCTGTCATATCTTGTCCCGTCTTTACGAAAATAACCGTCGGGCTTGAACAGCATATCAATGTCGGAATAACCGCCGCCAATATCGCGCGCCTTGCCGCCCCCAATGGCGATAAAGACGCAATCTTCTTGGGCTTCATTGATCAGATGATGGCCATTTTTAATGCCCTTGGGCCACACCGCTATGTCGCCAGCGCGCAGGGTGGTGCGGCCTTCATCTTCGATCAACACCGCTTCGCCCGACACCATAATCAGCATTTCATCCTCGCCATCATGCCAATGGCGCTGCGATGACCATGCGGCGGGTTTCAGCACCACATGGCTGGCGGTGAAATCTTGCAGACCCGTTGGCGGGGCCAAGCGGCGATACCAGCGCCCTTGCACCGCTTCGTCATATGGCGCGGGATAGCCCGTGCGGTTGGTCTGTTCGATCTGGCTTAAATCCAATTTCGGCATCATCCCCTCCCCCGTCTTGCTTGTGGCATTTGGCTTTTTGTAAATGCTGGCTCGACGAAGCGGCCCACGCAAGCCTAAAGACTGGCGCCATGACCAAGCTGATCGATCCTGTCGCCCTTGCCATCGACCTGATGGCCGCCCCCAGCATTTCGCCAGCCACCGGCACGGTGTTTGACCGGTTCGAAACGGTGTTGAAACCCTTGGGCTTTACGGTCGAACGCTTTGTGGACGGCGAAGCGCCCGATGGTCCGGTGGAAAATCTGTTGGCCGTGCGACGCGGTCAAGGCGGCAAGCATTTCGGCTTTGCGGGCCATTTGGACGTTGTGCCGCCGGGCGAAGGCTGGACGAGCGGAGCCTTTGCGCCGGAAATTCGCGGCGACCTGCTTTATGGGCGCGGCGCGGTGGATATGAAGGGCAGCATTGCGTCTTTTGTCGCCGCCGCCGCCGAACTGCCGAGCGATGCGGGCACGATCAGCCTGATTATCACCGGCGATGAAGAAGGCCCCGCAACCTTTGGCACCAAGGCGTTGATGCAGCATATGGCGGCGCGGAACATCAAGCCCGATATCATCGTGGTGGGCGAACCGACATCGGTGAACCAGTTGGGCGATATGGTGAAAATCGGTCGGCGCGGGTCGGTGAATATTTGGATCGAGGTGCCCGGCACGCAGGGCCATGTCGCCTATCCCCATTTGGCCGACAACCCGATCCCCAAGCTGATCAAAATCTTGGCGGATATTGACGCCGTGGTGCTGGACCATGGCAATGACTGGTTCCAGCCATCAAATATCGAAGTCACGGATTTGGATGTCGGCAACCCCGCCACCAATGTGATTCCCGCTGCGGCCCGTGCGCGCTTGTCGATTCGCTTTAACGACGAACATCGCGGGCAAGGCCTGATCGAGCGTATCACCGCCATCGCCCATGCGGTGGAGCCGAAAACGCAAATCAAGGGCGTGATTTCGGGCGAATCTTTCCTGACCCCGCCCGGCGATTTGTCGGACATGGTATCGGCGGCGATTCAGGCGGAAACGGGCCGGACGCCGGAATTGTCGACCACAGGCGGCACATCCGATGCGCGATTCTTGTCCGCGCTATGCCCCACGGTCGAATTTGGGCTGTGCAACGCCACCATGCACAAATTGGACGAAGCCGTGGCGGTGGCGGACCTGATTCAACTGCAAGCCATTTACCGCCGCATGTTGATGCTGGCTTTTGCCTAGGGGCTTTCCCCTAACGATGATTGCGCAAAGCTTAATCCCAATCATCCCGCGCACGGCGCAGAATGACATAGACCGCGCCCGCCCCGCCATGGTTCACATGGGCGGGGCGCAGCGCCACAATCTGGTCGGCAAAGGATGACGCCGTCAGCCAATCGGGCAACGATGCACGAATCGCGCCGCGTGGGCGCTGTTCGCTGCCCGTCATCGGTAAGCGGTCGGCCCCTGCGCGCAGGCGCCCCGCGACCACCAACAATATCCGCGCGCCTTGCATGACCGCGCGGGCCAGCGATTGTTCCAACAAGGCTTGGGCGGACGCCAGCGTATGGCCGTGCAAATCAATCGAGATATCGGGCCGCACATGCCCTTTTTTCAATCGGCGGTCCCAATGGCCATCCAAGGTAGCGGACTGATGATAGGTCCGGCGCGGCGGCGGCAGGCTGATGGACGGCAATTTCGCCGACCCTATGGGGGTGGATGATGGCAGATGCAGCGGGGTGCGCGGCAAGCGCGGCGGCGGCGGGCTGACATCGGCGACCAGTTCGGCCATCGGCTTACGGGCTTTTTTGTGCAGCGGGTCCACCGTGGCGGCCACACGCCCCCACAAGATTTCCTCATCCGGATGCAGACGGCGCGGCGGCATTATTGCGCCGCCAAGATGCGGGCCACGCTAGCGCGGGGCAACAGCAACAGCGCCGAACCGCGCCCCGCCATGCCGCCCGCAATGCGGCGCGCCTCATCGCCCGCGCCCCAAAATGTATCGACGCGGTTCGCGCCTTTAATCGCCCCGCCCGTATCCTGCGCCACCCACAGGCCATTGGCCTCGGCCCGGTCCAGCGCCAAAAATACCGGTGCGCCCAGCGGAATAAATTTGGGGTCCGCCGCAATGGATACGCGCCCCGTCACCGGCAAGCCCAAAGCGCCCAATGGCCCAGCGCCGGTCAATTCGCGAAAAAATATCCAACTGGGATTTTCATTCATCACCGCCGCGCCGCGCACGGGGTCGGCGCGCAAATAATTGAGTATCCCCTGCATATCCGCGCCACCACGCGGCAATTCCCCGCGATCGAGCAGCAATTTGCCAATGCCGACATAGCCGCGCCCATTTTGGGTGTCATAGCCAATGCGCATCACATCACCGCTTGGCAGGCGCAAACGACCAGAGCCTTGGATTTGCAGAAAGAAAAATTCGGCGGCATCGGCGGCATAAGCGATTTCCAGCCCCTGCCCCGCCAAGGCCCCTTCGCTAATCGCCTTGCGATCATAATAGCGAACCAACTTGCCTTGCTCTACGCGGCCGCGAATGGTGCGGCCCTTCAGATCATCGGAAAAATCGCCCAAATTCACGTCCACCAAATCCGGCGGGCGGCGATAGATGGGGACGGTATAACCCGCCATTTTGGTGCGTGACGCCGCGATTTCCGGTTCAAAATATCCGGTGGCAAAGGCCGCGCCAGTGCCAATTTGCACGGTCTGAAAATATTGTGCAAAAAATTGGGGCGCTTTGTCATCCGCCCAATTCGCCGCCGCGCCGCAGGCGTCGGTCCAATCTTGGGGCTGGGTCAATCCACTAGCATCGCTGCGTTTTTGCACCGATGGGCAGGAAATCCGAAACGCTGCCAAGGCTTGGCGCGCTTGCTGGTCCGTCACGCCAAGGCTGGCAAAGTCAGGCCCCGCCGTCACCCCTGACGTCGCCGCCGTTTCGCCCGCGTCCGCCACAGGGGCGATCAATACGGGGCGCGGTGGCGGTGGCTGAATTTGCGGTTTGCTGGGGTCCGGCACCACGGCAGGTCGATGATGCTCGGATGTGCTGGGAACCGATGTGCGGGGAACCGACGTCGATGGAGCAGCCCCCGCGCCCTGCGGCGGAATGGCAGAGCAGGCGCCAAGCGCCAGCGCCAATGCCGTTCCAATCGCCAGTCGCACAGAAAAAGGCTGAGACAAATATTGCGGCAACGCGGAACATTTGCTCGTCCCGCGCTGCCTGCGCTCTCCGGCCCAGACAGAAGCGGGCGTCATCAACGATTAAACCGCGACCGCTTCGTCGAGCACCCAATTGGGATCGCGGCTGCCGATCACGCGGCGGAAGGTCCACATATCATTGGTCTGCGATGCGTCCGACATCGACCCTGCAATCACCACATCATTGGCATCGCGCGTCACGCCGCTAATGTCCGCTTGATAATGGACGGTCACATGCGCTTCGCCGCCGACAATCGCGACATCCGAAATTTTCGCGCTGTCGATACCGATCAAGCGATTGTCCAGCTTTTCACCGCGCGATTCGCGGTCTTCGATGGCCGCAACAAAGGCTTCATAGCTGTCACTGTCGCACAAATCGCGCAGCGTCGCACGGTCGCCCGCCCAAAAGGCTTCGAGGATCATGCGGTACGCCGCTTCTGCGCCGCCCATAAATTGGCCCGCATCAAATTGCGGGTCGCTGGCCAGCAATTGGCGCAAGCCTGCTTCGGCTTGGGGTTCATAGACCAAATTGGCCGGAACCTGCGCCATATCGGGCGTAGCCGCGCCTCGATGATCGCCCAATCGTGCCGGGGCCATGGCCCCACGCTGTTCTTCGCGACGGGGCAGCACTGGCTCTTGCTCATGCCCCGTGCGCTTGCCCAGCACTGAATAGAGCCGCATGCCCAAAAAGGCGGCAATCATGGCGAGAAGAACGATCGAAAAAGCGGTCACAAGCAAGATCCAATACGGGTCAATCAATATGTTCCGCCGATATAGGCGAACAACCTCTATCTTTCAAATGGCGTTACCAAATGGCGTTACGCGCGCTTTGTTCCTTTGCCGGACACGGCTTTTGCGTTTTTTCCAACCAACCACCGCGACATGGTCGTTCACAGGCATTTTATTGGGACGTTTAGCCGGACGTTTATCGGGAATATTTTCCCCGCACCGCGCGGCCTGTTCCCCCCCTGTAAAAGCCGAATACAGCTTTGTTCAATGATTGTGCTGCATCGCCCGCGCTGCTAGACGCCGCAGCACGCTTTGCGACAAGGGCTTTGGCGGCTTTTGCGCGGGCCATGATATGTTGATCCCAAGGAAAGCAGGAAATATGTCCGACGAAACGCCGAGCGAACCCATCCAAGCTCCGCAAACCAATGGCGAAGATACCGCCCCCACCATTGGCCTGATTTCACAATATGTGAAGGATTTGTCGTTCGAAAACCCCAGCTCTCCTGCGGTTTATCAATGGCAGTCGGCGCCCCAGTTGGACGTTCAATTTAACATTGGCGCAGACGGCGTGGGCGATGGCCTGTTTGAAGTGGTGCTGAAAATCGACGTGACGTCGAAATCGGACGAAGGCACAGCCTTCATCGTCGACCTGAAATATGCGGGCCTGTTTGGCGTGCGCAATGTTCCCGAAGACCAGCTTCAGCCCTTCTTCTTGGCCGAAGCGCCGCGCATCCTCTTCCCCTTTGCGCGCCGCGTCATTGCCGATTGCGTCCGCGACGGCGGTTTCCCACCGCTGTTGCTGGAACCCATCGATTTCCACGGTCTGTTCATGCAGCAAGTTCAGGCCCAAGCAGAACAAGCCGCTCAGGCCGAATTTGGCGCGCCCGTCGGCAACGCTTAAATCCAGCCAGAAAGGAACAGGCTGAGCGTCTGACTTTATGAGCAGCCTGATCAAAAATGTTGGCACCATAGGCGGTTTGACTTTGGTCAGCCGCCTTTTCGGTTTTGCGCGCGATATGTTGTTATCGCGCATTTTGGGCGCGGGCGGCGTCGCCGATGCTTGGCAATTGGCCTTTCAATTGCCCAACATCTTTCGCCGCCTTTTTGCCGAAGGGGCCTTTTCCGCCGCCTTTGTCCCGCTGTTCAATCGGCGGATGACCAAAGACGGCGATATCAGCGAAGCGCGCGCCTTTACCGACGCCGTGCTGGCGGTGCTGATCCCCATATTGATCATCTTTTCCGGCCTGATGATGGTCGCCATGCCATGGATTATGGCGCTGTTCGCCAATGATAATATCAAGGCCGACAAGCCGGTCTTTGATCTGGCGATATGGATGGCGTGGATCGCCTTTCCCTATTTGGGCTTTATGAGCATCGCGACCCTGTTCGCGGCGATATTGAACAGCCTGTCGCGCTTTGCCGCTGCGGCGGCCGCCCCGATTTTGCTGAACATCTGCTTGGTCGCGGCCTTGCTGCTGGGTCTATTTACGGGCGATGGCAGCCATGCAGCCCGCGAAAATACCGGATTATATCTGGCGATATCCGTGTCGGTTTCCGGCATTTTGCAATTGCTGTGGCTTTATTATTGGGTGCGCAAGGCCGGTTTCCGGCCCGCCCTGCACCGCCCGCGCCTCACGGCGGGCGTCAAGGAAATGGGCGTCTTGATTTTGCCCGCCATTTTTGGCGCGGGCGTTTATCAAATCAGCCGCTTTGTGGATCTGTTTTTCATTTCGGAATTGCCGGACAAAAGCATCACCTATTTGGCGATGGCGGACCGGCTGAATCAATTGCCGCTGGGCATTATCGGCATCGCGCTGGGCACCGCCATTTTGCCGTCCTTGTCGCGCATGATCGCCCAAGATGATCATGGCGGGGCATCGCGCCTGCAAAGCAATGCGGTGGAATTGTCGATGTTGCTGACCGTGCCCGCTGCCGTGGCTTTATTTGTGGCGGGACCCGCCATCACCAGCGCCTTTTATGTCGGCGGGGCCTATAGCAAGGCGGACGGTCTGATGACCGGCGCGGTCGTCGGCGGCTTGGTGCTGGGCCTGCCCGCTTATGTGCTGGTCAAGGTGCTGGTCCCCAATTTCTTTGCCCGCAAAGACACCCGCACCCCTGTTATCACCGCCGCATTGGCCTTGGCGGCCAATATCGCGCTCAACCTATTGCTGATTCCCCATATGGGCTTGATCGGCCTGACGGTGGCGGGGTCGATTGCGGCATGGATTAACGTGGCTTTGCTTTATGGCATTTTGCACAAGCGCGGCCTTTATCGTATCAGCCTGTTGGTCGCTGGGCGCATTGCGCGTATCAGCGTGGCGGCAGCGATGATGGCTGGCGTGTTGTGGTGGATGATCCCGCTGTTCGGCGATGCCTTTACCGGCGGCGTCGCAGATCGGTTAATCGCCCTCGGCGCGCTGGTCGGCAGCGGGGCCTTGGTCTTTTTCGGCTGCGCCTTTGCATTGGGCGTGGTGGATCGCAGCACCCTTGGTCAATTGCGCCGCCGCCCTGCTTAGCGGTCGCCCTAAGTTTTGAATTTTTAACGACGGAAAGACAATATCATGCGGATCGTATCTGGCATTCAGCCCACCGGAAATTTGCACCTTGGCAATTATCTGGGTGCGATTCGCAATTGGGTACGTATGCAGGATGACACCGCCGCACAGGGCGGCGAATGCCTGTTCTTTCTGGCCGATCTGCACGCCATTTCCATGCCGCACGACCCCGCCAGCCTGACCCAAAATACGCGGGCGATGACCGCAGCCTTGGTCGCCTGCGGCATTGATACGGACCGCAGCTATTTGTTCAACCAAGCCCGCGTCCCCGCCCACAGCGAATTGCAATGGTTGCTGAACGGCACCGCCCGCATTGGCTGGCTGAACCGCATGACGCAGTTCAAGGATAAAAGCGGCAAGAATCGCGAAGGTGCCTCCGCCGCGCTGTTCACTTATCCGGTGCTGCAAGCTGCGGACGTGCTGCTGTATCAGGCCACCCATGTGCCCGTCGGCGAAGACCAAAAGCAGCATTTGGAATTGGCCCGCGACATTGCGCAAAAATTCAACAATGATTTCGCCAGCGAAGACGCGCCTGTCTTTACGCTGCCCGAAGCGATCATCCCCGCCGATGCCGCGCGAATCATGAGCCTGCGCGACGGGTCATCGAAAATGAGCAAGTCGGACCCATCCGACAACAGCCGCATCAACCTGACCGACGATGCCGATTTGATGATGCAGAAAATCCGCAAAGCCAAAAGCGATGCCGAACCTTTGCCATCCGAAATCGCCGGATTGGATGGCCGCCCCGAAGCCCGCAATTTGGTTGGCCTCTATGCCACTTTTGCCAACATCAGCATGGACGCGGTGCTGCAACAATTTGGCGGTCAGGGCTTTGGCGCGTTCAAGCCCGCCTTGGGCGAATTGCTGGTCGAACAATTGGCCCCGATCACCAGCCGATTCAACGCGTTAAAGGATGATGATCTGGTGCTGGACGGCATTTTGAACAAAGGCGCGGCCAAGGCCCGCGACGTTGCCCGTCCCACCTTGGACGCGGCCTATGACGCGCTGGGGCTGTGCCGCTAAGCACAGCGAAGACGGCCCCAGCCTGATTCCCCCAAGCCTAATCCCAAAGCCCCCCTGTGAAATATATCACAGGGGGGCTTTATCATTTGGGTCAAAGAAAAGAGCGAACCCCGCATAAAATGCGTCAAAAAGAGACGAAGCGGGTTCAACCAAGGTTCAGTTGCTATGATATAGTCATATATAGGAACAGACCCTCTGCCGATCACGCAGCACCCCAAGCCAGATTGGGGCGGCCCAAATTGGTCGGGCATGACAGGCAGAGGATATTGGAGCATGATGATGAAACAGAAATTGGCTCGCACTTTTGGCATCGCTGCCCTGACCGGCGCGGCCCTTGCTTTGTCCGCATGTGCCACGCCCTTCAAAGCCGATGTCTCGCGCTTTCAAACCCAGCTTCCCGCCCCGCAAGGCCAGAGCTTCTCGATCGAGGCTGGCAATCCCGCTCTCGATGGCGGCATTGAATTTGGCCATTATGCCAATTTGGTGGCGGGTGAGCTGACCAAATATGGCTATCGCCCAGCCGCCCAAGGCGAAAAGGGCGAATTGCTGGTGCGGTTGGATTATGGCATCGACAATGGCCGCGAACGTGTGCGTTCCTCGCCCGCGATGATGGACCCTTGGTATGGCGGCTATTATGGCCCCCGCTATTACCCCATGGTCGTGCGCGGTCCCAATGGCCGCCGCTATGTCTATGGCTATCGCGACCCCTTCATGTGGGGCGGCTTTGGCCCTAGCTGGGGCGGACGCGATATTGAAAGCTATACCGTTTATACCAGCGACCTGACCCTGCAAATCAGCCGCGCGTCGGACGGATATCGCTTGTTCGAAGGCCGGGCAGAGGCCCAAGCGACCGACAATAATCTGACCCAGATCGTTCCGAATCTGGTCGAGGCGATGTTCACCAACTTCCCCGGCAATGGCGGGGAAAAGGTCCGCATCACCGTGGCACCGCCCGAAAAGCGGTAAGACGCCGCCCCCCCCCCAGAATCAAAAAAAGCCCGCATCGCAAGACGCGGGCTTTTTTCATGTCCAACATGCAGGCATCGCGAAAAAATGCCGCGCCGCGAATCTAGGGTCAGGACCCTAGGCCCAGCCCATGAAGGCAGGGCTGAACTATGCGAAGTTTATCCGTTCAGCATCCTGCGAATCGCCGCAATATCGGCGTCCAACTCGCCGTCTTTGACGCGTAACGCCTCGATGGTCCGCACGGCATGAATCACCGTGCTATGGTCGCGCCCGCCAAAGCGGCGGCCAATATCGGGATAGCTGCGGGGCGTCAGTTCCTTGGCCAAGAACATCGCCACCTGACGCGGGCGGGCAATGGAGCGGGTGCGGCGCTTGGACGACATTTCCGACTTATCCAGACGGAAATGGGCGCAAACAACCTTTTGAATCTCGTCAATCGACACGCGCGGGCGGGCGCTGCGCACATTGTCGGCCAAGCGTGTTTCGGCCAAGGTCAAATCAATGGGCGTGCCCGCCAAGGCGGCATAGGCCAGCAATTTGTTCAGCGCGCCTTCCAATTCGCGAATATTGCGGGTGAAATTTTTCACCAAATATTCGATCACCGGAACCGGAACGTCGATCATCGGCATATCGCTGACGCGCTGGCGAATGATGCGTTCCCGCAATTCTTCTTCGGGCGCTTCGATGTCGGCGACCAAGCCGCCCGACAGACGCGACAATAAACGCGCTTCCACGCCGTCCAACATGGCGGGCGGACGGTCCGCCGTCACCACCAGACGTTTGCCCGACACCATCAAATCGTCGATGGTGTGCAGCAATTCTTCTTGGGTGCTATTCTTGCCGATGACGAATTGCAAATCATCCAGCATCAGCAAATCGGCCGACCGCAAGCGGGCCTTAAATTCCATCATATCGCCGCCGCGCATCGCGGTGACAAATTCCATCATGAATTTTTCCGCCGACATCATGATGATATTGGCATGGGGGTGATGGACCGAAAATTCTTGGGCAATGGCGTGCAGCAAATGGGTTTTGCCCTGCCCCGTGCCCCCACATAGGAACAGCGGGCTGAACAAAGGCGCTTCGACCATTGTCACCCGCCGTGCGGCATTGGCGGCCAAGATGTTGCTGCGCGAAACCTGAAAACGATCAAAGGATAAGCGCGCATCAAATGGCAAGGATTGGCCCGCGCCGCCCGTAAAGCCGCCCGCCATCACGCCCACCGGCGCTTGCCCAGCCTGCGGCTGTGCAAAGGCGGATTTCAGCGATGATGACACCGGCGCTTGGTGACGCGAGGCGCGCAGCGCGGCGGGCGCGTCCGGCGACACACGATCATGATGGGGTCCGGCCCCTTGCGATGCCAGCGAATCCGCATGGGGGACGGCGGGTTCTTGCGACAGCACGGACGCACGGTCTTGCGTCGCCATCGCGCCGACCACCGACACGCTCTGCACCGATGGCAAATGCTGACGCCACGCCAGCAACAAGCGATCGCCAAAGCGTTCATTCACCCAATTGGCCGAGAATCGGCTGGGCGCTTCCAACGTCACCACGCCGCTTAAGGCGCAATGATCGGCAAAGCGGACGGGCTTCAGCCAATGGTCAAAGGTGCGCGCGCCCAAATCCCGACGCAGCCCCTCGGCAATACGCAGCCACAAGCCAGCAAAGTCGCTTTGCGCGCCCCCCAACTGTGCCATCATGCCTTGGATTTGTCCGCTATGGATCACGCCCTACCGCCCTTTAAAAACTCTAAATGCCCCGCCATCCCATATTCCGCTGCACGCACACCGCTGGCTGCGCGTCAGACGCGCAACAGGGTTCTCGGGCCACAGGAGCCCCGTGAACAGATGAATATGTCGATGTAATGGTCACTGGCGATTCCCTGTGACGCCCCCTGTCTAGGCAGGGTAGGGAGAGTCGATCAAGGCCTCGACCTGTAAAAATATTGAAATAAAAATCTTGACTCAGGACACAGGCGGGAGTCCCCGATAATTTAGTTTTTCTTTATATTTTTCAGTATCTTATCTTGAAATATAGTAAAGTTCAAAGCCGAATCGCCACAATTCCGTCACTTACCGCGGCGCAGCAAATGACCGCCTGTCCCCCATCCCGCCGCCATCATGACAGCATCATAAAGAACACAAAAAGAACCCGCCGAATCGCATCCGGCGGGTTCTTTGAATTTTGGCAATTCGGCCGAAACCGAATCCAAATTATGCGATCGCGTTCACACCCTTGGTCAGGCGCGAGAATTTGCGAGCGACGGTGTTCTTGTGCAGCACACCCTTAGCAACGCCGCGAGCCATTTCCGGCTGGGCTGCCTTCAGGGCAACGGCAGCAGCGTCCTTATCACCAGCGGTGATGGCTGCTTCAACCTTCTTCACGAGCGTGCGAATGCGCGAAACGCGATTCTTGTTCACGAGCGTGCGAGCCTGGTTGCGACGGATGCGCTTCTTTGCCTGCGGCGTATTGGCCATAATTTCCTCAAAATTTCCAAACGGTCAAAGTCAGTAGGAGCACGGTTTCATCAAAGGGATAGCAACGCATGAAATGCGAATCATCCTCTCAACGCCACCGGTTCCTCAAGGACCGGACCCTGCTCGAAGGTTGCGCCCATAGCCAGCCACGCCCATTTGGTCAATGGTCAAAGGCCCAAATCACCGCTTAACGCTGGCATTTTGGACAATAAAAGCTGGATCGGCCGCTTTGTGTGACGCGCATTATCACGCCGCCGCAGCTTGGGCAAGATTCGCCCTCGCGGCCATAGACTCGCCAGTCATTGGCAAAATATCCCAGCCCCCCGTCGGGTTTGACAAAATCCTTCAAGCTCGACCCGCCAGCCGCAATGGCTTGAATCAAAACTGCTTTAATCGCGTCGACCAGCTTATTAATCTTGGCGCGCGGCACATCGCCAGCCGCAGCGAGGGGCGAGATTTTGGCCATATTCAGCGCCTCGCACACATAAATATTGCCCAAACCCGCCACCACGGCCTGATCCAGCAGCACCGCTTTCATCGGCGTGCGCCGCCCCGCCAAACGGCGCGCTAAATATGTCGCATCAAAAGCTGGCTCTAGCGGTTCTGGTCCCAAGGCCACAAAGGCGGGAAATTGCAGCAAGGGATCGCCCGCCACCAAGTCCACCGACCCAAAACGGCGGGGATCGTGCAGAAATAAGCGATGGCCCGATACCGTCTCCAGCAACAAATGGTCATGCTTGCCCGCCTCGCCCCCTTCGGTGCGCCAGCGGCCCGACATGCCCAGATGGAAAATCATATGATCGTCGCGGTTGGTGGAAATAATGCCATATTTGGCCCGCCGCGACAGGCCAGTCACCTGCGCGCCCGTCAGGCGCTGGGCCAAATCATCGGGAAAGGGCCGCCGCAAATTGGGACGATAGGTGATAACCGATTGCAATATTTGCCCATCCAAAAAGGGCATCAGGCCGCGGATGGTGGTTTCGACTTCGGGCAATTCGGGCATGATCGCTCACTTCAAGCAAGGGGCTTCGTCCTCCTATATTCATGGATATGGGCCGAGGATATAGATAGGAAAACAGGTCCGTCATGTGGGCAAAGCCCCGCTGCAGCGCAAGCCCGCGCGGCGGTTTGGACAGGCCAAAACAGGCGATCTGTCCGCCATCACAGTCCAATTCGCCCCGAAAATTGGCGCATGGCGATATAATCACCGACAAAATTTGCGCCCGCCCGCCGCCTTGGCTAAAGGCTCAGATGAAATAGGATCCCCCGAAAAGGCATTGCTCCCATGGAAGAACCCCAAACCGCCAGCTTCGGCTATCAAGAAGTGCCCGTGGCGGACAAAGTCGACATGGTGGGCAAGGTTTTCAGCAATGTCGCCCGCAAATATGACATAATGAACGACGCCATGTCGGGCGGTATGCACCGTTTGTGGAAGGATCGTTTTGTTCGCCGTGTCAAACCCTTGGCGGGCGAGAATATCTTGGACATGGCGGGCGGCACCGGCGACATTGCCTTTCGGATGCAGCGCAGCGGTGCCAATGTGACCGTATCGGACATCAACCCCGACATGTTGGGCGTCGGCATGGAACGGGCGAAAAAGCGCGGCATCGACAATCTGGTCTGGTCCGAACAAAATGCCGAAACGCTCAGCTTCGCCAGCCAAAACTTTGATGCCTATACCATCGCTTTTGGTATTCGGAACGTCACCGACATTCCCGCCGCCCTGCGCGAGGCACACCGCGTGCTGCGCTATGGCGGGCGATTCTTCTGCTTGGAATTTTCGACCAATGTGTGGCCCGGATTTTCCGACATTTATGACAGCTATTCCCACCGTTTGGTCCCCAAGCTGGGCAAGCTGATCGCGGATGACGAAGATAGCTATCGCTATTTAATTGAATCGATTCGCCGTTTCCCCCCGATGCCAAAATTCGCCGAAATGATCCGCGAAGCCGGTTTCACATCGGTCAAGGTCGAGCCGATCATGGGCGGACTGGTCGCCATTCACAGCGGTTGGAAAGCCTGATCATGACCCAGCTTGCCCACCCCCGCGCGACGGGAGCTTTGCGTCCTTTATGACACGTCCTGTCACGCATCTCACCCGCCTGCTGAAGTGGGGCCGCATCTTGGCGCGCCACGGCGCGCTGCGCGGCATTGAAAATGATCCCAACACCCCCGCGCCCATCAAGCGATTGTGCCGTATCGCCCGTTTCGGCACCATTCAGCCGAAACAGCCAGACTATGCCGCCGCCTTTCGCGCCATTGGTCCGGCCGCGATCAAGCTGGGCCAAACCTTGGCGACGCGCCCCGATTTGGTCGGCGAAGAAGCGGTCCAAAATCTGCTGTTGCTGCAAGACCAATTGCCGCCGGTCGATTTCGCCCTGATCCGCGCAGAAATTGAAAATAGCTTTGGCCAGCCGATCAGCGCGCTCTTTTTGGAATTTGACGAACATCCGGTGGGCAGCGCGTCGATCGCACAGGTCCACCGCGCCGTCACCAGCGATGGCCGCCAAGTCGCCGTCAAAGTCCGCCGTCCAGGCGTCGACAAGCAATTTGCGCGCGACATTGAAACTTATGAATGGGCGGCCGCCCATGTCGAAGCGCTGGGCGGGGAAGCTGCCCGCCTGCGCCCGCGCGAAATCATCGCCAATTTCCGCCGCTGGACGTTGCGCGAACTGGATTTGCGCCGCGAAGCAGCCTCGGCATCCGAATTGCAAGACGCCATGGCGGGCGTGTCCTATTTCCAAGTCCCCAATATTGATTGGGACCGCACCAATGGCCGTGTGATGACGCTGGATTGGATCGACGGCATCAAAATATCACGCCGCGATGAATTGATCGCAGCGGGCCATGATATGGAACGGCTGGCCGAAAATCTGATTCACGCCTTTTTGCGCCAAGCCATTGCGGTGGGTTATTTCCACGCCGACATGCATCAGGGCAATTTGTTCGTAACGCCCAATGGCACCATTGCCGCCATTGATTTTGGCATCATGGGCCGCCTTAACCGCCAAGCGCGCTATTGGCTCGCCGAGATTCTCTATGGCCTGACCACCGGCAATTATCGCCGCGTCGCCGAAATTCATTTCGAGGCGCAATATGTGCCCGATTATCACAATGTCGACGAATTCACGACCGCGCTGCGCGCCGTGGGCGAACCGATGCGCGGCAAATCGGTCAGCGAATTAAGCGTCGGCCAAATGCTGGACAGCCTGTTCGCCATCACCCGCGATTTTGACATGCAAACCCAGCCGCATTTGCTGTTGCTGCAAAAAACCATGGTGATGGTCGAAGGCGTGGCGACCAATATCAACCCCAGCATCAATATGTGGGACGCCGCATCGCCTTATATTCGCAACTGGATTCGCGATGAATTGGGACCAGAAGCAATGGTCGCCGATGGTCTGCGCAAGCAGGTTGATACGCTCAAGCTGATTCCCGACATCATCCGCCGTCTGGACGAGCAATTGCCGCGCAAGGGCGCAGCGCCCAAGGCCCCGCCTTTGCCCGATGTGCCCTTGATGTGGCGGCGCGGCGACGACGGACGCCGTGGGTCATCCGCTTGGCGCACCGCTGTCACCGCTTTGCTGGGCGCCGCCGTGGGGGCTGGCCTGATGCATATGGCTGGCCTGCATCTGCTCAGTTAAAATAGGGCAACGCTCTTTGGATGCTAAGCGGACATTTACCGTCTTGCTTTATGCTGCCATGGGGTAACAGGGGCGAACAGCCAGATCATCTGCGCAGCGGGCGCTGTTTATTGCGGGAATATTTATGCCACATTCACAGCGGAACGACCTGTCGCTCGTCACCACGCAGGACAATGGCATCGCGCCAGCCCCAACCCCGCACGCCGTCCCTGCCGCACTAGCCGCACCGCTCGACGTGGCGATCATTGTACCGACCCTCAATGAAGCGGCCAATGTCGAACGCTTGGTGGAACGGCTGAATCATGTGCTGCATGGCCGCGCATGGGAATTGATTTTCGTCGACGACAACAGCCCCGACGGCACCAGCGATATTGTACGCCAAATCGGCACCCAGCAACGCCATGTCCGCGTCATCCAGCGCGTGGGGCGGCGCGGGCTATCGTCGGCGGTGATTGAGGGTATTTTGGCCAGCGCGGCCCCCATTGTCGCGGTGATGGACGGCGATATGCAGCATAGCGAAGACGCGCTGCCCCAATTGATCGACGCTGTGGCATCGGGCGCGGGCGATATCGCCATTGGTACCCGCTATGTCGAGGGCGGCGGCACAGGCGATTGGGACGAAAAACGGGTTTGGATGAGCAAATTGGCCACCCGCGCCGGACAAGTGGCGCTGGGCACCAATGTCAGCGACCCGATGAGCGGATTTTTCGCCCTGCGCCGCGATGCTTTTGAACGCGCCCTGCCGCGCTTGTCGGCCATTGGTTACAAGATTTTGATCGATATTTTGGCGTCATCGCCCACCCCGCTGCGCGTGGCAGAAATCCCCTATGTGTTCCGCAGCCGCGAAGCGGGCGAAAGCAAGATCGGCGCACGGGTCATTGCGGAATATGCCGAACTGATCGCCGATAAAATATTGGGCCGTTACATTCCCATCCGCTTGTTGAAATTCCTGATGGTCGGCGGATTGGGCGTGGTCGTGCATTTGTCCATTTTGCGAATCCTGCTGGGCTTTGGGCTGGAATTTATGGGCGCACAGACAGGCGCCGTATTAACCGCCATCGCCTTTAACTTCTTCCTCAACAACAGCTTCACCTATGCCGACCGCAAATTGCGCGGGGCGGCGATGATTGGCGGCTTGATCAGCTTTTACGCCATTTCCTCTGTTGGTGCGGTGGCCAATATCGGCATCGGCACATGGGTCGCGGGCCAACAAAATATCTGGTGGGTCGCGGGCATCGCGGGTGTGCTGGTTGGCGCGATTTGGAATTTTGCCATGTCGGCGGCCATCACATGGCGGAAATAAACCCTGTGACCACGACCCAGTCCGCCGCCCTGACAACGGCAAAACCCGACGCAAAACCGACCACCAAGGCTGGCTCCTTCCTCGGTGATCCGGCAGCATGGAATCGCTTCCACCGCATTCCGCGCCTATGGGCCGCCTTGGTGTTGGCGCTGCTGATCGGCCTGTGCGTGCTGGGCAATATCGACAAAACCGGCGACAGCCATGTCCAAGGCGCGACCAGCAAGGCGATGAAAGCCAATGGCTTGGTCGGCGACCATGCGCTTTATTCCGAAATTGCCCGCCGCGTGGCAGCGGGCGAAAATTATTATCAAGCCGCCGCCGCCGAACAGCGGGAAAATGGATATCCCACCAAACCCTTTTTAACGGTGCGCTGGCCCACCCATGCTTATTTGCTGGCGATCCTCGGCGAAAAATTGCTGACCTATTTGGGCTTGGCGATTGGCGTCGCCACGATATTTTTATGGCGCAACCGCTTGGCCGAAGATGCCAGCGCACCGCGCTATGCGCGCTTTGCCGCCTTCATCATGATTCCCAACATCATCATGCTGTTGGCCTATCGCCAGTGGATTTATCTGCACGAAACCTTATGCGCCATTTTGGTGGGGCTGGCTTTCGCCCTCTATCGCCCCCAGCGCCAATGGCCCGCCATGCTGGCCATGGCCTGTGCCATGGCGATCCGCGAATTTGCGGTGCCGGTGGCGATGATCTTTGGTGTCTTTGCCCTGTGGGACCGCAATTGGCGCGCCGCCGCTGGTTGGCTGGCGCTGGGCCTCGGCTATTTGCTGTTGCTGGCGCTGCACATCCATGCCGTATCCCTCGTCAGCCTGCCGAGCGATATTACCAGCCCCGGTTGGACCAGCAGCGCGGGATGGGTCGCTTATACCAGCTTTGTGCATAATCTGTCGATTTTCCGCTATTTACCGGGCTGGGTTGCGGCCTTCCTTGTCCCCTTATCGTTGCTGGGCTGGGCGGCGTGGAAATCGCGCCTCGGCCATATTGGTTTGTTGATTCAGCTATTTTTCGCTGTCCTATTGGCCGGGGTCGCCCGCGCCAATAATTTTTACTGGGCGATCATGGTCATCCCGACCTTATTTATCGGACTGATCTTTGTGCCATCGGCGCTGAATCAATTGTGGCAATCCTTGCGCTATGGCCGTCAGGGTCCACCACAGCGCATTGCTTGAATAAATAAGCCCAAGGCCATAAGCCAAGGCCAGCAGAGAATAAGACGGCAAATTTAGGTGACGATGGATATGACGGCCAAGCGCATTCTTTTGATTATTGGCGGCGGTATCGCGGCTTATAAAAGCATCGAACTAATCCGTCTGCTGCGCAAATCCGGCCATGATGTGCGCTGTGTGCTAACCGCATCGGGCGCGGAATTTGTCACCCCCCTCACCTTGGGCGCGATCAGCGGAAACAAGGTCCACCATGCTTTGTTCGACCTGACGGACGAGGTGGAAATGGGACATATTGAACTGAGCCGTTCCGCCGATCTGGTCGTTGTCTGTCCCGCCACCGCCAATTTGCTGGCGAAAATGGCGGGCGGTTTGGCCGATGATCTGGCCACCACCTTGTTGCTGGCCACCGATAAGCCGGTGCTGGCCGTGCCGGCGATGAATGTGCGCATGTGGCTGCACGCCGCGACCCAGCGCAATATCGCCACGCTGCGCGATGATGGGGTGGCGGTCATGGACCCCGACCATGGCGATATGGCCTGCGGCGAATTTGGCCCCGGCCGCCTGCCCGAACCCGCCGCCATTCATGCCGCCATCATCGCCAAATTGGCCGCCATCACGGACCCGCTGGCCGGTCAGCCCGATTTTGCGCCCCCTGCGCCGCGCCCCTTGGCGGGACGCCGCATTGTCATCACCGCTGGCCCGACGCATGAACCCATTGATCCGGTGCGCTATATCGCCAACCGTTCCAGCGGCAAACAAGGCTATGCCATCGCCGCCGCCGCCGCCGAATTGGGGGCAGAGGTGGCGCTGATTTCCGGTCCCGTCGCTTTGCCTACCCCCGCTGGCGTGACGCGCATCGACGTGGAAAGCGCCCGCGACATGGCCGCAGCGGTGGACGCCAATTTGCCCGCCGACGCCGCCATCTTGGTCGCCGCCGTCGCGGATTGGCGCGCCGCCGATACATCGGTGCAGAAAATTAAAAAGGATGGCAGCGGCCAAGTGCCGCCGCTGAAGCTGACCGAGAATCCCGACATTTTGGCAGGCCTTGCAAAAAGCGATAAACGGCCCCCGCTGCTCATCGGTTTTGCCGCCGAAACCAATGATGTAATCGATCATGCCACCGCCAAATTGGCGCGCAAAGGCTGTGACTGGATTGTCGCCAATGATGTCTCTGCCGACCCGATGGGCGGCGAAAGCAACCAAGTGCATATTGTCAGCCCCGCTGGGGTCACAAGCTGGGACCGCCTGCCCAAATCGGCGGTGGCCCGTAAATTAATGGAAAGCATCGCCGATGAACTCGACGCCCGCGCACCCCTTGCCTGATATTCAAATCGCGCTGAAGCGCCTGCCCCACGGCGCGGATTTGCCGGTGCCAGCCTATGCCAGCATCGGCGCAGCGGGCATGGATGTTGTCGCCGCCGAAAGCCTGACCTTGGCTGCTGGTGCGCGCCATGCTGTGGCCACGGGCTTTGCGATGGCGATTCCAGCAGGTTATGAAGTTCAGGTGCGCCCGCGTTCGGGCTTGGCCCTGAAACATGGCATCACTTGCCTCAACAGCCCCGGCACCATCGACAGCGATTATCGCGGCGAGGTCAAGGTGATCTTGGCCAATTTGGGCCAAGAGGATTTTATCATCACGCGCGGCGACCGCATCGCCCAATTGGTGCCCGCCCCTGTGCAGCGCGCCACTTTTGCGATGGTCGATGATCTGGACGACACCGCACGCGGCAGCGGCGGATTCGGTTCAACGGGCGTGACGAGCGCCTGATCCTTGCTCAGCGACGCGGAACTGGATCGCTATGCACGGCAGATCATCCTGCCCCCCTTTGGCGGGGCGGGGCAGGCGAAGTTGAAGGCCGCGCATGTCGTCATCATCGGCGCGGGCGGCCTTGGCTGCCCGATCATCACCTATTTGGCCGCCGCGGGCGTCGGGCGTCTGACGATTATTGACGATGATGTGGTGGAATTGTCCAATTTGCACCGCCAACCCTTGTTCAGCGATGCGGATATCGGATCGCCCAAGGCGGAGATCGCCGCCCAAGCCGCCCAGCGCATCAACCCGCATCTGACCTGCCACCCCCATGTCACCCGCCTGACGGCTGACAATGCCGATAGGCTGTTGGCCGACGCCGATCTGATATTGGATGGATGCGATAATTTCGCCACCCGATTGCTCGTCAACGCCGCCGCTGTGCAGGCCAAAACGCCATTATTGTCCGCCGCTGTTGGGGCCTTTGATGGGCAAATCGCTTTATATGCAGGGTGGCAAGAGGATCAGCCTTGCTATGCCTGTTTGGTCGGGGACGATCCGCACCGCGAGGGCATGAATTGCGCCGAGGCTGGCGTGATGGGGGCGCTCGTCGGGATGATCGGCACCATGGCGGCGCTGGAAGCCATTCGCGCGCTGAGTGGTTGGGGGCGGCCTTTGCTGGGCCGTTTGATGTTGGTCGATATGCTGGACCGCCAATGGCGCGAAATGGGCGTGAGCAAAGACCCCGCCTGCCCCATATGCCAGAAAAATACAGGGGACATGGCGGTATGAATATCATTATCGCATCAGCGGACACGGGCCGTTTGATCGCCGCTTTGGAACTGGCGCTGACCAGCGCCGCCCTCGGCAAAGCGCCGCGCTTATTCCTGCAGGGCGAAGCCGCCGCGCTGATCGCATTGCCCCTTCACGCCCCCCAAGACGCCATGCGGATGCCCTTGGGCCTGCCAACATTGGCCGACATATTGGATGAGCTGTCCGCTGCCGATATTCCGATGACGGTGTGCCAAACGGGCTTGCTCATCGCGGGCCTTGGTCCCGATGCCATTTGGCCCCACGCCCAAATGGGCGGATTGGTCAGCTTTTTAGCCGGCGCTGGCAGCGGTCAAAATCCGGTGATTTACTAACGCTTTAGGGATTAACGCAGACCTGAATATTTTCGGGCGCTGGCAAGGGGCCAACTGGCACGAAACGCGCCATATATCCGCCCGCCTGCTGCTTATCCTTATAAGACATCAGCTTATAACCCACGGCCTCCATCTCGCAGACCAGCAGGCGAAATGGCATGCCATGTTGATCGACGGGGCGGTCGGCGTCGACCACAATCACTTGACCACCCGCGCGCAAGGCCCCGCGCAAACGCCATAAAAAGGCATAGGGTTCGGCAATTTCATGATACATATGGACCATGAAAATGCGGTCAAAGCTGTTTTCGGGCAGACGCGGGTCATCCGCAGCGCCCAATTTTAACGATACATTGTCCAACCGTTCACGCGCCACACGGTCGGCCAGCCGTTCGATGGATTCGGGCACAATATCTTGGGCCAATACCCGCCCCGCCGCGCCAACGCGCACCGCCAAGCGCACGGTATAATATCCATCACCCGCGCCAATATCGGCCACGGTCATGCCCGTTTTCACTTCCGCCGCGTTCATCACCTCTTCGGCTTCGTTGACGCGGTCGCGCACTTCTTCGGTCGACCAATTGGTCGATTCCACCGCCGCCACGGGACGGTCAGCGGCGGGAAACATCTGGGCGCTTTCCACCCGACCTTCGCCGCCAGCCAGCGGCACGTCACAGCCCGCCAGCCATGGCACAAGCGCCACCGCCAAACAGGTTGAAATCATGCCGCTGCGGGTCATCAATCGATATCCTCGACATCCGCCTTTTCGCCTGTCACCTTTTGCGACAAGGCGGCGGCCATGAACGGGTCAAGCGCGCCGTCCAAGACATCGTCGGGCGCGGTGCTGGTCACGCCCGTGCGCAAATCTTTGACCAACTGATAGGGTTGCAGAACATAAGAGCGGATCTGGTGGCCCCAACCAATTTCCGTTTTGGCCTGATATTCGCCCGATGCTTCGGCTTCCCGCTTTTGCAGTTCGGCTTCATACATACGGGCTTTCAACATGCCCATGGCGGTCGCGCGGTTCTTGTGCTGCGAACGGTCATTCTGGCTGGCCACCACAATGCCGGTCGGAATATGGGTGATACGCACCGCCGAATCGGTGGTGTTCACGTGCTGACCACCCGCGCCCGATGCGCGATAAGTGTCGATTTTCAGATCGCTTTCATTGATTTCGATCTGAATATTATCGTCAATCACCGGATAGACCCACACGGACGAAAAGCTGGTGTGGCGGCGGGCCGAGCTGTCATAAGGCGAAATACGCACCAGACGGTGCACACCGGTTTCGGTCTTAGCATAGCCATAGGCGCTGTCGCCCTTAATGAGCATGGTGGCGGATTTAATGCCCGCTTGTTCCCCCGCCTGATATTCGACCAGTTCCACCTTCATGCCGCGTTTTTCGGCCCAGCGCATATACATGCGCTGCAATATTTCGGCCCAATCTTGGCTTTCCGTGCCGCCTGCGCCCGCGTGAATTTCGATATAGCAATCATTGCCATCGGCTTCACCGGCCAGCAGCGCCTTGACCTTGTCGGTTTCGGCGCGCGCGGCCAAGGCCCCAAGGCTGGCGACCGCATCGTCGACCAAGGCCTCATCGCCTTCCATTTCGGCCAGCTCGATCAATTCGATCGTGTCGTCACGCTCTGTTTCAATCGCCCGTGTTGCCGAAATCGCTTCGTCCAAGCGGCGGCGTTCGCGCATCACTTCTTGCGCGGCCTTGGGGTTGTTCCACAAGCTGGGGTCTTCGACCTTGGCGTTTAATTCATCAAGACGGCGCAAAGCGCGATCCCAATCAAGGAATCGGCGCAGCAGCGACAAAGCGCCGCCAATCTTATCAATATGATCCTGCGCTTCGGCGCGCATAGCTTTGCTCCTGAAAATTATGGCTCACGCCCATAAAGCGTCTGGGGCGTCAGGGGAAGAAGCAGCGCGATCAAATAATCCCGCCGCGATCCTCCAGAAAATCATTGTCGCTGCGTCGGCCTTCCACCGCAACCGGCGCATCTTGTTTCTTGGCGGGGGCGGATGGGCGAATTTCTTCGGCCCGAATGGTGCGGCGCGGTTCGCTTTCCGGCTTAAAGGCTTCCCAAATCACCGATGCCATCGGGTCCGTGGTCGGCCAACTGCCATAAACACGGCGGCCCGAACGGCGGTCAATCCGCACCATATGCACACCCTTGGGCGCGACAAAGGGAATCGGTTGGCGATCCTTTAACGCGGCCAGCGCAAAATCACGGAAAATCGGTGCGGCCATATTGCCGCCCTGTGCATAGCCGCCCATGCTGCGCGGCTGGTCAAAGCCCAGATAAACGCCCGCAATCACGTCCGGCGTGCCGCCCACAAACCACACATCATTGGGGCCAGAGGTTGTGCCCGTCTTGCCAAAAATCGGCACGCCCAAATCGCGCAGACGGGTCGCGGTGCCGCGCTGCACCACGCCTTCCAACATATGCACCACTTGATAAGCGGTGATCGGGTCCATGATTTGCTTTCCGCTGGGGGCAAAGCGCGGCATGGTTTTGCCATCCCAATCCGCCATATTGCACCCATCACAGGGCCGCCAATTGCGCGGGAAAATCACTTTTCCGCGCCGGTCTTGGGCATAATCAATCACCCGCGAATGCAATTGGCGGCCATGATTGGCCAGCATTGCATAAGCATTGGTCAGCTTTTCGACCGTGGTCGAACCCGACCCCAGCGCCGTCGCCAAATAAGGTTCATGTTCGCCAATGCCCATTTTGCGAATCGTGTCGACCACCGGTTCCATGCCCACTTGGCTGGCCGCGCGCACCGTCATCAGGTTGCGCGATTGTTCCAAGCCCCAACGCATGGTGCGTTCGCCCGCGCCGCTGGACCCGCCAAAGTTGCGGAAACATTTATTGCCCTGCCGCGCGCCTTGATACACGCAAAATGGCCCATCGACGATCATCGTCGCGGGCGTCATGCCATTGTCCAGCGCCGCCGCATAGACAAAGGGCTTGATCGTCGAGCCCGGTTGGCGTTCCGCCTGTGTCGCACGGTTGAACGGCGACAAGCGCACGTCAAAACCGCCCTGCATGGCGAAAATACGGCCCGAACGCGGGCTTTCGATCACCATACCGCCCGAAATTTCGGGGATATTGCGCAAAGCATAACCATCGCCGCCCGTGGATTTCACCACGATCAGGTCGCCCGCTTTCATCGCATTATAAGCGCTGCCGCCGGTTTTACGATAATGCAGCGCCGCCGACGATGATGGCAAACGGCCTGTGCTGCCATCCGCAAAGCCCAGCTTTGCCGCCCCGCCATTTTTCGACAAAACCGCCGCCACGCGCCAGCCGTCATAATCAATGCCGATAAAGCTGGACGCCAAGCGGCTTTGCCATTGGTCGTCCGCCTCAATCGTCGCAATCGGTCCGGACCATCCCTTGCCCGCATCATAGCGAATCATCGCGCGGCGCAGCGCCGTTTCAGTGGCATCCTGCATAGCCGCATCAAAGGGGGTGCGAACCCACAAACCACCCGCATAAACGCTCAGCGGGCCATCCTCGGCCGTTTCGCCAAATTCGGCGATCAACTGGCGGCGCACTTCTTCCATATAATAGCCGCCAGCCTGCACCACCGCGCTGTTGCCGCTTTCGCTCAGGCCCAAAGGCTGGGCCTGAGCGCTGCGCATTTGCGCTTCGCTGATCCAGCCATTTTTGTGCATCAAGCCCAGCACCAAATTGCGGCGGCTTAAGGCTTCTTCGCTATAGCGTTTGCGGCCATAACGTTCCGGTGCCTTGGGCAGCGTCGACAAAAAGGCCATTTCATGCAAGGCCAGTTCGTCCACATCCTTGTTGAAATAGGCGCGGCTGGCGGCCTGCACGCCATAGCTGCGGCGGCCCAGCGGAATTTCGTTTAGATAAAGTTCCAAGATTTGCTGCTTGGTCAGCGCGCTTTCAATCCGCTTGGCCAAAATCGCTTCGCGCAATTTGCGGGTATAGCTTAATTCATTGGATAGCAGCAGGTTTTTGGCGACTTGCTGCGTGATCGTCGACGCCCCAACTGGCCGTCCGCTGGTCGTCAAATTGGTGACAATGGCGGTGGCGATGCCCGGATAATCAATACCGCCATGTTCAAAAAATGTCTTATCCTCGGCGGATAAAAAGGCATGAATCAAGGTTGGCGGAAAATCATCATAGGCCAATTGCACCCGCCGTTCACGCGCATAGGTGTGAACCGGCGCGCCATCGGCATCGCGCACAATGGTCGGCAATTGCGGTTCATAATCTTGCAACTGGTCCACCGACGGCAGAGAGCGCGCAAATAAAACCCACAAAAATATCAAGCCAGCCAGCCCCGCCAGCGCCATCCATGTCAGCCAGCGAACCCATCGCTTGGCCCAATAGGGTTGAATATGCGCAAAAAAGGCATCGCGGGCGCTGTTCCAGCGCGTGCGAAAATTGGTGCGAACTTCGGTCGAACGGTCTGCGGCCATAGCGTTCAGCCTCTATCGCGCAATGACCCGAAAGGAAAGGGAGCTTCGCTGATCATGCGGCAAAGCGCCAAACCGCCGTTGCAAAACTCCCTACCGCACCCAAGCTAGCGCGACCGGCCGCGCGCACTGACGGGCCAAATATCCACCAGCCGATCCCCGCGCACGATATGATAATGATCATAAAGATTCACCGTTGGGTCGCAGTGCGGCACCATCATGCTCACCCGCGCCCCGCCAGGCAATTGCGCGGCCATATCGGGTCCGATCAGCGCCCCATGCTCATCCCCCATGAAGGCGAAATGCGCTTGCGCTGGCCCGCCCGCCACCACGCTTGGCAATCCGCCATCGCTGGACAAGGCTTTGAATCCGGCATCAATCGTCACCAGCCCGCTGTGATTGGCGCTGACCACCGACGCATCGACAAACAAAGCCGTTTCAAACAATGGCCCGCCATCGCCCGACAAATCGCAATCCTGATATTGGCGGTCCATAAAGACATAGGACCCCACCTGCCATTCGGTGAACAGGCCCAATTCCCTATCAATCTGGTGCGTTCCGGTGCCCGATCCGCTGATGATCTGCGGCGCAAAACCCGCCTCACGCAGCGCGGCAACATGGGCGTGCAATATTTGGGCACGGTCCGCCATCGCGGCGCGGCGGTCCGCAAAGGATTCGATATGCTGCTGCGATCCGCAGTAAAATTGCACCCCGCGCAGGCGAAGCTGCGACAAATTGGCCACCACCTGCGCCAACTCCACCGCCTTGTCCGGCGCCGTCACACCCGTGCGCGCCATGCCGGGGTCAATGTCGATCAACACATCCATCTGGGCGCCTGCCGCCAACAGCGCCGTTTGCATCTGCTGGGCCACCGCTGGATGATCGACCACCACCATCAGGTCGGGTGCGCGCACAGCCAGCGCCGCCATGCGCGCCAAGGCGGGCGCGCTGGTGATCGGCGATGTAATCAACAACCCCATGACGCCGCCATCGGCCATCACTTCGGCCTCGCCAATTTTGGCGCAGCACAGGCCAATGGCTCCGGCCGCCTGTTGCCGCTTGGCGATATCCACGCTTTTGTGCGTCTTGCCATGGGGGCGCAATTTCACCCCCGCATCCCGTGCAATTTGGGCCATACGCGCGATATTGCGATCCAAAATCTGTTCATCCAGCACCAACACCGGCGTGTTCAACTGGCCGCGCCCCTGTGGCACATCGATCAAATGTTGGTGTAAGCTGTGATCGTCATTCATTCCCACAAATCCCGCAAATGGTCGTTCAAAAATTTCCCCTCGCCGTCCATGCGCCGCCGCATAGCGCGGAACGTCTCGGCACGGGGGTAGAGGCTATCGACATCATCCCGCGTCAAGCGGTGCCGCTTGGCCCAATGGGGACGCCCGCCATGGTCGCGAAAAATCGCTTCGGCTTCGCGGAACAGCCCCGCCCATTCCATCTTGGCATATTGGTGCATGCTGATGGCGGCCACCGGCCCCGCGTTCATCGGGCTGATATCAATATCATCCCCCGCCACCGTGCGATATTCAAAGGGAAAGGCCACCGGCAAATTCTTTTTGCGAATCCACGCGATCACCGCCCGTAACGCCGCCATGCCGTTGGCGCGGGGGATTTCATATTCCATTTCTTCAAATTTGATCGTTCGGTCGGATGGGAAAATGCGATAAGCAGGCCCTTGGCGCGCGCCCGATATATCCGACTTCATCATCAACCGCTGCAAGCTTGGGGTGAATCGCGGCACAAGGGCGCAGAGGTTCAAAATCTGCCGAAATAAAGTTTCGCTGACATCTTGGTTGCTGCGGGGCGGCGGGCATGGGTCGGTGATATTCAGCCGTTTGACAATCGCCGTGTCGCTGTGCGGAAACACCCAAAATTCAACGTGGCGGTTTTGCTGCGTCCAATCCTCATAGCCTTCATAAACCGCGCCCATCGGGCGGGCCTCCACCTGCTCCGCCAAATGAAAGGCGGGAACCACCGCCACCTCAATCTGCGTCGCCACCCCCAACAAGCCCAGCGACAATCGCTGCGCCGCGAATAATTCGGGATTCTCCTGTGCATCACACCAATGGCTTTGGCCCTGTGCATCCATGATGCGAAACCCCCGCGCCATGGTGGACAAGGACCCCAGATCATTGCCCGTCCCATGCGTCCCCGTCGCCATCGCCCCTGCCAAGGCTTGGGGATTCACATCCCCTTGATTGGCCAATGACAGGCCATGCTGCCACAAATGCTCGGTAAGGCGGGCGATGCTCCACCCCGCTGGAACCCGCGCGCTCTGTCGGTCGGGCCGGACGCGCAATTCCCCATCCATTTGCGACAATTGCACCAAAGCGGTGCGACCATATGGCGATGCGCCATCTTCCGGCGGCGCGCAGAGCGGCATGAAGCTGTGCCCCGCCCCCAGCGCGCGAATATGGTCATGGCGCAAGATGATCTGCGCCAGCTCCGCCTCATCGCGAGGCTGCAAACATGGTGTGGATGTGCGAACACTGCCCGACCAGTTGCGCCACTCCCCCTTGGCTTTCATAGCATCGCAGGCTGATGGCCGCTGCGCCGCTTGTCAACGCGGATCTAGGGTCAGGACCCATCAGCTTAGCGTTTATCAACCCGCCGTTTGGCAAAATGAATCCGGACAGCCTCACGCACGCCGCGCGCGATTTTCTGGGGACCGGACGCTGATGACAAGAAGGCCGCATCCTCGGCGTTGGAAATATAGCCTGTTTCAAACAAGATTGACGGTGTGTCTGGCGCTTTCAGCACCGCAAAGGCCGCAAAGCGGTGCGCGCGGGTGCGAAACACCAATTCATCGGCGGCTTCGCGCTGCAGCAAGCGCGCAAAGGCGGATGCTTCTTCCATGGTTTGGCGCTGGGCCAAATCCAGTAAGATCGACGAAACGCCGCCCTCTAGCCCGCCCAAATCAATGCCGTTCAATATATCCGCTTTATTTTCGCGGGCCGCCAACCGCTCCGCCGCTTGGTCGGACGCCACTTGCGACAAAGTATAAATGGACGCCCCCCGCGCATCGGCGCTGGCCGCCGCATCGGCATGAATGGAAATGAACAAATCCGCCTTTAACCCGCGCGCCATGCCGCTGCGCTGTTCCAGCGCCAAATAGCGGTCATCACCGCGCGTCAACGCCACCCTGACACGGCCTGATGCCAGCAATTCGTCGCGAATGGCCTTGGCAATGGTCAGCGTAATATCTTTTTCGCGTCGGCCATTATGCGGCGATATCGCCCCCGGATCATGGCCGCCATGCCCCGCATCGACCACCACCAAGGGCACATCATTGCCCCTTGGCCCTTGCACCAGCGGCAATTCCAACCATGGCTTGGGTGCCCCGATTTTCACCCGAACCTCGGTCGGGGACGGCGGCTTTGCTTTGGGACGCGCGGCGCCCATCACCGGCATAGGCGTCGCCGATAGCACCGACATTCTATCTGGAATCGGCCCGATGGGCTGACCATGCACGTCGGGCATCAGGGTCGCAAAGGCCATCAGGATCGCGGACAAAGGCATGGCGGTTTATTGGCGGGGCAAAGGGTGATGGTCCAGTGGTTAATAGAAAGGAATGGCCTGAACGCCGAAAAAAATGGATGCGGCGACCAGCCACTGCCCAATCAATCATCGGTTAATGCTGTCGGATATAGGATAATCCATGTGTGGCTACGCGATGATGGCATGAAATTCATGCCACCCTTGTTGCAATAAATGCACCACCATCGAACATAAGTAACGTGCAGGAGGTTGCGGCAGGGCAAAGCCGATGCTAGCACCCTATATATTGACGGTGCCGAACTCGTGCCGTCCGGCCTTTTGAAGAGTAAGCCGCCGCCCCCGCGAAACAGCGGGCACGCAGGGCCTCTGGTGCCGGACGCCCGATGATCGGCTTGGTGCCGTCAGTCCACCCGGTTGGCCGGGCAGACTTGGCAATCGCAAGAACGCTCCCCTGCCCGTTCAACCCGTAACAGGTTGATGCTGCATGACGCTTGCCATGCCCCTTTCGGTCCGCGACCCTGGCGCTTTTGCCAAGGCTGCTGCGTGGACCGAAGGCCGCATGATTGCCCAACAAGGGGCGAGGGCGCAGCGCAGCAATAACAATTTCCCATTCATCCCCGTTCGCAGCGGCTTTTTGGCCGACGAACCAGCGGGATTTTTATTAGGCGCGCTGCGGTGCGCTTGGAGTGTTCAGAATGACAACACGCATGTTGATAGACGCGCGGCATCGGGAAGAAACCCGTGTCGCCGTCACCAAAGGCAACCGGATTGAAGAATTTGATTTTGAATCTGCTGAACATAAGCAGTTAAAAGGCAATATTTATCTGGCGAAGGTTACGCGCGTCGAACCTTCGTTGCAGGCGGCTTTTGTGGAATATGGTGGCAACCGCCACGGTTTCCTTGCTTTCAGCGAAATCCACCCCGACTATTATCAAATCCCCAAAGAAGATCGTGATGCGCTGATCCGCGAAGAAGCGGAACATGCCGCTGCCGCAGCGATGCGCGCCGAAGAAGATCTGGACGATCTGGAAGGCGATGTCGCCGACGTCGAAGGATTTGACGACGATAATGGCGACCGTCCGGCTGCCCCCGAAGTGGTGGGCGAGGCGATTCATGGCGATGGCCAAGACGATGACGGCCAAGATGATGACCGCGATGCAGATGCCGATGGTTCGGACAGCGACGATCAAGATGGTGACGCCAGCGACGGTGACAATGGCGACAGCGAAGGCGATGGCACGGAAAATGGCGAAGGCCATGACAATCGCCGCCGCCGCTATCGGGGCCGCAAGGGCCGTAATGGCCGGGGTCGCCGCGACGAAGACGACAGCGAAAACCGCATGTCGCTGCGCCGCCGTTACAAGATTCAGGACGTTATCCGCCGCCGTCAGGTGCTGCTGGTGCAAGTGGTCAAGGAAGAACGCGGCAATAAAGGCGCTGCGCTGACCACCTATTTGTCGCTGGCTGGCCGTTATTGCGTCTTGATGCCCAACACCATGCATGGTGGTGGCATCAGCCGCAAAATCTCCAACGGTGCCGATCGCCGCAAATTAAAGGCAATGATCGACGAAATGAACCTGCCGCCGTCGATGGGCTGCATCGTTCGCACCGCTGGCATGAGCCGGACCAAGACCGAAATTAAGCGCGATTTTGATTATCTGGCCCGTTTGTGGGACGAAATCCGCGACCGCACGATTCACAGCAGCGCCCCTGCCTTGATTCACAGCGACAGCGACCTGATCAAGCGCGCGATCCGCGACATTTACCACCGCGATATCGAAGAAGTGCTGGTTGAGGGCGAGGAAGGCTATCGCGCGGCCAAGCAATTTATGCGGCTGCTGATGCCCAGCCATGCCCGCAAGGTAAAGCAATATGCCGACCCGATTTCGCTCTATCAACGCTATGGCGTGGAAGACCAGCTAAACGGTATGTTGAACCCCGTGGTTCAATTGAAATCCGGCGGTTATTTGGTCATCAACCCAACCGAAGCTTTGGTGTCCATCGACATCAACTCGGGCCGGTCGACCCGCGAACATAATATCGAACAAACCGCGCTCAGCACCAATTTGGAGGCCGCGCATGAAATCGCGCGCCAATTGCGTTTGCGCGATATGGCGGGCTTGGTCGTGATCGATTTCATCGACATGGACCACAGCAGCAACGTCCGCAAGGTCGAACGGGCGATGAAAGACGCGCTGAAAAACGACCGAGCGCGCATCCAAATTGGCCGCATTTCGGGCTTTGGCCTGATGGAAATGAGCCGCCAACGTCTGCGCACGGGCGTGTTGGAAGCATCGACACGCCCCTGCCCGCATTGCGAGGGTTCGGGCTTGGTGCGCACCGCTTCGTCGGCGGGTCTCAGCGCCCTGCGCTTGATCGAAGAAGAAGCCGCCCGCGGCAAGGGCAGCAAGATTTTGCTGCGCGCCAGCCAAGAAGCGACCTTCTATCTGTTGAACGAAAAGCGCCGCGAAGTTCAAGATATCGAAGAATTATATGGCGTTATCGTCATCATCTTGCCGAACAACGAAACCGAAGGCGGCCGCATGACCGTCGAGGTGAGCGGCCCGCCCCCACTGGTGCGCCGCAGCTATGCTCCCGTCCAATTGCTCGAAGATGACAGCGATTTGGATGATGAGATTGAGGACGAAGAAGAAGAGCAGGACGAAGAGGCCGAGCAGCAGAATCTGCCGTCCGAAGCCGCCCGTCCCCAAGGCGAAGAAGGGGAAGGCGAAGGCGAGGGCCGCCGTCGTCGTCGCCGCCGCCGCCGTGGCCGCCGTGGCCGCCGTGACGAAGAACAAAGCGACGATCAGCAAAGCGAAGGCGGCGCTGAGGATCAGCTGGCCAGCGAATCGGACGGCGTAGAGGCATCGGATGATCGGGATGCCCCAGCCGAAGGCGACAGCCCAAGCGACGAAGGCACAGCCGCTGCCCCCAGCGACGAACAGCCGAAATCGCGCCGCCGCCGTGGTGGACGTGGCCGCCGTTCGGGCGAAGCCAAAGCCGATGCACCGACCGAGGGCGTGTCCGAAACACCGTCGGATGCCGCATCGGATGCCGCACAGGACAGCGCCAATGGCGATGCCGTGGCCGCTGCAGCCCCCGCCGAACGCGAAGCCGCTGCACCCGCAGCAGCCGAGCATGTGGTAGAGGGCACGGCAGAAGCCGCAGCGGACGCAGACGCCCCCGCCGAAAAGCCAAAGCGTAAACGCGCACCGCGCAAAACGGCCAAAGCCAAGGCAGAAGAAGCCGCAGCAGCAGAAGCCAGCGCGGCGGCAGAGCCTGCCGCACCTACAGAAAGCGAGCCAGCAAGCGCGCCATCTGATGCGGCCGCGACCAGCGAGGCTGTGGAACCAGCGCCAAAGAAGCGCGCACCGCGTAAGCGCAAAACCGCTGCCGAAACAGCGGCTGCCAAAGCCGCCAAGGCCGAAGCCGCCAGCGCCGATGCCCCCGCCGACACGGCAGACAGCACGTCAGATGGCACGGCCGACGCCGCTGCAACCGACGAAGCCGCCAAGCCCGCGCCCAAAAAGCGCGCGCCGCGCAAGCGCAAAACCGCTGCGGAAACAGCGGCTGCCAAGGCTGAAAAGGCCGCTGCACAAGCCAGCACCGAAGGCCCAGCAGACAAGGTGGCAGAAGCGACCGAGCAAAGCGCTGCTCCAGCCCCTGCCTTGGCTCCGGTTCCGGCCACGGAGTCCACGCCCGACACCAGCTTGGCTGAGGGCGAAAGCCCCCGCCGTGGTTGGTGGCAGCGCACCTTTGGTGAGTAAATCCGCCGCTGATGTTGCGGACCGCTGACACAGGCGGACCAAGCAGCACAGGACAATAATTGGGCCGCCTATCGTGATGGATAGGCGGCCCTACTTGTTTCAGAACCCCAAGCGCGCCAATATCGCGCCATGGCTTCACACCAAGTTCAGTTTCGCCGCGCCAATATCGGGCCTATGTTGTCCCTATCCTTGTTTGCTCGCCCATCGTCGCCGCGCCAAACACCGCCGCGCAAACCATGGTCGGCGATCAGCCGCTGGGCCGTGGGCGTTGGTGCTGCCGTCATGTTGGCCGTGCAGCCGGCAGCGGCGCAATCCATATTGCGCGACGCCGAAACCGAGGCTTTGCTGCAAGATATGATGGCCCCCATTTCGACGGCGGCGGGGCTGAAACCGAATCAGATTCGCGTCCATTTGCTGGGCGATCCCAGCATCAACGCCTTTGTCGCGGGTTCGCAGGATATTTATGTTTTCAGCGGCCTGATTAACGAAGCCGGCTCGGCCAACGAAGTGCAAGGCGTGCTGGCCCATGAATTGGGCCATATCATGGGCGGCCACGCCATTCGCCATTCTGACGGCGCGGGCGCGGCCACCAATATTTCCATCTTGTCCCTGATTTTGGGGGCCGCCGCGATGGCGATGGGCGGCGGGGAAGCAGGCATGGGCATTATGATGGCGGGCCAACAAGCCGCGCTGGGCAAATATCTGGCGTTCAGCCGTGTCCAAGAATCCACCGCAGACGCAGCGGGCGCGCAATATTTATCCAAAGCCGGGATCACCGGCAAAGGCAGTCTGGATTTCTTCAAGCGCTTGCAAAATCTGGAATTTCGCTATGCGGTGAAACAAGATGATGATCAGGCCTATGGCCGCACCCACCCCTTGTCCGGCGACCGTATTCAGGCCTTGCGCGAAAGCTATGTGGTGGACCCCGCATGGAACACGCCCAGCGACCCCGCCATTGAAAAACGCTTTCAGCGCGTGAAGGCCAAATTGTCGGGCTATATGTCCGAACCCGCCCGCACGCTGCGCAATTTCCCCGAAAGCGACACCGGCATTCCCGCCCGCTATGCCCGTGCTTATGCATGGCACAAAAGCGCCTATCCCCAAAAAGCATTGGACGAGGTCACAGCCCTGCTGGCCGCAGACCCCGAAGACCCCTATTTCCTTGAGCTAGAGGGGCAGGTCTTGTTGGAAAGCGGACGCCCTGCGGATGCCTTGCCGCCGCTGCGCAAAGCCGTGGCCAACAGCCGCGCCCAACCGCTGATCAGCGCGACCCTGGGCCATGCGCTGATCGCCACCGAAAATCCGGAATATTTTGCCGAAGCCGAACAGGTGCTGAAAACCGCCGTGGCGCTGGACAATCAAAATCCCTTTGCTTGGTATCAACTGGGCATTGTCTATGCCAATAAAGGCGACCAAGCCCGCGCGGCTCTGGCATCGGCGGAACGCTATCAATTGATGGGCAACAGCAGCAGTCTGGCCCTGCGGAACGCCGAAATCGCCATGCAGGGCCTGCCGCCCCACAGCGCCGATTGGATACGGGCACAAGATATTTCGCTGGTCGCGCGCGCCGAGGTGGAACGCGGGCGCAAACGGCGTTAGTCTGTGCGCCGAAACCATGGGACCTGCTGCGTGATTTGCGGCCAAAGGCATTGATGTGACTGATAAAAACGACGATTATTACCAGCCTTGGGTGCAGGGCAAGCCAAGCGGCCATGACGCGCCGCCGCACGGTGCCGACGCCCCTGTGCCGCATCAACCAGATGCCATGCACCATCATGGCGGACCGCAGGACCCAAATCTCCCGCCCATGGGCATGGACTTGTCACGCTATGCCGATCAGGAAAAAGGCGTGCGTCCGCCCTTGCTCGACGCGGAAAAGGTCAAGCAAGGCACCGCCACGGCGTTGACAAAGCTGCGCGCCGCATCGCTGCGCTTTGCCGATTGGACCATCCAATTGGGACAAAAAGCAGATATTCCGACGCGCGTCGAAAAAATGGAAATTCCGCGCCGGACCAAGGATCTCGCGCGCCGTAGCGGTGCCGCCGCTGCCGAGGCAACGCGCACAGCCGCCGAAGCCACCCGCGCTGCAGCCGAAGAAACCGCCAAGGCCAGCAAAGCCAGCGCGGCCAAAAGCAAAGAAATTTGGGAAAAAATGGCGCTGGCCGACAAGGTTGGCAAAATGACCAGCGAAGCGGGGCGCGGCCTGACCGACATGGCCGATAAAACCAAACAAAGCTTGGGCCAAGTGGCGCGGGCCAGCAAAGAAACCATCGACGAAACCGCCGAAAAATTACGCCCCCACCCGCGCGAAGAAGAAGCACCGCCACCGCCCTTGTCGGGACTGGAGCAATTGCTGGCGCGCGAAGAGCAAGAAGAGCGCAAAGCTGCCGAGGCCAAATCAACCGCCGAATTGCCGCTGTTTTCCGAAGAACAATCTGGCCCAACAGCCCAGCCTGTGGACCCGCAAACGGAGCAAGCCGCCCCGCCCGCCCTGCCTGTGCCCCCTGTAAGCGATGGGATGGCAGCGGGAGCAGCAGTCCCCATGGCGACACCCATTGCGCCCGCCATGGCGACACCCGTTGCGACGCCCGTTGCTCCATTCCCTCCGACCGACACGGCCGAAAGCGCGAGCAGCACGCCTGCCTCGCACCCCGCACCGGCGGCGGCCCATGACAACATCCCGCCTGCGGCAACTCTCGCTACCCAGCCTGCGCCAGCCGTATCGGCCCCTGCAGCCATAACGCCCGCACAAACCGCCGCGCCGGCCACCGCCGTGCCCGCCGCAGCCCCAGCCCCAGCGCCAAGCCCAACAGAAACACCCCATCCCATCCCCCATCCAACACAGCCGGAAACCATCGCAGACCGTCCTGCCCCCGCCGCGCCAGCATCCCCCGCTGCGGCTCCAACCACGCCAACCGCGCCAGCGACACCGTCTGGCGATGCACGCGCGGTACCCAGCTATGAAGTGGTCAACCGTGCCCCTGCGGCTGCACCCTATGCGGCGGCCCCCATCCTTCCAGCGTTCAGCGCGCGGACTTGGGCCTTGGGCGGCGCGGCGCTGATCGCGCTGCTGGGCAGTTCTTATTGGCTGGGCAGCCGCTTTGGCGGCGGCATGTCCAAGGCCGATGTCGAAACCATTGTGGCGGATTATATCACCACCAACCCGCAAATCATTCCAGCCGCGCTGGAAGCACAGCGGGGCCGCGAAATTGCCAAAGCCATTGATTCCGTGCGGCCTGCGCTGGAAAAACCCTATGCAGGCGCATGGGGCGGCAATGCGGACGGTGATGTAACCTTAGTAGTATTCACCGACTATGCCTGTGGTTTCTGCCGCGCCAGCGTGCCGGATATCGACCGTTTGCTGCGTGAAGATAAGCGTTTGAAGGTCGTCTACCGCGAACTGCCGATCATCTCGCGCGAAAGCCGCAGCGCCGCGCTCATGGCTTTGGCGGCAGCGCGTCAGGGCAAATATGACGCCTTCCACCACGCCATGTTCGCCCAAAGTAGCCTAGCACCCAGCGCGATTATCAAGGCCGCCGAACAATCCGGCGTGTCGCTGGATGGCAGCGGCGATGCCACCGCCGACGAGGCCCTGTTCCAGCGCGAATTGGAAAGCAATTTGGCGCTAGGCAATCAGTTGCAGCTTAACGCCACCCCCACATGGGTGATCGGCGACCAGTTGATGCAGGGCCAAGTGGGCTATGACGCCCTGCGCGAGGCCATTGCACGGACGCGGACCAAACAAGCGGGCTGACGGGCGGATCGCCGCCCGCGCCCACGCCCGTCACGCCGCAGGCAGATTAGGATAAAGCGGCAGCCTTTTTCTCGCTCCAACCCTTGGGGGCCTCTGTTTTCGGTTTGAACCGACAGAGGTCCGCGACGGGACAACGCCAACATTCCGGCGTCCGCGCCTTGCAAATATATCGGCCATGCAAAATCAGCCAATGATGCGCGCCAACCCGAAAAGGCTGGGGCGTTTGCTTGTCCAGCTTGGCCTCTACCTCATTCACATTTTTGCCGGGGGCGAGGCCGGTGCGGTTGCCCAGACGGAAAATATGGGTGTCGACGGCAAAAGTTTCTGCGCCAAAGGCACAATTCATCACGACATTGGCGGTCTTGCGCCCCACACCGGGCAACGTCGTCAGCGCATCCCGATCAGCGGGCACCTCGCCGCCAAAATCGCGCACGAGAATTTCCGACAGCGCGATCACATTCTTGGCCTTGCTGTTAAACAAGCCAATCGTCTTAATATGCTCTTTCAGGCCGTCTTCGCCCAAATCCACCATTTGCTGGGGCGTCGTCACTTGCTGAAACAGCAGCCGCGTGGCCTTGTTCACACCGACATCCGTGGATTGCGCGGATAAAGTCACCGCCACCAGCAATTGATAGGTGTTGCCAAAAGCCAATTCCGTTTCCGGATCGGGGTTCAGTTCCGCCAATCGCCGGTAAAATTCAAAGATGTCGGCCTTTTTCATGCTCAGGCGCTCTCACTGCCCGCATCCAGCCCCAAAACTTGTGGCATATGATAGCGGCCCGCCTTTTGATTCGGCAACCATGATGCCGCTTTCATCGCACCGCGCGCAAAGATCATGCGATTTTCAGCATGATGGCCCAATTTGATAATTTCTTCGGGGCCAGCAAAAATCACATCATGGTCGCCCGCCACCGTGCCGCCGCGCAGCGCGGCAAAGCCAATATCGCCGCGCTTGCGCGCGCCCGTGATTCCGTCCCGCCCGCTGTCTGTGTGGCTGGCCAGATCAACGCCGCGCCCTTCGGCCGCCGCTTCGCCTAGCAAACGCGCGGTTCCGCTGGGCGAGTCCACCTTCATACGGTGGTGCATTTCAACAATTTCAATGTCCCAATCCGCATCCAGCTTGGCCGCCGCTTCGCGAACCAAATGGGCCAGCAAGGTGACGCCCAGCGACGTATTGCCGGTTTGCAGCACGGCAATATCCTGCGCCGCATCGTCGATCAGATAATGGTGGCGTTCTTCCAGCCCCGTGGTGCCAATCACCATCGCACAATCATGAGCCACAGCCGCGTCCAAATGCGCTTCCAAGGCATCGGGCGATGAAAAGTCGATCAGCACGTCAACCGCAGCGGCCAGCGCCGCGACATCGCCGCCCTTATCAATGCCTTGGTGCGTCAGGCCCGCTTCTTCTGCCGCAGCGGCCAAGGCTTTGCCCATCCGGCCTTCGCTGCCGATGATACCGATGTTGCTCATATGCCCGAAAACTCCCTTGCGCCGCCTGCGCTTGTTCAAACCTAGCCCTCCCTTTAAAAGGAAAGAAACAGAAGACCAGCCCCCCACCATCATCACCGGGGGGACATGATGGATGAACTATGGGAAATATTCGCAACATCGTTGTGCTGACGGGTGCTGGCATATCCGCCGAAAGCGGCATTCAAACCTTTCGCGCCGCCGACGGTTTGTGGGAAGACCACCGGATCGAAGATGTTGCGACCCCCGAAGCTTATGCCCGCGATCCCGATATGGTCCACCGATTCTATGACGCACGGCGCGCAGCGGTGCAGACCAAATCCCCCAATGCCGCCCATGAAGCCTTGGCCATATTGGACGCCGCATGGTCGGGGGAATTTCTGCTCGTCACCCAAAATGTCGATGATCTGCATGAACGAGCAGGGTCCAAGCGCCTGATTCACATGCACGGCGAATTGGCGCAGGCATGGTGCACCATCTGCGACCAACGCCACCCATGGACCTCGCCGCTGATCGACTATCCCCCCTGCCCTAGCTGCGCCTCGCCCTACAGCCTGCGTCCCGACATCGTCTGGTTTGGGGAAATGCCCTATCGCATGGATGAAATTTACGATGCGCTGGCGCGGTGCGACCTGTTCGTATCCATTGGCACATCCGGCAATGTCTATCCCGCCGCCGGATTCGTCCGCGAAGCCCGTTCCCACGGCGCGCGCACCTTGGAACTGAATATGGACCCCAGCGAAGGCAGCGCCTGGTTCACCGAATCGCGCCAAGGCCCGGCCACCCAGCTTGTCCCGCAATGGGTGCATCAAATCTTAGGACTTTAATGCCACGACATGCGTCAATTCCGACGAACAAAAAAATCTCAGAGATTTGACGAATGCACCGCAGTAAATATGTTGATATATATCCGGCTGAAAAAATAGGATTGGCCCTGAGTATCGCGACCTTGATCGCCGCGCTGATGGTCATCGCCTATCATCGGCTGAGTTTGGATATTACAAGCTTTCTCATGCCCTTGGCGGCCTTCGCATTCCTATTTCCGGTCGCGCAATTTTATCGCCAGACACAGCGCTCTGCTCGCATTGCCGACACCCTATGTTCTTGCGCGATCTTCATTCTGTTCACCAATTCGGGCTTAATGCTGAATCACGCGCTCCTTGCGTTCAAAGCCGATCTGATCGACCAACAATTATTCGCTATCGATCATTTCATCGGGTTTGATTGGAAAATATTTACCGAGGGGTTTGCTAAATTCACGACCCTAAATCGCGTTTTACCAGCGGTTTACAACAGCTCCATCCCGCAACTCATCTTTGTCATTTTACTGCTCGGTTTCATGGGCGTGACAAGGCGGCTGCACCATTTCCTGTTGGTCGGAATCTTCGCTAGCCTCGCATCCATCGGCATATGGTCGATATTCCCCAGCTTTGGCCCGTCGGCCTATATCCAGCTTTCATCTGATATCGACGCGCAATTGGGACGTGTCTTCGACGCCCATATGGGCCAATTGCTTTTGAACCTTCATGCCAATGGACCGACCATCATCAGCGCAAAAAACCAACTCGGCCTTATCGCCTTCCCATCCATGCACACCGTCATGGCGTTAATGTCTGTCTGGCATATGCGGGGCACGCCAGCTTTCTGGGGTCTGCTGCTGCTCAACCTGTTGATGATTCCGGCGATTTTAATTCATGGCGGACACCATCTGATCGATATGGTGGCGGGAGCAATCGTCTTTTCTGCCTGCTGCGCCCTTGCATCAACTCTGCTGGCAAGGCGTGATAGCCGCTCGGCCGAACATGACCACGGCTCCCTGCAGTCCGAAGCCCGCGCTGCCCGAATCACTCCCCGAAAGCCATCATCGCCGTGCGGCAAAAAAATCTTTCAACAGACCCGCCGCTTCTTTTTCGCCGATCATGTCAAAAATTTCTGGGCGGTGGTGAATCGTTGACTGGCTGAACAAGCGCGGGCCGTGGGCTACGGCGCCGCCCTTGGCGTCATCGGCGCCATAATAAAGCCGCGCTATGCGCGCATGGGCGATGGCACCCGCGCACATGGCGCATGGTTCCAGCGTCACAAACAGGTCGCACCCATCCAGCCGTTCATTTCCCAGCGCCTGTGCAGCGGCCCGCATCGCCATGATTTCGGCATGGGCGGTGGGGTCATGGGTTTCGCGCGGACGATTCTGTCCCTCGCCAATGATGATACCATCCTTGACGACAACGGCTCCAACAGGCACTTCACCTGCATCAGCGGCGATTCGAGCCAATTCCAGCGCGCGGCGCATGGGTTTGGGAAGGGAAAATGGCGGCATAGACTTACCGCTAATCCCTTGACGAATCTTCGGCAAGCCGATATGCGGCCCGCTTTACCGGCCCATCCGTGTTGAGGCTGATTTTTACCATCGGCATGGACGCCGACCAGATTTGTAAGGACGAAGACAATGTCGCGCATTTGCGAACTGACCGGCAAGGGCCGCCAAGTTGGTCACAATGTTAGCCACGCTAATAACAAGACCAAGCGCACCTTCCTGCCCAACCTGCAGAATGTTACCCTGCTTTCGGACGCACTGGGTCGCGGCGTAAAGCTGCGCGTTTCGACGCACGGCCTGCGCACCGTTGAGCATAATGGCGGCCTGGACAACTGGCTTGTTAAGGCTCGCACCGAACAGCTGTCGGACAATGCCCGCAAGCTGAAGAAGGAAGTTGAAAAGAAGCGCGCCGCAACCGCCGCTTAATTTTCCTATCCTTGACGACGCAAATAGGCGGCCGATGCAAATCGGGCCGCCTTTTTGTTATGCGCCAGACGGCCTGAGCCAGCCCGCGCTAAATTCCGATCAAAAATAAAGATGAACCTCAGCCAACAAGATTGTTCAGGAACGGGTCAAGGCGAATCACGCATAAGCTCTTCTATCGACGCAGCTTCCCGCCGACAGGCCGGACCGCCGCCAAGGAGATTGAAGATGAAAAAGTTAATCACGCTGTCCATCGCTGCCATGATGTCGACCGCAACCGTGGGTCTGGCGGCCCCTGCTGCCGCTGCAACCCCCGTTTTCATGGACCATGATGCCAGCCTCTCGCAAGCATCCGAATATCGCCGTGGGGACCGTTACGACCGTCGTTATGACCGCCGCTATGACAACCGCCGCTACAGCAACGACCGCCGCTATTACAGCAACAACCGCTATGACCGCCGTTATCGCCAGTGCGACAATGGTGACGGCGGCACCGTGATCGGTGCGATTGCTGGCGGCTTGGCTGGTCACGAAATCGCAGGCCGTGGTGACAAGACCGTTGGCACGATCATCGGCGGCGCTGTCGGTGCCATTGCGGGCCGCGCCATTGACCGCAGCGATGGTCGCCGCTGCTAAGCCTTTCATTCAGCTCTCCCTTGCTGAACTCTCCCCTTGCCCGTCCAGCCTAGGCTGGGCGGGTTTTTCTTATCGATCGCACGGGGTTGCTATCGGCGCACGGTCCGCCTAGGCTGATATCCAAGTGCTCGTTCGCAAGTGGCGGACGCGTGAATTAGACAGGTATCGATTAGCCATGCGGCATATGGCAACCCCAACGGGGTGCGCGCAGCCGCCTAAAACGGCGGCCAAGAAAAAATTCAGGACCGGTGGGGACACGCGCCCGCTGGCCTCAGTAAAACCACGCACCTATGGTGCCATCGACCTTGGAACCAACAATTGCCGATTGCTGATCGCCCGCCCAAAGGATGGGGAATTGGTGGTCATCGATGCGTTTTCGCGCATCGTTCGATTGGGCGAAGGGCTTCATACCACCGGCAAAATCAGCGCCGCCGCGATGGATCGCACCGTCGCTGCTTTGGCCATTTGCGCGGATAAATTGCGGCGACGCAATGTGGACTTGTCCCGCGCCGTGGCCACAGAGGCCTGTCGGCGCGCCAGCAATGCCCAACATTTGGCCGATCGGGTTTATGCCGAAACGGGCATTTGCTTGGACATTATCACCGCCGCCGAAGAAGCAAGGCTGGCGGTGCTGGGCTGTCACAATTTGATGGAACCGGGCCATGGTCCTGCGTTAATCTTCGACATTGGCGGCGGGTCGACCGAATTGATGCATGTCGATATCAACAAACATGATGTCATTATCCGCGACTGGGTCAGCGCGCCATGGGGTGTTGTATCCCTCACCGAACATGCGCCCGTCGCCGAAGACAGTTTGGAAAGCCGCCGCGCCAGCTATGCCTATATGCGCGACGTGACGCGCAACGCCTTCGCCGAATTTGCGGCGCGGGCCCAGCAGCACAGCAGCAAAAAACTGCGCCTGCTGGGAACCAGCGGCACCGTCACCACATTAGCCAGTGTGTTTTTGGACCTGCCACGCTATGACCGCCGGGCGGTCGACGGCGTGTCGGTGCCAGCACAGGCCATGCGGGACATCAGCCGCCGCCTTGCAGAGGCAAGCTTGCCAGACCGCGCCGACATCGCCTGCATCGGCAGGGAACGCGCGGATTTGGTCGTGGCCGGATGCGCCATTTTGGAAAGCATCATGGACCTGTGGCCCGCCCAGCGTGTCGGCGTCGCAGATCGCGGCATCCGCGAGGGTATTTTAAGAACTTTGGCTATGGCGGGACGGGACATCCCCGTGACACGTCGGGAATTTCGCAAATGAGTGGCGGTAAAAAGAAAAGTGGTGGTTCCAGCGGCGGCACAGGCGGCGGCAGCGGCCGTGGCGGTTTGTTTGAACGGGTTAAAACGGCCAAGCGCCGGTCCGTCTCCTCAACCCGCTGGCTGCAACGCCAGTTAAACGACCCTTATGTCCGCCGCGCCCAAGCCGAAGGCTATCGCTCACGCGCCGCTTATAAGCTGATCGAGTTGGACGAAAAATTCAGCTTTGTTAAAAAAGCCCGCGCGGTCGTCGATTTGGGCATCACCCCCGGTGGCTGGTCGCAGGTGGTCCGCAAGGTCAACCCCCGTGCCAAAGTGGCAGGTATCGATCTTTTGCCCTGCGAGCCGCTAGAGGGCGTCGAAATCCTCACCATGGACTTCATGGACGATGCCGCGCCCGATGCGCTGATACAGGCTCTGGGCGCTGCGCCTGACCTTGTTATCTCCGACATGGCGGCGAACACCGTGGGCCATGCCCAAACGGACCATTTGCGCACCATTGGCTTGGCCGAAACCGCCGCCGACTTTGCCGTGCAAAATCTGGTCAAGGGCGGCACCTTCATCGCCAAAGTCTTTGCGGGCGGTGCAGACAAAGAATTGCTGAATGTGCTGAAACGCAATTTCACCACCGTCAAACATGCCAAACCGCCCGCCAGCCGCAAAGGCTCACCGGAACTTTATGTCATCGCCCAAGGCTTTAAGGGCCGGGCTGAGGACAGCCATGACCATGACAGCGATGATGGCGATCATGACGCCCAAATGGACGCACAGTAAAAATCATCAGCACAGGCTCAACACCCCTTGAGCCTGTGCCCAGCTTCTTCTAAGCGAAGCCGCAACGCGGGTGTAGCTCAATGGTAGAGCAGCAGCTTCCCAAGCTGAATACGGGGGTTCGATTCCCCTCATCCGCTCCAA
>CAZIVW010000013.1:0-84388 GCA_964542975.1 uncultured Sphingopyxis sp.
GCCCTCGCCGCAACTGTCATCTTCTGGCTCTGATCAATGAGTCCTGAACCTAGGGTTTCTCGTCGAATAAATAGACGAGAATAGTCGCTAAACAATGAAAAGGGAGCCATTTGGCTCCCTTTTTACTTTTTAGTATCGGCGATATTATATCCGACTTGCTCTGCTTGTCCGACTGTTACCGGATTAAGATTTGGTGCGATCCGGATGTCGCCCATCACCCCATATCAACGCATCATAGCTTGCGCCTTCTAAACCATCTTAATGCCGGTCAAGTCGCGGTCCACAACGCCGGTAGCGCGGGTGGACAGGATGTTCACGGGCGTGGATACCTTGTCAACAACGCGGAAGTGGCTTTGCCATGCGTCCCGGTTGACATCGCAAATGACATAGCCGCGCTGGTCATTGGCGAATTTCAATTCGGGGTTGCGCGCCAACCATTGGTCGGTTCCGGCGCGTTTGTCGCTGCCATCGCCGCCGCTGGAGATGGAGGTTGCGACAAATTCTGCGCCAACGACTTTGTCTTTCAACACCAGATCGCCGCAGAAATTTTGATGTTCGTCGCCGGTTAAGACCACGCAATTGTCCAAGCCCGCCATGCGTTGCAGCATTCGTTCGCGCGGTGCTTCATAGGCTGCCCAACTGTCGAGGTTCAATATTCTGGTCTTGTCGTCGCTGTCGCGCTGACGATCCAGCGACATCATGGTGATTTGCTGCGCCAAACTATTCCAGACAGCACCGCCGCTTTTCATTTGCTGGGCCAACCATTTTTCCTGTGCGGCCCCCAGCACTTGTGCGTTTTTGGCATAGACGTCGGGGCAGGCGGGCTTGAAACCATCGCCGCATGGTTGGTCGTCGCGATATTGACGCGTGTCGAGCAATTGCATGGACAGCAAGTCGCCCACACGCAATTCGCGGTTCAGCGCCACCATGCCGCCACGCGGTAACAAGGCGCGGCGCACCGGCATATGTTCATACCATGCCTGCATAGCGGCTTGTTTTTTCAGCATGAACACTTCGGGCGGCGCGGCGTCTGGATCATTGCCGTCCAGACCCATTTTCCAATTGGCGATGTCGGACACCCAATCATTGACGATTTCATGGTCATCAATGCTGGACAAAAAGGCGTGGACGCTGCGGGCCGCTTGTAAGTCTACATCGGTCAGTTGCTGGGCATAAGCGAGGCGAAATTCATTCACATCGGTCAGCGAGCGAAAGGCATGTTTGCGCACAGGGCGGGACGGCAGGCCGTCGACGAACACATAGTCGCTGCTATATTCATAGATGAAGTCGCCATAATGATAGACGAACGCCAAATCTTCTTTGGCCAGATGGCGATAGGCACCGAAATAGCCGGCTTCATAATGTTGGCATCCCGCGACACCGAATTTCACCGCGTCGACTCGTGCGCCAACGGCCGGTAGGGTGCGTGCCCGTCCACGAAGGCTGCGTTCGCCAGCCGCCGTAAAGCGATAATAATAAGGACGATTGGGTTGCAGACCGCTCAGTTCGACATGCACGCTATGCGCCAGTTCGGGGCGCGCCAATTCCGTGCCCTTGGCGACAATGTTGCGAAAGCCGCCGTCGCTGGCTACTTCCCATTCCACAGGGATGTTGACGCGCGGCATACCGCCGTGCAGCGCCAGTGGTTCGGGGGCGAGGCGGGTCCAAATGACAAAGCCGTCGCTGGCCGGATCGCCTGCCGCCACCCCCAATTGGAACGGATAATCCCGTAAATATCCCTGCGCCCGCAAAATGGCAGGGGCTGCAAGGCCAGAAATCGTAGCTCCGGCAAGGAAGAGGCGGCGGTTAAACATGAAATCAGGCTCCGGGGGAAAGGCGACTCGTATCATCGCCGATACACCCCGAATTGTTGCACCGCAAAAACATCGTTTCGACCGCAACCAATATATGGATCATGATTGAGGCGTGAGGTGGTGTTAGCATTATGATATTAAACGATATATTTTAACATCCACAAGGCCATAGCGATCATCATAAGATTTTCGGTCAAAGAGACAAATCCCAGCGGGACATTGATGTTCCCACCAACACAAGCACATTTGAGTTCGCGTTTGTCGATATATACGGCCTTAAAGACCGATACCGCGCCAATGGTGGCAATGAACAAGGCGACCGGAATGGATAGCCATGGCAGGATATGGGCGGCCATCAACACGCCGGCCAATCCTTCTGCAAAGGGATAGAGGCTGGCATAGGGCACCCATCGCCGCGCCAGCAGGTCATAATTTAGGAACATGGTCGAGAAACGACCAATATCCTGCAGTTTCAATATGGCGAGCATGACCATGCTGAACGAAATAAACCATTCCGCGGCGCGGATGGTCAAAGCCTGGCCATAAACCGCATGGCTCACCGCCAAGGCGAGCAGGGCTGTCATCGAAAATAATGCGATGATTGGGCGATAGGTCGGCTTGCTGGGGTCAGCAACTTTCAGCCCCAAAAATCGGCGTAAATCGTCGTGCCCGCCGATGCGAACACCATCGATGAAGATTTGCGGCGTGGTTTGCACGCCATATTCGGCTTTGAACGCGTCTGTTTCCTCGCGCGAGGTCAGATGGTGATCGGTCACCTGATATCCATGCCGTTCCAGCAGATATTTGGCTTTTAGTCCGAACGGGCAGATATGATGTTCAAACACCATGCGATGAAGGGTTGCTTGCTTGCTCATAGCACCCATATACCCTCCGTATCATGGTACGGAGTCAAGCATGAATTACACCATCGGAAGCTTGGCCCAATCGGCCGGTGTTGGGGTGGAGACGGTTCGCTATTATCAGCGGCGCGGCTTGCTTGCGGTGCCCGCCACAGCGGCGGGATCTGTGCGCCGCTATGGCGCAGAGGATGTCCGGCGGCTGCGTTTTATTAAATCGGCGCAGGCGGCCGGATTTACCTTGGCGGAAATTGGCGACCTGCTGGCGGTAGAAGGGGACCGAGATCGCGGGGCTGTGCGCGCTTTGGCGCTGAAGCGCATTGGGGATTTGGATCGTAAAATATCGGAATTAAGCGCGGCGCGAACGGCCTTGTCGCGCTTGGCCAGCGATTGTGCCGCGCGGGAGGATGCGGGGCAGGCGGGCTGTCCGATTTTGACGGCTTTTGACCCTGTGCCGCATGGGTAGTGGCTATGTGCCATTTGCGCTATGCGTGTGGAATTATAGATAGATTGTCGCAAAAATAGACAGATAAGTGGATGTCCTCTCGACCCGCATAGATTGTTCTCTTATGCGCTGGCGCGGACGCGCGGGATTGCGCGCGAGGAGACCCATGTGACCGTCCTTCAATATGCCGACCTTCCATGTGCCGGCGATCAATATGCCGGCTTGGCTTTCTGGAAGGGGGCGTCCCTCGAGATGCAAAATCATGTGGCGCTGATTTTGCGCGATGTGGTGCGCGATCATGGGGCTGCGTTGGTCGATAGTTTCTATTCCGCCTTTTTGGTTCACGAAGAAGGCCGCAGTTTTCTGGACCATGCGGTGGTGCAAACGCGGCTGAGCCGGTCCATGGAAACATGGTTGCATGATTTGGTCCATTTGAACCTGCACGACGACCTCGGCCCATTTCTGGAGCGGCAGCAAAAGATAGGCGCCATGCACGGGCGCATGAAGGTGCCGGCCCAATTGGTGCATCAGGGCGCTAGCCTGCTGAAAAGCCATATGAGCCAGTTGCTGTATGACCAGATGGGGGGCGGGGCTAGCGGAGCGGATGTCGCCGTGTCCGCGATCATCATATTGGATGAGCTGGTCGATTTCGCGCTGTGCATGATGAACCAAGCCCATGTGTCGGATGCCAAAGAACGCGCCCAAATGGATGAGGCCTATCGCCATTTTTCCTTGGGGCAGGATATTAATCTGGAGCGGGAAACCCAGCGGGCGGCGTTGATGGAATGGAGCCAAGAGGCGCTGTTCAACCTGTTCACCACCCACATGCCAGACGCGCCGCAAAAAATTTCCGCATCGGCCTTTGGATTATGGATGCGCCACCGTGCGGCGGTCTTGTTTCAAGATAGTAAGGCTTTGGGTGCCATTGCACAGGTGATGGACGATATTGATACCCAGATTTTGCCCCAAATCATCGCCAGCAACGATCGTTCCCATTTGTTGGTCGCTTTGAAAGAAAAGGTCGAGGAGGTTAGCTTTCTACTGGCCAATTTGTTCAATGCCGCCGCGATGCTGGAAAGTGGTCGCGATCCCCTGACACGGGCGTTGAGCCGCCGCTTTCTGCCGTCCGTTTTGAACCGTGAGATCATGCTAGCCAAGTCGCATGACGCGCCCTTATGCGTTGCGATGATCGATATTGATCATTTTAAACAGGTGAATGACGCCTTTGGTCATGGCGTTGGCGATGCGGTGTTAACCCATGTGGCTGATCTGTTGCTGAATGCGGTGCGGGCCAATGATTTTGTGTTTCGCTATGGCGGCGAAGAATTTCTGGTGGTGTTTCCGGAAACATCATTGGTGGACGCTGCAGCGGCGATGGAACGGCTGCGCGCCCGCGTGGAAGAGACCCCCATTGCGGTTCGCGAAGGGGCGCCGGTGCGGGTCAGCCTGTCGGCTGGTGTCGCTTGTTTCGAGGGGCATCCGGATTATGAATATCTGATCCGCAATGCGGATGCGATGTTGTATGAGGCGAAAAATTCCGGTCGCAACAAAGTGGTGTCGCGGGGATAAATATCGGCTGTTATCGGCCCCACCCAAAAAAAAGCCCGCCGCTTGTTATGGCAAGCGGCGGGCTTTTTTGGTGGATGCGGCGATATTTAGCTGTGCAGGAAGTGCATCACGTCGCCGTCTTGAACGACATAGGCTTTACCTTCGGCGCGCAGCTTGCCCGCTTCGCGGGCGCGGGCTTCGCCGCCCAGCGTGACATAATCGTCATAGGCGATGGTTTCGGCGCGAATGAAACCCTTTTGGAAATCGGTGTGGATTTCGCCAGCCGCTTCGGGGGCCGATGCGCCCTTGTGCACCGTCCATGCGCGGGCTTCTTTGGGGCCGACGGTAAAGAAGGTTTGCAGGCTGAGCAGTTCATAACCCGCACGGATCACACGGGCGAGGCCAGCTTCGGTCAAACCCATTTCTTCAAGGAACATCACGCGGTCGTCGGGTTCCATGGCCACCAATTCGCTTTCGATGGCGGCGGATACGATGACGGCTTGCGCGCCTTCTGCCTTTGCGCGGGCAAAGACCGCTTCGCTATGGGCATTGCCATTGGCCGCCGCGCCCTCATCGACGTTGCAGACATATAGGACTGGCTTGCTGGTCAACAATTGGGCCTGCGCCAAGACGCGGCTTTCATCATCATCCTTGGGTTCCGCCAAGCGCGCGGGCTTGCCTTCGCGCAGCAGGTCCAGAACTTGGCCAAAGATGCTGATCGAAATCTTGGCTTCTTTGTCGCCGCCATTGGCTTTTTTCTGCAAAGCGGGCAGGCGCTTTTCCAAGCTTTCTAGATCGGACAGCAGCAATTCGGTGTCGACCGTTTCGGCGTCGGCCACGGGGTCGACCTTATTTTCGACATGCTGAATATCATCATCTTCGAAGCAGCGCAGAACATGGACGATGGCGTCCACTTCGCGGATATTGCCCAGAAATTGGTTGCCCAAACCTTCGCCCTTGGATGCGCCGCGCACCAAGCCTGCAATGTCCACAAAGGCCAATTGCGTTGGAATGATTTTCTGGCTGCCCGCGATTTTCGCCAATTGGTCCAAGCGCGGATCGGGTACCGACACATTGCCCACATTGGGTTCGATGGTGCAGAAGGGATAATTGGCTGCCTGTGCCGCCTGCGTTTCCGTCAAGGCGTTGAACAGGGTGGACTTGCCGACATTGGGCAGCCCCACGATGCCACATTTAAAACCCATGATGATCTGTCTTTCACAAAGATGTCGCCAGCGGCGAGCCGATATGGGACGCGCGCTAGCGTGATTTGGCAAATTTTTCCAGCCCCGTTGCGTGTCGATCATCATCTTGCGCAGAATATTCATGCTGGTTGCCGGTTATTCAGCTTGGATTGCTATGACAAAGGCTGGATCGAGGAAGGGTGTTGGTTTGAAGTTTTTCATGGGGCTGGGCCTGAGTGCCGCGCTGTTGCTGGTGGGGGTGGCCGAACAGGCCGCCGCGCAAGGGGCTGGATTTGAAGCCGAAGTTCTGCGCGAGCTGAATGTGCTGCGCAGCGACCCTGATGCTTATTCGGATGAAGTCGCCGCCACGCGGCAGCGGTTTGATGGCAAGATTTTGCGCGGTCGCCATGACGGCGAAATTGACATCATGACCCATGAGGGGGTGGCCGCCGTCGACGAAGCGGTGCGGGCGCTGCGTCAGGCGCCGCCTGTTCAGGCCGTGCGGCACAGCGATTTATTGGCGCTGATCGCGGGTGATTTGGTGCGCGAGCAATCGCGGTCTGGCGGATTGGGGCATCAATCCCATGGGCGCGGACCGGCTGAACGCTCTGTGGCGCGCGGCGGCGGACGCTATATCAGCGAGATTATCACTTATGGGCACAGCGACCCCGCGTCGGTGATTGAACAATTTGTGGTGGGTGATGGTGTGCCGGGACGCGGGCATCGCAAGACCGTTTTGGCCAATGATTTTCGTTATGCGGGCGTCGCTTGTGGGCGGCACCCCGTGCACCGCGTGATGTGCGTGATTATGTTGTCACAAACCGAACAGGCCAAAGCCCCGCCGCCGCCCAAGCGGGATGCTGACCCTCGCAGAGAGGCAGCGGGGACGGATTAACCGTTTAGGCGAAGGGCAAGGTCGCTTTGGAAGCGCACATCATTGCCGTCCGCCAACCAGCCTGCCTCGGCTGCCACAGCGCCCAACAGGTCGGATAGCGGGTCCAATTCGCTTTTGTGAAAATTGCCCAGCACATATCCGGTGACGCGGTCTTTGTGGCCGGGGTGGCCAATGCCCATGCGAATACGGCGGAAATTTTCGCCGACATGCTGGATCATGCTGCGGATGCCATTATGCCCCGCCGCGCCGCCGCCTTGCTTGACCTTGATTTTCATCGGAGGCAGGTCGAGTTCGTCATAGAAAACAGTGATATCTTCGACGGATAATTTGTAAAAATCCAAAGCTGCACGAACGCTGCGTCCGCTTTCATTCATGAAAGTCGCGGGCTTGAGCAACAGGATTTTATGGATGCCGATGCGGCCTTCTTGAACCCAGCCCTGAAATTTCTTGGCGGGCGGCGAAAAGCGATACATGTCCGCGATGACGTCCATCGCCATAAAGCCAATATTGTGGCGGTGCATGGCATATTGAGGGCCCGGATTGCCGAGACCGACCCAAAGTTGCACGGACATGGAAATTCCTTTTGACATCAGTGGGCAGAAATAAATCAGGCCCCTTTCATGGGGAAAGGGGCCTGATTTTTACATGGTGATCGCGACAGCGGGGGCATTGGGCGGGCCAACGCTCGCTGGATCAGCGATTAAGCCTTGCGCAGAAAGTCTGCGTGGATTGGCGTGTCCTTTACAGGGTGGAACGCCACGTCCTTTGGCAAAGTGGTGATGGTCTTGCCGCCCACTTCGATCAGGATTTCCGAGTCAAAAAACTCGCCCGTCATCAATTGCTTCATGAGAAGCTTTGCTTCGACGTGGATGATCTGGGGCTCTTCGTTGCCGCCATAAATGACAGCAGGAACGCGACCATTACGACGCAGTTCACGCGAGGCTCCCTTGCCAGCGCGGTCACGCGTCTCGGCCGTCAGCGTCAGCTGATTGCTCATAACTCTATCTCCAATATTCAGTTCAATCTCCGCCACGCCTCCAGGGATGACCATGACGGAAGGCGCGCGAATAGCCATATTGACCAAGAAATGCAAGCCTAGCCACGCGGTGGCCCATTGCCGTTGGGGTTGTGTCGTGGCCAGTGATGGTTATTGCAAGCGCTTGACGGTCAGGCCGCGCTGCTGGAGTAGGGCGGGAAGTCCGTCCGCCCCCACCATATGGCCCGCGCCGACCGCAAGGAATATCGTGCCCGGTTTGTCCATCCGCTGAACCGCCCATGCGGCCCAGCGCTGATTGCGGTCGGCAATCAAGCGCCCATAGGCGTCGGGCGCGGCGTCAACATCTTCGTTGATCTTGCGTTCTAATGCCACAAGATCGCCCTTGGCCCATGCGGACAAAAGGGCGCGCACATCGTCGGGCGCGCTATGGGCTTTGGCCATCGCTGTGTTCAGCAATTGGCGCTGTGTCGCTGGGGAAAGGGTTTCAAAAATCATCAACTGTGCTTCGGCGGTTTCCAACCCGCTGATCGGCTTTTTCGCGGCAGAAAAACGTTTTGTAAGCTGGGCCTCGACACCGATTGTGCTGCTGAGATTGGCCTCTTGGGCCGCCTTTTGACCCAAAATCAGCATCAAGGCCCAATCGTCCAATGTGTCTGATAAGGCCATGCGCTGGCTGAGGGGGAGGGCTTTATATCCCGCCAGCGCTGCGGGATTTAACCGGTCCGCGATCGGCAGCGGTGCGGTGCGGGGGGCCAATTTGGAAAATATCGCGCCCGCTTGCGACGACTGCGATGGGCTGAGTTCCAAAATCAGCATGTCGGCGGCGGCGATGGCGTCACGGACGGGTTTCGTTTGCCATTCCATATGGTCGGGCAGGGCGTGCATGGTGCCCAGCAAATATAGGACGGTGTCGTCGTCCGACACCTGCCACAAGGCGGGGTGCGCCTGCTGCATGTCCGGCCCGCTGCACGCGACCAATGTGACAGCCGCGCATAGCGCCGCGATGGCCGATCGAATGGCCTTTGCGCTCATATCGGCGCATTTCCTTTGAGGGCGGGTCTTGTGCATTGGCGGGCCTATGGAAAATGGCGCGGATCAATAAGCGATGCGCTGGGCCGTCAAGCCATGCTGTGCCAGATAATCTTGCACACTGCCTTTGCCTGCCAAATGGCCGGACCCAACCGCCACAAAGATAGTGCCGGGTTGTTCCATCCTGTCGGCCAATTTATTGGCCCAGTCTTGATTGCGGGTGTCGAGCAGCAAATGATGCAATTCGGGCGATGTTTCGAGGGATTCGTTGATGAGGCTGGCCAATTCGTCCGTTCGCCCTTGGGCCCACATGGACACCATATCGTCCAGCATCTGGGTTGATTGGTCCAATGTTTTCACATTGTCGTTCAAATAGCGAATTTGCAATTTTGCTGGCAGCATATCGAAATAGCCCAATTGCTGCTCCACCGTTTCAAGGGCGTCTATGCGCTTATTCTGCGCTTTGGCCTGTGCTGACAGGATGTTTTCGACCCCGTGGCTGGGGTTGAATCCGGCATGAACGGCGGGCATCAGGGACAGGGTCGTGGCGGCAAACCACGGCTTAAATGCGTCGAAAGCGGTGGGGGGAAGCCCATATTTTTTCATCGCTTGATGATAGGCTTCGCGGTCTTTGGGGGATAATTGTTGAGACAAGCGCGCTGCCCCTTTTGCCATAGCTAGTGGCATGATTTTCTGGGCCATGTCTGCCTGTCCATCGCCCATATCAATTTCCAGCATCAAAGTGTCGGCGCTGCTAAACGCATCCTCGACCGTCTTATTTTGCCACTGCGTTTCGGGGCGCAGGAAATGCACCGTCCCGAACAAATAAATTTTGGTATCTTCGTCTTGTAACAGCCACAAACCGGGCTTGGCATCCGATGTCGGTGCTGGTTGCGCGGTGGCATTGGCCGGCGCGGTAGCGGTCGCCGGCTGCGCGGAAAGGCTCGCGGGGACCATAAGAAAGGCAGGTAAAAGGCTACGCGCGAAAAAGGCCAGTGGGCGCATCATGAACATGGGGTCCTATCATCGTCAACAAAGCGCGACACGGTGGGCACAGCATGCGGGCCGCCCGTTTGCACTTTAGTGCCTTATGCTAGGCAGAGAAACGGGGCGGCGAAAGCGACAAAATGATCGGCGGTGGCGGAAAAAGCACGGATGCGGCAAAAATGCGGTTGGATTGTTACAATATAACGGTCTTTCCTGCGGTCGGGCCTTGACCATCCGTGCCCTGTGCGCCAATGCGCAAACAATATTTTGCACCTGCGAAGGAAGATAGGCCGTGGCGAACGCCGAAGCCAAGCAATCGCTTAGTTTTCAGGACATGATCCTGACCCTTCATGCGTATTGGGCCGCTCGCGGCTGCGCGATTTTACAGCCTTATGATATGCGCGTTGGCGCGGGGACTTTTCACCCCGCCACCACGTTGCGTAGCCTTGGGCCAGAGCCGTGGAATGTGGCCTATGTTCAGCCAAGCCGCCGTCCAACGGATGGCCGCTATGGCGAGAACCCCAACCGCCTTCAGCATTATTACCAATATCAGGTGATCCTGAAGCCTTCACCTGCCGATCTGCAAGAGCAATATCTGGGCAGCCTGAAGGCCATTGGCATTGACCCAATGCTGCACGACATTCGTTTCGTGGAAGACGATTGGGAAAGTCCGACGCTCGGCGCGTGGGGGCTGGGCTGGGAAGTCTGGTGCGACGGTATGGAGGTGACGCAGTTCACTTACTTCCAGCAAATGGGCGGCTTTGATTGCAAGCCTGTTGCGGGTGAGCTGACCTATGGTCTGGAACGTCTGGCAATGTATATTCAGAACGTCGACAATGTGTATGACCTGCGCTTTTCCGACCCTGTCGGTGATGTGGCGGGCCTGAGCTATGGCGATGTCTATCTGGAAAATGAGCGTCAATTCTCCAGATGGAATTTTGAGGTTGCCGACACGGATACGCTGTTCGCAGGCTTTAAAGCGGCAGAGGCGGAATGCCAGCGCGCCATTGAAGCGGGCGTTCCCTTGGCCGCTTATGACCAAGCGATTGAAGCCAGCCATTTGTTCAACCTGCTGCAAGCGCGCGGCGTGATCAGCGTGCAAGAACGCGCCAATTATATGGCCCGCGTTCGCGATATGGCGAAGGGAAGCTGCAAGGCTTGGATCGATAGCCAATCCGAAACATGGACCGCGAAATATCCGGGGTGGACGCTATGAGCGGCGCTGACTTTTTATTAGAATTGCGCAGCGAAGAAATTCCTGCGCGTATGCAGGCGGCGGCACGCGCCGAATTGGACAAGCTGTTTCGCGCCCAAATGGCCACTGCAGGCTTGACGGTTGGGGAGCTGAGCATTTGGTCGACGCCGCGCCGCTTGGCTTTGATCGCCAAGGATTTGCCACTGGCAACCGCAGCCGTCAGCGAAGAACTGAAAGGTCCGCGCAGCAGTGCGCCGCCGCAGGCGTTGGAAGGTTTCCTTCGCAAGACCGGCCTGACGCAGGACCAGCTTGAAGACCGCGACGGCGTCTATTTCGCCGTCATCAACAAGCCGGGCCGCGACACCAAAGATGTGCTGGCCGAAGCCATTCCCGCGATCATCCGCGCCTTTGCTTGGCCGAAATCGATGCGTTGGGGCAAGGAAAGCGCCAGCAGCGAAAGCCTGCGTTGGGTGCGCCCGCTGTCGGGCATCGTGGCTCTGCTCGGAGACGATCTGGTCGAATGCGAAATCGGCGGTGTGGCTTCGGGCACGTTGACACGCGGTCACCGTTTCCATAGCGCAGGCGATGTGGCGATCACCAACGCGGCAGAATATGCCACCAAGCTGCGCGCCGCCTTTGTCATTGTCGACCATGAAGAGCGGCAAAATATTGTGCGTGACGGCGCCGCCAAGGCTGCGGCTGATGCGGGGCTGACGTTGGTTGCCGACGAAGGTTTGGTGGTCGAAAATGCAGGCCTCACCGAATGGCCTGTGCCTTTGCTGGGCCGTTTCGACGAAGAATTTTTGACGGTGCCACCCGAAGTGATCCAACTTTCGGCGCGGGTGAACCAAAAATATTTCGTGGTGAATGACGCTGCTGGCAAGCTGGCCAATGGCTTTGTCTGCACCGCCAATATCGCGGCCCATGACGGCGGCGCGGAGATTGTGGCGGGCAACCAAAAGGTTCTGGCGGCCCGCTTGTCCGACGCGCGCTTCTTTTGGGAAGTAGACCAGAAAAAGCCGCTCGCCGTTCATGCGGAAAAGCTGGGCAACATCACTTTCCATGAAAAATTGGGCAGTGTGGCCGACAAGGTAGAGCGTATCGCTGCGCTGGCTGAGTGGCTGGCGACCGAAATCGTGCCCCATTGCGACCCTGCCGAAGCCCGCAAGGCGGCGGAATTGGCTAAGGCTGATTTGGTCACCGAAATGGTCGGCGAATTCCCTGAATTGCAAGGCCTGATGGGCGGTTATTACGCCCGCGTTGAGGGGCAAGGTGATGCGGTCGCCGATGCGGTGCGCGATCATTATAAGCCGGTGGGACAGGGCGATGATGTGCCGACCGCTCCGGTAACGGTGGCTGTCGCGCTGGCCGATAAGCTGGATACGCTGATCAGCTTCTTTGTGATTAAGCAGCGCCCTACAGGCTCGCGTGATCCTTTTGCGCTGCGCCGTGCGGCCTTGGGCATCATTGAATTGCTGCTGGCCAATAATCTGCGCCTCGAGCTGGATTATGCGGCCAATAAGGTTGGCCAATTGCTGGTGAACCAAATGCGCGGCCGTATGGATGAAGCGGCGCTTGCGACGTGGATTGCCGAACATTTGAGCGCGGAGCTTTTCCTCGCTGTGCCCGCTTTCTTTGTTGACCGTTTGAAGGTGCAACAGCGCGAAGCGGGCGTGCGCCATGATTTGATCGACGCGGTGTTCCAATTGGAACAGCGTAAGGATGAAATCCTCGGCAATCTGGCCCGCGTGAAGGCGTTGCAAGGCTTTATGGCCAGCGATGATGGTGCCAATTTGCTCGCGGGCTATAAGCGCGCGGCCAATATCCTGAAGCAAGCGGGTGATGTGACCGATGCGGCGGCTGCGAACGCCCCGACGGATGCCGATGCTGCTTTGAACGCGGCGCTGGACGTGGCAGAACCCGCCGCCAGCGCGGCGGTGGCCGACGAACGCTTTACGGATGCGATGGCGGCTTTGGCTGGTCTTCGTGCGCCGATTGATGCCTTTTTTGACGGGGTGATGGTCAATGACCCCGACACGGCTGTGCGGGCCTATCGCCTTGGGTTGTTGGCGCGATTTACCGCAGCCGTGCATGGCGTGGCTGATTTTTCGAAGATTGAAGGGTAAGTCTTTCTACGCGCTTGTAGGGTGCGTAGGAAAACTAACTCGACCAATGATATTTGCATAACTATTCCCCCGCGAACCGTCCCGATGGGACAGCAGGAGTGTGACATGACGACGATGGTGCATTTGTTCGGCGGATCGGCCACAACGGCTGAGCGCGCGAAGGAATTGCTGGGCGGCAAGGGCTCGAACCTTGCGGAAATGGCCTCAATTGGTCTGCCGGTGCCTCCCGGTTTTACGATCACCACCGAAGTGTGCACGGCATATTATGCCAATGGCGAAAGCTATCCCGCTGGTTTGGCCGAAGAAGTCGTGAACGGCATCGTTCATATCGAAGGCATTACGGGCAAGACCTTTGGCGATGCGGCCAACCCTTTGTTGGTTTCGGTGCGTTCCGGTGCGCGTGTATCCATGCCTGGCATGATGGACACGGTGCTGAACCTTGGCCTGAATGACGAAACGGTCAAGGGCTTGGCTGAAGCATCGGGCGATGCGCGCTTTGCGTGGGACAGCTATCGCCGTTTCATTCAAATGTATGCGGACGTGGTCATGGGCCTCGATCATGCGGAATTTGAAGAGGCATTGGAAGTCGCCAAGGAAGACAAAGGCTTCTTCCTTGATACGGAAATGTCGGCCGAAGATTGGCAAAAGCTGGTGGCCGAATATCAAGCGATTGTGGCCCGTGAAACCGGCGCGCCTTTCCCACAAGAACCCCGCGATCAATTGTGGGGCGCCATTGGCGCTGTGTTTGAAAGCTGGGAAAGCGACCGCGCCAAGGTTTACCGCCGCTTGAACAGCATCCCCGCCGAATGGGGCACCGCTGTCAATGTGCAAGCCATGGTGTTCGGCAATATGGGCGATACGTCGGCAACCGGCGTTGCTTTCACGCGCGATCCCGCGACCGGTGAACGCGCATGGTACGGCGAATGGCTAATCAACGCCCAAGGCGAAGATGTTGTGGCGGGTATTCGTACCCCGCAATATCTGACCAAAGCGGCGCGCGAACGGGCAGGGGCCAAGCCTTTGTCGATGGAAGAAGCGATGCCCGAAACCTTTACCGAACTTGGTAATGTGTTCGACACGCTGGAAACCCATTATCGCGATATGCAGGATATTGAGTTCACCGTGGAACGCGGCGTTTTGTGGATGCTGCAAACGCGCAGCGGCAAACGCACCGCCAAAGCGGCGCTGAAAATTGCTGTAGACATGGCCGCCGAAGGCTTGATTTCCGAAGAAGAAGCGGTGCTGCGCGTCGACCCCGGTGCGCTTGATCAATTGCTTCACCCGACGCTGGACCCCAAGGCCCCGCGCGACGTGCTGACCAAGGGGCTGCCAGCCAGCCCCGGCGCGGCATCGGGTAAGATCATGTTTGATGCCGACAGCACTGAACAGGCTGCTGCCAAGGGCGAAGCCGTGATCCTCGTCCGCGTGGAAACATCGCCAGAAGATATTCACGGCATGCACGCCGCCAAGGGTATTTTGACCGCACGCGGCGGCATGACCAGCCATGCGGCCGTTGTGGCGCGCGGCATGGGTCGTCCTTGCGTGTCGGGCGCTGGTGGTCTCGCCATCGATAATGTCGCCAAAGTGCTGCGCATCGGCGATCGTGTGCTGAACGAAGGGGATATCATCACCTTGGACGGCGGCACGGGCGAAGTGATGGCCGGTGAAGTGCCGACCTTGCTGCCGGAATTGGTGGGCGATTTTGGCACCTTGATGACATGGGCTGACAAGGTTCGCCGCATGAAGGTGCGCACCAACGCAGAAACGCCAGCCGACGCCCAAGTGGCGCGCGACTTTGGCGCGGAAGGCATCGGCTTGTGCCGCACCGAACATATGTTCTTTGACGCGGACCGCATCACGGCGGTGCGCGAAATGATTTTGGCCGAAGACGAAGCGGGCCGCCGCGTGGCGCTTGCTAAGCTTTTGCCAGAACAGCGCAAAGACTTTGCCGCGATCTTTGGCGTGATGGCGGGCTTGCCTGTGACCATCCGTCTGCTCGATCCGCCGCTTCATGAATTCTTGCCGACCCGCGAGGAAGATTTTGAAACGGTTGCCGCTGCTGCTGGCGTGGCCGTGGACAAGCTGAAAGCCCGTGCCAACGAATTGCATGAATTCAACCCGATGTTGGGCCATCGCGGTTGCCGACTGGGTGTAACCTATCCAGAAATTTATGAAATGCAGGCGCGCGCGATTTTCGAAGCGGCATGCGATGTCGCGGCCGAAACTGGCGCGGCGCCGATCCCCGAAGTCATGATCCCATTGGTGGCCAGCCGCCGCGAATTTGACATGATGAAGGCGGTTGTCGACCAAGCCGCTCAGGCTGTGTTCGCAGAAAAGGGCCGCACGGTCGAATATCTGGTCGGCACGATGATCGAATTGCCGCGCGCCGCCTTGATGGCTGGTGAAATTGCGGAAGCTGCGGAATTCTTCAGCTTTGGCACCAATGACTTGACCCAAACCACCATCGGCATCAGCCGTGACGATGCGGGCCGCTTCTTGACGCAATATGTCGATAAGGGGATTTTCCTGACCGACCCGTTCGTCAGCCTTGATGTAGAAGGCGTTGGCCAGTTGATTGAGCTGGCCGCAGAGCGTGGTCGCAAGACGCGCCCGAATGTGAAGCTGGGCATTTGCGGTGAACATGGCGGTGATGCGCCAAGCATCCACTTCTGTGAGCAGACGGGCTTGGATTATGTCAGCGCCTCACCTTACCGCGTTCCCATCGCCCGTTTGGCGGCTGCGCAGTCGGCATTGAAAAGCCGCTAAAGGCTGCGAGCGTATAAGAGAATGAAAGGCGGGGTCACGTTAGCGCGTGGCCCCGTTTTTTTATGAATTTGTAAAAATTTGACGCGATATGATCATTTTAGGGCTTGCGCGATTCAGACTTCACCCCTAGAGGCGTTCTCACAGCGCACCCGTAGCTCAGCTGGATAGAGCATCAGACTACGAATCTGAGGGTCGGACGTTCGAATCGTTCCGGGTGCACCATTTTCCCCAGGTATATGATATTTCGCCGCTGGGCCACTTGTCGGCAGGCAGCTATTGGGTGGATTGATCCCGTTGGGGATTTGCGTCTATTTCCCATTCTTATAATAGTCTTTGCTGGATGCTACAGCCCGTCACTCGGGCCAAGAAGGTTGCGCTGTTCAACCTCATTTATCGATCAATACCAGTCATCAGAATATTGACGTGAAACCATATTCATTCATCGTAAATGTTCGATAATTTCATACCTATATAGTAAATTACATTTTATTTTTTACATTTATGCCCATGTGTCGGATTTGTAGAAAATAGTTTTTTTATTTTATTTGAAAATAGCTTGTTCTTGACAGGCGCTTCAAAAAATTTGATATGAAGATAGCTTTTTCAATACATCGTAATGAAGAGATTTACTGGGTATGGAGCAAGTCGCGCGGCATGCAGGTATAGGAATACTTGCGCCTTTGATTGGGTATCATTTACGCCGCGCGCACGGTGCCTTTGTTGTTGATTTCGGGGCGGCGCTGGATGGCACAGGGATGCGCCAAATTTTGGTCGGTATTTTGGCGGTGATCGCCAATCAACCTGGTATAAATCAAGGGGCGGCTGGCCGAATTTTGGATATTAAGCGGGCTAATATGGTGTCGCTTATCAATGAGCTGGTTATCGCACGGCTGGTATATAGGTTGGTTGATCCGCAAGATCGCCGCGCCTTCTCTTTAAATTTGACAACGGCGGAGGAGGAGATGCTCCGAGATTGTTTGGAGCGTATTTCCGCGCACGAAAAGCGTATGCTCGCAGATTTCTCTGATGTGGAGCTGGTGCAACTGCGTGAGTTGCTAAGCCGCATAGCACGACGGATTCCTGTCGAGGATTAATCCGCTCATCGGTCCCCAATCTTTTTTCGCATAGCTATGCCTTCACAAAGCGGCACTTCGTGCCTTCGCAATTTTCGTTTATCTATTTTCTAGCGTCAGGCAGAGGATATCTATGAACGATCAAATTGTGACCGTCGACATTGGCGGAACGCATGCCCGCTTTGCGATTGCCGAATTAAGCGGAAAAAAATGTGTTGGGATGGGGGACCCGGTCACGCTGAAAACAGCGGATTTCACGTCTTTGCAAACAGCTTGGCAGGAATTTGCGCGGCAACAGGGTGATGTTCTGCCACGGCAATTGTCCATCGCTGTGGCGGGACCTGCGGTTGGCGATATCATTCGTTTCACGAACAATGCATGGATTATTCGTCCGGCGTCGCTCCGGACCGATCTAAACGTTGATGACATGATTTTGGTCAATGACTTTGAGGCGGTGGGGCATGCGGTGGCCCAAGCGGACAGCCGATATTTTGAACATCTATGCGGGCCGGAAGCGAGCTTTCCCATGAACGGCCTGACGAGTGTTCTGGGGCCGGGGACGGGGCTAGGTGTTGCGCATATCTGGAAAGACGCTGACAATTACCGCGTGCAGCCGACAGAGGGTGGGCACATGGATTTTGCGCCGCTGGACAGCATTGAAGATGCCATATTGGCACGACTTCGGCGACGACACCGCCGTGTCTCTGTTGAGCGCGTCGTCGCAGGGCCTGCAATTGTTGACATATATGAAACCTTGGCGTCGTTGGAAGGGCGAGCGGTTGCCGAGGAAGGGGACAAAATCCTTTGGACGCGCGGCTTAGAGCGATCAGACGCGCTTGCGGCGGCGGCTGTGGATCGTTTCTGTTTGTCATTGGGCGCGGTGGCAGGGGATATCGCCTTGGCGCAAGGCGCCGGCGCCGTGGTTATAGCGGGCGGATTGGGCTTGCGCATCAAGGATCAACTGATCCGATCTGGCTTTCCGGAACGCTTTGTCGCTAAGGGGCGTTTTGAAAGCTTCATGAGTTCTATTCCTGTCAAACTAATTACCCATCCTCAGCCCGGATTATTTGGTGCCGCAGCGGCGTTTGCCAAGGAAAGGCCATGATGGAGGTTTGCCTTGTTCAGCCAAGGGGCGGGCGTGACAAGAATATGGGGCAGTGGATCAAATCAAGGCTTTCGGCCTAAAGGGCTTGCGTATAGCAGGTCTGCATCGCGTGGATAATTGGCAGGAGAATGGGTGATGGCGTCGGGTTTATTCGCCTTGTTGGATGATGTTGCGACCATTGCCAAAGTGGCGGCGGCCAGTGTGGATGACATTGGCGCAGCGGCAACGAAGGCCAGTGTGAAGGCCGCTGGGGTGGTCGTGGACGATGCGGCGGTAACCCCGCGTTATGTCACAGGCTTTGATCCCAAGCGCGAACTGCCGATCATATGGCGTATCGCAAAGGGCAGTTTCTTTAATAAACTGGTCTTGATCCTGCCAATTTTGTTGCTGTTGTCGACTTTTGCACAATGGGCCATCACGCCGATTTTGATGCTGGGCGGCGCCTATCTCTGCTTTGAAGGGGCGGAGAAGCTTTGGCATGCCTTTCAGAAGTCCGACGAAGGCTTGGAGGAAAAAGCTGAAGCCGTGATTGGGGCGGAGCATGAAGAGAAGATGGTGGCTGGCGCGATCCGCACCGATCTGATCTTGTCGGCAGAGATTATGGTGATCGCCCTGAACGAAGTGATGGACGAGACGATTTGGATGCGGGCCGCCACGCTCGCCGTGGTTGGCATCGCGATTACCGTGGCGGTTTATGGCGCGGTTGGCTTGATCGTCAAGATGGACGATATTGGCTTGGCCATGGCTAAGAATAGCCGCACGACGGCTGGCAAGTCGGTTGGGCGCGGGCTGGTGCTTGCCATGCCGAAATTGCTGGGCGCATTAGCGGTGATTGGCACGGCTGCGATGCTGTGGGTCGGTGGCCAGATTGTGATGCATGGCCTGCATGAATATGGCTTCGGCGGCCTTGGCGATATGCTGCATCACTTTGCACAAGACGTCGGAAACATGCTGCCAGCTTCGGCTGTGTGGGAATGGATTGTGAATGCTGCGGGTGCGGGCGTGTTTGGCGCTGTCTTGGGCAGTGTCATTGTGTTGATCTTGAAGATTCTTCCCTTTGGTCATGGTAAGGCCGCACATTGATAGGCTAGGCGTGCGGCGTCTGGCGGTGATTGGCTGTGCCGATGCCGATGCCGATGCGGATGTCGCACGGGCGCAGATGACCGGTGCTTGCTTTCTGATGCCCAGTCGATAGGCTCGTGTGAACGCTGCATAATATATATGGATAGGCGGCGTCACATCCTATGTCCGGAAGAGGGGCGGAGCATGATGCGCGCAAGCAACGATAAAATGGGCGCTTTTTGGATGCCCTTCACAGCCAACAAAGCCTATAAATCGCAACCGCGCCAATTGGTGTCCGCGAAGGGCCTATATTATCAATCGAGCAGTGGGCACCAATTGCTCGACGGCACGGCGGGGCTGTGGTGCACCAATGCTGGCCATTGCCGCGACGAAATTAGCGACGCGATCAGCGCGGCCAGTCGCACCCTAGATTTCGCGCCGACCTTTCAATTGGGCCACCCACAAGTGTTTGAATTGGCCGAACGTCTGGCGGGGTTGATGCCTGCGGGATTGGACCGGATATTTTTCACAAATAGCGGATCGGAGGCCGTGGATACGGCGTTGAAGATTGCCTTGGCGGTGCAGCGTGCGCGCGGGCAGGGCGGGCGCTTTCGGCTGATCGGGCGGGAGCGGGGATATCATGGTGTCGGTTTTGGCGGCACGGCGGTGGGCGGGATAGGCGCAAATCGGCGCGCTTTCGGGGCGGCCGTCGTGGGAACGGACCATCTGCGCCATACCCATGATATCGAACGGAACCGATTTTCCAAAGGTTTGCCGCAATATGGCGCCGAACTGGCGCAGGATGTGCAGCGCTTGGTCGATTTGCACGGCGCGGAGACGATTGCCGCCGTCATTGTGGAACCGCTGGCGGGGTCGACGGGCGTGATCTTGCCGCCCATCGGATATTTACAAAATCTGCGAAACCTATGCGATCAACATGGTATTTTGCTGATATTCGATGAAGTTATCACCGCATTTGGCCGTGTCGGAGCTGCCACAGCGGCCCAGCGCTGGGGCGTGACACCGGACATCATCACCTTGGCGAAAGGGTTAACCAATGCGGCGGTGCCGATGGGGGCGGTTGCGGTAAAGCGCGAATGGCATGACGCCGTCATCGATAGCGTGGAAACGGGCATCGAACTGTTTCATGGCTACACCTATAGCGGGCATCCGTTGGCCTGTGCAGCGGCGCTCGCAACCTTGAATATCTATGCTGACGAAGCTTTGTTTGAGCGGGCCGATGGGTTGGCGCATTATTGGCAAGAGGCTGTTCATAGCCTGCGAGATGCGCGCCATATTGTGGACGTCCGGAACATCGGATTGGTCGCGGGCATAGAATTGGAACCGAGGCCGAACGCCCCGGGGGCACGCGGGACAGAATTATTTCAACGCTGTTTCGACCATGGGCTGTTGGTCAGGGCCACGGGCGATATCATCGCCCTGTCGCCGCCTTTGATTGTTGAAAAATTTCAAATTGATCAGATGGTTGCGACGCTGTCTGAGCAGGTCCGCTTTATCGCCTAAGCAGCGCTGGCTCGTCGAGGAGCGGCAAGCTGAACGATACGGAGGTGCCTTGGTTGACGACGCTGTCGATGCTCAACTGCCCTTGGTGTCGCTCCGCAATATGTTTGACGATGGCGAGGCCTAGCCCCGTGCCGCCGACAGAGCGGCTGCGGGCGTCGTCAACCCGGTAAAATCTCTCTGTCAGGCGGGGCAGGTGCTCTGGGGCAATGCCATCGCCTTGGTCGGTGACCTTTAAAACTGCGCGTCGCCCGTCTTGGGCCAGATGCACTTGGATCGGCGTGCCTGCGCGGCCATATTTCATGGCATTGCCGATGATGTTATGTGCCAACTGTGACAATTGGCCGGTGTCCCCCATGATGGACAAAGGCTGGTCAGGCAGGTGGGATATTATGTCGGCGGGCCGTGGTTCGGCACTGTCTTTTAATTGGTGGACCGCTGACGCCACGATAGCCGTTAAGTTGACGGGGGTGGTGGGCCGGCGGAAACGGTCCGCTTCGACCCGTGAAATAGAGAGTAGATCCAGCACCAATTGCTGCATCCGCTGGGCTTCGCGTTCAATGATGCCCAAAAAGCGTTGCTGCATCGGATCGCTGTCGCCCTCGCCCATATCCTGCAGCGTTTCGACATAGCCCAAAATGGCGGCCAAAGGCGTGCGTAATTCATGGCTGGCATTGGCGACAAAGTCGGATCGCATTTTATCCGCGGCATCGATGCTCGACCGGTCGTTGAGCAGCACGATGGCGTCACCGCCAGCTAGCTGGGCGATGCGGATGGTCCAGTGATAGCCCGTGCGCGGATAATCCATCAAACTGACGGGGTTGGCCTGTGCCAGATTTTGCCCTGAGGCCGACATGGCCGATGGGCGGAAGAGTTCCGCCGCTGCGGGGTGGCGAATGGCTGTGCGGATGTCTGCGCCCATAATGTGACGCCCCAGCAAGGCGATGGCGGCGTCATTGGCGATTGTCACGACATTGTCAGAAATGCCAATAATCGGTTCACCTTCTTGATCGGCCCAATGTGCAAAATCTGGATGGTGGAAGATCGAGCTTTTTCGGCGGGTCCGAACATGGTCGGTATTGCTTTGGCTGGTGGGCTCGTAAAGCGCGGACGGCGTCGAGGAATATATGGTGCAAGCCCCCAAAAGGGCCGCCAAGGCCATGATCGTAATCGATGCGGCATTGCTAGCATAAATGATTGAAATCACTGCGCCTATTGCAATGATCGTGATGGCGATGACGAAAGCGGATAGGCGGTCAATCATCGGGATGGGTTCGCACGGTCGCGGTTGATACGCAAGCAGATCATCGCGATGCTATGACAATCGATGATGACGGTCCGATGACGGGTACTGATTTGGTTTCAGATGCTGCGGGGCTGGTGTCATAAGAATATCGGCAAGGGGCGGTGGACGCGACTGGCCCACCGCATCATGCGTTTAGCCAAATGCGCCGCCGTCGCCCAATGCGTCGGCCATCGAACAGGCTGCAGGGCCCAAAATGACGATGAACAGCACAGGCAGGATGAACATAATCAATGGAACGGTCATGATCGCGGGCAGTTTTGCGGCCTTTTCTTCGGCGCGCATCATGCGTTCATTACGGAACTCAGCGGACAATACGCGCAGAGCGCTGGCCAGCGGTGTACCATATTTTTCGGTTTGGATCAGGGTGGTGACCACGCCCTTGATCGCTTCCAAATCGACGCGATAGGCCAAATTTTCAAAAGCTTGGCGGCGTTCCGTCAGGAAGCTCATCTCGATAGACGTTAAGGCAAATTCTTCGCCCAATTCGGGATAGGCACGGCCCAATTCGCGCGATACGCGGGCGAAGGCCGCGTCGATGGTCAGGCCAGCTTCGGCGCATATGACCAGCAAATCGAGCGCATCTGGAATGCCCTTGCGGATGGCGTCGGTGCGCTTGGTCTTCTTATTCTGAACGTAAAGATCGGGCGCTTTATAGCCCAAAATCAAGGCTGCCATCATCGCCATGGCGCGCTTGTTGCTGCTCCAGTCCGGAAAATATTCCACGATATAGATCATGAAGGCCGCAAGCAATCCACAGGCAATGGGCAAGACCATGCGGCCAAAAATCACCGCCACGGCCAAATCTTTTGAACGAATGCCCGCTTGCGCCAGATTTTGTTGAACAACGGTGACTTGTTCGTCCTGCAACACCTTGAGCCGGTCCAAGATGTTACGCATCCGGTCGGTGGTTTCACTGCGTCGGACCAGCTTGGCCCGGCGTTTGTTCGGCGAAACGGTAATGCCCGCTTTTAATTGTTCGCGCCGTTCATTGAGCGCCTTGACCCGTTTGGCCATAGGGTCACGGACCGTCAATATGCCGTAGAGTGCGATCAATACCGCGAATACGCCAACCGCTGCCAAGACGGTTGCGACCCAGATGACGTCCACGCCCAAGAGTTTCGGACCGCTTTGCGTTCCAGAAAAACTGGTGATGAGGAGGCTGATATGCATGGAATGGGCCTCCTTAAATTTCGAAATTGACCATCTTGGCCATAATAAAGCCTCCGATGCTCATCCAAATGAGGCCGCCTATCCCCGCGACCATCAGGCGTGGTTCCACGAAAAAGCCAGCGAGATAGTCTGGGTTCATGAAATAAACCGCACCGAAGACGAAAAAGGGAAGCGAACCAACGATATAGGCCGATGCTTTAGCCTCGGAAGACATGGCGCGAATTTTCAATTTCATTTGGGCGCGCTTGCGTAGAACGTCGGACAAATTGTTGAACGTCTCTGCCAAATTGCCACCGGTTTCCCGTTGGATAGCGATGGTGATGCAGAAAAATTGGAATTCGGGCGTGTCGAGCAGATCGGCCGTTTCCTGTAAAGCGGCGTCCATGCTGTTACCAATGCGGATGCGTTCGACAATCGCTTTAAATTCTTCGCCAACCGGACCGGCGATTTCTTGGGCGACCACCGTGAATGTCTCGGTGATCGGCAAGCCAGCGCGTAGGCCGCGGACCAGCAAGTCAATGGCGTCCGGAAAACGCGCGGTAAATTGCTTTACCCGCTTCCCGATCAGATAATTGAGAACCATGTGGGGGAGGCCGAGTGCGACAAGCACTCCCAAAAGGGCGGATAGGGCAAAGGGCGTTCGCAGGATCAGGAAAAACCCTGTGGTCACCACAAACAACGCCATGGCTGCAAAAATATATTGCGATACCGTCCAATTTTTTCCGGTGCGGCGCAAGCGCTTAACCATTTCATCGCGGCGCGGGAGTAAGCCGGACAGGCTGCTGTTGCCAAGGCCTGATTTAGCTTGGATGGTCTTACGCATTTGGGCGGCGACGACGGCCTCGGTAGAATTGGCATGGCGGTCGATCATCGACGCAAGGCGGCGACTTTTGGCTTTGCTCGCGGATGGGCCGGAAAATGCGGCAAACAGCAACCCGATCGCCAAGACTGCGCTAAGCAAGATGAGGATCATTCCAGAGTTCATCGTTGCCGTTTCCCCAATTCCACATGCGTTAGGCGATGACCAAGGCGTTATATCGCCTTGGTTGCCGTCTTAATGACCGTTTTTCTGGCCAATCTTCTTTCCGAGGCCGCTTAATTTTTGCAACAAGGAACCGCCAGAGCCTGATTTTGCATTCCGGACGGTGTTGACCATGTCCATATCGTCGAGGGCCAGTTGCATCAGATCGTCCCAGCCTTGGCTGGATTTTGTGCCCTGACAGACCTCTGCATAGCTTTTGCCCAGCTTGGCGGCTTGGCTGACCAACCTTGGGTCATAGGCAAGGACGACATCGATCATACGTTCGATGGATGTTTCAAATTCCTTGCGGGACAATTCGCCGATGCCGCTTTGGACTTTGTTTGCCACCAAAATAACGCGCGAGCGCGGGCAATTTTGTTTGAACCATGCCAGCATACGGATGGTGTCCCGTGCCGCAGCCAAGGTGATTTCGGTGACCAGCAGGATCGTTCCGGCCTGTGCAACCAGTTGAGGGAAGGGCAGCAAAACATGACGCGGGATGTCGACGATCGTCACGTCAAAAGCGTTCCGAAGTTCCTCTTCTAGATGAAAAAAGGCGGAACCATCTGTCATATAGGGTTGGTTGATCGGTGCTTCGGCGGACAGCAAGCTGAGCCGTTCCGAAGCTAGAACCAAGGAGCGCTCGATAAACAATCCGTCGATGCGGCTGGGGTTATCGATGGCGTCAATCAAGCCGCGCCCCGGTTCGACGTCCAGCGTCAATGCGCCGGTTCCAAAATGGACGTCCAAGTCCAACAGCGAGGTGCGTTGACCTGCTTTTTGGCTGATCATCCAAGCCAGTGAGGTGGAAACCATTGAAGCACCGACGCCGCCGCGCACGCCGACCACCGCCATCATTTGACGGGGCTGATCTTGCTGCGCATCGCCAGATTTCGGCGCAGAAAACAAAGCATGGGCCGATGCAAAGCTGTCGCGAAGGGTTTCCGACGATAGCGGCTTCAACAGATAATCGTGAATACCGCTGGCTTGAAGGTCACGATATAGGCGGACATCATTGATTTGTCCGGTGGCAATCACAATCGTGCCTGGCTCGCAGACCTCTGCCAATTCATTGATATCGTTGATCGGGTCACCAGATTCCGACAGGTCCACAAACAAGATGTGGGGGCTGGCGGAGACAGAAAGCGATTGAACCGCATTTCGCAGCCCACCCTTGTGGCAGCGTTCAATGGACCAGCCCAAATCATTCGCGACATGGCGAACAAGGTTGAGGGTTTCATCGTCGCAGACGAAGGCGCTGAAGGGGTCACGTGCGCCGGGCCCTTTGCCAGTCACGCTCATTGCCCGCCTCCGCTACCGGATTTGCTGGTTGTATTTTCTTTCAGCTCACCCGCACCGGTTACTGGCTTTTCTCGGTAGCTCTTAATAGCTTTGACGCCCTGCTGTGTATTGGACGTGGCGCTTGAAACGCCGCGAACCAAATCATTGGGGTCGGCCACCATCGCTGCCAGATTGCCGTTGGTGGCACAGCCATAGTTGGTCGACGTTTCATTGAGCGGGTTGGTGGTGTAACGACCGCTCCAATCTGGGCAATTGGGGACATAAGCGGTGGTGCGAACCACCCGCAAACGCAGGCTGTTGCCTTGAACCACGCCAGCCAAGCGCGCGCCGCGTGCGGCCAACAGGTCGCGCAATGTAGCGAGGGTTGCTGGATTTCCATAGATGCTGTCATCTTCGATGACGGCTTGGTCGCCATAGCCAACGCCAATGGCCTGCAGCCATTCTTGGACCCGCTCTACCTCTTGCGGGCTGATCGAGCCGCCATAGGAGGCGACGTCCAGATAGTGGGTGCTGGTGGATACCACCGGTTGATGCACGCTATCCAAAGAACGGTTGGCCATTTGGCTGTTACCCGCGCATCCAGCCAAACCCGCAGAAAGGGCTAGCAAGGTCCAGGTTGCGATAGTTTTCATCACTTTGCTCCTGATGTCCGGCGGATCAATTACGGAAGCTAAAGCCCGGGGCGGCGTCGCCCTGTGCTTTGGGGGCGGTGGGCGGCGCGCTTTCCAGTCGCGGCATCGGGCGGCTGCCACCCGTTTCGCCAGCGCTTTCATGGCCGGCGAGCAAGCGGTTGAGGTCCGATGGCGCATTAAAGGCGTCGGTTGGTAATTTGATGCTATTCGCGTCGACCGGTTTGACCAAATAGGGTGTCACGACAATGACCAATTCGGTTTCCCCGCGACGAAAATTGTCCGATTTGAACAAAGTGCCCAGCAGAGGAATGTCGCCCAAGCCTGGAATTTTGTCGATGGAGCCGATCGAGCGGTTGCTGAGCAAGCCTGCGATCATGAAGCTTTCACCCGAGCCCAGTTCGACGGTGGTTTCCGCACGGCGGACCGTGAGGGCGGGAACTTCGAAGCCCTGAAAACGGATAGCCCCTTCGGTGGAGAGTTCCGAAACCTCTGGTCGGACGCGCAGACTGATGCGGCCGCTGGACAGCACGGTTGGAGTATAGGCTAGGCTGACACCATATTTGCGATATTCAATGGTGGTGCCCGCAAAATTCCCCGGTATGGGAATGGGGAATTCACCGCCCGCCAGAAAATCTGCAGTTTCGCCGGAAATGGCTGTCAGATTGGGCTGTGCCAATGTGGCGACCAAACCAGAGCGTTCACCAATGTCGAGCGAGGCGATAATGTCGAGGCCAAACAGGCGGCCCGCACCGGCCAAGGTGTTGGTGCCCGACAGGGTGTTGATACCATAAGTGGTCGATCCATCGGGATTATAGGTGACGGTTCCGGCGGTGCGGCCCCGCGCAATCGCGCCAAGAAAACCATTGCCCATCGGGCCATCACGGTCGGACGTCAGGACGTTGCCACTGATTTCCTTGACCAAAGTGCGGTTCACTTCGGCAATGCGGACTTGCAGATTGACCTGTAACGGCGTTGCGGTGCGTAGGCGCGAAACCAGTTTTTGGTCATCACCGATAAAGGCCTGGACCAGACGCTCGGCTTCGGCGGCGTCATCGGCTTGTTGCACGGTTCCGGTGAGCAATGTGACGCCGTTCATCGTCGTCACGGCGATTTGTGCATCGGGCATCGCCAAGGTCAACATCTGATCAATGGTTTGGATGTTGCGGCCAACCCGAACGACTTGCGAGAAAATGACATGGCCCGCACCATTGGTAGCGACCACGGTTGTTTCGCCCGGCGCCTTGCCAAAGACGAACAATTGGCGATTGGAGCGGACTTGCACATCGGCGATTTTGTCATCGGCGACGAATACATCCGTCATCGCGGCGGGCAGGGAAACGAGCTGACCGCGCCCGACCGACAGTTCCACCCCATTTTGCGCCGCCATTTGGCTTTGGGCGTGCAAGCTGTGATTGGGCAGGGTGAGCATCGTTGCAGTGACCAGCGCCAAGGCTGCGCGGTTCGCAAGGCGGCGGTGTGTGATGGTGGACATCATTTTCATCTTATTTACCCCCCACCGTAATTTCGGTGACTTTTTCGCCGCGCGATATGCGGACAACTGGACCGCGCGGAACCGACACGACGGTCCCATCGGATTGCGTGACGGTGGATTGCTGTGATGGGCGGCGCGACGGGTTGACGCGGCCACTGACCGGAACCCAGAAACGAGAAACGTCGCCGCCGGTGGTAGCGGAAGAGCGGCTGGCCGTGGGGCGGGCTGCTGCTGCGGCCAGCATGGCGCGTTCAGCGTTGCTGTTTGTTCCTGCGGGCACGGTCACATCACCCGATGCAATGGCGGCATCCAATTCACCTGCGGTTTCGGCCAATGGACGAAGCGCAAGTGACAAGCGGCCCATGCTTTGCGCCACTGCGATTTTTTCGGCGATTTCGGGTGTGGCTTCCAAGGTTACGGAACCAAAAGTCACCACCTCCGATTTGCCCTCGGCATTTTCGGCGGAGATACGCTGATCGGTGGCGAGAACGCGAACATTGCGAACGATGGTTTCGGCGGTGAATAATTTGTCGTCGGGATAGCTGCTGCCTTCTTCGATCGACAACTGCTGGGTCAACAGAACGTCCACACGGTCACCGGGGAACACAAAGCCCGCGACGCCTTCTTCTTGGGAAACTTTGACGGTGACCGCCCGCATTCCAGGGCCCAAGGCGGCGGCGAGGAAGCCGCGATCATCTGGTTTCACCAACGACCCTTGCGTGAGGGGTTGCCCAGCTGTGACGGGGAAACGAACGACCGTGCCGACCAGCGTTTGCGGATCGACCTTGTCCTTCACGAAATAGGCACCGTCCACCAACTCCTGAGGCCAAGGTTGGAAGCGAAAGCTGTCGGGTCCAATGATGGTGCCGGACGGCAGTTGGCGCGTGGCGACCAAAATGCTGGGGCCAACCTGTTCTGCTGCCGCTGCCGGACGGCTCTCTTGTGTTGACGAGCTTTGCATCATCAGGTTCACGCCAAGCGCCGCACCGATGGCTATGACGAGCGCGCCCACAATGAGCATGATCTTTCGCGTGTCCATAGCGTTTCAAATCCTCCGTGTGGCGTCAAAAAGTCTGACGCTACCCCTCAAGCGAATGCGTTAAATGAAAAGTGGTTAAGATAATGTTTGTAGAGCACCCAAAATCCAGCCGCTGCGATGGCGACCCCATAAGGCACCTGAACTTTAGGTGATTCGCGTGACCATTTTGTTCTGATCAACATGGCTGCGGATAAGATGCCACCAGCGATCGCCATGATCGTGAGCGCTGGCAGAATAAGGGCCAAGGGGGTCCACAAACAGAGCGCGCCAATCATCTTGACGTCGCCGCCGCCCATCGCGCCGAGCGCAAAGAGGCCGACGAATAAAAGAAATACCCCAATGGCGGCGGCAAGTTGAAAAGCAATGTCGGGCCATAGCTCATAGCCCATCAGCCACCACAGCGGTAAAGCCGCTGCGGCGATGGCAATGTTCAGCCCATTTGAAATGGTGCGAGATCGAAGGTCGCTGATGGCGGCAGCCAGCAACAGCAGCGCCAACGCCCCGATGAACAACAGTTCCATGTAAAAATTTGCCCCAAGCCCCTTATGGTTAACATTCATAGATTAACACAGATAAGCGCGCAACCGCTTAGGTTGGTGGTTGCAATTCATGGCTGGGCTTCTATGTCGCAGGGACATGAAGTCAGCTTCGCAATCGTCGGCAGATATTGTCATCATTGGGGCAGGGATTGCGGGTGCTAGCATGGCATCGCGGTTGGCCCCGACCCGCTCGGTTCTGTTAATCGAAGCCGAGGATTTTGCGGGATATCACGCCACCGGACGCTCTGCGGCTTTTTGGCAAGAAAGCTATGGCGGACCGGATGTGCAGCCCCTGACCAGCGCGTCAGAGCGATTGCTGGAACATCCGCCAGCAGATTTTTCAACGCGCCCTTTTTTGAGTGAGCGCGGGGCGTTCGTGATTGGCCGCCGTCATGAGGCGGGACAAATATCCGATTTTATTCGCCTCTATGCACAGCGTCATGTTGCGGTGAAGCCTGTCGCCCAAGTGGAATTATATAGGCATGTAGCGGGGCTGCGTTCGGAATGGAGCGAGGCTGCTCATGAGCCTAGCTGCCGCGATATTGATGTAGCCGCTTTGCATCAAGCCTATTTGGCCAGCGCAATGCGGGCGGGCGGGCAATTGCAAACCCGCGCCCGCATTTTGAAAGCGCGGCATGACGGACGCATGTGGCGGATCACCACGCAGCGGGGAGATGTCTCTGCGCCGATGGTTTTGAACGCCGCCGGAGCATGGGCGGATCAGGTCGCGCAAATATTTGGGGCGCGGCCAGTGGGGCTGCAGCCTTTTCGTCGAACGATGGTGCAATTGCGCTTGAACGCCCATGTTCCCGCTAGTCTGCCACTGATCGCACATGTCGGCGGTGATTTCTATTTTAAGGGGGCCGGGGACGGTCGGATTTGGCTGAGCCCCCATGATGAGACACGGATGGACCCGTGTGACGTGTCGCCGGAGGAACTGGACGTCGCGCTAGCGATTGATCGGTTTCAGTCGGTGGTCGATTGGCCGATTGCGGCGGTGGAACGCAAATGGGCCGGTCTGCGGACTTTTGCGCCCGATCGTCTGCCGGTTTTCGGAGCAGATCCCGATGTTCCATCCTTTATCTGGTGCGCGGGGCAGGGCGGTTTTGGTATTCAAACGGCCCCTGCGATTTCCGCCCTGCTGGGTGAGCAATTGGGTGTCGCGATTGAAGATGAGAAGATTTTAGCGGTGGATGCCGCGCCATTTTCGCCCAAACGTTTTCGGTAAATAGCGCTTGTGGAGCGACTATTATTGAGCCGCTATAAATCGGCTTTTGCTGGGGTAGGGCCCTAAATTATCTTGCGGACAAACGCGCGCTTGCTAGCATTTTCATCGGCCCATGAGGGGCCGTCAGGGAGATGGTGACATGGCGCATTATTTCGAGATTAAGAAAAACAAAGGCGGCGAATTTGTAGCCTATTTTAAATATAATAGCGAAACGATGTTCTGGACCGAAGGCTATAGTAGCAAGGCTGCGGCGATCAACGCCATCGAGTCCATCAGGAAAAACGGCCCCGCAGCGGAAACGCGGGACAGCACATCAAGCTAATGACAAGACGAGATTAGCATGACGTTGCTGCTGCGGGGCGGGGGGCTCAGCCCTTGTCCCGCATCAGCATCACCGCCGCGTCGGATGCCAATTGGTCGGCAATTTCATTGTCGCCGTGTCCCGCATGGCCTTTGACCCACAGCCATTCGATGGTGTGCCGTTTGCTTTCTTCAACCAAGCGTTGCCACAAGTCGGCGTTGGCCACCGGCTTTTTCGCGGCGGTTTTCCATCCGTTGCGTTGCCACCCATGCACCCATTTGGTGATGCCGTCGCGGACATAGACACTGTCGGTCGACAATTGAATATCGCAGCTGCGTTTCAGCGCTGCCAAGGCTTCGATAGCCGCCATCAACTCCATGCGGTTATTGGTGGTGTCATGCTCCCCACCAGATAGTTTTTTGACTTGCTCGCCCCAGCGCAGCACGGCCCCCCAGCCGCCTGGGCCGGGGTTGCCTTTGCATGCGCCGTCCGTTGCGATAATCACGCGTTTTGCTTGCTCGCTCATCGGGTGATTATGCCGCAGCGAAAAGCTGGGCGGCATTTACACCCTGATATAGGCGGAGGCGTCGCAAAAAGGCAGCCGGGTCTTTGCGGGTGACCAGCGCATCAGCGGGTGTGTGCAGCCAATCATGGGCGCGGCTGAGCAGGAAACGCAGCGCGGAACCGCGTGCTAAGATCGGCAAGGCGGCCAATTCTGCTTCGCTGAGCGGCACGACGGACAGATATCCCCGCATCAATGCTGCCGCTTGGTCGGCATAAAATTCTTGGCCATCGGGGCTGAAGCACCATGCGCTGTGGGTAACGGCGACATCATAGGCCCGAAAATCTGTGGCGGCGAAATAAAAGTCGATCAGGCCGGTCACTTGTTCGTCCAGCATCAGGACATTGTCGGGGAATAGGTCGCCGTGGATCACATGGCGCGGCAGGTCGCGGGGCCAATGTTGGTCCAGATAATCTAGTTCGGCGTTCACAATATCGGCGAGGCCGTCCATGACTTGATCCAAATCACCGATGCCGGCGGCCAAGGCGCGCCAATGATGCTGACCCATGCTGTTGTCGCGTTCCGCCGTATAGCTTTCCAGCGCCAAATGCATGTCGCCCATCGCGGCCCCCGCTGCGGCACATTGGCCGATGGTCGGGTGGGTCAGCGAGATGCCAGACAAAAATTGGATCAGGCACGCCGCGCGATTGCTGATTTCTTGCACCGCAATGCCGTTTTTGTCCCGCAGCATGGCTGGAACCGGGCTGCCGCTTTTTGCCAGATGATCGAGTAAGTCGACGAAGAAGGGCAGATCCGCTTTTTGAACACGCTTTTCATAGAGCGTCAGGATGAAACGCCCGTTGGTCGTTTCCAGCAAGAAGTTGCTGTTCTCCACGCCTTCGGCAATGCCTTTGCACGACAAAACAGTGCCTAGGCCATATTTGTCCACCAATTGGGACAGGTCATCAGGTTCGACGTTGGTATAGACAGCCATTATTGGGGGGACACTTCCAGACCGCGGGGCAATTTGAAGACCATATTTTCCTCTGCCGTAACAATGATATTTTCTGAAATCGGGCGATGGGCCGCGATGGTGTCGATCACCTCGCGCACCAGAGTTTCTGGTGCGCTAGCCCCTGCGGTCACGCCAATGGTGTGGACGTCGTCCAGCCAAGCTGTGTCGATGTCCGTCCCGCGCTGAACCAGATGGGCTGGAATGCCAGCCCGCTCTGCGACTTCGACCAAGCGCAAGCTGTTTGAACTGTTCGGCGCGCCGATCACAATCATGCGGTCGCAGCGTCCCACGATGGACTTGACCGCTTCTTGGCGGTTGGACGTTGCATAGCACACATCCTCGCCGCGCGGGCCGATGATGTCCGGAAAGCGATGTTGCAGCGCGCGAATGATGTCGCGGGTGTCGTCAACGGACAATGTGGTCTGCGTTAAATAGCTGAGGCTGTTTTCCGGATAGGCGGGCAGCGTAGCGATATCGTCCACAGATTCGACCAATGTGATCGCCCCTTCGGGCAATTGGCCCAATGTACCGATAACCTCTGGATGGCCGGCATGGCCGATGAAAATGATATGACGGCCTGCTTCGTGCGAGCGTTCCGCTTGGCGATGAACCTTGGATACCAGCGGGCAGGTCGCATCAATATATTCAAGGCCGCGTGCTTCGGCTTTTGCCGGAACGGCTTTGGGAACGCCATGGGCGCTGAAAACGACGGGCAGATCGTCGGGAACTTGGTCCAGCGATTCGACGAAAATCGCGCCTTTTGCCTTGAGAGAGTCCACGACATAGCGGTTGTGAACAATTTCATGGCGCACATAAACGGGCGGTCCATATTTATCGAGCGCCAGTTCCACGATGCGAATGGCACGATCCACCCCCGCGCAAAAACCACGCGGTGCTGCGACCAAAACGGTGAGAAGGGCGGTGTCCGCGCCATGGGAGGACGCGCTGGTGGTGGGGGCTGGGCTGGGCATGTTCATGATGGACTGGCTCTAGCCTAGTCTGGCCTATCGGGTAAAGACGCTTCGTCCCCGTTGCGCGAGCCGCGATGCACCGATAAGAAGCAATCGAATAAGAATGACCCGCCTCGGTTATGATGCTTGTCGAGTATCATGGGCGACGCCAACGCAAGATTGAATGGAAAGCCAGATCATCATGAATTCCATGTCCCCCAATTTCCGTAGGATCGTCGCTGTGCTTGGCGGTGCTGCGGCTATGTCTCTTGTGGCTGGTTGCGCCAAGAAAAATGATATCGACGTGTCGTCCGGCGTGGGCATTACGGCGGTTCGCAATGCCTGTCCGGCGGTTGCTGTCCCGCTGTATACCGGTGATATCAGCTTGTTCGACCCTGCCAACAGCCAAGCGGCGTCGGCACTGGATGTTGTGGCGACCATCACCAATGTAACGCCGCAATGCGACGACACGGGCGATGATGTCTATCAACTCGCGACTTTTGATGTTCAGGCGACGCGCCGGGATGCTGGCCCTGCGCGGACCGTCAGCCTGCCTTATTTCTCGACCGTTGTTCAAGGCGGCAATGTTGTGGTGGCCAAGCGTGTTGGCAATGTGGACGTCACCTTTGCAGCCGGCAGTTTGCGCGGGACCGGACGCGGTCAGGCATCGGCTTATGTGAACCGCTCTGCTGCGACCTTGCCCGCTGATATCCAAGAACGCATTACCCGCCGCCGTAAAGTGGGCGATGAAGATGCCGCAATTGATCCATTGAGCATCCCAGAAGTGCGGACGGCTGTGCAGCGCGCCAGTTTTGAGCTGTTGGTTGGGTTCCAACTGACGGACGATCAGCTTCGTTATAACGTGCGCCGATAAACGCATATGGGCTGGAACCAGCCAATCCGATTTGCCCCGCTGTGCCGGAAAAATGGCGTTGCGGGGCTTTTCGTGCCCTGAAAGCTAGGTTAGGGCGCGTATAGTTGTTTTTTCATAGATGTTAGGCCAATTTCGTGACCCTGTTTAGTCGTTTCGCAAATCATATCAACACCGCGCTGGATGCGCTGGTTGCGCGCGGCGAGCTTGCCGCCGATCTGTCGCGAACGGCCATCAGCGTCGAACCGCCGCGCGATGCCAGCCATGGTGATATTGCGACCAATGCCGCGATGGTGCTTGCCAAGCCAGCGAAAACCAATCCGCGCGCTCTGGCGGAATTGTTGGTGGCCGAACTTGCTAAGCTGGACGAGGTTGAGGAAGCGAGCGTTGCTGGCCCCGGCTTTATCAACATGCGCGTGGCCGATGAAAGCTGGCGTCAGGAATTGGCGCTGATCCACGCTCAAGCGCAGGATTATGGTCGTTCAAATGCGGGGCAAGGCGTTCGCGTAAACGTCGAATATGTATCGGCAAATCCGACAGGCCCGATGCATGTTGGCCATTGCCGCGGCGCGGTGGTTGGCGATGCGCTGGCGGCTTTGTTGGAATTTGCCGGTCATGATGTGGTTCGCGAATATTATGTGAATGACGCCGGTGCACAGGTCGATGTGCTGGCCCGTTCGGCGCATGTCCGTTACCGCGAGGCGTTGGGCGAAGATGTTGGCGAAATTCCCGAAGGTCTGTATCCCGGCGATTATCTGAAGCCTGTCGGCCAGGCCTTGGCCGCCGAATATGGCGATCAATTCGTTGGTCAGCCGGAAAGCATATGGCTGTTGACCTTCCGCAGCTTTGCCGTGGAACGGATGCTGGAATTGATCCGCAGCGATTTGGCCAAGCTGGGTATCCATCACGATATTTTCTCGTCCGAAGCGGAATTGCAAGCGGCGGGCAAGCCGGCTGCGGCGGAAGCATGGCTGCGCGAACAGGACTTGGTCTATGATGGTGTGCTCGAAGCGCCAAAGGGGGAAACTCCTGATGATTGGGAGCCCGTGGAACTGCCGCTGTTTCGTTCGACGCAATTTGGCGACGATCAAGACCGTCCGATTAAAAAATCGGATGGCAGTTGGACCTATTTTGGCGCGGATCTGGCCTATCATTATCAAAAGGCACAATCTGCGGATGAGCTAATTGATATTTGGGGCGCGGACCATGCGGGAACGGTCAAGCGTATCAAGGCGGCTGTGGCGGCGTTGACGGGCGGAAAAACCCGCTTCGATGTGAAATTGGTCCAGATGGTGCGTTTGTTGAAAAATGGCGAACCGTTTAAAATGTCCAAGCGTGCCGGTAACTTCGTGACCTTGGCGGATGTGGTGGATGAAGTGGGCAAGGACGCGGTGCGCTTTACCATGCTGACCCGCAAGGCCGATGCACAGATGGACTTTGACTTTGCAAAGGTTATCGAAGCATCGCGCGATAACCCTGTGTTTTATGTGCAATATGCCCATGCACGCATTGCATCGTTGAAGCGCCGCGTTGCGGATGCTGCCATTGTTTTGGTGGAACCAGCGCCCGCACGGCTGAGCGAGGATGAGTTGCCATTAATCAAGCTGATGGCGCAATTCCCCCGCATCGTGGACGCGGCAGCATCGGCGCGCGAACCGCACCGCATCGCCTTTTATTTGGGTGATGTTGCGGCGGCGTTCCATGCTTGGTGGAATATGGGCAATGACAAACCCGAAGCCCGTGTTGTGTTGGCCGATGATCCGGAATTGACGGCGACACGTTTGTATCTGGCGGACGGTATCGGGCAAATCATTCGCAACGGTATGGCGTTGATGGGTGTCACGGCGCTTGAGGAGATGAACTGATGATCCAGGATCGGGATGGGGGGCTGGGCTTGGATGATGAAGAACGTTTGCCGTGGCTAGAGCCGGTCGACGATTTTGATGATGATGGTCAGGCTTCGCCCGCCCGATTGCTGGCCATTGTGATTGGCGGCTTGGTCCTGATTGGCGCGGTTTTGGGCGGATTGTGGTGGTATCAAAACGGCGGTCCGCGCGGCGATGGCGAATTAATTTTGGCCGAAGCGGGCGAGTATAAAACGGCCCCGACCCATGATCGCGCCAAAATATTTGAGGGCGAAGGCGATGCGGCCTTTGCGGCGAGCGAAGGGGTGTTGCCAGCGGGAACCGTGGACCCCAATCGTTTGCCCGAAGAACCCGCCGTGACGCCGGAAGAACGGGCCGCAGCCGCCGCTGCGGCTGCGCAAAAGGCCGCCGAGGAAAAAGCGGCTGCCGAAAAATTGTCCCGTGACCAGCAGTTGAAGGATAAAGCCGCCAAGGATGCAGCCGCGAAAGCGGCGGCGGAAAAGGCCGCATTGGCAGAAAAACGCCAAGCTGCAGTGCCAACGCCCGTTGCCCATCCCGTGACCAGTGGCACGGTCCAATTGGGGGCATTTTCCAGCGAAGCGGCGGCAAATAAAGCTTGGACGGGCCTGTCCAAGCGTTTTGCTTATTTGGAACAGCATGGCCGCACGATCGCTCCGGCCAAGGTCGGGGATCGGACCGTTTACCGGTTGCGGGTCGGCGCGGGCAGCGCGAGCAATGCCGAGGCCTTGTGCCAAAAGCTGCGTGTCGCGGGCGAGGGATGTGTGATCGTTCGCTGAATTTGATCGTTTCAGCGCACGGTGATTGTCGGTGCGCTGAAATCTGGCATGTATATGATCCCGCCGTTCACGAGGGGAGCGGCCCCTTGGAGCCTGAGTGATGATGACCCCCGCCATATTTGGTTTGTCCGGCCATAGCCTGACGGCAGAGGAGAGGGCTTTTTTCCAAGAAAGCCGCCCTGCTGGATATATTTTATTCGGTCGCAATATTGAAAATCGGGACCAGCTTCGGTCCCTGACAGACAGTTTGCGCGCCTTGGATGGGCGAGAGGATCTGCCCATCTTGATCGACCAAGAGGGCGGCCGTGTGGCGCGGATGAAAGGGCCGATTTGGCCTGAATTTCCGTGTGGCGAGATATTCGACGCCCTATATGAACGCGCCCCCGCCAGCGCGATTGAGGCGGCCCGCCTGAACGCCATGGCATTGGCCGCTATGTTGGCGGATGTCGGCATTAACGTGGATTGCCTGCCCTTGCTGGATGTGCGGCAACCGGGGGCGAGCGATGTGATTGGGGATCGGGCGCTGGGCAGCGAACCGATGCGGGTGGCGGCCTTGGGCCGAGCCACGTTGGCGGGTCTGCAAGCTGGCGGCGTGTTGGGCGTCGTCAAACATATACCGGGCCATGGCCGCGCCCAATTTGACAGCCATAAACAATTGTCCCGCGTGGCGGTGGCAGATCAGGAATTGCAAACGGACTTGGCACCCTTTGCCGCGCTGCGCGATGCGGCGATGGCGATGACCTGTCATGTCATATTCGAGGCTTGGGATCAGGACCATCCAGCGACCTTGTCGCCGTTCATCATCAACGAAATTATCCGTGAACGGATTGGCTTTCATGGGCTGTTGATGACCGATGATATTGATATGAAGGCGCTGTCTGGCAATATCGCGGACCTGTCGCGGCAAGCCATTGTTGCGGGTTGTGACGTGGTTTTGAATTGCTGGGGCAAAATGGACGATATGGTTGCCATTGCGAACAGCGTCGGCGCGATGAAGGACCAAAGCCGTGGGCGCTTGGAAAATGCGATGCAGCGGATCAGCGGCGCGCGTGATGAGCGTAGCATGTCCGCGTTGCTGGAGCAGCGGGATGCACTGTTGGCGGTGATTTAGCCGCCGCTGGCTTGGGGAAGCTTTATGCAGCCTCGCCGTGGGCTGTCAAACCAGCGTATTTCCCCGTCCGCAGAGTGTCGGAAACTGGCGGAAAACTAACGTCCGGATAATCTTCGTTTATCCGTGCGTAGAACAAGGCTTACATTCCTTGCTCTAAAGCCTATGAGAAACTGGTAAAACACCAAGAAGACGCCTAAATGAGCCGTTCAAGGAGAAGAATTTATGGGTAGCTTCAGCATTTGGCACTGGCTGGTCGTCGGCATTCTTGTTTTGCTGTTGTTCGGCAAAGGCCGTTTTTCGGACATGATGGGCGATGTCGCAAAGGGCTTGAAGAGCTTTAAAAAAGGCATGGCTGATGATGAAGATGATGCGGTGAATCCGCGCCATATCGAAAGTGTTCGTGCGCCTGAAACACCAGCGCCTCAGCCGCAAAATAGCGAAAATAAGACTCAATAAACCAGCACTTATGCGGGATAGGCACATAGATGTTTGATATTGCGCCCACCGAATTTCTGCTGGTGGTGGTGGTGGCTTTGGTTGTCATCGGCCCAAAGGATTTGCCCAAGGCCATGCGCTTTGTGGGCAAATGGATGGGCAAGGCGCGTGGGATGGCGCGCCATTTTCGTGCTGGCATGGACACGATGATGCGCGAAGCCGAATTGGAGGAGTTAGAGAAGCAATGGAAGGCGCAAAATGAAGAGATTATGCGCCAATTTCCTAGCTCGACTGACCTTGTGTCTGACACTTCCGCTGCCAAGGCAAGCGCTGAGGGCGCTTCTGAGGCCAACAGCAAAGGCTTAAATCCACCACTGGATGACAAGATGACCGCAGCAAGCGATGGAGCGGAACCTCGCCATGGCGGTGCGCCAGTGGCGAAGGGGGCATCGATCAAAAGCGACTTTGATGCGGCAAGCCAAAGCCCCAACTCGGCTCTTAGCCCCGATGGGGCCGCAAATCCTGACGTCGAAACCCATATCGTGCCCCCGCGCAGCAGTGAATTGCCATGACAGATCAAACGGATGACGAATTGGGCGGAAAAATGCCGCTACTTGATCATTTGATCGAGCTTCGCACGCGCCTGCTGAAATCTTTGCTGGCGATTGGCGTCGCATTTGGCATATGCTTATATTTCGCGAAAGAAATTTTTGGCGTGCTGGTTCAGCCATTGGTCGCCGCAGGCCAAGGTAAGCTGGTCTATACCCAATTGTTTGAAGCGTTTTTTGTCGAAATCAAAGTGGCTTTGTTTGCGGCGATGATGCTGGCATTTCCTATTTTGGCAATCCAGTTGTGGCGCTTTGTTGCGCCGGGATTGTTCAAACAGGAAAAAAGGGCGCTATTGCCATTTTTGTTGGCCACTCCGTTGCTTTTTGGAATAGGTGCCAGCTTTGCCTATTTTATCACCATCCCTATTGCATTGAAATTTCTGTTGGGATTCCAAGGTGAAATTGGCGGAGTAACGCAAGAGGCTCTGCCAAGCGTCGGTAATTATCTGAGCTTTACGATGCAGTTTATCATGGCGTTTGGCATAGCATTTTTGCTGCCGATTTTGATCATGCTGATCGAGCGGGCAGGCATTGTCACCCGGGAGCAATTGGTCGGCGCGCGCCGTTATATGATTGTGGGTGCTTTTGTCATCGCTGCTGTCTGCACGCCGCCAGACGTGCTCAGCCAATTGTTGTTGGCGGTGCCGTTGTGCATTTTGTATGAGCTGACATTGTTCACCATCTGGTTCACACGGCGCAAAAAAGCTAAGGACAGCACCGAATTGGATGTGGTGCCTCTGGATTGATTGGGCTGAGGCAAAGTGCAACATCAACAGGAAGCAAAACAGGCGCCATATGGCGCCTGTTTTGCTTCCTGTTGGTTTTACCAAGCGTTCTGGACAGTTGGTTAGTTAATAACCTCTTCTGCTTTATTGCCGACGGATTCAATGTCGCGGCCAGCGCCTTTTACCGTATTGCAGCCAGAAACGACCGCACAGGCCAACAGTGATAACATGATGATACGGGTCTTGGACATGGGATCCTCCCACCGAACAACACACATAGAGGCAAAGATGGCCCGGCACGTCTCGCGGGGGGGGGGAGGTATACGCACCGGGCCAATATTGCTGAGCAGCGCTGCGGGGGGGCGATAATCGCTGCTCATAGGGGAAACCCATGGACATGGCATGGGTTCCCACAAAAATGATTGTGCGTGAAATAATATGGACGGCAATTGGAAACGCTCCCAATTTTGTATGACCTTTGCGCCCAGTTCCTCAACCCATTGTGGTGATGCCGCTGGCGACAGCCAATCCCAGCAAGGCGAGGAAACCCATGGAATCGGTAATCATCGTCACGAAAATGGAACTGGCGACGGCGGGATCTTGATCCAGCCTGTCGAGCAGCAAGGGGACCACAACCCCTGCCAATCCGGCGATAAAAACATTGGTGATCATGGCCACGCCAATCACTGCCCCGAGCATGGGGTCGTGGAACCACAGCGCGGCGATGGTGCCGCTGATGATGGCGACGGTGGTTCCGTTCATAAGTGCAAGGCGCATTTCACGCGCAATGGCCCGCCAATTGTTGGAATCCGTAAGCTGGTTCATGGCAAGCGCGCGCACGGTTACAGCCAAGGTTTGCATGGCCGCGTTACCGCCGATGGTCGCCACAATCGGCATCAGGACGGCGAGTGCAACCATTTGTTCGATCGCACCTTCGAACATGGCGACGATGCTGGAGGCAACCAAGGCAGTGCCCAAATTGGCGATCAGCCAGCGAACGCGGGACCGGTAAGTTTCGCGCAGCGGTTCGTTAATGTCGCCGTCGCCTGCACCCGACAGGCGCAAAATATCCTCACCCGCTTCTTCTTGGATGATGTGCACCACGTCATCGACGGTGATCATGCCGACCAAACGGCCCGCTTGATCGACCACGGCGGCGGAGATGAGCGCATATTTTTGGAAACGCAGCGCCACTTCTTCTTGGTCCATGTCGACAGGGATCAAGGTTTGTTCGCGCTTCATCACCTCACCCATGGTGACATGACGCTGGCTGCGTAAAATCCAACTGAGTTGGCAGGTTCCAATGGGGTGATGCAGCGGATCGACCACGAAGATTTCCCAGAAATCAAGCGAGGCATCATCATCTTCGCGCAGCCGGTCTATCACGTCGCCGACGGTGACATGTTCTGGCACCGCGACATATTCGCGCTGCATCAGTCGGCCAGCCGTTTCTTCCGGATAAGATAGCGCGTCTTCGATGGCCGCACGGTCGCGCGGTTCCATGGCGCGCAAAACGGCCTGCTGGTCTTCGATTTCCAAATCTTCGATCAGCGCGACGGCGTCATCGGTGTCCAGTTCAGACGCGATTTCGGCGACCTGTGACGGTTCGAGCAGGTCCATCAAGCGTTCGCGAACGTGATCGTTCAATTCCGCGATAACGTCAGCGGTCAACAATTCGCCCATAACGCTGGCCAGCAGCGGTTGATCGCCGTCGGCCACCAACTCGATCAAGTCGGCCATGTCGGCGGGATGTAAATGGGCGATACGGGACCGCACCGCTTCATAATCGCCAGCGTCGACCAGTTCCATGACATCGCTGACAAATTCAGGCTTTAGCCTGTCGTCTTCGTCCAACTCGACGGTCTGGGCCCAACGTTGTTCTGCATCATCGCGTGTGGGATCGCCCGCCGGATCGAAACGGCGTTCTTCCTGCGGATCGGTGGGATTCGGGGTGGGGGAGAGACTTTCGCGGGGATCCATCGCGGGTTTCTCCTGTCTTTACCAAAACCAATATCGCATATGCTACCGCACCCCAGTAAATGCAGTGCCCCCGCTTGGCAACGCTTCCTTGGCACAGTTGAGCAAATAATGGGTAGCATAATGACACAGCGCCGCTATGGCTCGCTCCAAGTTTATTTAGGAGCATCAGATGTCTGAACAGACCCTTACCCTGACGTTGTCCACGGGCGACGTTGTGATCCGCCTGCGCCCCGATCTGGCACCGCAGCATGTCGAGCGCATTTCGACGCTGGCCAAGGAAGGCTTTTATGACGGCGTGATTTTCCACCGCGTCATCGACGGCTTCATGGCCCAAGGCGGCGACCCGACGGGCACCGGTATGGGCGGCAGCAAGCTGGCCGATCTGCCAGCTGAATTTAACGCCGAACCCCATGTTCGCGGCGTTTGCTCGATGGCCCGTGCGCAAAATCCGAACAGCGCGAACAGCCAGTTCTTCATTTGCTTCACCGATGCGCGTTTCTTGGACAAGCAATATACGGTGTGGGGTCAAGTGATCGAAGGCATGGAAAATGTCGACGCTCTGCCCAAGGGTGAGCCGCCGCGCGAACCAGGCAAGATCATCAAGGCGACGGTTTCCGAAGCCTGATTGACAGGCCTTAAAAAATGCCCCGGACCGCTGGTTCGGGGCATTTTTGATTCGGGATTGCGCTGTTTATTCGTCGATAAAGCCATTGAGGCGGGCGCAAGCGTTGATCCAATCTTCCTTGAAGTCTTGCACCACTTGTCCGGCACCGAGGGCCTCGTTCATCAGGCCTACGCCTTGCCCGACCCAATAGGTGGCAAGGGCCTTGGCGCCTTCATGGCCCGTTTGCGACAATTTGTCGATCTGACGCAGCGCCGGTTCGCTGATTAGCGACTGCATGGGCATGGGCAGGGGCGATGGCGCATCCTTGCTTTCCCAAGCGTCTGTCCATGTGGAACGCAATTGGCGCGAGGGCTTTCCGGTCCGGCTTTTCGACCGGACGGTGTCTTTGGCCGATGCAGCCAGCATTTTTTCTTTGACGATGGGGTTGGTTTCCGCTTCGGCGGTGGTCAGCCAGACTGATCCGGTCCATGCCCCATGCGCACCCATCGCCATAGCGGCCGCCATTTGGCGGCCCGTTACAATTCCGCCTGCCGCCAATATGGGGGTGTCGTCGCCAATGGCGTCCAGTGCGGCGGCGACTTCTGGGACCAAGACCATCGTGGCGACATCGCCGCAATGCCCGCCTGCTTCGCCGCCAGCGACGACCAAAATGTCCACACCGGCATGAACTTGCGACAGGGCATGATCTTTGGTGCCGACCAAGGCGGCGACAGGAACTTGATGTTCGCGGCCCAAGTCCAGCATGATCTGCGGCGGGATGCCCAATGCGTTGGCGATCAAGCGGATGGGGTGGCGAAAGGCGACCTCCAGCAATTTTGCCGCACCATCATCATGCATATTGTCGCCAAAACTTTGGCGTTGGGCTGTTGCCCCGCCATAGACATCGGCAGAAATGTCATGGCGGGCCATGATGCTGGTTGCAAAATCGCGGTGTGTGGCGGGCAATTCGACGGGGGCATCGCCAATGGCCTCGCCTTTTCCTTGAAATTTATTGGGAACGATCAGGTCGACGCCATAGGGTTTTCCGCCAATATGGGCATCAATCCACGACAGTTCCTCTTCCAATTGTTGGGGCGAGCAAGCGGCTGCGCCAAATACCCCCATTCCGCCCGCTTTGGATACGGCCACGACCACATCACGGCAGTGGGTGAAGGCGATCAACGGAAATTCGATGCCCAGCATAGCGGTGATAGGCGACTTCATGATATTGGCTCTCCCGTGTCTTTTGTGGCTATAACATACGTAGTTTACGTAAACGTCAAGTTGATTTGCTGGGTGTCATGATTATCGGTCATGGCATGACCCATGATTTGCAAATCGATTTTGATATCGACTCGTTCGTCCGTGCGACATTGGCCGAAGATTTGGGCAGTGGCGGTGATATTACGTCTTTGTCTGTCATTCCGGCTGACGCGCGGTTTGATGGGGTGATGCAAAGCCGTGATGCGATCACCGTCGCTGGCCTGCCTATCGCAGAGGCTTTTTTTCGGGCTTTAGACCCCAATATGACCATTGAAATTTTGGTCGAAGAAGGGGCGGCAGTGCCCGCCGGTTCGGACCTGATGCGCTTGTCGGGCGCGGCGCGGGCCATGCTGACGGCGGAGCGTTCGGCCTTGAACACTGTACAGCATTTGTCCGGTGTTGCCACCTTGGCGCGCACCTATGTGGACGCCATTGCGGGAACAGGGGCGACCTTGCTGGATACTCGCAAAACCATTCCCGGCCTGCGGCAATTGGAAAAATATGCGACCCGTATGGGCGGGGCCACCAACCACCGTATGGGGTTGTGGGACGCCGCGATGATTAAGGATAATCATGTTGCGGTTGCAGGGTCGGTGGAGGCGGCGGTTGGCCGTGCCGTTGCCGCTAACATTGCCAATATCATTGTCGAAGTTGATCGTCTCGACCAGATCACGCCCGCACTCAATGCTGGGGCGACGCATTTGCTGTGTGACAATATGAACAATGATCAACTGCGCGAGGCGGTGGTCTTGGTCGGTGGGCGTGTTCCTGTGGAAGCATCTGGCGGTGTGCGATTGGACAGCATTCGGGCGATTGCGGAAACAGGGGTGAATTTCATATCGGTTGGTCGGTTGACGCAGTCCGCCCCTGCGGCTGATATTGGGTTGGACTTTGCGGTGGCTTAACCGCAGTTTGGCGGGAATCGCGCCGCTGTTGCTGTTGGTGACGCCGATGATGGTGATGGCCCAGCAAAGCAGCGCGTGCCGCTTGCCCGACCCCATGCCGGTGCCGCGCCCCGTTTCTGTTCCACGCGGGGAGGCGGTGCAGCGGCAGGGCGATGGCGGATATATTTTGGCGCTGAGCTGGTCGCCCCAATATTGTGCAACGGTGGGCGATCCGGCATCCGCGCAAAATAGAGACCAATGCGCTGCGGTGCCCGTTGGCGGTTTCTTTGATCGACTATTGTCCACCAAGCCGCAATCGCGGGGCGATTTTGGATGGATATTGCACGGCTTGTGGCCACAATCGGTCAGCGGCCAGCACCCCCAATGGTGCCGCCCTGTGCGTATTATCCCCAAGCATGTCTTGCGCGAGAATTTTTGCGTCAGCCCGTCTGTGCATTTAATGCAATATCAATGGGCCAAACATGGTAGCTGTATGAGCACGACGCCCCGATCATATTTTGAGGCCGGAACCCGCTTATTCCGTTCCATGCAGTTTCCGGACATGGCCAACTTAGCGCGCAGCCCGCAAAATAGCGGGAGCATAAGGCGCGCCTTTGCACGGCAAAATACCAGTACAACAGACAATATGTATTCTGTCCACGCGGACCGGCAAGGGTGGCTGCGTGAAGTGCGCTTATGCCTGAGCAAAGCGATGCGGCCCACGCCCTGTCCGTTGGGTCAGCAAGGGCTGATGGGCCAGCGTCGGATTATGGTCCGACCCGCTACTCGTTAATCGCCCGCTGCTGCCGCTGCGCTGGCTTTGTTGAGGCGGGTGGCGAGATAGGCTGACACCAGACACATGATGGCGACGAACAGCAAGGTGTCGGCAATCGTCAGCTTCAGCGCGATCAGCACCGCCAGCACCAAAGCCGACGCCACCATGAAGGCGCTGTTGACGATATTGTTCGCGGCCACCGTGCGCGCCGTTTGAGACTTGGGCACCGTCGTCGTCAAAAAGGCATAGAGTGGGACGACAAACATGCCGCCAGCAACCGCAATGCCAAAAAGCGCGAAAATAATTCTGTCGCCAGCGGTCAGGTCTAGGAAGGCTTTCCAGTTCATCAACTCGCTGCCCAGATGCGACCAGTTGGATATATTCCACCACAAGTCTAGCACGAACAGAGACATGACGATCACCGAAATGGGCGAATATTTCGCGGACACTTCGCCCTTGAGCAGGCGGTTGACGATAATTGATCCAATGGCCACGCCAACCGAGAATATGCCGGTGAACATCGTCGCGACCGTGTTGTCGCCGCCCAAGGCATTTTTCACCAATGGTGGAAATTGTGCTGCCAAAATGGCCCCAATGGCCCAGAAAAAGCTGATGGAGATAATGGCCAGATAGAGGCGTGGAATTTTCATCGTCCCCGCCACCAACTGCCATGATGAACGCACGACGTTATAATCTATTTTCAGGTCTTTGGCGTCATCCTCTGGTGGGGCAGGGGGGACGAAATTGGCCGTAAAACGCCCGAGAATTGCGACAATGACGATGCCCACCATCGAAACATGGGCTGGAATTAGGCCGCCGACGATGGTCCCTGCCAAAATTGCAATATAGGTTCCGGCCTCGACCCATCCGGTGCCGACCAGAACTTCATCCTCATTTAAATGCTGGGGCAAAATTGCATATTTAATGGGGCCGAAGAAAGACGAATGCACCCCCATCAAAAACAAGGCCAACAGCATGACGACGACATTGTGCATATAAATGCCAATGGCCCCGACAATCATAATTCCAATCTCGGCTGATTTTACCCATCGAATAATTTGGCTTTTATCCCCACGGTCGGCCAATTGGCCAGCCAGTGCCGAGAATAGGAAATAAGGGAATATGAACAATCCACCTGCTAAGGCATTGAACCAAGCTTCATAGGTCGGGTCTTTGTAGATGGTAAAGGTGACCAGCACCACCATCGCCATCTTGTAAAAATTATCGTTGAAAGCATTTAGGGCTTGTGTCGCGAACAGTGGAAGAAATCGGCGTTGGCCCATCAGTGCGAATGTACCTGCCATAAAATTGTCCCGTCACTGAATGAAATCTGTCGTGCGATAAGCACCGCAAAGCGGTTTCCTATGGGTGACTTATCGGTTAGGGAGGGCATGGTCAAAGCCCAAATTTTCTATCCCCGCTTTGTTTTGCTGGAATGTCGGTTCATGTTAAGCCTGCCTAATATTTTGACATTGTCTCGAATTTTAGCGGTTCCGATCCTGCTGATTTTGCTGTGGCCAGGAATGTTCCAAAATTTGCATCAGCCACCACCGCTGAATTATGCCCTCGCTTTTGTCCTCTATTGTTTGATGGGCATTACGGATTATTTCGACGGATATGTTGCCCGATCGCGTGGCACGGTTTCGCGCTTGGGGATATTTTTGGACCCCATCGCCGATAAAATCATGATTGCGGCTGTCATTTTGTTGCTGGTATTTACGCGCGATGTCGACGGTATTCATGTGGTTGCCGCGTTGGTGATCTTGCTGCGTGAGATTATCGTATCGGGTCTGCGCGAATTTTTGGCGACGCTCAGCGTATCCATGCCCGTCACCAAATTGGCGAAATGGAAAACGACATTTCAGTTGGTGTCATTTGGCGCGCTTATTTTTGCGGGAATATTCCCACAGGAAATATGGATTAAAACCGTGGGCTTTGCCACTTTATGGGCCGCCGCCGTGCTGACGCTCATCACGGGGTGGGATTATCTGCGCGTTGGTTTGAAGCATATGGATTGACCAAAGGGCGGTGTTGTTACCGCCCTTTTTTATAGTGTGTCGACGTCAGCGTGCGTCGTCAGATTTTATGGCGGCGAAACAGATCGGCCAGCAAACGAAATTCTTCGGCGCGCGGGCTTCCCTTTCGCCAGACGAGGGCAATCGTCCGCCAATCATGGTCTGACGCCAAAGGGCGGGTATCGATATCCGTATGGTCCAAGATGCCAGCTTCAATGGCCATTTGCGGCAACATGGTGATGCCCAAGCCATTGTCGACCATCTGCACCAAAGTGTGCAGGGATGTACCCATCATGCGCGCGCCCGCGCGCAGTTCAGGGCGGTTGCACGCGGCCAGAGCATGATCTTTTAAGCAGTGACCGTCCTCGAGCATCAGCAACTCACCAGGGTCAATTTGGCTGGCGCTGACCATGGCAGGTAGGTTTTCAGATTGATCACCAGGGAAGGCGACGAACAGGGCGTCGTTAAACAACTCCTCTACCTCAACATCCCCGCAAGCGAAGGGGAGCGCCAGCAAGACGCAGTCCACCGCCCCATGATGCAAAGATTCACAGGCCTGTGCGCTCACTTCTTCGCGCAGGAATAATTTTAGCTCGGGGCGTTCTTGCCGCAGGCGTGGCAACAAACCTGGAAGTAAAAAAGGGGCGATGGTTGGGATCACGCTCATCCGCAATTCACCGACCAGTGGCGCGGCGGCCGCAGCGGCCATATCCGCCAATTCTTCTGCTTCGCGAAGAACGCGGTGCGCCTTTTCGACAATGGCATTGCCTAGCGTGGTAAAGCGCACAACGCGGCGGGTGCGTTCAACCAACGTCTGACCCAGCAGGGTTTCCAGTTCACGAATGCCCGCGGACAGCGTCGACTGCGTCACATTGCAAGCGTCAGCGGCACGGCCGAAATGGCTGTGTTCATGCAATGCAACCAGATATTGCATTTGCTTCAAAGAAGGCAGGTAATTGTGCATCGAGCATATATAGTGACGAAAGCGGAAAATTAAAACTATCGCATTGGCCCATGCGATGAAGTGAAACGCTGGATATTGGTCCGCCAAGCTTTAATTGGCATCAGCGCGGGCGCGTGATAGCTTGAACGGCGTTTCTCGGGGGAGGGATTATGAACAAAGCTCGTTTTTCTGGCCCGCGCTTTCTTGGCGGGGCGATGGCCGGTATCTTGCTGCTGATGGGCGGGATGTTTGTGTGGCAAGGACATAGTCAAGGCGTGAGCGACTCTGTGATCCCCAAACCGCCGCCGCCTTTGCCGCTCATTCCCGAGGCCGGCTCTGATGCCCCGCGACGGGGTGCTCCGCCGCCCGACCTGCCTGCCGCCAAGCAAGAAAGCAAAGAGGCCAAGCGTTTTAATCGCTATGACCGTGACGGCAATGACCGCATTAGCCGCGTAGAAATGATGTCTACGCGCAGCGCGGCGTTTCGCAAGCTCGACAAAAACGGCGATAATTTGCTGTCATTCGAAGAATGGGCGGCGGCGACCAGCGATAAATTCGCTAAAGCCGATGCGGATCAGTCGGGGGATCTCACCCGTACAGAATTTGCGACTACCGCCCCCAAGCCAGCCGCAAAGCCCCGCTGCGCCTGTTAAAAGCATAGCGGGGCGGGCATTATGAGATGCTGTCAGGCATTTGCTAGCTGGTTTTCGTCTATCCAAGCCGCAAGGGATTGGGCGGCCCGCTGGGTATATCCCAATTTCCGGTCTTTTTTGCGAACGCCATCCGCCAAAGGTGGGAATAGTCCGAAATTGACGTTCATCGGTTGATAGCTGTCGGCGTCTGCGCCGCCGGTAATATGGCCCAGCAAAGCCCCGAGCGCGGTATCCGCGGGTGGCGGTGGCAGTGTTTTTCCGCCCAGTTCTGCCGCCGCAAAGCGCGCTGCGATTAGGCCAATAGCGGCGCTTTCAACATAGCCTTCACAGCCCGTAATCTGGCCTGCAAAGCGAATATTGGGGCTGGATTTCAGGCGCAGTTGCGGGTCCAGCAAATCTGGTGAACGAATGAAACTGTTGCGATGAAGGCCGCCGAGCCGCGCAAATTCGGCTTTTTCCAACGCCGGAATGGTGCGGAACAAGCGCACTTGTTCGGCATGTTTTAACTTCGTTTGGAAACCGACCATATTCCATAAGGTGCCGAGTTCATTGTCTTGGCGGAGTTGGACGACCGCATAGGGCCAGCGTCCTGTGCGGGGATTATCCAACCCCACCCCCTTCATCGGGCCAAAGCGTAATGTTTCTATCCCGCGTTCAGCCATTACTTCGATTGGCATACAGCCCTCGAAATAAGGGGTTTCTTTCTCCCAATCTTTGAAATCGGTTTTTTCGCCGTCCAGCAACCCTTGGACAAAGGCATAATATTGGTCTTTGTCCATCGGGCAGTTGATATAATCTTTGCCATCGCCAATCGGCCCAACCTTGTCCCAGCGGCTGGCTTTCCATGCAATATCCATGTCGATGGTGTCATGATAGACAATCGGGGCGATGGCGTCGAAAAAGGTCAGGCTGTCTTTGCCGGTGGCGTTGCCGATGCTGTGGGCCAAGCCTTCGGCGGTTAGTGGGCCTGTGGCAACAATCGTCATGCCTTCGGATGGAAGCTGATCGATCCGTTCACGCACGACTTCGATGTTGGGATGGTCCATCAAGCGGCGTGTCACGCCGCCGGAAAATAAATCGCGGTCTACGGCCAGCGCCGACCCAGCAGGAAGTTTGTGTTGATCGGCGACGTTCATGATCAGGGAATTTAGCGCGCGCATTTCGCGGTGAAGCAGGCCAACGGCATTGCTGTCGCCATCATCGCTGCGGAAACTGTTGGAACATACCATTTCGGCCAAGCCGTCGCTTTGATGGGCAGGGGTCATGTCGCCGCCGCCGCGCATTTCCGATAAGCGCACGCGAATGCCCGCTTGGGCCAATTGCCACGCGGCTTCGGAACCAGCTAGTCCGCCGCCGATGATATGAACCTGATGCTGTGACATGATGCTTTCCATTGACTTTAATAATTTCTGCTCTGACCATAGTCGGCCATAAAAATGCTTTTTCTGCCTGTGGCACGGTCGAACAAAGAAGCAAAGTTTTTGATGCTGGGGGGGCATAGGGTGAGGACGGAAAATTGGGATAAAGCGCGGTGGGCGTGGGTGTTGGCGCTTGTCGGCGGCATCAGCTATTTCTACGTTGTGTGCACGGGCATCGACGGCTTGCTGGTTTCTGTTTGGAAAACAACGGGCGTTGCCTTTCTCGCTCTTTGGGCTTGCTTGAATGCGCGTGTCAAAGAACATCAATGGATCGCTGCCGTTTTGGCCTTTGGCGCGGCGGGGGATTTCCTGTTGGCCGAATTTGGTTTGGTGGTGGGAGGCACGGCATTTGCGATCGGCCATGCGATTGCCATCCGAGCTTATTGGCGCCATCGGCGCGGCAGATGGTCCCCGTCTCAGCAGTTGTTGGTTTATAGTATCACGCCATTGGCGCTGGTCATTGCATGGCAATTGGCCCGCCAGTCTGACCCGTCATTGCTGGCGGCGGCGATGGTTTATACCTTCATCGTCGCGGTGATGAGCGCCGCTGCTTGGGGCAGCCGCTTCCCGCGTTACCGCACCGGATTGGGAGCGATGTTGTTTTTGATCAGTGACTTGGTCATTTTTGCGGGGGCAGGGGGCACTATCGACAGACAGGTCGCGTCGCTATTCGTCTGGCCGCTATATTTCGCGGGGCAAGCGTTGATCGCCTGGGGTGTCGTGTCGACGCTGTCGCGCGAGGCATGTTCAGCCGCAGACTAACGCCGGAAAAACCCAATGCGGGCATGACGTCCCGCATTGGTTTGAATTGGAATATATCAGGCTGTGCGAGACGAACGGATCGCTGACATCGGCAGCGGGCCATAAAGATGCGGAAACAATTGACCGCCCCGTGATGCTTCCCACCGCAAAATCGGTGTCACCATGGTTAAATCAACCTCAGCAATCGTTAGTCCGCTTTGGCCAGCATAATGTTTGTCCAATGTTTCCTGCAACTGCGCCGCCGTTGACAGGTGGATATAGCCATCGGCCTTATCCACCTGTGAACCATGGAAAATCTGATCGCGTTCAAACTCCGCCCACTCTGGGCTTGTCAGGATTTTGAACGCGGTCGCCTCGCTCATTCCACATCGCCTGCGGCGTTGGTGTCAGACGCATCGCTCGCACCATCGGCGATCACACTGGCTTCGGCTTGGGTGTTGCCCTCTGCCTCGTCCAATACGTCCTCGTCATTCTCGCTTTCTTCGATCAAGGCGGCGGAGACGACAAGTTCCTTGTCCGCCACATTGAACAAACGCACACCGGCGGAACCGCGACCAATGACGCGCAAGCTGTCGAGACCCATGCGGATCAGCTTGGCTTGATCGGTCACGAGCATCAATTGATGCGCTTGGGTGGCGGGGAAGCTGGCAACAACGGGACCATTGCGGGCGATATTGTCGATATTGGTGATACCCTGACCACCGCGACCCGTGCGGCGATATTCATAGGCCGACGACAATTTACCATAGCCATTGGCGCAGATGGTGAGAATGAATTGCTCTTTCTCGCGCAATTCTTCGAAACGCTCTGCGGTCATTTGCGGTGCGCTGTCTTTTTCGGCCTTCCAAGGGGCGTGGCGCAGATAATCGTCGCGTTCCTCTTGGTCCTTTATGCCCACCTTGTGCAGAACGGACAGGGACATCACTTCATCCCCATCGGCCAAACGCATACCGCGCACACCAGTGGAATTGCGGCTTTGGAACTCGCGCACATCATTGCCCGCAAAGCGAATGGCTTTGCCTTGGCGGGTGGCCAGCAAAATATCGGATCCTTCGTCCAGCAATGCCACGCCGATTAAGCGGTCGTCTTCGTCATCGCCTTCGAACTTCATGGCAATTTTGCCGTTCGAGGGCACGTTGGTAAAGGCATCCATGCTGTTGCGGCGCACATTGCCCTTGGCGGTGCCGAACATCACGTGCAATTTGCCCCATTCCGTTTCATCCTCTGGCAAAGGCAAAACGGTGGAAATCACTTCGCCCGCCGCCAGCGGCAGCAGGTTGACCATCGGGCGACCACGGGTGGCTGGGCCACCTTCTGGCAAGCGCCAGACCTTCATGCGATAGACTTTGCCGATATTCGAGAAGAATAAGACCGGTGTATGGGTCGACGTGACGAACAATTCCGTCACGACATCTTCGTCCTTGGTCGCCATACCGGCACGGCCTTTGCCGCCACGGCGCTGTGCGCGGAATGTATCCAGCGCGGTGCGCTTGATATAACCGTCCATGGTGACGGTCACGACCATATCTTCGCGTTCCAGCAAATCTTCGTCGTCAATACCGTCTGCGGCGGGGGCCATCAGCGTGCGGCGCGGGGCCGCAAATTCGGCGTGGACGGCAACCAATTCGTCGCGCATCACCTGATAAAGCTTTGCACGGTCCGCCAAAATCGACAGCAATTCTTCGATTTCAGATGCCAAGATCTTCAGTTCGTCGCCAATTTCGTCGCGGCCCAATGCCGTCAAACGGTGCAAGCGCAGGTCCAAAATGGCCTTTACTTGCAGTTCGGACAATTGATAGGTCGCGGCCGCGGCCATTTCCCCTTCGATGGCCTCAACCAATCGAATATAGGAGGCGATTTCCCCAATGGGCCATTCGCGCGCCAGCAAGGCTTCGCGGGCCGCAGCGGGGCTGGACGAACCGCGAATGATCCGGACGACTTCGTCCAAATTGGACACCGCAACCACCAAGCCGAGCAAAATATGGGCGCGGTCGCGGGCTTTGTTCAGTTCAAATTTGCAGCGGCGCGTGATCACTTCTTCGCGGAAGTCGATGAAGGCGGTCAAAATATCGCGCAGACCCAGCATTTCCGGACGACCGCCACGAATGGCGAGCATATTGGCCGGGAAGCTGGATTGGGCAGGGGTGTGACGCCACAATTGGTTGAGCACCACTTCGGGGGTGGCATCGCGCTTTAATTCGATAACAACGCGCACACCTTCGCGGTTGGATTCATCGCGAATATCCGACACGCCTTCGATACGCTTGTCGCGCGCTGCCTCGGCAATTTTTTCGACCAAGCCGGATTTGCCCACTTGGAAGGGAATAGAGGTCAGAACAATCGAGCGACGGTCATTACGTCCTTCCTCAACATCATGCGTTGCGCGCATGATGATGGAACCACGACCGGTGTTATAGGCATTGCGGATGGAGCCTTGGCCCAAAATCATCGCGCCGGTCGGGAAATCTGGGCCGGGAACGATCTGGATCAGTTCGTCCGTGGTCATTTCCTCGCCGCCGGACAATTTGCGATCGATCATCGCAATACAGGCGGTGACAACTTCGCCAAGGTTGTGCGGCGGGATGTTCGTCGCCATGCCGACAGCGATGCCGCCGGCGCCATTGACCAAAAGATTGGGGTAACGGGCAGGCAATACCTGCGGTTCATTCCGGCTGGCGTCATAGTTGGGTTGGAAATCAACCGTGTCTTTTTCCAAATCCGTCAGCAGCGCCATGGCCGATTTGGCCAAGCGCGCTTCGGTATAGCGCATCGATGCCGGTGGATCGGGGTCCATCGAGCCGAAGTTTCCTTGACCGTCAATCAGCGGGACGCTCATTGACCAATCTTGGGTCATGCGGGCCAAGGCATCATAAATCGCGCTGTCGCCGTGGGGGTGATAGTTACCCATCACGTCGCCGACGATCTTGGCGGATTTCTTATATGGCCGTCCGGGGACGAAGCCGCCTTCTTGGGCGGCATAAAGAATGCGGCGATGCACGGGTTTCAGGCCGTCGCGAATGTCGGGCAGCGCACGGCTGACGATGACGCTCATCGCATAATCGAGATAAGATGTCTTCATCTCCTCGACGATGTTGATCGGGGAAATGCCGTCCGTTGACGGGGGAATCTGCGGTGTTTCTTCGGTCAAGGCTTAGCCTTCATTGCATCTGTCAAATAATAGATAAGGGCTAGCCTATGGCCAACAAAAAGGCCAGTGAATTGCGGGTTTGGGGCATAATTTTTGTGCCCGCCATTGGGGCGATCCGGCAAAAGAAAAAATGTGATTGATGTGATTTTTTGACACAGGTCTGACTTGCTTCTTGGCTGGCCATCCGTAAATGTCGCGCCTTGACGTTTTTTTGCCGAATGGGGGTTGCCAGTGGCGATGATTGCGCTGGTCGGCGCTAGTGAAATTTTGCCCGATGGTGGGCTGCGAGCGCTTGCGACGATTGCAGGGGAATCCCTGCTGGAGCGTCAGGCTTTGCGCTTGTCCGACGTCGGTGTGCAACATATCGCCTTGGTTGTGGGCACGGTAACCGCCGAATTATTGGATATATGCGACCGTATTCAGCGGCGGGGAATGAAAATTTCACCGGTGCGCACGCCGCAAGATTTGGCCGCGATGGTCGGTGACGATGATCGTGTCATTTTGGTCACGGACGGGCTGCGTGCGGGGGCAACCCATTATGCCGCCATCGCCAAACCGGGGGCACCTGCGATCTTGGTGACGGGCGATGTGCCATTAACCCAAGGGTTTGAACGGATAGACGCGGCGCGGCGCTGGGGCGGGCTGGCGTCCATTTCCGGTGAAATGGTCGCCGAACTCGCGGCCGTTCCGGGTGAATGGGACATGATCCTAACCTTGCTGCGTATGGCGGTTCAGCGTGGATCACGCCGCTTATATTGCGAGCCAGCATTGTTTGAGCGGGGCGAAATCGCCATCATTGCAGACCGTCCTACCGCCGAATTGATTGAGCAGGCCAGCCTGCAACTTGTTGAATTTGGCGGCATGGGCTTTGGCCGCTCGGCCATTATGATGCCGTTGGTGCGTTTGGCTGGCCCTTTGTTGGTGCGGACGGCGGCGGCGTCCATTTATTTGCCCTATTTGACGGGCTTTTTATGGTTGATCGCCGCGTTGCTGACCGCTGGTGGGCTGGGGGCGGCGGGCGCGATTGTGGCCTTGCTTGGCGGGCTGGCTTTGGCGGCATGGCAGTTTTTATCCTCTTTTCGCGCCGAGCGTCCGATACAGGATCGGGCACGGGAAGCCGTGCGCATCTTCAGCTTGGTTTTGATTGCGATTTCGCCGTGGCTGCTGTCGGTCAGCGGACCGGCCAATAAAGTCCCGACCTTTGCGGAGGCGGCGCTGGCCCCATGCTTGGCGGGCTTGTTGTTTCTGGCACGGGCGCTGTTCGAAGATAGTGGGGATCGTCGGCGATTTCATTGGCTGTTGCCCGATACCGATCAGGCTTGGTTGATGCTGACCCCCGCGCTCCTCTTGGGATTTGCGCCGCTGATGTTCGCCATTCTGCCCTTATTATCCATTTTCCAAATCATCATCTGGTTGCGGATGGCCGGACGGCCGCAGGCCGTATAGTTCGAAATTGGGACAATCTATGGGCTGAACGACGATATTTCGCCGTTCGGTTTACAAGGCATTAAGGCTATTGCGGTAGGGACGGGGGGAATGAGTCCGACATCTGCATCCTTTTTGCGCGGCAATGGGTCGCCGACATTGTCGGCGCGAATGGCGGAACTTGTCCAATATATGAGCGCACCCTTGCTGGGGCGTTTGACCGATGAACAGCGATCCTTATCTTTGGCTGTTGCGCGGCGACTGGTGGTTCATGTCGCGCGGCATATTGACGCCGATATGGATGTCGAGGCCCTGTGGGCGGATTGGGCCCGCGACGGTGTTCCGGTCACGGACGATTTGGCGCTGGCCTGTTTCGCCCGCGCCGAAGAGCATCGCTGGCGCGCCGCAAGCGAACAAGCGGCCATCGCAATTCATGCTGGAAATGGCCACGCTGCCCTGTCCGTTCTGCCCACTGGGCAGGGCATGACATGGCCCAGCGATGAACTGGCAACGGCCTATCAGGCATTGCAACTGGCCGACCGCCGCCGCTTTGACAATTTTGGTTATCCGCGCCTGTGCATCGCGGATATTAGTGATGACCTGTTTCGACATTTGCTGAATGAAATTGCGCGTTGGCGGCTGCATAGAGTCAGTGCGGACAGAAAATCCTCGGCAGGGCTGGGGGACGCCGTGCGCTCTGCGTGGCGTCAAAAAAGCTTGGAAGTGGGGATTGATGCCGCCGCCCAGCCTTTCTTTCATCAATTGGTGGCGGCCAATTTCCTATCGGATCAGGTGAATGATGCCATTTTTCGGCGGGACTGGTCCTGTTTCCTTGCGCTGGTAAGCGCCGCGCAGGCGCAGCGATATTCCGATATGGCGCTGTTTTTCATGACAACGGCCCCATCGCAATGGATGAGAATTCTTGCGCCGCTTCGCGTTAATAGTGACGCCCAATTGCTGTTGGAAGAAAGCATCACTTTGCTGCCTGCCCGCGCATGTGGTGCGGACCTCGGGACGTGAGGTCGTTGACGGTCCGAGGCCGTGTTGACGCGCAGGGCCAACTGATATCGGCTGATGCGCCGTTGCTGCGTTTGCAGCAATTGGCAGGGGCGGATTTGGGGCAGGCCATTGCCATGCCGCGCTTGGCCCAAATGGTGTTCGCCGCGATGGACAAGAAGCAAAGCCTGTTACGGGCGGTGGTCATGGGCGATTATGATGCCATCATTCAGGGGATCGCGAAAATATCTCCGCATGGTGACGGGGCGGATATTGTCATTCATGACTGGGCGGTAACGAAGGTCGAGCGGCGTCCAAATGATGTATCGCCTGACACCATTCCCAGCCCGATGGGATGGAGTTGGGAAACCGACGCGGATTTGAACCTTGTTGCCCTGCGACTGGGTGCGTCCGCCCCACTTGTGACGGCAGATTGGCCGGGCCGGCCATTGTTCGATGTTTTGCAACTCAACGCTGATGCAAATGGGCAGATGCCGATTATCAACGCCCAGCGGACAGGGCAAATGTTCATCGGACAGTCTGTAACGACGGCGGATCGCGCGATTGTGCGGCATGATATGGTTTTGAACGGCACGCCGCTGTTTAACGGGCTAGGCCGTTTGAGTGGTTTTCGCGGCGTCGCGGAACCCGCACCGCATATGGACATCGCGCAATGTCCACATTTTCAACGGGATGGCGATGACCGCTTCGAGCTTCGGTTCAATCAGCGGGTGGACGAGGCGCTGCGCCAACCCATTGGTCAGATTATTCGCACGGCCGAGTCCATTGCGGGCGAGGTGGATGGCGCAATTCGGGCGGATTACGCGCGCTATGCGGGGGATATTGCGCAGGCAGGACGGCATTTGCTGGGGCTGGTGGACGATCTGGCCGATGTCCAAAGCATTGAAAGCCCGCATTTCACCATCGTCACGGATGTGCTCGACCTGTCGGATCTATCGCGGCGGGCTGCTGCGCTAATTGCTGTTCAAGCGGAAGCAAAGAATATTTCGCTTCATGTGCCGCAGGCGTCGCCGGACTATCTGGGGATGGGCGAACATCGCCGCGTGCTGCAAATTTTGCTCAATTTACTGACCAATGCCGTGCGATATTCCGCAAAGGATACGCATATCATGCTGAGCTTGGACCGTGTTGGTGAACAGATTTGTGTCACGATATCGGACCAAGGGCCCGGCATATCGCCCGATCAGCAATTGTTGATTTTTGAAAAATTTGAACGGCTGGGACGGCACGATGGCGGGGGATCGGGCCTTGGCCTCTATATTGCCCGAAAATTGGCGCGGGCCATGGGGGGTGATTTAAGCGTGACCAGTCAAGTTGGGCATGGTTCGCGCTTTTCCCTGTCGCTGATGGCCGCACCGCGCCCCTAATTCAGCCGGTCGGTTGGTTTTTCTATTCGGATAAAAACAGAAATGGCGGCGCAGTTTCCTGCGCCGCCATTTGAATATCTGTTTAGCGCGACTTAGCGTTGGTCCATCGGGACATAGCTGCGCTGCGGTGCACCCGTATACAATTGACGTGGGCGGCCAATCTTCTGGCCTGGATCCGAAATCATTTCGTTCCACTGGGCGACCCAACCAACGGTGCGGGCCAGTGCGAAGAGCACGGTGAACATGGTGGTTGGGAAGCCGATAGCCGACAAAATCACGCCGGAATAGAAGTCCACGTTCGGGAACAGCTTCTTTTCGCGGAAATAATCGTCGTTCAGCGCCAATTCTTCCAGTTGCAGTGCGACGTCGAACACGGGGTCGTTAACCTTCAGTGCCTCAAACACTTCGCGAACAGTTTTTTGCATCACAGTCGCGCGCGGGTCGTAATTTTTATACACGCGGTGGCCAAAGCCCATCAGGCGGAACGGGTCATTTTTATCCTTGGCGCGTGCCAAAAATTCAGGAATGCGTTCCGGACGACCGATTTCACGCAGCATGTTCAGCGCGGCTTCGTTCGCACCGCCATGGGCGGGGCCCCACAGGCAAGCAATGCCAGCGGCCATGCAAGCAAAGGGGTTGGCGCCCGACGAACCGGCCAAGCGAACCGTCGAAGTCGACGCATTTTGTTCATGGTCGGCGTGCAAGATGAAGATGCGGTCCATCGCGCGTTCGACAGCCGGGATGACTTCATATTCTTCGGCAGGAACGCCAAAGGTCATACGCAGGAAATTGCCGGTGTAGCTCAGGTTGTTGTCAGGATAGACAAAGGGTTGGCCGACCGAATATTTATAAGCCATCGCGGCGATCGTTGGCATCTTGGCGATCAAGCGGTGGCTGGCGATCATCCGCTGATGCGGATCTGAAATATCGGTCGAGTCGTGATAAAATGCCGACAGCGCACCAACAACACCGCACATAATCGCCATGGGGTGCGCATCGCGGCGGAAGCCACGATAGAAGGTCGCCAATTGCTCATGCAGCATGGTGTGGCGCGTGATGGTGTTTTCGAAGTTCGACAGTTCTTCTTTGCTGGGAAGTTCACCATTCAGCAACAGGTGCGATACTTCCATGAACGTCGAATGTTCAGCCAATTCGCCGATCGGATAACCACGGTGCAACAGCACGCCTTCGTCACCGTCAATATAGGTGATCTGCGACTCACAGCTTGCTGTCGAGGTGAAGCCGGGGTCGAAGGTGAAGGCACCAGTTTGACCATAAAGCTTGCGAATATCGATCACATCGGGACCAACCGTGCCCTTGAGGACTGGGCTCTCGACACTCTTGTCTCCAAGAGTGAATTTTGCGGTCTGATCGGTCATATCTATTCCCCTATTCTGACGTCGGGATGAGTAAACTGATTTAAGCCCCTGCCGGATAATTGTGCACTGCGTCAAGTCGTGCAAGGCTGTTATCGCGGCCGAGTAGGGCTAAAATATCGAAAATTCCGGGCGAGACAGTGCGACCTGTCAGCGCTGCGCGTAAGGGCTGGGCTAGTTTTCCAAGGCCAAGCCCTGCTTCCTCGCTGGTCGATCGGACGGCTTGCTCAATTTCTTCGGCGCTCCAATCATCGAGAGCGCGAAATTTTTCGGCAAGGGTTGCCAAAAGGCCAGCCGGAGCATCGCGCAGTTGTTGCGCGGCCTTTTCCTCAAATTCCAATGGCTGTCCGGCGTATAAAAATGTCGCATTATCAGCGATTTCTATCATGGTCTTTGCGCGCGGTTTCAGACATTCCATGGCCTCAGCCAGCAAGCTCATATCGTCGGCGCTAAACGCGCGGCCGATTAATTTTTCGATTCGGGGTTTGGCAATTTCAGCCAAATATTCGTTCGTGGATTCACGAATATAATGGCCGTTCAAATTTTCCAGCTTCTTAAAGTCAAAGCGAGATGGAGACCTGCCGACATTGTCGATGCCGAACCATTGAATGGCCTCTTCACGGCTGATGATCTCCGCGTCGCCATGGCCCCAGCCCAAACGCAGGAGGTAATTGTTTACCGCTTCAGGCAAGAAGCCTAGCTCGTCGCGGTAAGCATCTACACCCAAAGCGCCGTGACGCTTTGATAGTTTTGCGCCGTCCGCGCCGTGGATCAGCGGGACATGGGCGTAAATCGGCTCACGCCAGCCCATGGCACGGATGAGAGCCAGCTGGCGAAATGCATTATTCAGATGGTCGTCGCCGCGAATAACATGGGTAATGCCCATATCATTATCGTCCACAACAACGCTCAGCATATAGGTGGGCGTCCCGTCGCTACGCAGCAAAATAAAATCGTCCAACTCGGCATTTTGAACGGTCACATCGCCCTGAACCTTATCCGAAATGGTGACTTCACCATCTTGCGGGGCCTTGAGGCGGATGACATGCGGTGCAGAAAGGTCGCCATCCGTGCGGTCGCGCCACGGGCTGCGGACGCGGAAGGGTAAGCGCTTTTCTTGGGCCTCGGCGCGCATAGCGGCCAATTCGTCTTGGGTCAGGTAACAGCGATAAGCTTCACCCTTTTCAAGCAGTTCCTTAGCAACTGCGGCATGACGATCGGCGCGCGCGAACTGGTAAACTGTTTCACCATCCCAGTCCAAGTCCAGCCATTGCATGCCGTCGATAATCGCATCAATGGCGGCGTCTGTGGAACGGGCGCGGTCAGTGTCTTCGATGCGAAGCAGGAATTTGCCGCCATGATGGCGAGCAAACAACCAGTTGAACAAGGCGGTGCGTGCGCCGCCAATATGCAGGAAACCGGTGGGCGATGGCGCAAAGCGCGTGACGACATCCGCGCCGGTGGCTTCATGTGATTGCGTTGGGTTATGGCTTGCCACGAAGGCCTCTTTCACTAGTCTGCGTCCGAACGGAACGGGGATTGGGGGTAGCCCCTAGCATGGCGGCAACACAGCATCAAACGCGCAATGGGATAATTGGGTTCAACTTTTTGCAATCTTTGGCTGCATGGCTGGAGGTGCAGTTGGATCATGAGCGTGAACGCTTGGCTTTGTGGGTGCCGGTTCTGTTTGGCGGTGCCATTGCGTTATGGTTTGCTTTGGGTTCCGAACGGGCTTGGATCGGGGCCTTATGTGTTTTTTCGGCGTTGATTTTCATCGGGTTTTGTATCGGGAAAATCCGCCGGACAGGGCAAATATTGATCATTGGCGGCGGTGCGGCGCTTTTGGGTTTGCTTTATATATGGGCGCGGGCGGTGTGGATTGCGGCGCCGGTCTTGGCCTATCCCGTGACCACGGAATTTTCGGCGCAGGTAGAGGTGGTGGAGGTGCAGGGCGCGCGGGACCGGATAAGATTGTTGGTCAGGCCGATTGACCGAGGCGACTTACCGCCGCTGATCCGATTAACCGCCACCATGCAGCAAGCCACCAATGTTTCGGCTGGGCATTATATTGGCTTGCGGGCCCGCCTCACACCGCCGCCCAAGCCCGCTTTGCCGGGTGGATATGATTTTGCGCGTCGTGCTTGGTTCGATGGCATCGGTGCGGTTGGCACGATTTTGGGTCCTATCGCGCGTGGCCCAGCGACGGGGGATTTGGGAAACTGGGCCGTTCGGCAGCGGTTGACGGACCATATTCATCGGCAGGTCGATGGACGCGTGTCGGGGATTGCGGCGGCGTTGGTGACAGGGGATCGGGGCGCGATTTCCGACGCGGATGAGGAGGCGATGCGGCGCAGCGGTTTGGCCCATTTGCTGTCGATCAGCGGCTTGCATGTCACGGCGGTGATCGGATTTACGATGCTGGCGACGCTGCGTATTCTGGCCTTGTGGCCGCGATTGGCGTTGGCGGGCTGGGTTTTGCCAGCCGCGGCGGCGGTGGCTGCGCTTGTTGGCGGGGGGTATACGATGCTGGCGGGGGCGGAGGTGCCGACGCTGCGGTCCTTCATTGCGTCTTTGCTGATTTTGGTGGCGATTTTGATGGGGCGCGATGCTGTGACGCTGCGGTTGGTGGCGGCGGGGGCGTTGTTGGTGTTGTTGTGGCGGCCCGATGCGGTGGTGAGCGCGAGTTTTCAACTGAGTTTTGTGGCGGTTGCGACCATTGTTGCGCTGCATGAACATCCGAAAATCAAGGCCTTTGCGGCGCGGCGGGATGAGGATTGGCTACGCCGGATTTTGCGGGCGCTGGCGGTGTTGCTGATCACCGGATTGGCGGTGGAACTGGCGTTGACGCCCATTGGCTTATTCCATTTTCATAAATCGGGAATTTATGGTGCCTTGGCCAATATGATTGCCATCCCCTTAACAACATTCGTGATTATGACTGCCGAAGCGGCGGGTCTGGCAATGGATATGATCGGATTGGGGGCACCATTTTGGTGGGTGGCGGAGCGGGCGTTGCTGTTTTTGCTGGCGTTGGCGCATTGGGTTGCTGCGACGCCAGGGGCCGTACGGATGATGCCCGATATGCCGGTTTTGGCCTATGCCTTGATTGTAGCGGGTGGCTGCTGGGCGCTGATATGGCAACGGGGTTGGCGTATATATGGTGTAATTCCAATTGTTTGCGGAATTATCCTGATTTTTTCGCAAGATCATCCGGATTTGATTGTGAGCCGAGATGGGCGGCATGTGGCGGCGCATGTGGGGGATGGCGGATATGCGATGTTGCGGATGGGGCGCGGGGGATATGCGCGGGATATGATGATGGAGGCGGCGGGGTCGGATGCCGCGCCTGTGGCGATGAGTGAATGGGCCGAGGCGGAATGTAATGCGGATTTTTGCCGTTGGTGGCAGCAAGGTGAGGGGCGAAAATATCAAATTTTGGCGTCGCGCAGTGACCGGTGGAGTGATTATGGGGCGTTGATTGCGGCCTGCGAAGCGGCGGATATTGTCATTAGCGACCGGCGTTTGCCCAAAGCCTGTGTTCCGCGCTGGCTGTTGCTGGATCGTGATCGCTTGGCAGAACGGGGCGGGGCGATATTGTCGCTGGGAAATTCACCCAAATGGCTGGGCGGGGCGGGGCGGCAAAGCGACCATCCGTGGAATAGGGCCGAGCAAGTGAGCGGCAATGATGAACGGGAATGATCGGGGAGACAGATTAGCGTCGATTACGACTGGCTGATTTTTTATGATTTTATGCGCCGCCGTGTGAACGGCGGCGCGGATTGCGGTTAGTGGTAACGGCGGAGCAAACCCGATAGGCGGCCCTGAACCAAGACGCGATCGGCGCTATAATATTGGGGTTCATAGCTGCTGTTCGCGGGATCGAGGCGGACCATTTTGCCTTCGCGGTGGAAATATTTGAGGGTGGCGTCTTGGCCATCGATCAAGGCGACGATGATGTCCCCTTCACGGGCGCTTTGGGCCTTTTGAATAAGGGCATAGTCACCGTCAAAAATGCCTGCGTCGATCATCGAATCGCCTGATACTTCGAGCGCATAATGTTCGCCGGAGCCGAGCAAGGCGGCTGGAACAGCGAGTTGATTATGGTCCTCAATCGCTTCGATGGGGGCACCCGCCGCGATTTTGCCGTGGAGCGGCAATTCGATGACGTCATTGGCCGGAACCCGATGGCTAGGCGCGGGGCGCGCTGGCGCGGAGGTGAGGCTGGATTTTGCTTTGGAGGTTAAATCATTGGCCGCCGTGGCCGCATTATTCGGCACGCCATGGGTGACGGGAGAGCCGTCGGGCAGCCGGATAACCTCTAAGGCGCGGGCGCGGTTGGGCAGGCGGCGCAGAAAGCCGCGTTCGACCAAGGCGCTGATCAGGCGATGAATACCGGATTTGGATTTTAAACCCAGCGCTTCTTTCATTTCTTCGAAGGAGGGGGAAATGCCACCGTCGTCGAAACGCTGTTGTATGAAACGTAGCAGTTCATGCTGCTTGGCGGTCAACATGATGTTCTCCTTTGGCCATCGCATATCCATCGCATTAGGACATATTGAGAACGATAGTGGAACATTTTGGCATTTGTCAAGCCTGATAGCATGATTGGCCGTAGGGGCTTGAAAGCTGGGGAATGTTGGATTGGAAGTTGTCGAAGTTTAGCGTGCCAAGGGCGCGGCGAAATTTCCTATTTTACCGGACCACACGGAGCGTGATGACGGCTGCTAAGGCCAATTGGCGCTGGATAGCTGGCCTGATGTCCTGATTTCATTGTTGGCCCAGTTGCGGCTGGGCCAACAATGAGATTTTATCTTTATACGCCTGTTAACAATGCCTTGGTGGCAGCGGTGACGTCCGCTTGGCGCATCAGGCTTTCGCCGACAAGGAAGGTTTTGACACCCGATTGCGCGAGGCGGAGGCAGTCGGCGTGATTGTTGATGCCGCTTTCGCCGACCAAGAGCGCGTCTGATGGCGCGAGTTTGGACAGGCGTTCGGTGTTGCCCAAATCGGTCGTGAAGGTGCGAAGGTCGCGGTTGTTCACGCCAATCAGCCGCGATTTTAATTTGGTGAGGGCGCGTTCCATTTCGGCTTCGTCATGAACCTCGACCAGCACATCCATGCCGCGTTCAAAGGCGGCAATTTCAATGTCTTGCATCAAACTGTCTTCGAGCGCGGCGACGATGATGAGGATGGCGTCGGCGCCAATGGAACGGGCTTCGGCCACTTGCCAAGGGTCAACCATGAAATCCTTGCGCAGCACGGGCAGGTCGCAAGCGGCGCGGGCGTTGATCAGATAATCTTCATGGCCTTGGAAAAAAGGCGCGTCGGTGAGGATGGACAGGCAGGCAGCGCCGCCAGATTGATAATCGCGGGCGTGATTTTCGGGTGAAAAATCCGCGCGGATCAGGCCCTTGGACGGCGATGCTTTTTTAATTTCTGCGATGAGCGCAAATTGGCCCGCATCGATTTTCGATTGCAGAGCGGCCTGAAAACCGCGCGTTGGGCCAGCGTTGATGGCGTCGAGATCGTTGATGCTGCGCACGGCGCGGCGCTGGGCGACTTCTTGAGATTTGGTGTCGAGAATTTCCGTTAACTTGTTCATTTATAGTCAATCCAGCAATCAAGAAGCGTGTTGGCAAGGCCTTTGTCAATGGCTTCGGCGGCTTCTTCGACGCCGCGAGCCAATGTGTCGACTTCGCCAGCGACCTGAAGGGCCGCCGCTGCATTATAGAGCACCGCGTCGCGGTAGGCCCCTGTTTCGCCCATCAGTAAGCCGCGCAGCGCGCGGGCATTATGGGCAGGGTCGCCGCCGCGAATGGCGGAGACGGGATAGTTGGGCAGGCCAGCGTCCGCCGCATTGCTGCGCTGCATCTGCACCCCTTCGGGTGTGACGATGGCGATTTCATTGCCGCCTGCCATAGAGAGTTCGTCCAGCCCTTCGTCGCCGCAGACCACTTGGCTGTGGTCGGTGCCCAGATGGTGCAGCGCCTCGGCATAAATGGGGACATAGGCGGGGCGCGCGATGCCGACCAATTGGCGCGTGACGCCAGCGGGATTGGCGAGCGGGCCCATGAGGTTGAAAATGGTGCGCGATGCCAATTTTTTGCGGATGGGCATGACATGCTTCATCGAGGGATGATGTTTGGCGGCAAAAAGGAAGCAAATGCCCAGATCGGCAAGCTGTTCTTCGGCCTTGTCGCCCGCAATGTCGAGGTTGAGGCCCAAAGCCTCCAGCGTGTCTGCCGCGCCAGCTTTGGAGGAGGCGGCGCGGTTGCCATGTTTGGCGACCGGAACGCCGCAGGCCGCGACGACCAAGGCCACGGCGGTGGAGACGTTTAATGTATGATGACCATCGCCGCCCGTGCCGCACACATCAATGGCGTTTTTGGGCGCGTTAATGGGGATGAGGCGGTCGCGCATCGCCTGCGCTGCCGCTGCGATTTCCACCATGGTTTCGCCGCGATTGGACAAAGCGATAAGGAAATTCGCCAAGGCTTCGTCATCGACTTTGCCGTCGAGGATATCGGCGAAGGCCTGAGCCGCTTCGTCATGGCCCAGCAAATGGCTGGGGTCGGGAAGGATGCCGAAAGCGGTCATAGCGAGACACCGCTGCGCGGGGTGAGGCCCGCTTCGCGCATGAAATTGGCAATCATATCATGACCATATTCGGTGGCGATGCTTTCGGGGTGGAATTGCACGCTGTGGATCGGCAATTCGACATGGCGAAAGCCCATGACGGCCCCGTCATCGCTGGTCGCGTTGATCGACAGGCAGTCGGGAATGTCGACCACTTCGAGGCTGTGATAGCGGGTGGCGGTGAGCGGGGAGGGTAGACCCGCGAACAGGCCCGTGCCGTCATGACAGATGGGTGAGGTTTTGCCGTGCATCAAATGGCCGCGTTGCACCGTGCCGCCGAAATGCTGGCCAATGGCTTGGTGGCCAAGGCAGACACCGAGCAAAGGACGGCGGGCCTCGGCACAAGCGCCGACCAGTTCGAGGCTGATGCCAGCTTCATTGGGGGTGCAAGGGCCGGGGGAGATGAGGATGGCGTCCGCGCCGGTTGCCAAGGCTTCCTGAGCGGTCAGCGAGTCATTGCGTTCGACGCGGATATCCGCGCCCAGTTCGATCAGATAATGCACCAAATTGAAGGTGAAGCTGTCGTAATTGTCGATAACAAGGATCATCTTATTGTCCATATTCCGATGACGTAGCGAGACGGACAGCCTCTTGCGCGGCGGCGAAGAGCGCGCCCGCCTTGGCTTCACATTCGCGCTGTTCATAAGCTGCGTCGCTGTCGGCCACGATGCCCGCGCCCGCTTGGACGTGCATTTCGCCGTCTTTGACGATGGCGGTGCGCAGCACGATGCAGCTGTCCATATTGCCATTGGGCGCGAAATAGCCAACGCCGCCCGCATAAGCGCCGCGCACGTCATTTTCGAGTTCGGCGATGATTTGGCAGGCGCGGACCTTGGGTGCGCCGCTGACCGTGCCCGCAGGGAAGCCCGCGAACATGGCGTCAATCGCGTCCTTGTCATCGGCCAAGCGGCCTGTGACGTTGGAGACGATGTGCATGACGTGGCTGTAAAATTCCACCGTGTAGCTGTCGGTGACGGTCACGGTGCCGCCCTTGGACGCACGGCCCACATCGTTGCGGCCCAAATCGAGCAGCATCAGATGCTCCGCCCGTTCCTTGGGGTCGGCCAACAAGCTTTCGCGGTTTTCCATATCCTCGGCATGGGTGCGGCCACGTGGGCGGGTGCCGGCGATGGGGCGAATGGTGACTTCGCCGTCGCGCACACGGACCAAAATTTCCGGCGACGAACCGATGAGCGCGAAGCCCGGCAGGTCGAGGAAATAGAGGAAGGGCGAGGGGTTGATACGGCGCAGTGCGCGGTACAGATCAAAGGGTGGCAGGTCGAAGGGCGTGGAGAAACGCTGGGATAGCACCACCTGAAAAATATCGCCCGCCGCGATATATTCTTTTGCCGTGGCCACCATGTCGCGAAATTGTTCCGGCGATGTGGCGGATGTTTTTTCGACCATAGCGGGCATCGCAGGGCGATCGCCGAGGCTGGCGCTGGTGGCGGCGTTGTGGAGGCGCGCGGCCACCGCGTCGAGCCGGTCGCGGGCGGCGTCGATCATCCGGTCAATCGCGCCCTTTGGATCGGGCCAAATGGGGGCGATGAGGAAGAGTTGATCGGTTAGGCGGTCGAACACCAAGATGGTGGTGGGACGGACAAAGATCATGTCCGGCAAGCCAAGGCCCGCGCCCGATGCGCGCGGGATACGGTCTTCGACCAATCCGATGGTTTCATAAGCGAAGAAGCCGACCAAGGTGGCCAGCGCCTTTGGCAGAGCATCGGGCACGTCAAATTGGCATTCGGCGACCAGATCGCGCAGCGCCTGCAGCGAGGAACCAGCGACGGGTTCAAAGGCGGCTTTGTCCGTCCGCCATTGACGGTTGATGCGGGCGTTGGGGCCGGTGACATCGAACATCAAATCGGGGTCGATGCCGATCAGGCTGTAGCGGCCACGGGTTTCCCCGCCCTCGACCGATTCCAAGACCCAATCACCGCGACCCGGTTCGATAAGTTTTAGCGCAGCCGAAACGGTGGTTTCTGTGTCGGCAATCAGGCGTTGCCATACAACCGCGCCGCGACCTTGTGCCAATGCCGCGAGCGCATCGGCTTTCCCCTCTAATGTCACCGATCCAACCTATTCTGCTGCTTGAGTGGCGCCGGTCAATTCTTGACGCAGGCGGTCCAGTTGCTTTTGATCAATTTTCACGCCGATGCGGCGCTTGGCTTCGGCCATGAAGGCTGCCGCTTGTTCTGCGCCAAAGGCCGAGGCCAGTGGAGACGCGATGGCGGTCACGCGGGCCGCGTCGATGCTTTTGGGATCTGGGCGGTCGACCTTGGTGAGGGCGACGACCATCCAACCGCGATTGCCCGGCAGCTCGGTGCTTTTCACGCTGCCTTGCGCCATGGAGAAGAGCAGGGCCATTTCGCGCGGGATGGGGGCGCCATTTTGGCCGAGCTCCGCACGGCGGCCGCCGATATTTTGCACGGTGCCGATATTGCCGCCCACGGCCTTGATCGCGTCTTGCAGCGATTTACCGCCCTTGGCTGCTTGGACAATGGCTTCGGCCTTGGTCGCGGCGACCTTTTGGCCTTCGGCAAAGCGCCAGTCAGACAGCACATTGGCGCGAATTTTTTCAAAGGGCGGGGGCGCGGCAGCGACAATGGTTTTCACCGCGTAAATGGCAAATTTTTCATTTTCTTGCAGCGTGGCCAGATGGCCTTCACCCTCGGCATTGGATTGGAAGGCTTGGGCGATGATGCCAGCGATTTCGGGAGTGGGGGCGAAGCCGGGTTGGTCGGGCGATTGGCCGTTGGGCAGCACTGCAGGGGTGGTGACAACGGTCAATTTGCGGTCCGCAGCCACTTCTTCGATCGACGCGCCGCCATTTACCGCGTCTTGGATGGCGTTGTAATAATCCACCACCGCTTCATTGGCATTGTTGCGGGCCAATTCGGTGCGAATTTCGGGTGTTGCGGCAGCGAGGTTGCGTGCGGGGGTGTCGGTGATTTGCGCGACCTTGATCACGCTCCACCCCAATGGGGTTTGGACGGGGCCGACGATGGCACCTTGGGCTGCTGCGAAGGCTTGCTTGGCGGCGTCGGCGCTGGCGGTTGCGCCATATTCCGATTGCGTCACGGCGCCCGTGGTGGTCGAGGACAGGCCGACTGCGCGGGCCGCATTGGCGAGGTTGCCGCCAGCGGCAGCGGCCGCGATTTTAGCGGCTGTGGCTTGGTCCGGCGCGGTGACTTGTTCGAAGCGGCGGCTTTGCTTGGCGGCAAAGGCGGCTTGGTTTTTGGTGTAAAATTCTGCGATTTGCGCGTCGGTTACAGCCGCGACAGGGGCCTGTGAACGGTCAAAGATGGCATATTGCACGACGCGGCGTTCCGGCACGGTGAAGCGCGCCACATGCGATTTCAGATATTGTTGCAACACCGCATCCGTGGGGGCGGCGGTGGGGGCAAAGGCGCTGGCGGGAATGAAGGTCGCGCTGCCATGGCGTTGTTCCATCAACAAGGCGGCATAGGGCTGGGCCATAGCGGGAGAGATGGCGGCCATATTGGAAATGGGGGCCAAGATTTGGCGGGCCAGCAATTGCTGTTTTAAATCTTTGCGGAAGGCTGCTTCGCTCAGGCCATTTTCGCGCAGCAAAGTTTCAAAACGGGTTTGATCGAAAGAGCCGCTGACGCCGCGAAAGGCGGGAATGTCCGCGATTTGGCCGTCGATCATACGCTTGGAAACGCTGAAGCCCAGTTTTTCGGCATATTGTTCAAAGGCTGCGCCTTCGATCATGCCGTTCAATGTGGCGTCAAAGCCGCCCGATTCCAGAAATGCAGCCATGCTGAGTTCGGGATTTTGTTGGCGGGCCTGATCATAGGCCTGACGAACGCGGTCGCGAAATTCGCCCGAACCAATTTCGACCTTGCCGACCTTGGCCACATTGCCGCCGCCGACACCGCCAAATCCGCCAGTTCCGCTGACGTCGCCCAAGGCGAAGGCAAGGCCGACGAGGGCCACAAAGCCGAGCGCCAATATCTTTCCAAGCGTTGATCCGAACAGGCTGCGAATGGCTGTAATCATGGACGGCTTTTCTTTCGGGCATCTGGAGCGCCGGAGCGCGGGTTTGGGCATGCTTTAGGCGGCTGGGGCGGTGTCATCAAGGCGGATTGCGATTTTTGCTGATGTGGGGGGATTGTTTATGGCGCGTCAGGCCTTGCGGAAGCAGGCAAAGCATAGCTAGAGGGCTGGCAACAGATAGGCAGATGGGCTTGGGCCAGATGGGCTTTGGTTCGTTATGAAGGAGTATTGGGGCATGGCACGGCGCAAATATGTGGTCGGAAATTGGAAGATGAACGGCCTGAAGAGCGCATTGGGCGAAGCGGAAGCGATTTTTGGGGCAGCGGCTTCGCAATCATCCGTGGATGTTGCCCTGTGCCCGCCCTTTACTTTGGTCGGGGCCTTGGCGGCTTTGCCGGATAGCGTGGTTGGCGGCCAAGATTGCCATAGTGCGCAAAGCGGCGCCTATACGGGCAGCGTATCGGCGCAAATGCTGGTGGACAGCGGTGCGACGCTGGTGCTGGTCGGGCATAGCGAACGCCGCGAAGGCTTTGCGGAGAGCGATGCTGATGTAAAAGCCAAGGCCGAAGCGGCGTTGGCGGCAGGGCTGAATGTCATTTTATGCTGCGGCGAGCCGCAGCAAGTGCGCGAATCAGGCGATGCCATTGCATTTGTGCTGAGCCAGATTGAGCATAGCCTGCCGGACGAATTTGATGCCGACCGTTTGGCCATTGCTTATGAACCCATTTGGGCGATTGGCACGGGCTTGGTGCCAACGCTGGATGATGTGAGCGCCATGCATGGCGCGCTGCGCGCCGCATTAACCGCCCGCGTGGGCGGCAAGGCCGATCATATGCGTTTATTATATGGCGGTTCGGTGAACGGCGATAATGCCGCTGAATTATTGTCGGCGGGCGATGTTGATGGGGCGTTGGTGGGCGGTGCCAGCCTGTCGGCGGCGAAATTTAATCCAATTGTTGCGGCTGCGGCTGCACTGGCGGGTTGAAGCGGCGGCCTTTCGCCTCTATGTGCCCAAAGACCCTGCCATTGTCGGGCAGGCGCAAGTTCAGGAATTTTGAATGTCCAGTCTCTTCACCTTTTTGCTGGTTGTGCAGGCAATCGTTGCCGCTGCGATGATTGCGGTCATCCTGATGCAAAAGTCCGAAGGTGGTGGTTTGGGTGTTGGTGGCAGCCCGACGGGCATGTTGTCGGCGCGCGGCGCGGCGGATTTTATGACCCGTGCTACGACCATATTGGCGACATTGTTCGTTGCTCTGTCCATCTTGCTGGCCGCGATGGCCGCTGCTGGAACCAGCGGCAGCACCATTGACACAAGCCTGTCGAAATCGGCGCAGCAGCAAAGCGGCGGCGGTTTGGGTTCGTTGACGGCGCCCGCACCGACGGGTGATGGTGCGGCGGTTCCTGCTCAGCCGGTGGCCAGCGATGACCCATTGGCAGCCGCCGCGGCTGCCGCTGCGGCATCGGAACCGGTTCCTGCAAAGGCACCAGCCACGAAATAATTTGTTCCGCAGTTTCGGCTGCGGACATCATCAGCCTGTGAACGGTGGAAAAATATTTTCCACCGTTTATGATTCGGCGGCTTGCGTCGCCCCCCACCTTTTGAGTAAGTCTTTTCTCCCATGGCGCGGTTCATTTTTATCACCGGCGGCGTGGTCTCCTCCCTTGGAAAAGGTTTGATGGCGGCTAGCCTCGCGGCCCTGTTGCAAGCACGCGGATATCGCGTGCGGATCAGGAAATTCGACCCTTATTTAAATGTCGATCCGGGCACGATGTCGCCCTATCAACATGGTGAAGTGTTTGTGACTGATGATGGGGCCGAAGCGGACCTTGATTTGGGCCATTATGAACGCTTTACCGGTGTTGCGGCGCGGCAGAGTGACAATATTACCTCTGGTCGTATTTATCAGGATATTATCGCGAAAGAACGTCGCGGCGATTATCTGGGTGCGACGGTGCAAGTAGTGCCCCATGTGACCGACGCGATTAAGGCCTTTGCCCGTGCGGATACGGCGGACCTTGATTTCGTATTGTGCGAAATTGGCGGCACGGTGGGCGATATTGAATCGCTGCCCTTCATTGAAGCCATTCGGCAATTACGCAACGAAGTGGGCCGCGAAAATTCGCTGTCCGTCCATGTGACCTTGGTGCCCTATATTGCCGCAGCGGGCGAGTTGAAGACCAAGCCGACGCAGCATAGCGTGCGCGAATTGGCATCGCTGGGCGTGCAGCCGGATATTTTGCTGTGCCGCTGTGAAAAGCCTTTGCCGGACAGCGAGCGCGCAAAAATTGCCCAATTCTGTAACGTTCGCAAAGAAGCGGTTATTCCGGCGCTGGACGCTGACAGCATTTATGCCGTTCCGGCCCAATATCATGGCGAAGGGTTGGACCGTGAAGTGTTGCGGGCCTTTGGCATCCATGACGCAGCAGAGCCTGATTTGGCGCGCTGGGACGATATTATGGACCGCAAGAACAACCCCGAAGGCGAAGTGACCATTGGCGTTGTTGGCAAATATGTGTCCTTGCCCGATGCCTATAAATCGTTGAACGAAGCCTTGGTGCATGGCGGTTTGGCCAATCGCGTGAAGGTGAACATCCGCTGGCTTGATGCAGAAATGTTCGAGAAAGAGGATGATCTGGTCGCCAATTTGGAACCGATGCATGGCATTTTGGTGCCCGGCGGTTTTGGCGAGCGCGGTTCGGAAGGCAAGATCAACAGCGTGCGCTTTGCGCGCGAACGCGGTGTGCCTTTCTTGGGTATTTGCTTGGGTATGCAAATGGCGTGCATCGAGGCGGCCCGCAACACCAGCGGTATCGCGGACGCATCCAGCACGGAATTTGGCCCGACGAAGGAACCGATTGTCGGTTTGATCACCGAATGGATGAGCGAAGAAGGCTTGCAACAGCGCGGTGCGGACACCGATTTGGGTGGAACCATGCGTTTGGGCGCTTATGATGCCAAATTGTCACCAAATAGCCGTGTTGCGGCTGTTTATGGCACCAAGGATATTAGCGAACGTCACCGTCATCGTTATGAAGTCAACAATGACTATCGGGAAAAGCTGGAAGCGGGCGGTTTGCTGTTCACTGGTCTGTCTCCCGATGGCATGTTGCCGGAAATCGTTGAACGTCCGGACCATCCTTGGTTCATTGGCGTGCAATTCCATCCGGAATTAAAGTCGAAACCCTTTGAGCCGCATCCGCTGTTCAAGGGCTTTATTGAGGCTGCGGTCAAGCAAAGCCGATTGGTATGACATGACGTTAGGGGAGGAAAATATGGTCCATGAAAAGCTTGCGGCGATGCAAGGAGCGGACAGCATATTTTCCGGCCTGACGGAAAAACATTGGGGTGAGCTGGTCGCATTGGCGCGGCTCATCCCTTTTAAGCGCGGCAAAGAATTGCTGGCGCAAGGCGATGCGGGCGACAGCCTGATTATCTTGACCGAAGGCGCGGCCCGTGTGTCGATGTTATCGCCCGGTGGCCGCGAAATTGTGCTGGCTTATGCCGAAGCTGGCGCGGTGTTGGGCGAAATTGCCTTGTTGGACGGCGGCGAACGCACCGCGTCGGTGATTGCCACCAGCAATGGGCAAGCCTTGCAGTTAAGCCGCGCGGCGATGCGCGAATTTGCGGCAAGCCACCCCGATTTTGCTTGGTCGTTGATGCAGCAACTGGCCCGCCGATTGCGGACCGCCAATGAAACCATTGAAAGCGACCGTGCCTTTGCCTCTGGTCCCCGTTTGGCGCGTTATTTGCTGCGTTTAATTCGTAGTGGTTCGGAGAGCAGCTTGCGCGTGGAATTGAGCCAGACAGAGCTGGGCAATTTTGCGGGGATGAGCCGCGAGCATATTAACCGGCAATTGCGAAGCTGGGAGGAGTCCCAGATTATCGCACTGGAACAAGGGCGTGTGCGGGTGTTGGACCCCGAATTGCTGGTGGATATTGCCGACGCGGAAGGGTGATCGGGCTGGGGCGATGATCGCATTCGGATGGCGTGATGCTGGGGGATACTGAATAGCTTAGGGGCTTGAATCACAACGCCCGAGCATCGCGTGGATACTCGGGCGCCTGTGACGAACGTCGCCATCCCCCTTTTGGATGTAGACCCGACGACAGATCTACGCTCCCTGGAACCGGGCCTTTGGGCCGCATCTGAACCAGATATGCTTTGGCTAGGGACTGTTTCGGTGTTTGTCATCGCTTAGTGTGAAAGATCATTTCTTTTTTTATATGCCTGTTGCACAATCGCAACATAGCATGGGGGTGACATCCGCCGAATGGATTGTCCCGATATTCACGATATTTATGCGCGGATGTTCGGATAAGGGCGGGGCGGAGCGATACCGGCCATTGCCAGCGGGGGCGCTGCCGCCTAAAAGCCAGTGCATGAAAATCGATCACGCGTGTCTGGGACGGTAAGTTTATGATCCTTCGCCCCTATGAGCGCACCATCTTCAAACGCTATTTATTACCCCAGCGCGGCGAAGGATTTATCTTTGTCGCAGCGGCTTTCAGCTTTGTGGCTGTGATGCTGGGCGTGGCGGCGCTGGTCATTGTGATGAGCGTGATGAACGGGGTGCGCGCTGATTTGTTCGACAAAATCGTTGGATTAAATGGCCATGCGGTCATCCAAGGATATGGCGGGCGGTTGGATGATTGGCAGGATATTGTCAAAAAAGCCAAAGCCACGCCGGGGGTTGTGTCCGCCACGCCGTTGATTGAACAGCCATTATTGGCGACCTTTAATGGCCGCGTCGAAGGCGTGCTGGTGCGCGGGATGCGGATGGAGGATATTCAGCGCAACGACACGCTGGGCGGCAAGGTGTTGCAAGGGCGCTTGTCGGATTTGACACCAGAGGCGGGAACCGTGGCGATTGGGTCGGAATTGGCGCGCAATTTGGGCGCGGCGGTGGGAACCAATATCACCATCATCAACCCCGCTGGACGCTCGACCCCCTTTGGCACTGTGCCGCGCGAGATTAGTTACCGTGTGGCGGCGATTTTCGAAATTGGGGTATATGATTTCGACAAAGCCTATGTCGTGATGCCGATGCAGGACGCCCAATTGCTGTTGTTGTTGGGCGATCAAATTGGGATGGTCGAAGTGAAAGTTGATGATCCCGACAAGGTGGGTCAGATATTGGCCCCGTTGGTCAACCAAGTGGCGGGGCAGGCCGTGGTGCAGGATTGGCGGTCGATGAATGCCAGCCTGTTTGAAGCTTTGGCGATTGAACGGGTGGCGATGTTTGTCATTTTGTCGCTGATTGTGTTGGTGGCGGCGTTTAATATTATTTCGTCCCTGATCATGTTGGTGCGGGCCAAAACGCGGGACATGGCGATTTTGCGGACCATGGGCGCGCCGCGCGATGCGGTGCTGCGGATATTCATGGCGATTGGTTTGTCCATTGGGATTGCGGGCACGATTGTTGGCATGATTACTGGATTTTCGCTGCTGTATTTCCGTCAGCATGTGCTGAAAATTGCGGAATATTTGACGGGGCAATCGCTGTGGGACCCCAGCATTCGATTTTTGACGGAATTGCCGTCCAAGCCCGATCCGTTTGAAATTGTCGGTATTGCCTTGATGGCGGTGGTATTTAGCTTTTTGGCGACATTATACCCCGCGTTAAAAGCCGCCAATACCGACCCTGTGCAGGTGCTGCGTTATGAATAAGCCGGTTTTGCAATTGGCCGATTTGCGCCGCAGTTTTACGCAGGGCGATGTGACCATCCATGTGCTGCGCGGGATTGATGCCACGCTGCGGCGCGGCGAGATTGTGGCTTTGTTGGGGCCTTCGGGGTCGGGCAAGTCGACCTTGTTGCAGGCTGTGGGCCTGTTGGAGGGTGGATTTCAGGGCAAGATTGAGATTGATGGCGAAAATGTTACCCATCATGATCAGGGCGAACGCACCCGTGTGCGGCGCGAGAAAATTGGTTTTATTTACCAATTTCACCATTTATTGCCCGATTTTAGCGCCATAGAAAATGTGGTGTTGCCGCAATTGATCCGTGGGACCCGCCAAGCGGATGCCGAAGCACGAGCGGCGGAACTGCTGTCGGGTTTGGGGCTGGGCGAGCGTCTGCACCATAAACCCAGCAAATTATCGGGCGGCGAACAACAGCGTGTGGCGGTGGCCCGTGCCTTGGCCAATCAGCCTTTATTGGTGTTGGCCGATGAACCCACCGGCAATTTGGATGAAGCCACGGCGGACCGCGTGTTTGACCAATTTATGGCGCTGGTGCGGGGGCATGGGTCGGCGGCGTTGGTCGCGACGCATAATGAACGGCTGGCCGAAAAAATGGACCGTGTGTGGCGCTTGCATGATGGGCAGATCGCGGCATAATCACCAACGGACAGATGAGCGGGAGGGATGGGTTATGACGATTTATGACTTGGCGGCACCTTTGCCAAATGGCGGAAGCCAGCCTTTGGCCGATTATCAGGGCAAGGTTCTGCTGATCGTCAACACCGCGTCCAAATGTGGTTTCACCCCGCAATATGAGGAATTGGAACAGCTTTACCGCGATTATAAGGATCGTGGGTTTGAAGTGCTGGCCTTTCCCTGCAATCAATTTGGCGCGCAGGAACCGGGCGACGCGGCGGAAATCGCCAATTTTTGTTCGCTGACCTATGATGTCACTTTCCCCGTGATGGCGAAAATTGATGTGAATGGCGACGATGCCGACCCGATTTTCAAACATTTGAAATCGGAACAATCGGGCATTTTGACGGACGCGATCAAATGGAATTTCACCAAATTTTTGGTGGATCGCAGCGGCAAAGTGGTGGAACGTTATGCGCCGACCACCAAGCCCAAATCGCTGGCCAAAGATATTGAGGCGTTGCTGGACCAGTGACGGCAAGCAAAGAGCGCGGCGCGGTGGGATGAAGGATTGCGTGCGGATGTTGCATGGCTGTCCTGATATCGGCTACTATGGTTTTAACATGATGTGATTGCGCGATTTTCCGGCATACGGGCCCTGTAGGACACAGGGCGGGGCTGGGGATGACGCTGATGTGACTGAGATAGCATTTCCCTTATGGCCCATAGCAATTTTGTTCCCCTGCGCGTGTTTTCCAGTTTTACCATGCTGGAGGGGGCGATTGATCCCAAGGCCATTGCCAAGGCGGCCAAAGCGCGGGCATTTCCCGCCGTCGCGGTGACCGACCGCAATGGTTTATATGGGGTTATGGCCTTTGGCGACGCCTGTAAGGGCACGGGTATTCAGCCGGTGGTGGGCGCGTTGGTCAGCGTCGCCCGGCCCGGTGCGCGGATGCAAAATGGCGCGCCAATTGTCGATTGGCTGGCGCTTTATGCCCAAGATGCGGTGGGATATGATAATTTATGCGCGCTGGTGTCGGCGGCCCATTTGGACCGTCCAGTCGAGCAAGAACCGCATGTGCCATTTGATTTTTTGGTCGGCAAAACCGATGGCTTATTGTGCCTGACAGCGGGCGGCGAAGGGGCCTTGGCCCGTTTGTTGGCGGACGAACAAAGGGATGCCGCCACCCAATATGCCGAGCGGTTGGAGGCTTTGTTTCCGTCGCGCCTTTATGTGGAATTGTCGCGGCGCGGTGACAGCGTCGAGGAAGCGGCGGAACATGCGCTGATCGACATGGCCTATCGCCGTGCCTTGCCATTGGTGGCGACCAACCCCGCCAATTTTGTCGAGCCGGATTTTCATGACGCGCATGATGCCATGCTGTGCATCGCCCAGTCCGCCTATATTGAGACCGAGGGCCGCCGCGTCAGCAACCCGCAAGCATGGCTGAAACCCGCCGATGTGATGGCGGAATTATTTGCGGATATTCCAGAAGCACTGAGCAATACGCTGGTGGTGGCCCAGCGCTGTGCCTTTATGGCGCCCAAGCGCAAGCCGATTTTGCCCAGCCTTGCGGGCGACCGCGAAGGGGAAGCGGCGCAGTTGCGGCAATTGGCGCTGGAGGGGCTGGAGGCCCGTCTGGCCGTTTATGATGATCTGAGCGATGAGGACCGCAAAGCCTATGCCGAGCGGCTGGATTATGAGGTTGGCATCATCATTCAGATGGGCTTTCCCGGTTATTTCTTGATCGTTGCGGACTTTATTCACTGGGCCAAGTCGAATGATATTCCGGTGGGGCCAGGCCGTGGTTCGGGTGCGGGCAGTTTGGTGGCGTGGGTGCTGACCATCACCGACCTAGACCCGCTGAAATTGGGTTTGCTGTTTGAACGCTTTTTGAACCCAGAACGCGTTTCTATGCCCGACTTTGATATCGATTTTTGTGAAACGCGGCGCGGCGAAGTTATTCGTTATGTGCAGGAAAAATATGGCCGCGACACGGTGGCGCAGATCATTACCTTTGGTAAATTAAAAGCGCGCGCCGTATTAAAGGACACGGGCCGCGTTTTGCAGATGAGCTATGGGCAAGTCGACCGTTTGGCGAAATTGGTGCCCAACCACCCGACCGACCCATGGACGCTGGACCGCGCGCTGAACGGCGTGCCGGAATTGGCCGCCGAATATAAAAATGACGAAGGCGTGCGGCGCTTGTTCAAATTGGCGGGTCAGTTGGAAGGCCTGCCGCGTCACAGTTCGACCCATGCCGCGGGTGTGGTGATTGGCGACAGGCCGCTGGACCAATTGGTGCCGCTGTACCGCGACCCGCGGTCCGACATGCCGGTGACGCAGTTTGACATGAAATTTGTCGAAACCGCGGGATTGGTGAAGTTCGACTTTTTGGGTCTAAAAACCCTGTCCGTGCTGAAGGAAGCGCGGCGGTTGTTGGCGCTGCGCGGTGTGGATGTTGATTTTGAAACATTGTCTTGGGACGATGAGGCCGTTTATGCGCTGTTGCAGCGCGGTGATACGGTGGGCGTGTTCCAGTTGGAATCCGAGGGGATGCGGCGCACGCTGTCGGCGGTGAAGCCGACCAATTTTGGGGATATTGTGGCGCTGGTGGCGCTGTATCGGCCCGGTCCGATGGACAATATTCCCTTATTTGGCGCGCGGAAAAATGGCCGCGAAGACATTGCCTATCCCCACCCCTTGCTGGAGGGGATTTTGGCGGAAACCTATGGCATTTTCGTTTACCAAGAACAGGTGATGCAGGCCGCCCAGATTTTGGCGGGTTACAGCCTTGGCGGCGCGGATTTGCTGCGCCGTGCCATGGGTAAGAAAATTCAGGCAGAAATGGATGCCCAGCGCGAAGCCTTTGTGAAGGGGTCTGCCGAGCATAACAATATTGACGCCAAGACGGCAAATGAACTGTTTGACTTGATTGATAAATTTGCGGGCTATGGTTTCAATAAGAGCCATGCGGCGGCTTATGCTTTGCTGTCCTATCAAACCGCATGGGTGAAGGCCCATTATCCGCATGAATTTTTTGCGGCGTCGATGTCGTTCGACAGCCATCAGACGGATAAGCTGACGATCTTTGTGGACGATATGCGCCGTTTGAACATCCAAATTGCGCCGCCGTCGGTGAACCATAGCGAGGCGGATTTTTCGGTCGGCCGCGTGGATGGCGAATTGGCCGTGCGCTATGCTTTGGGGGCGTTGAAGGGCGTGGGCGAGAAGGCGATGGAGGCCTTGGCCGCCGAACGGCATAGCAAGGGGCATTTCAAATCTTTGGATGATTTTGCCAATCGCATTGACCCCAAAATGTTGAACCGCCGCCAGATTGAAGCCTTGGCCGCCGCAGGGGCATTTGACGAGATTGAGCCCAATCGGCCCAAAGCCTTTGGCGGGGCGGAGACATTATTGGCGTCGGCCAGTGCGATGGCCCGCGAACGCATGACGGGCCAAGGCGGGCTGTTTGGCGGCGATATGGATTTGGCGCCGGTGCTGCATTTGCCGAGCGCCGAGCCATGGACGCTGGCCGAGCGGATGACCAAGGAAAAAGACGCCTTTGGTTTCTATTTCTCGTCCCATCCGGTCGAGCAGCATGAGGCAATTTTGGCGGCGCGCAACGCCCGCACCTATGGTGATATTTGCGAAAATGTCGAGATGACCGCCGGAACGCGGGTGCCCATGATGATGGCGGCGATGGTCGAAAGCGCGCGGCCCCGTATGTCGCAGCGCGGCAATCGTTTCTTGAACCTGACCCTATCGGACCGCAGTGGGCAGTTCCAATCGAGCTGTTTTGATGAGGCGGCGGGCAAGGTTTTGGAAGAGCTGGCGAAAAATGGCGGATGTGCGCTGTTGAACGTTGAGTTGGATTTGCTGGAAGGCGAAGAAACGCCGCGTGTGACCGTGCGCGGGGCGCAGGATTTGGATGAGATGGCGGCGACGGCGGCGTTGCAATTGCTGTGCCGTGTGGAGCGGGCGGAAGCGGTGACGGAAATGGCCCGTTTGCTGGTCAGCCATGAGGATGCGCGCGGGCGGGTGACGATTTTGACGCGCGATCCGCTGAATGATGATGATATTGCTATTTTGCTGGGCCGCCGATTCAAGCTGAGCGCCGACCTGATGTCGCGTTTGGAAATGGTGGACGGCGTGTCGGACGCCAAGCTGAGCTTGGTGCAGGCCAAGGATTTTCGGTTTCGGGGATAAAAAACGGCCTGAAGCATGCGTGTTTAGCGGCAAAGGGCTTGCGCAGCGGATATTCTCTGCTCACTCTGGCGAAGAAATAAATATAAGCGAGAGGATGTCGATATGACCATGCAAGGCCGCCCGTTGTTGATCACCGATTTGATCGACCATGCCGCGCGGGAACATTCTGGCCGTGAAATTGTCACCCGCTGGGCGGATGGGCGTGTATCGCGCAGCAATTGGGGTGAGATTGGCCTGGACGCGCGGCGATTTGCTGCCGCGATCAGCAAGCTGGGCATGGTGAAGGGCGACCGCATTGGCACGCTGGCGATGAACCATGGGCATCATTTGGTAAGCTGGTATGGCACGGCGGGGATGGGCGGTATTTTGCACACCATCAACCCACGTTTATTTGACGATCAATTGATCTACATCATCAACCATGCCGAAGATCGGCTGATTTTTGTGGATGAGGTTTTTGTCCCGATTGTGGAGCGGTTGCGCGACCAATTGCCCAGTGTGGAACATTTCATCCTGTTCGACGGGCCTGCGCGCGACGGATATTTATCCTATCAAGATTTGATCGATGCTGAGGACGGTTCTTTTGAATGGGCGCAGTTGGACGAGCGGGACCCGATGGGGCTGTGCTATACGTCGGGAACCACGGGCAATCCCAAGGGGGTGCTTTACGAGCATCGGTCGAATGTGATCCATGCGATTACGGAAATTCAGCCCGATGTGCTGGACTTGGCCAACCGTAGTGTGTTGTTGCCGATTGTGCCGATGTTCCATGCCAATAGCTGGGGCGTGCCCTATGCCGCCGCGACGGTGGGGGCGAAATTGGTGTTTTCGACCGTCAATGATGCCGCTGTTTTATGTGATTTGATGCACCAAGAGGGCGTGACGCATAGCGCTGCGGTGCCAACGGTTTGGTTGGCGATGTTTGCCCATATGGATGCCACGGGCATGGATTATGGCAAGCTAAAGCGCGTGTTAATCGGCGGGTCCGCCGCGCCGCGTTCGATGATAGAGCGCTTTATGAAAGCGGGCGTTGATGTTGGCCATGCGTGGGGGATGACCGAAACCAGCCCGATTGGCACCACCGGAAAACGCCCATGGAATTGGGATGAACTGAGCTTTGATGAGCAGGTGGATGTGGTCAGCCGCCAAGGTTGCCCGCCCTTTGGTGTGGGTCTGCGCATTGTGAACGATGAAGATCAGGTCTTGCCGCGTGATGGGGTGAGCAGCGGTCGTTTGCAGTGCCGTGGTCCGTGGATCATCCAACGCTATTTCCGCGCCGACGAGGATGCGACCGATGATGATGGCTGGTTCGACACCGGCGATGTCGCGGTTATTCACCCCGATGGCGTGATGCAAATTACCGACCGCGCCAAGGATGTGATTAAATCGGGCGGGGAGTGGATTAGCTCGATTGAATTGGAAAATGCCGCTGTGGGCGCGCCTGGGGTGCAAGAAGCCGCGGCGGTGGGTGTGTTCCACCCGAAATGGGATGAGCGGCCAATTTTGCTGGTCGTGCCCAAAGCGGGCGTGACGCTGGACCCCGAAACGGTGTTGACGCATTTGCGCGATAAAATTGCCAAATGGTGGATGCCGGATGAAGTGTTGATTGTCGACAGCCTGCCCCACACGGCGACGGGCAAGATTTTGAAACGCCAGATCCGTGATGATTATAAAGATTATCGGTTGAAATCGATCAGCGCCTAAGGCGCGCGAAAGGTTGAGATAGCAAAAGCCGCCGGGCCCCCGCATGGGCGCGGCGGCTTTTGTCTTAGAAAAGGGATAATTGGCCGTCCCATGCGGGCGGGGTGAACAGGTCGCAGCGAAGCGGGGCGATGGGTTGGGTGAGACCATGACGTTGTGCGGCTTTGCGGACGCGTTGCCGGATGAGGTCCGCCCAAATGCCTTGGCCCTTTATGCGCGTGAAAAAGTCGGATTGATAGTCACGGCCGCCCCGTGTTTCTTGGATGATGTGCATCACCTTGGCGGCGCGGTCTGGGAAATGGGCGGCCAGCCATGCGCGAAACAGCGGGGCGACTTCGTGGGGCAGGCGCAGCAGGATGGATGAAATCGCATTGGCCCCCGCCGATGAAGCGGCGGCGATCAGCGTTTCGATTTCATGATCGGTGATGGCGGGGATGATGGGCGACAGATTGACCTGAACCGGAATGCCCGCATCGCGCAAGGCGCGCACTGCCGCAAGGCGGCGCTGCGGGTGCGGGGCGCGGGGTTCCAGACGGCGGGCAAGGTCGGGGTCTAAAGTGGTGATGAATATGGCGACGGCGAGTAATTGCTGGTCCGCCATTTGCGTCAATAAGTCGATATCGCGCAGCAATCGGTCGGATTTGGTGGTGATGTAGAGCGGGTGGCGGGTTTCCAGCAAGATTTCGACGATGCTGCGCGTAATGCCCCATTCGCGTTCCACGGGTTGATAGCCGTCGGTGTTGGTGCCGATGGCGATGGGCGCGGCGCGGTAGCTGGGTTTGGCCAATTCGGCACGGAGCAGTGCGGCGGCGCTGGGCTTTGAGAATAAGCGGCTTTCGAAGTCTAGGCCGGGGGATAGGTCGTGATAGGCATGAGTGGGGCGGGCATAGCAATAAATACAGCCATGTTCGCAGCCTGCGAATGGATTGATAGAACGGTCAAATCCTAGGTCCGGTGACCGGTTGTAGCTGATGATTGTCTTGGGCTTTAGAACCGTAACATTTGTTTTGAGCCGAGGGGGCTTTCCATCGATCAGGCGCTGCTCGTCCAGCCAATCACCATCAGCTTCGCGTTCTGGAAGGCCGAAGCGGGCGCTTGTCCTGTTGTCTGTCGCGCCGCGTCCATTGTTTGTGATCATGATGCATGAGAACATATGTGGAACAAATTTACAAGCCCGCAAAATGAGCCGAACTTCTGCTTTCGACCCAAAAGCAGCCAACTAGTTGCCAAGCTACATTATCAAAAAGCGGACGCGGACGTAGCGCAAACTTTGCCGTTAATCTCTGATCTGATTGCGGGCATACAATCAAAAAAGTATATTCAGAGAATCATTTCATCCCATCCCCAGTCTAACTACCCCTTCGGCAATTCAGCGTTAAGAATTTCTATCGCAGGTTTGTATTTTTCAGAGGCCATCCAGGAGGGAACTTGCGCCAAAATAGCCTCCCATATATCTAGATCATCTTGGGTTCTGATCCCATTTTTAACATTTTCAAAAAAGTAACGCTCGGATCCATCGTTCTGACTTATCCACGCCTCAGCTATCCGTTGGGCACTAGGTTGGCGTTCACTGGGGTCCGGCATAGTCGCAGTGGCAAGAATGATATCGAAGTCTTCCACTAGAGCTTCTTGCTGCGTACGCGGCCAAGGCATATTTAACGTACCCTCGCGGTCGATGGCCGGAAGCGATGTAGGTTCTTCTTTTTCAAAATAAATCTTCCATTTTTTATGGATATCTGAGTTGTTTGCATTAGTAGCAAAAAGCGCACCTATGCATCCCCACTTTGCATGAAATTTGCTGGAGGGCTCTTTTCGAGACTCAGCCGACCAAAGCCACTGCACTTCTTCGACCAGTTGCTCAAATGAACTAATTTGGGACTTGCAGGGCACCAGCAAACCACGTCCACAAGCCGAGTTTTGATCCAAAATCATCGTGAATGCACCACTCCAAGTTGCAGACTTTCTGCCGTAACGGATAGGTGCGCTCACGAATTGCTTAGCAGTTAAATCAAGTCGGCTTTCTCGCCAAATATTTCTGTGCTCATCTTCCTCATCCCAGAGTAGAGATCCAACAATCAATATGCCGCAACGGAGGGGCTGATTTAAAGTATTCATGGCAGCCCCTTTGATCGGTTAATTTTCATTGCTTGTTCGCAATTTTTGAGATTGCACTCATTTACTAACAGGTGACGCCTGACATGCAGGAAATGCCTGCAAAACTGCTGCAACTGTCAGATTTGTCGCTGTTTCGTGACGATAACTAGGATTCTCCCGAAGAAAGGCAAAAGTAATGTCCTTTAATTGGTCTAGGGTCAGGACCCATTGATTTGCGGTGACGGCTGTGATTCAGGCTCGCGGTG